>NZ_LMRY01000015.1:0-111942 GCF_001427935.1 Paenibacillus sp. Soil724D2
TCTTCTCCTAATCTTTTTCCCATTCCGGATCATCCCCTTTGTAAATAAGTTTAATTTATTTGAAAGGAGGACTCCAGTTTATTTAGGGGGCCTAGGAGATTTGGCTGTTTTTGCGCTAAATTGTTGTACTTTTTACATCATTCGCTGGGAAACTCTCGGATTCGCTCACTTAATGTTGTACAAAGTACAACTTTGCTAACCGTGGGAGTAAGATGGGGGAGCTTAGAGCAGTTAACTTTTTCTGCTTGATCCACAGTTATATGAAGCGTACTTTGTTTAGCATTTCACTAGAATGCTTAGCTTTGATTCTTTACTTAAGCATTTCACTAGAATGCTTTGCTTTGATTTTTTACTTAAGCATTTCGCTAGAATGCTTTGCTTTGATTCTTTGCTTCAACATTTCCTAAAGCGCCTCGCTCTGCCAATTTTCTCAACACATCGCATCGCGTCAAAGCCTTTACACGCTTCGCCTAAACCTCTTGCTACCCCCAAAATACAGCAAGCACGCACCCTAGTGGTATTCCCAGTTCCATGGGAATTTATTTATTTTGCTGCCCAGCCCAAATATCAGTTTAAGTGTTGACTTTTAGGTCGGTTGGTTGTATGGTTAATTACATGAGTAACTAACCGATGTGGTGGTGAGAGAAATGGGACTAATGATGGACGATAGCCGCCCGATTTTTGTGCAAATTGCAGAGCGTATTGAAGATGACATTATTGAGTCAAGAATGCCGGAGGAATCGCAAGTGCCTTCTACGAATCAGTTTGCATCCTTTTATCAAATTAATCCGGCGACAGCAGCGAAAGGTGTTAATTTGTTGGTGGACCAAGGGATTTTGTACAAGAAACGAGGGATTGGCATGTTTGTAGCGGAGGGAGCGCGAACGAAGCTGATGGAGAAGCGGAAAGAACTATTTTATGAGCAATATGTAGTGACGATGGTGAAAGAAGCCGAGAAGCTCGGGATTACCGTAGAGCAATTGACGGAAATGGTGCGCAGAGGGGAGAAAGCGTGATGACCAACATTGTGGAAGTGAAAGGACTAACCAAGTCCTATGGCCAAGTGACGGCTGTGGATCATGTTAGTTTCACGATTGAAGCGAATAAAATCTATGGCTTGCTAGGCAGAAACGGAGCAGGCAAAACAACGATCATGCACATGATCTCGTCTCAACAGTTTGCTACAAGCGGCGAGTTGAAGGTATTTGGGGAAGAACCTTACGAGAATAGCCGAGTGCTCAATCAGATTTGTTTCATTAAAGAGAGCCAGAAGTACCCAGATAGCTTCCGTGTCATAGATGTAATCGAGGTTGCGAGAACGCTTTTCCCGAACTGGGATCATGCTTATGCGCATGCTTTGATTGAAGATTTCCGTCTGCCTTTGAAAAGAAAAATAAAAAAGCTATCCAGAGGGATGCTTTCCTCCGTCGGTATTGTGGTTGGTCTGGCAAGCCGTGCTCCATTAACCATTTTCGATGAGCCTTATTTGGGGCTGGATGCTGTGGCAAGAATCCTCTTCTATGATCGCTTACTTGAAGACTATGCTGAGTTTCCGCGGACGGTTATTCTCTCTACGCATCTCATCGACGAAGTTAGCCGCTTGCTCGAGCACGTGCTGGTTATCGATAACGGCAAATTGATTATGAATGAAGATGCCGATGCTCTTCGCGGTCGTGCTTGCACGGTTTCCGGTCTAGCGACAGCTGTGGATTCCTTCACGCGGGGCAAAGAGCTGCTTGAACGCACGGCGATTGGTGCGGCTGCATCGGCTACGATTCTAGGTGCTCTTAGTGACCGGGATCGTAAGGAAGCGGAGGGGATGGGGCTTGAATTCGCTCCAGTATCCATGCAGCAGCTTATCGTTCATCTAACACGCACGTCAATCGCGGGAAAGGGGACTGAGGAATAATGAATCAAGTAAACCAGGTAGTAAAGCTCCATTTGAGGAACAAAATGACATGGTTCGCTATCCCATGGTTCATTGTCGGTGCAAACTTTTTGATCAATTTGATTACTGCGACTTCGCTGGAAATAGATGAGTCCATAAACACGGGAGCGATTATTTCGATTTTCATCTACACCTTTGTAGCAGGAACGGTCACTATTAAAGAAACCTTCCCATTTGCCTTGGGGCTGAGTATTCGGAGGAAGGATTACTTCTTTGGAACGGCTGTGACAGCTATTATTGTCAATGCTTGCTCAGCCCTGGTACTTGCCATCCTGTCGGTGATTGAAGAGGCGACCCATGGCTGGGGGGTTCGATTGCACCTTTTTAATGTTCAATTTCTAAACGATCTTTCACTGATAGGCACGTGGGGTATTTATCTCATCGTACTTCTTCATATGTATTTCCTCGGGTTCGCGATATCTAGTTTACACCGTCGTTTCGGCGGCGCTTCGATGTATATCTTTTTTGCATCCCTGCTTTTGATTGGTACCGTAGTTTCCTATACCTTCACGCACTTTGGGTTGTGGGGAGGTCTCTTGGATTGGATCATCCATCAATATATGGATCTGTTCTGGTGGATGGTGCCTTTGGTTGTCGTGTACTTGATGGCAGCTTATGGATTGCTTCGTAGAGCGACTGTTTAGAACTAAGGATAAGCCTACTGCAGCTGCAGTAGGCTTATTTTGTTAGTTTACCGCTCGAGATCCGAATAAGGCGGAACCGACCCATGTATGCGTGTTACCTGACCATCTCCAGCCGAGCTTCGGCTTGCCGGCCTAATCCATAAAGCGGTCACTATGCGGTCGCCGCAGCGAGAACCGGGCAGAGAAAAGCCGTTATTTTTCTGTAAAATATAGAGTAATCAATCTTGCATACGCCTCAAGAAAAAAACGCCACCTTAGCGGCATGCCCGGATCGGCAAGTGCTGCTAGAGTGGCGCAAAAACATCTTTTAAGCCGGCAAAAACGCTTATACGACTTTGGCTAAGTAGGCATCGAGCTGATCGAACGTGCCGCCAAAGCCTTGTTTCATGGAATCAAACATGCCCTCAAAGAACTTAAGTTCTTCTTCAGTAGCATTGAAAGGGCCGCCACGCATGATCAGTGTAGTTTTTCCTTCATTTTCAGTAAAAGATAACTTATTCATTATTTCCAGCGGAAAGCTTTCGCTAAAAGGTGCGCGGATAATGTTAGCCTCTGCATCGGAGAAAGAATTCACGAAGACGAGTTTCTCAGGTGAGTTAATTTCATGGTAGACAAACTTACCCCACATTTCAAAGCCTTCAGCTGATTTCATACTGTAGTGGAAGATGCCACCTGGGCGTAGATCTAAGGTGTGTACGCTTAATTCGAAGCCTGTTGGTCCCCACCAGCGAGCTAAATGTTCAGCCTCAGTCCACGTTTTGAAGACGAGTTCACGTGGTGCATTAAAGGTGCGAGTAAGAACCAATTCGCCTCCGTCTACGGTGGCATTGTAGTTGTTCCCTGCTTTTTCTTGAGTCATGTCTAATCCTCCAAATCAAATTGTTTTTTCTTTTCCTTCTCTAACATTTGCTGCAAATAATCGTCCAAGCGATCAAATCTCTCTTCCCACATGCGGCGGAAAGAGTCTAGCCATCCATCTAGCTCCTTGAGCGACTGAAACTGCAGCTTATAGATTCTTTTATTCGCAGACGGTTGTACCTCGACAAGTTCTGCATCACTAAGCACACGGAGATGCTTGGATACTTGCGGCTGCTGGAGCTCAAGCCGATCCGCTATTTCCCCGACGGTAAGGGGACCGTCACGCAAGAGCTCGACAATGTGCAAGCGGTTTGGCTCGGCAAGAGCACTGAAAGTCTTATTCATAGACATAATATACTCCAGATGGAATATTCCTGTCAAGGAATATTTGTGAACTACTGTATGTTGAAAAGCAAGAAAGACTGCCACACCGGCAGTCTCCTACTTTCACGTTTGTTAGTTTAAGCCAAGATTTGTTTTGTATACTACTGAGCATTCTTATTTCTTTATGGTTTGTTTTTTTTAGCGCTCTGTCCGCCTTGGTTTGCGTTGGTCCCCACATGTTTGTTGATCTGTCCTCCGCCTTCAACTCTTTGAATACGAATATTACCGTTGAAAATGGTGATATAGTAAATCAATAGACCGTTTTTACTAGGTTTATAAGATTTCATAAGAATTGTCCATTATGTCTATCAAATTGAAAAAAATATATACGAGACGTATATAAATCATAGAATTGGACGAATCTAGTAGCTATAACTCTATTATTTTTTAAGAGGAGGAGATACTATGTTTCGTAAAATTCTTTATGTTACTTTGACGCTTCCGTTGCTGCTTTGTTTGTGGCAGGTGCAACCCGCCTATTCGTACCCTGAAAGTGAAGATGGGGGGGAATTACCTCCTACGTATAGTATGGCAAGAAATGCAGCTCCTGTGGAAGAAGCCGCTCAAGCTGAGCTTGTTCAGCCAAGGACGCAATACCAAGTGGACCGCGGAGATACGCTGTTCAAAATTGCACGTGATTTTGGCGTATCCGTAGATGACCTTATCAATTCAAACAATATTCCAAATCCGAACCAGCTAACGATAGGTCAAAGTTTAACGATTCCGAAGAGTGAATCCGAGATTGGTTTACCAAATGGTCAAAAGAAAATTATCAAAAAAGTGTTGAACACAACCCTTACAGCTTATACGGCTGGCGTTGAATCAACAGGTAAAAAGGCATCCCATCCCATGTATGGCATCACATTTAGTGGTCTTAAAGCCAAAGAAGGACGCACGATCGCCGTGGATCCTGCAGTAATCCCTTTAGGTTCTACGGTGTTCATTGACGGCATCGGGATTCGTAAAGCGGAGGATATAGGTTCGGCTATTCGCGGTTCGAGAATTGATGTATTTATGAATGATTTGAGTGACGCTCAAGAATTCGGTGTAAAGAAGAATGTGAAAGTCTATTTGCTAGATAGAGAGAATATTTAAGTCAGAAATTTATCAGGGCAAAGGTCAACCGGGACATCCGGTTGGCCTTTTTTGTGTGATATCACACACTTTGTGCATGTATTTCCTCTTTTTTGTAGAAAAGTGTTGAAATTTGAAAAAACGTGGATTAATATGGAAAACAGTTGGTTCTAATTAACTAGTACGAATGAGTAAAAATACCTAATAACCAAGCAATAATGAACAAAGGCAAATCCATCGAAAGGTGGAGACGCAAAGCCACGGGTCTAAGCCATGAGTCATATCTCATGGGATGATAGCCGGGTTGCTCTATTGAGCTTGGTTTTTTTGTGTTATCTAACATGGAGATTGAGAAGGAGCGAGGGCATGTGGGGTTTATAAGAATGAAATTATGGGTGCTTATCTTGATGGTTGTCATTGGCGCAGGATCGTTAGGCTTGCTGCCAAAAAGCGCCTTCGCGGAGTTATTCACCTCAACGGACAAGCTTACCGAGTACACGCTACCTGAGTCTGAAGCGAAGATCACAGGCAATCAGATGGTGTACTTAGGCAAAGATAATCCTGGTTGGTGGCAGGTGTTCAGCCGCAATTTAGAGACCGGAGAGTTGAAGCAACTTACTGACACCAAGAAGTATAAGCAATACTTATCTGCAGGAGGAGGCTATGCCGTCTATTTGGAGGACCAAAAGCATGTTATGCTTGTCAATCTTCTAACCGGTGAAGTAACCAAGACTGAAATCTCTCCGTATTCCTATGATCAATTTGCCACTGATGGGAAATATGTTGTTTTCTACAAACCGATTGAAGGGATACTCAGGGTTTATAACTTAGAAACAAAAGTAACCTCAGAAATCGGAAAAGGCAGAAGGGCTCTAATTGAAAATGGTATTGTCGTCTATATTAGCGATAAGGGGAGCTTAGAACGCTATAACGCAATGGATGGATTGTCCAGGACATTGTACAAGCCAACAGAAGGTTATATCAGGAATGATAAGAAATTTGCATTTGACGGCAAAAACGTTATCTGGATGCATGCATTTACTTCCAAGCCAGATTATGAGACAAGGATGCTGAATGTCGAGGATATCGACACCGTACCAAAGGTTCTAAGCACCTTCAAGGAATTAGGAGATATTTTCTCGCAAGTATCCATTGGTACTAGTATAGCGGCATGGCCGGAGTTCAAAAATGGAGCTAACCATATTGTCGCTGCCGATCTTTCTTCAAGACAAACTGGCATTGTTGGAGACAATGAAGTCCTCATTGGCATCTATAACGACCAGCTTGTATTGAGAATGAAGGACGAAACCATCCAACTTCGCCGGCTCGAAAAGACAGGTGAAGGTCAGGTAGAAGACACGCTCGTTTCGGCTGTTCCTTATTTCTATAGTGTTCCTACTGGTATCAGGGGAAGTATTGGGAAATTGGGTAATATTAAAAAACTGTCTACACAGGACGATAGCGTAACCGTATACTCACCGAAAGACCCGGAATCTGATTTTTATGAAGCTGTCACAATTGACTTCAAGGATGATAAAGATTTAGCGCTTACCAAAGCACTTAAGCCTGGCCAAAAAATGGTCAGCTACCCGTGGGCTGTGTCCTATGAGTCGAGGGATGACGTCTTGAAGCTCTCGATGACCTATATGAAGGAAAGAGTTCCTGCAGGAGGTCTGAACAAACTGGGGATATATCGACTAGATTCCGGCTTGTGGACTTACATGGGCGCTCTGCTAGAGGAGAATAACACACGGTTATTTACGGACATTTCTCAGTCAGGTGTTTATGCTGTGCTTTACTTCGATGTTCCGAATGAGTTTGTTCGTGATTATTGGATACAGAAGCGAATTGAACTATTAAATGCAGATAAACCGATTCGTGTTTTCTTGGACGGAGAAGAAGTGGTCTTCCATCAGTCCCCTGTACTGAAGGATGGATCAACGACGGTTGAATTTAGACCTATTTTCGAAAAACTGGGTTTAGACATTGAATGGAACGACTCCAAACAAAGTGTAACAGGAACGAGTCAGGGTAAGTCGCTCTCCCTCATATTAGGACAGGATGAAGCGAACGTGAATGGCAGTACTACCTCAATGCCTACCGCTCCTTTTCTAAATCAGGGTTACACCTTCGTACCGCTGCGCTTTGTTGGCGAAGCAACGGGGCGCAAGGTGCTGTGGGATGCTAATCTGAAATCCGTTTATATCTACGATCCTGCAACTGAAGGAAAGCTGTACGGTGACAACGGCGCACTTCTATATGAAGGTCAAGTCAAGAATGGCCAAATGAACGGCAAAGGAAAGCTATACCGCGATAATGGCTCAGTTTGGTACGATGCCGTGTTCCATGATAATGAAGTCGTTGGACCAGGCGTCATCTATTTTTCAGGTAACCAATACGGTCGCGACCGAACAGGTGAAATTGCGATTGCGCAGAAGTTCGAGGACGGTCGTCAGACAGGCTATGTTATCAATATTGACGATAGTAGTTTCGTAGCTTACGAAGGTGAAACTAAATTAGGGGTTTTTCAAGGGAAAGGTAAGTTTTACATCGTAGATAAGCTTGTCTACGATGGCGAGTTTAAAGACAATTTGTATGACGGTTATGGCAAGTATTTTATAAATGGAATTCTTCGATACGAAGGCAATTGGGTTAAGAACATCCCTAATGGATACGGTAAGACTTATGAAAAATCTGAAGACAAGGTTTATCTCTATGAAGAGGGACAATATGCTGACGGAATGCTTAACGGGAAGGGAACTCAATATTATTCATCAGGTGCCAAATATTACGAAGGAAATTTCGTGAAAGGAGGTACGAGCAACGGCACCTACTATTACGAAGATGGAAAATCGTGGATAGAACTCGCGCTTAAAGAAAATGGAACCTATTTCGGGACGATCTATTACAAAAATGGCGAACGTTATGTTGGCGAATATTCCAAAACTTACATGACACGTCATGGCCAAGGAACTACATACGATAAGGATGGTAAAGTAATCTTCCAGGGTAAATATAAGATTGACGTACCCCAGCCTTAAAAATCTACCAAAGCGGCTTGCTTGCATTTGGACTCAATTCCCGCAGCCCGCTTAGTGATTGAAACAGAGAGAATTCACAGTGGATTAACGGCAGGCAAAATAAGCGAATGGCTTTGCGGAGGTTTTTTGTTTTACTAAATTTCTAGGAGGTCCAAGATGGAAAAGTTAGTCTATAAGGTGCAAGTTAAAAAAAAGATAGCTTCTGTTCTTATATTATTCTTACTATTCTTCACAATGAGTAATGTATTTTACCGTTCTACTAGCCATGCATCAGCAACAACTATCAGTAATGTACTGAATAAAAGTGTTATTGACTGGAAGCTCGATGAGTCAGCTGGTTACATTTATGCGATTACAAGCGATACGAATGAGCTGCTGTTTATCCGTACAAGTGATCTTCAGGTTGTTAAACAATTGCCGATAGGTTCCGGCCCATCTGGAATTGCCATGGATAATGGGAAGTTGTACATTCCCTTATCGGGGGCGACGCAAATTAAGGTTGTCGACATCGCCTCACAAGCCATTTCATCGACGATTAACACAGCGGGCGGCCGATCTCCATTTCGTGTAGCTGTTGATGGGACTAAACTTTACTATGTAGTTAAGGACAACTCTAGTTTTATATACGATATTAATTTAACTTCCAATCAAGAGACACAAGTTGACGTATATCCAAATGATTACTATATGGCTGATCTCGTTGTGGATACAACAACTCACACGTTGTATGTGGGCGAAAGTGGTTTAAGTGGTACCGATCTAGCTGCTTATAGTACCCAGACAGACACTTTAATACCTAATAATCAATCTACCTATTATGAAGGCTATGGCTTCTCCTACCCAAACCGTAAAGTTATCCTAGATGGTAACGACGTGTTTTTTGCAGGGCATAAATTAGATAAGAGCAATTTAAAAATCATACATGGGGACTACAAAGATGGTTACTATGAGAATAAACTTTATCATGTAAAAGGCAGCTATGTATTTTCCGATACCGCTGTGTATGATCGAGATAACTTTACGAAAATTACGAACCTGCCTTACACAACAGAAAGAGTACTAATGGATAGTACGGATGCGGTTTATTTATTCAATACGTCAACAAAGACGGTTGATAAGGTATCACTTAATCTGACGCCTACAAATACGATTACGCAAGCAACCTATTCGGATAATAAATTAAGCTTTACTGTACCGATAACGGATATGGTATTCAGTCAAGAAACTGGCCTCGTATATGCCGTATCCCAAGATACAAACAAACTTCTATATATTAATCCTGCTACGCTTTCTATTGAGCATGAGATGTTCATAGGCTCGAAGCCGACAGATATTGATATTTATAATGGGAAGCTTTATGTGGCTTTGTTCGGTAGTACTAAAATTGCTGTTACCGATACTCAATACACCGGCGCCATTGCAAGTTTGATCGTTAATGAGCCACCATTCCAAATCGCAATTAGCGCAGATACAATCTATTATTTACCAGAATACGGAGGCAGTGGTAATCGTAATTTGTATACGTATGATGTTGCTTCCGGAGTATCTAAAAAGGTTGTGTTCAGTGATCAAATCAACACATCGTTCTATCAAGGTGACCTCATCTATAGTCCTGAATTAAACAAACTATATATTGGGGAATCGCAGTCATCCCCTTCTTCTTTATCGCTGGTTGGCCCGGATCCAGCTAATGCTGGGAAATATAAAACATATGATAAATCAAACGGATATTCACCTTCATCCCGACCATTGGTAAAAGATGAAGCAGAAGTCTTTTTTGCAGGGAAAAAGCTGGACGCTAGTAATTTGAAGTTAGTAAATGCCTCATACGGAGAGCAGGTCATTTTTGCAAGAAATCAATATGTCTTCTCGAAAAAAGCTGTTTATGATCGAACCAATGCGAATAAGCTTTTCGACCTTCCTTTTACAATAGATAACGTGACGATGGCAGATGACGGCAGTGTAGTGCTCTATAGTCTAGCTAAAAATGGTATCTATCGTTATACAAGTGTTGAGGAGATTAAGATCCCTAGGGAAGTTCCCAAAAGCTCAAGCTTTACTGACACGAACTACACATCCGGGCAAATACAGGGCAGCTTGAAATGGGCAGTACCGGATGATCAATCCTATATTACAAGCTATACTGCTTATTATTTGGATGCTCAAGGCAATAAGCTAGGTATGATAGGCGAACTAGCAAAAGGCGGTGCCAATACAATCTCTGTGGCCAGCACAGCCATACCTGCTAATGCCAAGCAAATGGGTGTTTTCTCTAAAAATGCTTATGCGGAAAGCGTCAAATATACGGCATCACCTATTTATGATTCACCGAATTTCTTGACTGGAAAGCTATCGTTCACTGAGGCTAATACGTCCTCTGGATTATATACTGGCTCCCTTCAGTGGTCGCCAGGCGATGAAACAGGAATTACAGGCTACGCAGTTTATTTTCTAGATGCAAATTTACAGGCCGTTGGTAATGCGATCACCAAGGTAAATGCTGGAACAGTTACGTATGGTGTTTACAATATCCAAACCGTGCCCAGTAATGCTGTAAATATTGGAGTTGTAGCTCTCAATCATTTGCAGCAGGAACTGAATATGATCAGTTTAATTAATGTTTGGGATAATATCTCTGCTGTGCCTGTAACAGTAGCCAATTCTGTTTATCTCCCGGCTCCCGGTGCAATATCCTTTACAAGCACGGAAACGGATACTGGCAAAGTGGGAGGCGCTCTTTCATGGAAAGCTGCTATTGATCAGTCGCAACTGACTGGATATAAAGTGTTTTTCTTGAACGCTAATAATGAAAAAGTGGGAAATTTAGCTATAGTTAAAAAAACAACAGGAAGTTCATATCGAATTACGATTCCTAATGGAACTGTACTACCTTCTGGTGCTGTCAAAATCGCAATAGCAGCTGTGAATACATCCGGAGAAAGCAAAAATCTATCGGTATTGGAGAGTATTGAGACTATAGGGACTCCAGATCAGGGAACAGATCCAATTCATGTTCCAGATCCAAATCCAAATCCAAATCCAGGTTCAGGATCAGATTCAGGTTCAGGTTCAGGTTCAGGAACGGTACCAGATTCAACTGTACCAAAAGTGGAGATAAGTACTAACGATAAGGGACAAATTGTAGTCAAGCTTACATTTACAAATAAACAATTGGCTGAAATCATTGCTAAGCAATTACTGAGTCAAGTGGATTCTTTGATTAAAACGGTTGTTATAGAGATTCAAGGACAAGGGGACTTTGCTCAAACGGAGTTAAGTGCATCTGCAATCACACAAGCAGCCTCCTTGAATGCCGAAACCATGATTCACGTTCAATCTTCAATAGGGGAAGTAAAGTTTAGTGCGGATTCGATCAAACAAGCAGTTCAACAACAAGGTCTAGCTATAGATACTACAAAAATCACAGTATCTTTAAGCAAAATTGATGCCGAGTTAGAAAAGTCTTTTGGTATCCTGCTTCAAAAATCCTCTGTAGAGCAAGTATTAAAACCAATTGATTTTACAATACAAGCGGTGTCTGGGGATAAACAAACCGAGATAACCACAGTAAACTCTTACATTCAGCATTCCCTATTGGTTCCTGGGCTGACGAACATTACTGCTATCAAGAATTTGGCTGGTGTGGTATTTGATCCCATTACAAATACTTACTATCCAGTTCCAACGTTTTTCACGGTTAGTGAAGATGGAACACTGCAAGCAAATATGATACGTAAGGGTAATTCCATTTATTCCTTAGTGAAGAATGTAAAAACTTTTGAAGATGTACCTTCGTCTCATTTTGCCAAGGAAGCAATTGAAACCCTGGCATCTAAATTCATTGTTTCTGGTTATGATAACGGTTCTTTTGGATATGATAGTCCAGTTACACGTGCTGAATTTGCTGCCTTACTCATAAGAGGGCTTGGCATTCAGCCAAAGAGTGGATTGCCTGCAAA
The DNA here is from genome assembly GCF_001427935.1 of Paenibacillus sp. Soil724D2. Classification (NCBI taxonomy): domain Bacteria; kingdom Bacillati; phylum Bacillota; class Bacilli; order Caryophanales; family Paenibacillaceae; genus Paenibacillus; species Paenibacillus sp. Soil724D2. The sequence continues at coordinate 11,909 of NZ_LMRY01000015.1, forward strand.
ATTTAATGATGTACAAACAAACGCATGGTATGCTGCGCCCGTGTATGCTGCTGTTGAGGCTGGTTTAGTAAGTGGATATGAGGATGGTACCTTTAAACCAAACCAACCGATTACCCGTCAGGAAATGATGAAAATGGTTCACAGTATGCTGCAAGCAGGCGGATACACCAAACAATTAACGGAAACGGAAAAGAACGCGGCTATTAACAAATTTGGAGATCAATTGAGCATTCAACCATGGGCAAGAGAGGCAGTTGCAGTTGGTATACAGGAAGGCATTGTTAATGGTCTTACCGATTCAACCTTCTCCCCTACAACACTCGCGGATCGAGGACAAAGTGCTAAGATACTGTATCAATCTTTGAAGGTTTTAAAATTTATTAATTAAATGTAGCAGGCGAATTTGGCGACCGTACCCTAGTTGGGACGGTCGTTTCTTATTTGGAGGATGGATATCAGTACGATGGTATGGTATGAATGGAGAAGGGCGTAACGCCAAGAACATTGTTCTACTTAAACTTTTTTGTATGAAATCACACACTTTGTGTACGGATTACCTCTTTTTTGTAGAAAAATGTTGAATTTCATTATTTTATGGAATACCATGGAAATAGATAGTTCTTTACAACTAGAAATAATCACTCAAACACACCTAATATCAAGCAATAATGAACAAAGGCAAATCCATCGAAAGGTGGAGACGCAAAGCCACGGGTCTAAGCCATGAATCACATGTCATGGGATGATAGCCGGGATACTCTTTAGGGGCTTGTTTTTTTATTGCCAAAAAAGAAAGGAGGGTCTCAAAATGGCAACATATCTTATGCTGATTAAAGTATTCGACGATGCCGAAAAGGTCATATACAAATTTGGTCCAACAGAAGAAAGTTTGGGTGAAATTGAATTTAATCTAGTTCATGAGGAATTTCGGCAGCTAGAGAGAGTCCCAGGTACAACCAAAGACCATATGTTCATGAAGGCTGCTTCTGCTATTGCAAGATGTTATGCAGAGGGAGACGGTTTTCCGGATAAAACTTTTTTTGCTTCATAAATGAGTTGTTTCAATTACTATCTTTCCGTACGATACATGCGACCCGCAGCAAATGCGGCAAGATTTTGTTAGATTACAAAAACTGCTCTAAATATTTTTGTAATTTCTTTGTTGAACGAAGTTATAAATGATCATTAACTACCTAGCGGCAACGCTCGGTAGTTTTTTCAATTCCGCCCCATAACGCTTCACAAATGGCGGCTCAATCCATCTCTTCTCCGAATGCTCACGCCCCTGAATCACAATACGATCCGTATAAACGTCCACAACAATACTCTGGCTAGCCGCGCTGCCTTCAGGCTCATTTTTCGAATTCCATATTTCGTGGACAGAGGCGCTAGATACTGCTAGGAACTCCAGCTGTTTAATCTGCTTTGTAGTCTCCAAATTCCAGTGGGTATGTCCACTGAAGAACACCACATTCGGATTCGGATACGCATTTACAATCGCCCTAAGCTCTTCATGCTGTACAACTCCGAGCTCTTGATCCGAGCCGTCCACGGTATGAACGAGCGGTTGATGCAGGAACACGAAGATAGGCTTGTCCGGCGCCGCAGCCGCAGCTTCCTTCAATTTATCTTGAAACCAAGTAAGCTGTTCAGTGGATAGATAAGCGTCTTCTTTCACGTTAGGATCCACATCGCGATAAAACTCACCCCCAAGAAATAGAAAGTGATAGTCCTCCATGACGAGCTCATGGTAGGGCTTTTCATAATTAAACATCTGATGGAATAGGTCAATGGCCTTTTGGCTTGTCCAATTCGGATTCAGCCTGCTGGTATCTTGACCGCCACTCTTCGTCTGCCACATTCCATAATACTCATGATTTCCCATCGTTGCATGTACGGGAGGTAAAGGGTGTTCGCTCATAACGCTGACCAGACTCCGATTATCGGCTTCGTTGCCATTGCTAAGGTCACCATTCAGTACCATAAGTTTGCTGTCAGGTCGAATAAGACGGTGATCGGCTAAAGCAGCACGGAAGCGCTTTTGAGAATCTTCGTCTTTTGCACCCACATGTATATCGCTCAGCACGGAAAAAGAAAAGAGAGGCGCGTTACTTGCCGTGGACGTTTTTTTGGGAACAGTACGAAAAAGTTTTACCATAGGCAATGGCTCTTTACTAAGAATATCCGCCTTAAACGATTTCGAAACAGGCGCTATCGCCGTTGCTTCCCAAGCATAAGTAGGGAGTAATAGAAGGAATAGAGCGGATAATAGGATGCGTATAGTTAACGTTTGTAATCGTTGTTTCATCTAAGTTAAACCTTCCTTTTCCCAGGATAAAAGCGTTGGTGACCGAGTTCGTTAAGTATTTAACCAAAACGTCTGTCGTATAAACACTGTTTTTGCCTGACACAGGTCTTAGATGCGCCCCGACTAAGGTCTAGGAACAAATACCGTCGTTAGTCCGTTTTGGAAAGCTTCGTTTTTACCTAAAATAAAGACATGAACAAGAGCACAGCAAACAACAAAGCAAACAACGAAAGGCGGTGACGAAACGATGAAAAGAAATACAGGCTTAGCCGCTCTGCTAATCGCATTCGGTGCACTGATTCTGTTAAATAAGCTAGGCGTTCACATGGGACCATTTATTGGCTCGGTGATGGGATACTTGATTCCAATAGGAATGGTTGGCCTTGGTTATGTAGGCATACAGAACGGCAGCAAAATCGGTTGGATTATTGCAGGGCTTGGCGCTATCATCCTGATAGGTAAGTTAGCTGGTTGGATCATCATTTTACTGGCGATTGGGTTGATAGGTTACGGAGTTTCGATGTTAACAAGAAGAACTGTGTAATGGAATGAAACGAATACAGAGAGTGAAAAAGGTGGTATGAGAGATGAGCCTATTTAGGCGAATGAGAGACATTACCGTAGCAACACTGAATGAACATTTGGAGCGATCGGAAGACCCGGTCCGCTTGATTGACCAGTACTTAGCAGCGCAGCGTGAGCAGCTTCAACAGTCCGAGAGACTGTATCAACAATGTGTAAGCCACGCCGCTTCACTCCGACAGCAATATCTGACGGCGCTGGAAACCAAAGAGAAGCGCGAGCATCAGGCGCTGTTGGCTCTGAAGGCCGGCGAAGAACATATGGCAAGGATCGTGCTTCAAGAAAAGCTGCAAGCCGAAGAGAAAAGTGAGCAGTATCATGAATTGTACGACCAAGCAAAGCAGTCCATCCTTGATTTAGATGAAGAGCTGCAGCAGCTTAAAGCGGATTACAAGGAAGTGGCAGACAAACGCAGCTACTACTTAGCGCGAATGGAGTCCGCACGGTTGCAGCAAAGACTGCATGCTAGAAGCAGTGTGACGCAGGATGCGACACCACGGATGTTCGGTCGCTTGGAAGAGCGCGTATCCGATATGGAGCTGCATGCCAGAACGCTCCGCGATGTAAGACGAATGGGGCGCGAAAGCTACTATAGCGGGGGGAACCCGGCAGTAGATGCTGAAATGGAAGCTCTTAGAAACAGACTGCAGCAGGAGGGAGCCAAGTAATCATGAGCAAACTATACCGCTCACGAAGAGATAAGAAAGTTACTGGCCTATGCGGTGGACTCGCCGAGGCCATGAATGTAGATGCAACGCTATTACGTTTGTTAGTGGTGATTACCACAATCTTCACTGGAGGAACAGTCATTTTCATCTACTTTGTAGCTGCACTTGTTATTCCAAAGGAACCTGGGTACGATCAGCCGCCATTTGATCCTTATGCTGGCTCATATGGCCGTCAAGGCTATAATGGCGGGGCATGGAACTCTCACAAGCCGCACCACCCTAGCCATGCGCCACAACAAACGGGCTACAATGCTCCGTACGACGCAGGGAAAGTAAACAACATTGACGAGATGATGAAAGACATTGAAAAGAAAGCTCTGCAAAGAGAAGTAGAAGAACTGAGAGCCAAAGTCGCTCGCTTCGAACAACAACCAATTGATATTAAAAAAGGAGACGTGTAAACCATGGGAGTATTTACAAGAATGAAAGATATGACAAAAGCATCAATTCACGAGGTATTGGATAAAATTGAGGATCCGATCGTTATGTTGAATCAATATTTACGGGATATGGAGCAAGAAATCGCGCAAGCTGAAGTTACTGTTGCTAGACAAATCGCCAATGAGCGCAAGCTGAAGCAACGTCTGGAAGAGTCTGTTCGTCTCGTGGCTGACCGCGAAGCAAAAGCTTCCGCAGCGATCAAAAATGGCCAAGAGGCTATCGCTCGCCAAGCCGTTGAAGAAAAATTGTACCACGAAGATAAAATTGTTGAGTACACAGATCTATATGCCGCTTCCAAAGCACATGCTGATGAGCTAACACAGCAGCTGCACGAAATGAAAGACGAGTTCTACAAACTGCGTAATAAACGCAACGAGCTTGTGTCCCGCGCTCAACTGGCTAAAGCCAAAAAACAAATGGCACAAGTGTCCTACAATGGCGTCATCGAGAGCGGCAACGCATCCCGCGGCTTCCAACGTATGGAAGAGAAGATTATCCAACTGGAAGTTGAAGCAGAAATCGCTCGCAAGCCTTACGTACCAGCAGGTTCAGTAGGCAGCTACACACCTGTTGATGTTGCAAAACAAGCTAAAGTTGATGAGCAGTTGAATCTGCTGAAAGAGAAATTAAACGTTAAAGAAGCCGAGTAATCTTGGTTTTATCTAGAATCCCCTCCTTGTGAGGGGCTTTTTTTGTTTGAAATTGGCTTATAGGGAGTGGAGCTTACTTCTTTTCAACCTTTTTAATGGATTTTGTTGATTGGAATTGTGGATGAACGAATTTTCATCCGGTGACTGATTTGATTTTCTGGTTTTGATTTTAGTCTTTAGTTTTTGGTTTTAGTCTTTAGTCTTTAGTTTTGGTATTAATCTTTAGTTTTGGTTTTAGTCTTTAGTTTTTGTTTTCGGCTTTTGTTTTCGGCTTTTGGTTTCTGGTTTCTGGTTGCGGTTTGCTGATTTCTGACTTCTGGTTTCTGATTTCTTTTCTCTGGAAACTGACTGCAGGTTGCAGGGTTCAAGTTGGTGGAGAAGAGGAATTATAAGGTAGTTGTTCTGTCTTTCCCCGAGTTATTTGATGGTAAGTTGTACAACGTACAACAATTTTGTTGGTTTTTCTCGCCAAGGAAAAGATGTTGTATGGAGTACAACAATTTTTCCTTTTTTCATCCAATAGAGCTACTTTTAGCTGCAATTGTTGTATTTTTTGCAACAATTGCAACGATTACGCGGATTTGTTTGCATAATGTTGCACAAAATACAACTCTATTTGGATCAGTCAAGCCTTTTTTTATTATCGTTTATGGTTTTCAAAATTGTCCAAAAGGAAAATTTAATCCGGACAACCTTATTGCCGGACATCCTTCTGCTCTTGGAGCAGTGGCATCAGTAAAATCATAAGATTTTCAACTTTTTTGAAGAGATTTATCCACTCTTTTTCCAGCAGATTGCAGATAGAATAAGCACATAAGCACGAAATGTTAAAACGAAACACGAGGTGAGGTCATGAGTGAAGCACTGGTCCGGATGGAAGGAATTGAGAAGCATTTTCCTGGTGTGCATGCCCTCCATCAATGTCGTCTGGAGTTGGCAGCCGGAGAAGTGCACGCGCTTGTTGGCGAGAACGGCGCCGGAAAGTCTACGTTAATGAAAATTGCCACAGGTGTATATCAGAAAGATGAAGGCAGAATTATCCTGAAAGGCAAGGAAGTGAATATCCCCAATACGAGAGCGGCTCAGCAGCTGGGCATCTCGATGATTCATCAAGAGCTGAACTTAATGCCGGATTTGACAATTGCCCAAAATATATTTATTGGGCGCGAGCCGAGGAAGGGAATTAAGCTGTTCATCGATGATCGGAAACTGAATGATCAGGCACAGCAATTGCTGAACGAAATGAATCTCCAGCTAGATCCCCGCACGAAAGTGTCGGAGCTGACAGTCGCCAAGCAGCAAATGGTGGAAATCGCTAAAGCTTTATCATTTCAATCCGAAGTGCTCATCATGGATGAGCCGACGGCTGCACTAACCAACGCGGAAATCGAGGAGCTGTTTAGGATCATCGAACAGCTGCGCGGGCGCGGGGTAGGCATCGTCTATATTTCTCACCGGATGGAAGAATTGAAGCGAATTACCGATCGCATCACCGTCATGCGTGACGGTCGTTATATCGATACGGTACAGACGAAAGATACGACCATCGATCAGATCATAGCGATGATGGTTGGTCGCGAACTCTATGTTAGCACGCAGCAGATTACCGTCGATGCTTCAGAGACAAGAGTGCTCGAGGTTACGAATCTGAACCGTGGTTCTGCCGTGAAAGACGTCTCCTTTCATCTGGCAAAAGGCGAGATTCTTGGCTTTGCAGGTCTCATGGGAGCTGGTCGTACCGAAGTGGCGAGGGCCATTTTTGGCGCAGATGCGATTGACTCGGGCAACATACGCATCCACGGGCACAAGGTGCAGATCAAAGCCCCGCATGATGCCGTGAAACATGGAATCGGTTATTTATCAGAGGATCGTAAACGTTATGGGCTTATGGTGGATATGGACGTGAAGACAAATATCGCCGTTGCCTCTTATCGCAAAGCGAGACGTCTACTCGGGTGGATGAACGACGGTAAAATTGATCAGTCAGCCTCACACTTTGTGGAAGCGCTTCAAATCAAGACGCCGAGCATTCATCAGCAAGTTAAATTTCTTTCAGGCGGCAATCAGCAGAAGGTCGTTATCGGTAAATGGCTGCTGCGGGACTGCGACATTCTCATCTTCGATGAGCCGACGCGAGGTATCGATGTTGGCGCAAAAACGGAGATTTATAAACTGCTGGATGAGCTAGCCGCACAGGGGAAATCGATCATTATGATTTCGTCGGAGCTGCCCGAAATATTGCGAATGAGCCATCGCATCATGGTCATGTGCGAAGGGCGAATTACCGGTGAGCTTCGTCAACAGGACGCCACCCAGGAAGCGATTATGAAATACGCTACGATGCGAATCAGTTAGCGGATGTCTTAGGAGGAATCATGATGTCAACATGGCTTGTACGTAAAAAAATAGTACCCACGATATCGGGTCAAACCGGCGCTGCACAGAAGCTGCTGGCATTCGCCAGCTTGATTATGCTGGTTATTATCTTCTCGGTATCTTCCAGCAATTTCTTTCAATTCAATAACATTGTAGCCATTATGCTATCAACAGCCGTTATCGGCGTGCTTGCTCTAGGTTCAACGTTCGTTATCATCACCTCTGGGATTGATCTGGCCGTCGGAACCGTCATGACCTTCTCGTCGGTAATGGCCGGAGTCATCATCACAACGTGGCATTTACCGATGCCGCTTGGCATTATCGGAGGCATTGCCACTGGAGCCGTTTGCGGTCTCATCAGCGGGCTTCTCGTTGCGAAGATGAAAATTCCGCCATTCATCGCAACGCTAGCTATGATGATGGTGACCAAAGGACTTTCTCTTGTCATCTCAGGGACGAAGCCGATCTATTTTAACGATACGCCGGCATTCTCGCAGATTTCGATGGGGTCCATTCTTAATTCAATCATTCCTGGCTTCGAAATTCCGAATGCCATTCTCGTCTTCTTCGGCGCTGCCATTATCGCCAGCATTATTTTATCGAAGACGATCATTGGACGCTATAACTTTGCCCTTGGAAGCAATGAAGAATCCACGAGGCTTTCCGGCGTTAATGTAGACTATTGGAAAATTGTCATCTACTCGCTGACTGGTGTGTTTAGCGGTATCGCTGGCATTATGATGGCCTCCCGCCTTAATTCTGCTCAACCCGCGCTTGGCTCAGGTTATGAGCTGGAAGCGATCGCTGCAGTGGTCATCGGGGGCACTTCCTTAAGCGGCGGCAAAGGATCCATTCTTGGAACCGTCATCGGTGCTCTCATTATGAGCGTACTCACGAACGGGCTGCGAATCTTATCAGTTAAGCAAGAATGGCAGACGGTCATCGTAGGGGTTGTTGTTGTGTTAGCGGTCTACGCTGATATGATGAGACGTCGCAAAAAATAGAGGTATTTCACTCCAAATCGGAGTCACATACAACAAATTAAAAGTAAGGGGAGATTAAGATTGTATAAACGGACAAAGAAATTTGCGGTAGCATCATCGCTATTATTATTAACGACGATCGTACTTGGGGCATGCGGTGCCAAAACGACGGATACGAAAACAGCGGCAACAACGGCCGCACCAGCCGCATCAACAACTGCGGCGCCTGCGGCGGCCAAATCGGATAAAATTTATATTCCGGTCATCTCAAAAGGCTTCCAGCACCAATTCTGGCAAGCTGTCAAACAGGGTGCTGAGAAAGCCGCCAAAGAATTTAATGTAGAAATTACGTTCGAAGGTCCAGAGACGGAGACGCAAGTGGATAAGCAAATTGAAATGCTGCAAGCTGCATTGGGCAAAAAGCCACAAGCCATCGCTTTCGCCGCACTGGACAGCAAAGCGGCTACGCCGCTGCTGGAGAAGGCAAAAGCAAGCAAAATCCCCGTCATCGGCTTTGACTCCGGTGTGGACAGCGACATTCCGGTGACGACGGCCGCCACCGATAACAAAGCTGCTGCCGCGTTGGCAGCGGACAAAATGGCATCGCTCATCGGCAATGAGGGAGAGATCGCCCTTGTCGTGCACGACCAAACGAGCCGTACGGGCATTGATCGCCGGGATGGCTTCACGAATCGGATCAAGGAGAAATATCCGAATATCAAAATTGTTGACACGCAGTACGGCGGAGGCGATCAACTCAAGTCAACGGATTTGGCCAAAGCAATTATCCAAGCTCACCCGAATATTAAAGGCTTCTTCGGTGCTAACGAGGGATCCGCGATCGGTGTTATCAATGCCGTGACAGAGCTGAAAAAAGACGGCAAAATCATCATCGTCGGCTACGACTCCGGCAAGCAGCAAATGGATGCGATCCGCAGCGGTAAGATGGCTGGTGCCATTACACAGGATCCAATCGGTATTGGTTACTGGTCAGTGAAAGCTGCCGTCCAATCGATTAAAGGGGAAACGGTTCCTAAATCAATCGATACAGGGTTCCACTGGTACGACAAAACGAACATTGATGCTGCTGATATCAAACCACTGCTCTACGAATAGGAAAAAAGAGGCTGTGCCCATACGGGCAGCCTCTATTGTCTTTTTATGAAACTGCTGTGTACAATACACATAGAGCTTAATTCGATTTCGCCAGAGGTGGCCCATAATGTACAAAATCATCATGATTGACGATGAAGATGAAGTCAGAGAAGGCATCAAGCGGAAGACGAATTGGGAGGCCTGCGGCTTCCAACTGATTGGAGATTTCGATAATGGCAGAGATGCCTATGAGGCGTTGGAGAGCCTGCAGCCGGATGCCGTCATTACAGATATTTGCATGCCGTTCATGGACGGCCTTCAACTGACAGAGCTAATTGCCGCGAATTACCGGGATGTTAAAGTTATTATTGTAACCGGTTACGAGGATTTCGATTATGCCAAACAGGCGATCAAACTCAAGGTCAAAGATTATTTACTGAAACCGATCAACTCCGCAGAGTTTACCGAATTTCTTTATAAGTTGAGGCTAGAACTGGATGAGGAGCGCAAACAGCTGGAAGATGTCACCTTTCTCCGTCATCAGTTTCACGAGAGCATGCCGCTTCTTCGAGAGCGATTTCTTGAACGTTTAGTTACTTCCTGCATGAGAAGAGATGAAATTGAACGCAAGTTCCAGATGTTTGGACTTTCTTTGAGCGGTCCCAGTTTAACGGTACTTGCTCTTGATATTGATGAGTTTCACCGTGAGTTCTACAGTGACCCAGTAGCTGAGGAGGAGCTGTTACGCTTTGCAGCCTACAACATTTTTCATGAAATCATGGAGAAAGAACAAGGAGGCATCGTGTTCCGAACGCGTGATGACAAGCTTGTCGCACTGCTTTCTGGCGATTCAGAAAGAATCGAATTGACCTGCCAAACACTTGCCGAACATGTGAGGCACAGCATCGAGAAATATTTGAGCATGACGGTAACGATGGGAATTGGTCGCACTTACAGCGATCTGTCAGACCTTCCAAAAGCATTTCAGGAAGCGCTTTCTGCGCTGGATTACCGATTTTTGCTAGGGACGAATCGGATCATTTCGATTGGGGATATGGAATTTGGGAGCAGCCTGGACAATCTTAGTTACATCCATATGGAGAAGAAATTGATTTCTGCCATCAAAACAGGTGAAAAGACAGTCGTAACAGTTACGCTGCAAGATTGGATCAACGAAATGAAGAAGGGCAACTGCTCGATGGATAAATGCTACGGCAAACTGAATAAACTGCTCGTCGCGTTAATGAATGTATTGGTGGAGACTGGTTTCGAAGAAGCTGCGGTGCTTGGCGATCATTCTTTCATGCAGTTATATGCGAGGAAAACCTTAGATGATGTGCGGATCTGGTTAGAGGAAATTTGTTTTGCACTCATGGACTTGCTGGCTGAGAAACGAACCAAAGTGTCTCAAGCTCAGATGGAAGCCGCGGTCGCCTACATTCATGCGAATTATGCGGATGAACAGCTCTCGCTTCAGCAGGTGTGCAATCATATTTATATGAGCATGAGCTACTTCAGCGCTTTGTTCAAACCGCATACCGGCGAGACTTTCGTCGAGTACGTGACCCGATACCGTTTGGATAAAGCCAAAGAAATGCTCGCTGCTTCGCAGCTCAAAACCTACGAGTTGGCCGCTAAGGTTGGCTACAGTGATCCGCAATATTTTAGCGTTATTTTCAAAAGAAATACAGGCATGACCCCAAAAGAATTCAGATCAGCGCACAAAGGTCAGCCGAGCCTATGAGAACCTGGCGCCGTCCTATTCAATTCAAAAGCATTCATACAAAGATTGCACTGGCTTTTTCATGCTTAATTCTTTGCACAACCATCATCCTAAGCTACAGCGCTTACCGTCTCTCTACGGTGGCCGTTACGGATACTTCATTGGAGTATACCAAGCAGCTTATCGAGCAAGTAAACAAAAATATCCAAACCTATATTGGTAACATGGAAAGTATATCTGCTCTATCACTGAGTAACGCTGATTTGAAACGATACTTAGCTTTGAAAAACCCGAAGGGAACAGAGGGAGAGCAGCTGGCGAGTCAGATCAGCAGTTATTTTCATGCCATTGTTGCTTCTCGAAATGATATCGCTTCCATCGTATTTGCGGGTTCCAATGGAGCCATTGTATCGGAACGCATGGATGCAAATTTCAAATCATATGCCGAATTAATTACGCAAGAGTGGTACAGCAAGGCTAATAGAGACAATGGTGATGTGGCCATTTCTCCCTCACACGTTCAGCACCTATATAAAGATGAGTACAAATGGGTCGTGTCGATCAGTAAGCAAATGCCAAATCCATTGCCTGGAGCGGCAAGCGGTGTTCTGTTGGTCGATTTGAATTATAACGTCATTAATGATTTGTGCAATCAAATTCAGCTAGGGCAAAGAGGGTACATCTTCATACTCGACCAGGCAGGCGATCTGATTTATCATCCTCAGCAGCAGCTTATCTACTCGGGACTGAAATCAGAGGATATTCCAACCCTTTTACAGGCGAAAGACAGCACTTTCCATACACAAGAAAATGAGCAAAGCAAAATCTACACCGTCCGTACAACCAAATTTGGCTGGAAAATTGTTGGGGTTACCTACGCTGGGGATCTAAGTGGAAATAAGAAGGACATGCAGTTGACTTCGGCGATGTGGGGCGGTATTTCGTTAATTATTGCCTTAGCGATCTCCATTTTGCTGTCTGTCACCCTAACCAAGCCGATTAAACAACTGGAAGTCCATATGAAGCAGGTGGAAAAAGGCAACTTCGACATTCGTGTCGATGTGGAAGGTGCGAATGAGATCAGTAAACTGTCACGTACCTTTAATCTAATGATCAGCAAAATCAAAGAGCTTATGAACCAAACTTTGAAAGATCAGGAGGTCAAACGAATCAGTGAGCTAAAAGCGTTACAGGCGCAGATTCAGCCCCATTTTCTGTACAATACACTGGATTCCATCATTTGGATGGCCGAAATGGGCAAGGTAGATGAAGTGGTTACGATGACTTCAGCCTTGTCCAAACTCCTCCGTTCGAGCATTAGCAAAGGGGAAGAACTCATTCCAATTGCGGTTGAGTTGGAGCACATTCAGAATTATTTGACGATTCAGAACATCCGTTATCGGAATAAATTTACGTACGTGGTCGAGGTAGAATCGGACATTCTTAGCTGTCGAATATTGAAGATTATTTTGCAGCCTCTGGTTGAAAATGCCATATACCATGGAATGAAGCATCTACCGGAACGCGGTCATATACGCATCACGGGACGCAGAATCGAAGGGGTTATTGAGCTCAAGGTCATGGATAACGGTGTTGGGATGAGTGAAGAGAAATTGAAAACGTTGATGCTCAAAACACGTCAAACAGAGTCAGGCAAAGGCTTCGGCTTGCACAACGTGAATCATCGCATCCAGCTTTATTTCGGGGAGCTGTACGGATTGCAATTTGAGAGTGAGCTGGAAGAGGGCACGACGGTCACCGTACGAATTCCGGCCATACCCCCTGTCCATGACGATAGCGAGAATTGAGGTGTGAAGTTGAAAATTAGAGCAAGCTACGTAGCGATTGCAGTCATACTGGTCCTGCTCATGACGACCGCGTACCTCATCGTGTCAAAGGGCATAGAGGCTAAGGACAGGCCGCTTATCCTCCTTCCCAAGACGATCGATCCTCACGTGGAATTTTGGCGGGTTTTGAACCAAGGCGTGACTGCTGCGGCCAAAGAGTACAATACGGAGGTGAAAGTGATGGGTACGCCGTCCGAATCAGACATCGATGAGCAGATCAAGTTGGTGGAAGAGGCGATCGCATTGAAGCCGAAAGCCATCATTTTGGCGGCAACGGATTATAACCGGCTAGTGCCTGTTGCTCAAAGAGTAATTAGCTCCGGCATTACGCTAGTTACCGTAGATTCCGGTCTGGAAGGCGGTGTTTCAACTAGTTTGATTGCAACTGATAACTATGCAGCAGGGAGCAAAGCAGTGGAGGCGATGAAACGCTATGTACAGGGACCTGCAACCTATGCGATCGTCAGTTTTGTCAAGAGATCTACAACCCAGCTGGATAGAGAGAATGGGGTGCGAGACCATTTGCAGAACGACTCTTCCATACAGATTTTAGATACGTTATATAGTAATGGTTCTGAAGACAAAGCGTATGAGCAAACGAAAAATCTCCTTGCCGAACATAAGGATATTCGCGGCATTTTCGGATTGAATGAGGTTTCTACGATAGGGGCTGCGAGGGCGTTGAAGGAGTTTGATCCAGAGCATAACATTAAGCTGGTCGGCTTCGATAGCTCGATGAATGAAATTGCTTTCCTGGAGGCTGGGATCCTGCAAGCAACCATTGTGCAAAAGCCATTTAACATGGGATATTTAGCGGTGAAAACAGCACTGCAGGTTTACGATGGGGAAAATGTGAAAGCATCCATAGATACAGGCTCGGAGGTTATCACGAAAGAAAATATGTATACGAGGGAAAATCAAAAGCTGCTGTTTCCATTCGTTGAGAAATAGAAAGTGTTTTATTAAGAAGCTCTTCCTTGTGAGGGGCTTTTTCGACATATTCGAAATTATACGATTTGCCTTTGGTGGTATGCAAAGGTTATCCATTATTTGTTCGGGGGCTCCAGAATAAGCGGGTTTTCGCGCTTATTTATGTTATTTAGACGAAGAAAACAGAACTTTTACAAATTTCCCGGGAAATATTGGGTTTAATGTCGAAAGCAAAGGAAGCCATAATAAGAACGGAATCTAAAGGAGTGATTATTCCTTCTGGAGCAAGCGGGTTTTAGGATCGAACAGGGGGGGACATAGAATGGGTAGCATGATTCGGATTACAGGTTTACTTGTGACGATGTTTCTGAGTGGGTCCAGCTTAATTGGATGCTCGACACCAGAATTACATAAAAGGAAGGACCCGAAATCAGTATCCATCGAGACATTGCAGCTTTCACCAGCTGGAACAGGGAAGACATCCGCACCTTCCACAGCGACTTACGTAGACGACGAAATCGTGGAAACCCGGCATTCCTACACGGGGCCTCCACATATCTCTTCTTCTGGCAAAATTGCCTATCTCACCTTCGATGACGGACCCTCTGAGAGTTCGAGCAAGATACTTCATATTTTAAAAAGATTCGGTGTCACCGCCACTTTTTTTGTTGTCGGTGCGGATACGAGCGAGGGGAGGGCGCTTTATAAGCAAATCGTCGCTGAAGGCCATGCCCTAGGGAATCATACATACTCACATGACTATAATCGTATTTATAAATCACCTGAGGCATTCATGAAGGATGTGCATAGGTTGGATCAGCTCTTGGAGGAAACGGTCGGTTATCGACCAGATATTTTGCGATTTCCTGGAGGGTCGAATAATCACTTGAGCTGGAAGCCAGGAGGCAGAGGCATTATGAGTAATGTAGCTAGCGTGGTGAAAAAGGAAGGGTACCAGTATTTCGACTGGAACGTGAGCTCAACCGATGCGGCTGCTCCTGTGCAGGACAGGGAAATGATTATCGACTCCGTGCTTAGCGCAAGCCGCGGCAAGAAGAGCATTATTGTGCTGATGCACGATAACACCTACAAGACGACAACCTTAGAAGCGCTGCCTATCGTGATCAAAAAGCTGCAAGCAGCCGGCTTTCATTTTGAAAAATTGAAGAAATCCTCATTCACGTTCCAATTCTTGGAACCATAACAGTTGCAGATGCCTCTTACTTTGACTACGATAAAGATAGTCGATATGAGAGAGGCTGGCGTTATCTATGCCTGATGTGTTACAGATTGGACCGTTTCAACTGCAAGGAAGATTACTGGCGCTGCTGCTAGCTTGTGCTTTGGGATTATGGCTAATCCGGAGAGTAACCCAACGTTTGTTGAAAGACACCGAAATCGTGATTGCCAAGCCTATTGAGGATCTTGTTTTTAACGGTGCTATTATCGTTTTACTGACTTGGAAGCTAGGGGTCATTGTCACGCAGCCATCCCTATTGTGGAATAATCCATTAAAGCTGCTCATGGTGTCTGGCTCGGGCACGGAGATTGCTTTAGGTGTGCTGATTGCTTGTATCTACATGTACTACCAAATCCGAAAAAATCGAATACCACTCTTCCTTGTTCTGGATGTTATAACAATTGGAATAACGGCTGCTGTTTTCCTATTCTGCGCACTGATTCCAGCATATGGGCTGGCTACAGAGGTACCTTGGGGTATAGGAGTCGGTGGTACGGTATCTCGTTTTCATCCTTATCACGCTTATATTTCGCTGCTTCTTATGCCGCTCCTTATTTGGCAGCATGTTATAGAGCTGCGGAAGAAGACGCTTGGACAAGGCGTACTGTTCAAATATTCGCTTTTGTACGGGGGCACGGCAGGGATGCTGACCAGCTTTTTTGCTGCAGCTAAACCGACATTACTGTATCTTAGCTTAGCGCAGCTATTGTTTCTATTCATGCTTATCCTTGGAATGCTTCTCCCCGTTTTGACACATAATACTAGCAGAAGGGAGCTGAGTGCAATGAGTCAAAACGATTCCAAGACGCAAATCCAGCAAGAACAGCAAAACCAAGAGCGCGAGAAGTCCGCAACACCTGCAGGGAAAGAGGGCTTTGTTGATAAGAAATTGGACGGTCCCAACCGACCTTCGACATGAGTCAAGACAAGAATAAGATGGCCAAATCAGCTCAAGTACAAAGCAATCAGAACCAAAGCGATCTCGATCCGTTCGAGATTGAATTTCTCCCTCAGTTTGAACAAGGGCGCGGTCCGCGAGAAGCTTTTGTGAATGAGCATGGCGTCGTCATCGGCGACCATGAGTATGAATCGGACAATTCACCGCTAGAGCAGTGGACGGCTGAGACCGACCCTGCGGTCATGGCCGGAGATGAATGGGTTCATCCTTTTAAGGATATTGGGTTCCAAAGTGCCGAGAACCGAGAATACTTTGAAAAAGGCATCGTACCGCAAAGCGGTATCTTCATGCATCCGGATAAAGATGTTTCCTATGATCCGTACAAGGAATCGACAACGAAGAAGGAAGATGAAGCGGAAGCGTAAAAGCTTTCGCTTTATTTCTATTTGGGACATTGGACTTTGCTTTCACGGCTATCGGATGTATAATATAAGTTGTAACGATTACGTTTTGAGAGTAACTAATAAATCCTAAGGGGTGGCACATATGGCAATGTCTTTTGATTCTTACATGAAAGATATGGTTAAACCGATGAGAGAAGATTTGACTCGTCTGGGTATTACAGAGCTTCTTACACCAGAGCAAGTAGAAGAAGCGATTGAAAAATCGAAGGATGGCACGATGCTGTTAGTCGTCAATTCCGTTTGTGGTTGCGCAGCCGGCCAATGTCGTCCAGGTGTAGCTAAAGCACTTCAAAACGATACACTGCCAACATACACATATACCGTGTTCGCTGGACAAGAGAAGGATGCAACAGCGAAAGCGCGTGAATTCTTAGCGCCATACCCGCCATCATCCCCTTCCATCGCATTATTCAAAAATGGTGAACTCGCTCACTTCATTCAACGTCACCAAATCGAAGACCGCTCCGCGGATATGATTGCTGGCGACTTAATTAGTGCCTTCAATGAATTCTGTAAATAATAAATAGCATTAAGTATAATTCGGAAAGGCCCGCCTTGCAGTATTTGCAAGGGGGTCTTTTTGCTTTTTGAAGCCATGTCCGATGGATTTGCCTTTGAAATTTCAGGAATGAAAGTCTATACTAAATCTTAAAGAATGAATGGTTTCAAACTATAGAAAAGGTGGAGAGATGCATGAGTTTGCAAACCGAAATTATCGCGAAGCTCGGCGTTAAGCCGGAGATTGATGTGGATGAAGAAATCCGCAAACGTGTGGACTTTCTGAAAAACTATGTATTGGGTGCGAACGCAAACGGTCTGCTGATTGCCATCAGCGGCGGCATCGACAGTGCTGTAGCTACGGGTTTATGCAAGCAAGCGACGGACGAGCTGACGGCCGAGAAGGGCAAAGAGTACAAAACCGTCGGTGTGTTTCAGCCATACGGTCAGCAAGTGGATATCGAGGATAGTTACGCGGTGGCCAAAGCCTTCGATTTGAAATATCAAATCGAGAATAATATTGAAGAAGCCGTCGACGAAATCGCCATTGAAGTCGAGTATGGTCTTAAGCATATCGGTGTTCATCAGCATGTAAGCCGCGGCGGCAAAGGCAACATCAAAGCGCGGACACGCATGGTTATGCAGTATGCACTTGCTTTTGAACTTGGCCTGATCGTTGTAGGGACAGACCATGCATCTGAAGCGATCACTGGCTTCTTTACCAAATATGGCGACGGTGCGGTCGACATTACGCCGCTGAGCACGCTGAACAAGCGTCAAGTGCGTTCATTGGCCTCGAAGCTTGGCGTACCGCAAAGCGTGTTGGATAAAGCTCCGACAGCCGGACTTTGGGACGGCCAGACGGACGAGAACGAACTGGGTATTACATATGGAGATAACAGTGACTATCTCGAGGGCAAGCAAATTGATCCGGCTGTGCAGGAGAAGCTGGAGAAGCAATATTTGAAAACGGAGCATAAACGAATCCCGATCCCGGGTGTGTAGGGCTTCATATAAAACAACCCCCGGCCAAGAGGTCGGGGGTTGTTATCGTGAACGATTCTATGGCATCTGTTGGCCGCGGGAGCTCGTATAGAGGGTATACCACTCTTCGCGAGTGAGGGATTCGGCTATTCTCACGGCGTCTTTGCAAGCGACAATGCGGTCGGCGGAAGACGTACCGATAACCGGTTGAATGCGAGCAGGGTGCTTCATGAGCCATCCGAGCACGATGGATTCCGGTTTAGTTTCATATTTGTCAGCTAATGTTTGCACGAGAGCCGTTGTTTGTCTCACAGTTTCAGGCGCGTCATCGAGACTGCCGCCAGAGAACTTTCCATTGGCAAGAGGTCCCCAAGCCTGGATTTGAATGTCTTGCATTTGGCAATGCTCCATGATGCCGTCTGCGAAGTTGGTGTCCAAGCCAGCCTTTTGGTTGACTGAAATGCCTTGATCCAGCCAGTCTAGACGGGCTAGGCTCATTTCCAATTGATTCACAACGAGCGGTTCTGGCAATGAATTTTGAATGAAACGAATTTGTGCGGATGACATGTTGGATACACCGAAATGACGCACTTTTCCAGCTGATCTTAACTGATTAAAAGCTTCAGAAATCTCTTCCGGTTCCATAAGCGGGTCTGGACGATGCAGCAAAAGAATATCCAGATGTTCCACGCCAAGACGCTGCAGAATCCCATCAACCGAGCTTATGATATGGCTTTTGGAGAAGTCAAAGCGAGTTGGAAGCACGCCGTCACTAGGACGAATTCCACATTTGGATTGCAGAATGATTTGGTCGCGCAGATCAGGTCTTTTTTTGAGGATTTCTCCGAAAATAGATTCGGATTTGCCTTTTTTATAAATATCAGCATGATCGAACATCGTAATACCAATCGACAATGCAGCTTCTACAGCTTTTTCAGCGATGATATAATCTTCCTTTGTATAAGGAGTCGAATTCCATTCCCCGCCAATTCCCATACATCCATAGACAACTCGGCTATTCGATATTCCACGTTTCTCAAGTGGCATGATTCTCATTATGTCGGCCTCCCAGCATTTAAATCTATACCCAGTATACCCCTAGTCGAGGCTCGGCATAAGAGCTGAAAATAGTGTAACTTACTTACCTCGAAGTAAGCGTTGGGGGAGAACAATGAACAAGGATAGACTAGGGGCAAGTACAGACAAGCTCTTACTCCCCCTTGACCGCAAGCAAGGAATCATGTAAATTGTACGCACAACGTTGCAAGAAAAGTGGGGCTTAGGTGTCTATGATTATTGGAGTCGGAACGGATTTAGTTGAAATTGCACGGCTTCGCAAAATGTTAGAGGGTTCGACAGGTGAAAGGTTTCTTGAGCGGATTCTGACGCCTCAGGAGAGAGAGTTGGCGCAGAGACGGCGTGGCCGGCTTGCTGAGTTTGCTTCAGGCCGCTTTGCTGCTAAGGAGGCCATTGTCAAAGCGATTGGCTGCGGCATCGGCAAGCAAATTGGCTTTCAAGACGTCGAGGTGCTGCCGGATGAACTTGGCAAACCGATATGCCGTGTGAACGAGGCAGCGCTGCTGCGGGCAGGCTTAATAGGCAGCCACCGCATCCATATTAGCATAACCCATACGGAATCGATGGCTGCCGCCTATGCAATTGTGGAGAAAGTCTAATCGGCGACTACTTCTTCGAATTGAGCCACTCGGATAGAAGTCCGATATCTTCTTCGGAAATCTTGGTATTATAGACGGGCATGCCGCCTCCGCCATTCTTGATCTTGTTCGCGATTTGCTCGCTGCTCAGTCTGCTGCCGACCTTTTGCAAATTCGTCTTAGGGCCGACTTTGCCAGCAAGATCAACGCCGTGGCAGCTGATGCACTTGTTCGTTGTGAAGAGCTCCTGCGCCTTCACGAACGCAGGGTTGCTCTCGGCGGCCGCAGTTGCTGCCGGTGTTTTCGTGGCGGCGCTGCCACCCGAAGTACCGCCGCCGCACGCGGCCAGCGCTAGAACCATCGGCGCAATGACGAGCGCGCCGATGGTTCTAAACCGCCGTACTGCTTGCAGCGGCGGTCTAGATGTTATGCCGGATTGCTTATCCTCCGGCATCCGATATTCGTTCAGGCTTGCGCGAGTGCAAGCCTTTTTGCTTTGTTCCATAGTGAGCTTCCTCCTACCGTCCCCAAACTCGCAGCATATAGCCGCTTAGAATAAGGCTAATGCCGCCCATTCCTTCCAATACAACACCGGAGTAACCTAAATACCACACGCCCATCAGGGCAGACAAGGCGAACAGCCATAAACCAAGGTAAACAAGCGGTTTACCTAGCAGGAGCCCAACCTGCACGAACCCGATGGCGAGAATGAACGCTCGCAGCACTGGCGCGAAGAGCGGGCTAACAGCGCCAATGGCCTCGAGCAGGGCAACGGCTGCAATGAGCATCGCTCCAGGCAGAACTAGAAGCGCTGGATGTCCCCAGCCGCTGCGCTCACCAGCACTTGACCTCGCGCCTGCATGTCCATCCGAGCCAGTTGATCTTTCACGCGCGCCTTCAGCAGAGTCAGCCCTAAATTCCTTGCGCAGGCTCCATATCTGAATCAAGCTGGCCACAACCGCTGTGATAAAAGCCGCTTGCTTCAACCAATCCAAGTCACGCCAATAAATCGCAAAATCGACAAGCGCGCTGAACATCCATTCCGCACCCCAAATGAACAGAAGCGGGATTAGTGCGTTAGCTTGACCGATCCAGGCTTTTCTTTTATTCTCCAAGTCCTGCTGCTTTTTATTCTCCAAGTCCTTCTGATTCGTATTTGCCAAATCTGTTTGTTTTGAGTTTTGCATACATTCACCTCTAGTTTTATGTTCCACACTTCTCGTATAATGAAAACATGTCCATTCATTCATTATAACTGGAACGTGTCCCATAGAGAAGGAGAGCTCATGTACAGCGAAGAACAGAAAGTTTATTTTTCCAAAAATCTATTGGATTGGTACCAAACGCATAAACGGGATTTACCATGGCGAAGAAGTAAAAACCCTTATTATATATGGATTTCCGAAGTCATGCTGCAGCAAACCCGGGTGGATACAGTGATTCCGTATTTCCATCGCTTCGTCGAGCAATTTCCAACGGTTGAGGCATTGGCTAAAGCGCCAGAGGAGAACGTACTCAAAGCTTGGGAAGGGCTCGGCTATTACTCGCGTGCAAGAAATCTTCAAACGGCAGTCAGAGAAGTTCACGAGCGCTATGAAGGTATCGTCCCCCAAAATAAAGAGGAGATATCCTCGCTCAAAGGCGTCGGCCCCTACACATCAGGAGCGATCCTCAGCATCGCCTATAATAAACCTGAACCTGCTGTGGACGGCAATGTTATGCGAGTCCTGTCACGCTATTTTCTAATTGAAGAAGATATTATGAAGCCTGCAACCCGGACCAAAATGGAGAAGTTGGCACGCGAACTCATTCTAGAAGGTACGGCAAGTGATTTCAATCAAGCTTTGATGGAGCTAGGAGCTATGGTATGTACGCCTCGTTCACCGCACTGTCTGACTTGCCCTGTAATGGCGCATTGCTCCGCGCGTGAAGCTGGTATGGAAGAAGCCCTGCCCATCAAAAAGAAAGCCAAACCTCCGCGTCCTGAACTGCATGCAGTGGCTTTAATAGAAGGTACAGGTGAGAACGAAGGGAAATGGTTGATCAGGCAGCGTCCGCAAGAGGGGTTGCTCGCTCGTATGTGGGAGCTGCCGCATGTGGCGTGGAAGTCTGAAGGATGGAATACGGATGAGGATAATAGGAGTGAGCTCCGTCAAGCCCTTGTGGATCAGGAACAAATCGGTATTGAGCCTAACGAGTGGTTCATGGATACCGAACATATTTTCAGTCATATTGTTTGGAAAATGAAAGTATACCGCGCTAAGCTAAGCAACTCTAACCGCCCAAGTACTGGAGGAGAATGGATCCCTTTTCATTATCGTTGGGTAGGCCCGGACGAGCTCGATCAATACGCTTTTCCGAACGTTTTTATACGGATTATGAAAGAGTGGCAGGAGAGAAACGAGGAGTAACTTCCTCCGCTTTCTCTTTTTTTTATCGAATCTCACTCTTAATGGCATCCACATTTCTTAATGTGATTAACTTTTTATCAATTTGTATAAGTTCGTCATCGAGGAGCTCCTGCAGCACCTTGGTTACAGACTCTCGCACAGTGCCAACCATATTAGCTAGCTGCTGATGTGTAAGTTTTACATTAATCAAAAGACCTTCCGGTGTAGGGACACCATGCTGCTCGGATAGGCGGATAATAGTCTTCATGATACGAGAGCGAACCCCTAAGAACGTAAGGTCGTAGATTTGATCATTGGCTAGACGCAGTCGTCCCATCGTGGTTTCTAGGAGCTTTAAGCATAGCTTAGGGCTCTTTTCCATGAACTGAGTGAATACCGTACGTTTAAGGACATAAAGTGTGCAAGACTCCATCGTTTCGGCAGTTGCTGACCGAGTATGACCGCTTCCTATCAAGGACATTTCACCGAAAAAATCCCCATCACGAAACAAAGCTAGAATAATTTCCTTGGCTTCATCCAAGCGATATATTTTCACGACACCTGATTTAATAAGAAATAATTCTTCACCTTCATCACCCTCGAGAAAAAGAATTCCGCTCTTTTTTGCTTTTTTTTCTATGAATAAAGGGGCGATTGCCTGTAGATCTTCTTCCGAAAGCTCTTGAAATAAGGGGACATTTTGGAGTAAAGAAACGATTGTTTTCACCAGGTATTCATCTCATTTCGGCCATATTAAACGACCAGCTGTTCGCCAGATGCCGGATTCACCTGTAATTAGGGAATCGCCAAGGCATAAGGGTAGATCGCGATGTTGCCCTCGGATCAGCTTGACCATGTCTATATCGTACAGCTTTCTAGTGTTTGCGTAAAGAACTTCCAGCGCGTGATGTGCGGGGAGGGCTTTGTGTTTGAAAATTAAAAATCTTTCTATTTACAACTTGCCTCAATATGATAAGATCTTAAAAAAGATGGGGGTGCGAATATGTATGGAATAATTAATTATGAAGTATTTTTGCTAACTGGAATTCTTCTGAATCTTATTCCTGGTGCAGACACCATGTATATTGTGGGAAGAAGTATTTCGCAGGGGAGAAATGCGGGTATTTATTCGGTTTATGGAATTATTAGCGGCTCTTTAATCCATACATTACTAGTTGCTTTTGGTTTATCCATCATACTTACAAAGTCGCTTCTCCTATTCAATATCATTAAAATAGTTGGAGTTATCTATTTAGTTTATCTTGGCATTCGAATGTTACTTGATAAATCAAATGTAAACTTTAGTGCTGCTTCTGAGTCCAACAAACAAAAAATAAGTAAAATATATATGCAAGGGCTTGTGACCAGTCTTACGAACCCGAAAGTTTCTTTATTTTTCATTGCCTTTCTCCCGCAATTTATTGACAAAAAGGCTTCTGGGCCTATCCCATTTATTATTCTAGGGCTTACATTTACGTTCACTGGATTGCTGTGGTGTCTCTTTATTGCCTATTTTTCTTCACACCTTACAAAAAAAGTAAGAGGAAGCGCAAAGATTGGCACGGTTTTAAACAAAATAACGGGTATTATTTTTATTGGAATGGGATTAAAGCTGCTTCAAACCAAGGCTCCTCAGTAAATCTTATATGTTAATAAAATAAAGCCAATCCAAAAACGATCCCTCTGGGGTCGCTTTTTTGTTGTATAGGAAATTATGATTTTCTGCTTCTGTGGATAAAATGTTGATAAAGTTGTGGATAAGTGTATTCTTCAACCGCAGGGTGATTTTGTTCGGGCATGAACGATTAAGCGCGTTTTTTGCTCTTTCACAGTACGGACGCGCGTAACGGTCAGGTGAGAAGTCGATTTCCGACCTCTCAGATACTGTCGACGAGCATCAGCTCACCGAGCTCTCGTGAAAGCGCGGTTTTCGCGCTTATTTCTTCGGGCATGTACGATTAAGCGCGTTTTCTGCCCTTTCACAGTACGGACGCGCGTGACGGTCATCTGAGAAGTCGACTTCCGACCTCTCAGACACTGTCGACGAGCATCAGCTCACCGAGCTCTCGCTGAAAGCGCGGTTTTCGCGCTTGTTTCTTGCTTGGCAGAAACTGCTTGGCGGCCTCACCTTTGTTGCACCATTGGATTTTATCCAATGATTTTACCATTTAGGCCTAATAATGACGTCTTTCATTGGACTATTTCCAATCGAACTGCCTCCAAATGCTAATATTCATGGAAAATGTTAGATTCCATTGGATTTTCTCCAATGAAAGTAGGATATCCAAAGTCTGAATAGGGGTTTCATGGGATTTTCTCCAATGAAATTCAGATGCCACCGCGTATCAGATCCAGTTTGTTCTATGAACTTCATACTCTGTATAGCCAAACTTATGCTCATAGTGTTCCGTACCATGCAAACAAAAAAAAGCGACCCCGAGGGGTCGCTTTCTCTATGCACAGATATTACTTCGCAGCGTCGTAACGTTTGCCAACTTCGTTCCAGTTCACAACGTTCCAGAAAGCCGCGATGTAGTCAGGGCGTTTGTTTTGGTAGTTCAGGTAGTAAGCATGCTCCCATACGTCAAGACCAAGGACCGGCGTTTCGCCTTCCATGATCGGGCTGTCTTGGTTAGGCAAGCTGTATACTTTCAATTTGCCAGMTTTGTCAACAGCTAGGAAAGCCCAGCCAGAGCCAAAACGTGTTGTAGCTGCTGCAGCGAAGTCTGCTTTGAATTTATCAAAGCCGCCAAGCTCGCTTTCAATAGCTGCTGCTAAAGCGCCAGTAGGTGCTCCGCCAGCTTCTGGTCCGATAGTTTCCCAGAAAAGGGAATGGTTCGCGTGTCCGCCACCATTGTTGCGTACAGCTGTACGGATATCTTCAGGAAGGCTGTTCAAGTCAGCGATCAGGTCGTTTAAGGATTTGTCATGCAGAGCAGGGTGTTTGTCCAGAGCTGCATTCAGGTTAGTTACATAGGCGTTATGGTGACGATCGTGGTGAATTTCCATTGTTTTTGCATCGATGTGTGGCTCAAGTGCGTTGTTCGCGTACGGAAGAGCTGGTAATTGATGTGCCATTGTATAAATACCTCCTAAAATTATGTAGTTTCAACTTCATTATGAAGGAATTTCGATAATAAAGCAACATGTATGTTTACTAAGTCAGACGCCGCGGCGCTCAATTTCCTGGATGATTTGACTGTGAATATGGGTTCCTTGTTCATTAAGCCAAGGAGATAAATCGCTCATGGCACTGTGATTGTATCGAAGTTCGATCTCCGTCCATTCGCTAGGTTTTATGGAGCTCAGTACCTGAAAATCACGTATCTTTCGTGGGTATGAGTCACCGATCTCTTCATTGTTTGACATGAATTCACCTCCCATTCTTTGCTCATCCTTCTATAAAATCCGACGTTAGTACGAATTTTATACATGAGGTCCATATCTTTAGACAATATATATACTAAATATTTGAAACAATTTGTTGAAAACGCTTGCATTTAAGCGCTTTCAAGAGGAAAATCGAAAAAAACTAAGTTTTTTGTGAATTTTGACACATTTTTAGCAGGATTCCGCACTTTTTTGTCGTATTTACTACTTTACCAAAAAATTATTCCTAACAAATAAAAGTGGAATTGGGAGAGAACCGTATGCATGTTCGTTCATTTCAGCTTGGTGATACCTCTTCGGTGAAGACGCTTCTGCAGGATGTTTTATCGGAAACCTGCTATGAGGAAACGATTGAAGCTTTTGCACGTCAGCTATCATGGGATACAGAGCTTGTTTTAATCGCTCAAGAAGAAGAGCAAGTTGTAGGCATGATTATCGGTACGATCGATAACAACAATGGCTACTACTATCGGATCGCAGTTGCAACAGAGTATCAACGCAAAGGTATCGGTAAAGCTTTGATCGAAGCAATGAAGCAAAGGTTCCTTCATCGGAACGTGAAGAAAATTATGGTAACGGTGGATGTCCATAATGAAATGGTGCT
Organism: Paenibacillus sp. Soil724D2; assembly: GCF_001427935.1. Lineage (NCBI taxonomy): Bacteria > Bacillati > Bacillota > Bacilli > Caryophanales > Paenibacillaceae > Paenibacillus > Paenibacillus sp. Soil724D2. The sequence continues at coordinate 37,695 of NZ_LMRY01000015.1, forward strand.
GCCTGTGTACGAGTCTGCTGGTTACAGCACATCGGACTTTTCCCGTACTGCACATCGTCTCAGCATTGTGAAGAAAGTCAGTGTTTAACTGATCATTCGGATGTCCATGAAATGAATAGATTTGGAACGAGGGAAGCATATCTGTGCCGCCATTGCAATTGGGGGTCAGATATGCTTTTCTATATAATATGGGAACTTTTCGGCAGCAATGAATAGAGGAGCTTTGGACATGGATAACTTCGCGCCGTATGTGATAAAAAGCTTCAAACATGATGGACATCTTCACCGGATGTGGCTGACGAATTGGCGGGTACCGCAGCACATTCTTCATGCCGATCATCAGCAGCAAGAAATGATGGTGTTTATTAACAGCCAGACCAAGATTCAGGAAGCTGACGGCAAGGAGTGGGTTAGCCGCATTCCAGGGGTATCTTTTTTTATTCCTAAAATGTGGTTTAATATTGTTGCGCTTATAGAAGAAACAGGTGTTAGATACTACTGCAATGTCGCATCTCCACTATATGTGACCCAGCAAGTACTGACGTATATTGACTACGATCTTGATGTTATCCGGATGCCGGATCGTTCCGTGCATATCGTAGATCAAGATGAATATGAACGCCATAAACTGAATTATCACTATTCTTCTCTTGTGGAAACGAAGGTGAAGGAAGGTCTTGCAGCTTTACTCGCGCTGGTGAACGGGGACAAGCCGCCGTTTCAAGATGATATGGTTATGTATTATTACGAGCAGTGGGAAAAGTATAAGAACGGAGGAGCATAAATGAGCTTCTTTGTAGGACGAAGTGAATCGAATAAGGCAGCTTCTCAGCCTAAGAACTATCATGAGGCTCGAAGCCTAACCCATGAGCTATGGGATTGGACGAAATCCATTCTTGTAGCTCTTCTTGTCGTTATTCTCGTACATCAATTCGGATTCAATCTCTCCACAGTTCGAGGTCACTCGATGCAGCCCACCTTGCAGGAGGGGGAGTGGTTGTTCGTGAATAAGGCCATTACGTACCTGAAGGCACCCAAACGCGGAGAGATTGTCATTCTCAAAGAGTCAGAGGAGTTTGTTACAGTGACACATCCTTTCTTGGTTAAAAGGATTGTCGCGATTGCCGGCGACGAGGTGCAGGGCCGAGCCGGATATTTATATATCAACGGCGACAAGATGGAGGAGCCGTATACGGATACGCTCATTGAGGACGGAGACTTTGGACCGACACGCGTCGGGCAAGGCCACGTCTTCGTGATGGGCGATAACCGTCATGCGGCGGCAAGTGGCGACAGCCGCAGGTTCGGGGCTGTCCCGATCGGACTGATCCAAGGCAGGGCCGAATATGTGCTGTGGCCATTCGCGATGGCCGCGAAGCTTTAAGATAACGGACGCGAAAGAAGAGAGAGGTGAGAGGGTTGGCGGTTTCCATAGCAGCAGGAACAGATGCGGACTGGCGCAAGCTACAACAAGAGATCGTGGAAGCCGCGCCGTCCCTCGGTATTGATAAAATCGGCTTCACGTCAGCGGAGCCGTTCACAGAACTGAAAGAGATCCTTCTCCGCCACAGGGAGAAGGGGTTTGAATCCGGCTTCGAGGAGCCGGATATCGAGAAGCGGGTACATCCAAGCTTAAGCTTCGACGCGCCGCAGTCGATCATTTCTATCGCTGTTGCGTACCCGTCGAAACTGCCGAACCCTCCCCGATCCGAGCCTGGGGCTTATCGGGGGATTATTTCGCGCTCCTCGTGGGGGAGCGACTACCACGACGTGCTTCGCGATAGGCTCGCGAAGCTGGAGGCTTTCATCGCGCAGCGCGTGCCTGACGCGAGGCTAATGAGCATGGTCGACACAGGTGCACTAGTCGACCGCGCCGTAGCCGAGCGGGCTGGGATCGGCTGGTCCGGCAAAAACTGCGCTGTCATCACCCCCGAGTGGGGATCGTGGGTTTATTTGGGCGAAATGATCACGAATATACCGTTTACATCCGATACATCTATTATGGATCAGTGCGGGGACTGCACGATTTGCATCGATGCTTGTCCCACAGGTGCGTTGGTCGGACCAGGACAGCTGAACTCAAGCCGCTGCATTTCCTTCATCACACAGACCAAAGGCTATGTCGATGACGAGTTTAAGCTCAAAATCGGCAACCGCCTCTATGGCTGTGATACCTGCCAGATCGTCTGTCCGAAGAATAAGGGCATGAACTGGATGCACCACCCAGAACTCGAGCCTGACCCCGAGAAGGTCAAGCCGTTATTAATCCCCTTGCTGACCATGTCGAACAAGGATTTCAAAGAACAGTACGGACGCATCGCAGCGTCCTGGAGAGGCAAGAAGCCGATCCAGCGCAATGCGATTATCGCGCTCGGGAATTTCAAGGACAGATCAGCTGTACCCGTCCTTGAAGAGCTGCTGCTGACCGATCCGCGCCCTGAGATCAGGGCTACGGCAGCATGGGCGCTAGGGCGGATTGGCGGAGAAGAAGCGTCGGTTGCTCTTGATAAAGCTCGAGCAGCCGAGCAGGAACCCGCTGTTAGGCAGGATATCGAGAAGGCGCTCGGCGGTATAAGCCATTCTACAGCTGATATGGGGGAGAAAGAGCAGATATGACACAGCAACAGACACAAGCTGCGACCGTCCTTGCCTATACGGAGGTTACCTCTCCAATAGGTCCGCTAGTTCTTGTATCGACCTTACAGGGACTCTGCAAGGTCGATTTCGGCACCTACGAACATAACCGAGAGAAGCTGCAGCAATGGGCTAACCGCTGGTTCGGCAGGCATGAGCTGCAAGAGAATGCAGCACAGCTCAAACCGGTTGTGAAGCAGTTGGAGCAGTATTTTAGAAGAGAACGTTTAAGCTTTGAGGGTGAACTGGATTTACAAGGAACTGAATTTCAGAAACAAGTATGGACAGCACTGCTTTCTATTCCATATGGAGAGACAGCTTCCTATAAACATATTGCAGAAGCCATAGGCTCACCGAAAGCAGTTAGAGCGGTTGGTGGAGCTAACAATAAAAACCCAATTCCCGTCATTATCCCCTGTCATCGCATCATTGGCGCTAGTGGCGACCTTGTTGGCTACGGTGGAGGTCTCCCCATTAAAGTGCTCTTGCTCGATTTGGAACGAAGTCCGAATACGGTAATATCTAATAAATAAAACGTGGAGTGAATCCTATGAAATATGTGCATTTGGATTCCGTTGAGCCGGGTCAAATTTTGGGCCGAACGATATTTGCCAGCAATGGAGCAATTTTGCTTTCAGAAGATGTGCATTTAACGGTGTTTATGATTAACACGCTTAACCGAATCGGAGTCACAATGATTTACATCAAGGACCCGAACCTAGAGGATGTAGAAATCCCGGAAATCCTTTCGGATGAAACCAAGCGTATCGTTATGCAGCAAATGGGTCAGACGTTCGCAGCTATCCAGTCTGGTAAGGAATTTAACTCGCGAGCTATGAGTATTTCGATTAATACGTTATTGGATGAGATCATGAAAAATCGTGATGTCCTCGTACAGTTGACCGATATTCGTACGCAGGATAACGAGATGTACGTTCATGCGACGAATGTCTGTATGATGGCCGTGCTCATTGGGATTAATATGGGGTTCAATGGAACCCAATTGAAGGAGCTTGCCATTGGTGCGCTTCTGCATGATGTGGGTAAGGTGGAGCTTGTTTGCGATGATGAATCGCCCGACATGAAGAAGCACCATACATGGCGCGGCTTCGAGCTTCTGAAGAATAAGCGTGAATTCAGCCTACTTATCGCCCATGTAGCCTTCCAACATCATGAAACGCTTAACGGCCAAGGAGTTCCGAGAGGACTTATGAGTGAAGATATTCATATTTATGCAAAAATTACGGCCGTCGCGAATATGTACGATAATCTCCTCTTTGATGTCTCCTTAGGGCGTCGGATGCTTCCGCATGAGGCTTGCGAGCATATGATGGCGGTAGCGGAGACCCAGCTTGATCGCGATGTCTTGATCCAGTTTCTGAAAATCGTCTCGATCTACCCCACGGGAGCTTCCGTTCGTTTGTCCAATCGGGAAACGGGTGTCGTGGTCGGACAGCATAGAGGGCTGCCAAGCCGTCCGATTGTGCGAATCGTGAAGCAAAATGCGACGGATAAAGAGCTGGATATCAAAGAAATTGATCTGGCCAAGCATACGACCGTTTTCATCGAACAGGTTCTGTAATTAAGGGGTAGTCATTTGTAAAAAGATCAACAGAAATGATATGATAAGGCAAGTAATTGATACCAATTGTACATTCAGGGGGCATAAAATATGTGGAGTTATCTGATTCCCATTCTCACGTTAATTGTTGGCTTGGTCGGTGGGTTCTTCATCGGCGTATTTTATTTAAAAAGACAGCTGGAATCCATGCAGAACAATCCAGAAATGCTGCAAAAAATGGCTAAGCAAATGGGCTACAACATGAACAAGCAGCAGCTCAACAAAGCGCAGCAAATGATGAAAAACCAAAAGTGGAAATAAGACCTAGGGTTAGATTAACTCTTCAAAGGGGCTTTGCTGTTTAACCGTACGAACGGTGGGCAGCACGAGCCCTTCCTAATATAGAGTAGGACATACCAGTACTATTCAGAGGTGGCTCAAGCGATGGCAAGCAACAAAGACCGCATCATGGAAGCTGCCATGGATTTATTTCACGATCATGGTTTTCAAGGAACGGGTCTGGAAGATATATTGACGAGCAGCGGGGTATGCAAGAGCAATTTTTACTACCATTTTAAAAGTAAAGAAGAACTGGGTTTGAAAGTTATTGAGCGCAAGGTGCAGGAGATGCGGCAATCTGTGATGGAGCCTAGTTTGGGCAATGCGCAATTATCGCCGAAACAGCGGGTACTAGCATTGTTTGAACGCATGCTGGCCTTTTGTGAGGAGCATGAATGCCGCAGAGGCTGCTTCTTCGGTAATCTGGCCTTGGAGCTGAGTGACAGTTCTGAGGAGCTGCGTAAGCCGTTGAGCCGCTTTTTCAGTGAGCTGGAGGCTGAGGTAGAATCCTGTTTGCAGGAAGGCAAGAGACAAGGCGAGCTGCTGCTGCAGGGGCTAACCCCAGTGGAGCTGGCGCCCCCGATCGTATCCCTTCTGCAGGGTGGGATGCTGCTCACCAAAACGCACAAAGACACCAGAGCGCTGCGCGACAGTATCAAGGTTTTGACCGTATGTATGGGGTAGAGGATAAGAAAGAGGAGTGATATAAAAAGATGGCGTCCATTGACTACAAAAATACAAGAGTTGCTGAGAATCGGGAGCTGATTGAACAGCATGTCCGAGAAATTTTACGGCTGATTGGCGAAGATGTAGATCGGGAAGGCTTGTTAGACACACCTGCTCGCGTAACTCGTATGTATGAAGAAATATTTTCGGGCTATGAGGCGAATCCGCGCGATGTGATGGGTGTAACTTTTGATGAACAGCACGAAGAGCTAGTTATTATTAAGGATATTATCTATTACAGTCAATGCGAGCATCATATGGCGCCCTTTTTCGGGAAAGTGCATGTAGGGTACTTACCAAGCGGCAAAGTGGCTGGACTAAGTAAATTTGCTCGTCTGGTTGATGTGATCACTCGTAAGCTGCAGGTGCAGGAGCGGATTACTTCAGAAATCGCCGACATTCTAGATGATGTGCTGAAGCCGCACGGCGTCATGGTTGTCGTGGAGGGAGAACATATGTGTATGTGCTCCAGAGGCGTGAAGAAATACGGAAGTCAAACGATTACCTCAGCTGTTCGCGGTTCTTTCCGCTCGGACTCGACACTTCGTGCTGAATTTCTGTCTTTGTTGAAATAAGGAGTGCGTACGAGGGATGTGCATGGAGACAATAGTCTTGTGCAGCATCCCTTTTTTTGTTCAGGAAGCGCTGCATGACTTGTTGCGAGTTAGACGATATAGTATTATTTTACCAAATAAGACTTCCATGCCGCGTTGAGGAACCACTGATGAATGGTAAGTGACACTATTTTCCCGTGTTTGTTTCAGGTTTTTGAGAGAAGCGTAGAATTAGGAAGGCAAGTTGTATAGCGTACAACGAATTTACAACATTACACGGATTAGCAAGCGAATGTTTAAACAGATATACGTCTTAGGCGCAATTTGCGCTGCATCAACCTTTACTCAGACTCTCGACTAAGGATGGCGTAAGCTGGTTGTTTTGCATAATAAAATATCCTCAAGTGACTATCGTACATGCTTTAGCATAAACTGATAGGAAACATGAAGAGGTATACGGAGTGGCAAATTGAACAAAGAGACTAAGAACTATACCGGGCGTCCGGCAACAGCACTAGAGGAGGCAAGCTTATGAACAACATACGAAAATATCGGCCAGGTGAGGCCGGTTCCTCTAAATTGAGTGAAGAACGGGATGAATTTGAGCGGGATTATGCGAGGTTAATTCAATCTCCGACCTTTCGACGGCTGCAGGGGAAGTCGCAGGTGTTCGGCGCAGGATCAGGTGATTACTATCGAACACGTCTAACCCATTCGCTCGAAGTTGCCCAAATCGCCAGAGAAGTGGCGAAGCGGTTAGAACGGACGAATCCTTTTTTGAGTAAAAGAGAGCATCCAGGCTTGATCATTGATCCTACCGTCGTTGAGTGTGCGTCGATCGCTCACGACTTCGGTCACCCGCCGTTCGGGCATAAAGGGGAAGAGGTTCTGAATCATATTCTGATGAGGGATCATGGTTTAAAATATGAAGGCAACGCCCAAAATTTCCGCATCCTGATGTTTCTCGAAAAAAGAGCAGGCAGCGAAAGCGGCCTTGATCTTACAGCCGCGGTGCTTCTTGGCATTAATAAGTATCCATTTTTGATCGAGGAAGAAGGACGACTTAAGGGTGTCTACGCCTCCGAGTGGGAAATCATTCGTGATCTGCGCTCACAATGGAACATGCCGGAAGGCTGTTCGACCTTAGAGGCACAATTAATGGATTTATGCGACGATATCGCATACTCCACCCACGATATTGAAGATGGTATTCGTGCTGGCAAAATTCAAATGAATGCAACCTTTTTTGAGGATCAAAGACTGATTCGTCATGTGGTCATGGAAATATTAAATGATCCCAACAAGCATAAATTCGGCTGGGAGCAAGTCAATATCGAGCTAATGGTCAGGCAAGTTCTGTCGGACTATCTGGAGCAATGGGAGCAAATTTTCTCAGAGTGCAACGGGGAAGAATCGCGTACGCGCAGAGAGATGAAAGCCCGCTGGGTGAGCTCTTTCGCGAGCAGTCTGGACATTATAGATGACCCTGACCGAGGCTGGAAAAAGGTTGCGCTCGTGAAAGACGGAGCCGAGGATATGAATCTGCTGCGCACGATGGAAATTCTTAAGAAGCTTGCGTGGGTCACGCTGATCAAAGACTTCCGCGTGCTGCGCCTGCAAAAACGCAGCGAGATCATCGTCGAGCGTCTGTGGGATAGCTTCATCGACAAGGAGAAGGGGCAGTGGATCATGCCTCCCGACTGGATAGATAGCTACGAACGCCGTAATGCCACTTGGAGCTGGCCGCGTTTCGTCGCGGATTACATTTCCGGTATGACCGACGCCTACGCTGAGAAGGTCTACGCCGAATTGTTCGCGAGCAAATCCGGCTCGATTTATGAGATGGATTAGTTGGGTGAAACGATGCAGAACCGAGTAGGCGCGAAATTAAGTGTTTGCATTGGATTCTCGCCGTGTTCAGAGATATGGAATCAACGATGATTTGCTGCACTTTTTGCATGATGTTGGTTATAGACCAGTCAGGTGCTGCAAAATTGGTAAATTAGCTTGGAACGCGAGGGTATAGGCAAAAAAATATCGGCCCGCGAGGGGCCGATTTTATAGGGAGGAGGGAATACCAAGGTTAGCTTGCAAGGGAGTAGAAGAGATACCGTTAAGGAAATTCATCGTTCGGCGCATATACGTCTTGGGCTCTGCTCGGTACAGCAGCTCATGCTGCGCTTTTGGGATAATCCATAGCTTGGATTCGGAGTCCTTTTGCTGCTTGAACATATCCTCTACCATGCCATAGGGTGCTTTGTAATCTTCGGTCCCATGGATGAAGAAGATTGGCATGGGATAAGCTGTTGAGGTTACTTTGTTGTAAGGCACCTCTTGCAAGCTTACGCCATTGAGCAGAGGGAAGAATAAGCGTACAAGCGGTAGAGATGGAAATTTAGGCACATTAACGACTTGCTTCATATTATGATAGAGTGTATCCGGATTAAGCAAAAAAGTGCTGTCCAGAATCATCCCCGAAATATCGTTGCCACTTTGAAGAGCAGTCTGTAGTGCTGTTCCTGCTCCCATTGAGAAGCCCCAAATGTAGATAGGACCGCTGGATACCTGCTTGATATAGTTGATTGCGCCAAGCAGCTCTTGTGATTCTTGAATGCCGCCGGTCATAATTCGTTTACTGCTAGGGTGCACATAGCCATAGTCGAACATGAGAACATTGTAGTTTTGCAAATGAAGTTCGCGGGCCAAGTTGTAAATGGGAACCCAAAGTTCTTCGCGATTGCCGCCGTAACCATGGGAGAAGATTACCGTTTTGTCGGACTTACCAGGTATGAACCACCCGTCTAGGTTTGACGAACCATTCAGACTTGGGAAGGTTACATCGTTGTAAGGAAGACCAACGGCCCTCATCGGATCTGAATGAAGCGGGTCAATATGCGGTCGAGCCAGTGTCCAAGCAATATAGGCGTGAAAACCAAGAAGTAGAGAAGTGCATAGGATTAGAAATGAAATGAGGATGGTGAAAACCAGCCTTTTTTTGCGCAAAAGCGGTCGGGTGACCACTTGCTCGAGTGTGGGTTGTAGCGAACCAGTTCCAGGGGTTAGAGATGTTGTTGACATCGTAGTACCCTCCCTCCATTAAAATTAGTGAGATTATGCTTCTGCGGGTTAGAGGTTAAAGGGAGAATAAATTATTTAAATATTCAGATAAGTATTCTATTAACTTAATATTATTCTGAATGCGCTTACAAGTCAATGAGATTGCGCTAATTGTAAGCCCTTTGTAATCGTCCTGTAACAATGAGAAAGCGGATATTTGAACATATATAGGGATCGTTGCTCAATACCAAAGTCTCCTCTATAGTGAGCTTTGTAAACAAAGTCTCTCCTTTACGGTTTGAACGAGTTTCGGTATACTGAATATAACTGAGTTTCATATAGTGAAACTTTCTCACACGGATGAAAGTGGTGTAAAGCGATGGAAGATGGCAAGCTGACAGTGCGTGCTGTAGAGCGCGCTTTAGATATTATGCTTTGTTTCACTGGGGCGTCGGAATTGACGCTGACCGAAATAGCAAGCCGTGCGCAGCTTCACAAAAGCACGGTGCACCGCCTTCTGGCATCCCTAGAAGGCAAAGGATTCATCATGCGCGACGGCTCGTCGGATAAATACAGACTCGGTTATCGGCTGTGGGAGTTGTCCGCTAACCTCTCCAAAGAAGGAGACCCCGGCATCATTCTGCTGCCGGAAATGGAACGGCTGCGCGATCAACTCGGCGAGACGATCTCGCTGTACGTGCAGGACGGCCTGGTGCGCGTACGCGTCCAAGCTGTACAGAGCAACCACGCCATTCGCCGCGTTGCCCCTGTCGGGGCGCGAATGCCCTTATACGTCGGCGCCTCGAGCAAGGTGCTCGTCGCCTTCGCTGAGCCAGCGCTGCAGGAGCAGCTTCTAGCCTCGGCCGATTGGCCGACCGGGCTAGATCAGACTGCGTTCCTGCAGCAGCTCAGCGACACTCGACGCGCAGGCTTCGCCACGAGCGTCGAAGAGCGCGAGCCCGGTGCGGCGGCTGTGGCCGCACCGGTTCTGGACCGCGGCGGCCGGCTTGTAGCCGCCCTCGCGGTCTCGGGCCCAGCGAACCGGCTCACGCTGGAGCTGATGCAAGAGCAGGCGCCGCTCATTGTGGAGGCGGCGCGGCGTATGGGAACGATGCTGCGCTAGCGCATCGTCTTGTTATGCGGCTTCGTGCTGGCGCGAAGCCGCGGCCCTACCGTCATCCGTCGTCAGGATGACGGATGCTTTGCTTCTAGGAGGTCATACTAGAAGAGGGAAAGGGAGTGGCAAGTGATGAATAAGACAGCCTCGATGCTGGCGATCTGGATCAGTCTTGCCAGTAATATCGTGCTGACCGCCATCAAAATCATCGTAGGCCTCAATTTCAAAAGCCAAGTGCTTATCGCCGACGGCATCCATAACGCGGGAGATGTCATTGCGACCGCAACGGCTTATAGCTCGATGCGCGTCTCCTCCAAACCAGCGGATATAGATCATCCTTACGGGCATGGCAAAGCTGAGGTGCTCGGAGCCTTCATTGTCGCTATCATCTTAGGTGGAGCAGCCATTTATATGGGCTACCACTCTATTCATGCGTTATTTGAGCCAGCGGGAGAGGCGCATATTATTGCATTTATTGCGGCGATCATCTCGCTAATTTGGAAGCAAATTCTTTATATTTACACGAAGCGTATCGGCCATAGGGTCAACAGCAAGGGGTTAATAGCTACTGCGTATGATCATTTAGCCGATGTATATGCTTCGATTGCGGCTTCGGTCGGCATAGGTTTGGCCTTAATCGGGGATCACTACGGCTATAGCATATTGGCTTTTGGCGACCCCGTGGCTGGTATCATCGTTTCTTTTTTAGTGCTGAAATTGGCTTACGAAATGGGCAGCGAATCTTTCGACATTCTCATGGAGCGCAGTGTAAGTACGACATACATTGAACAATACGCAGCATTGATCCGATCTGTCCCGGAGGTCAAACGGATTGACCGCCTGCGCGCCCGCGAGCACGGTCATTACATATTAGTTGACGCCAGATTGGCTGTTTCGGGCAAATTAACCATCCAAGAAGGCCATGACATTAGCCGCCTTATTAAGAAAAAGATCAAGGAAGCGCATAGTGATGTGGATGAGGTGCTGGTTCATTTGAATCCTTGGTACGATGAGTCTGCTGAATCAAGCGGCGACTGATCTTAACTAATCACTAAACTCCTCTGCCGCCAATTCGCTTTCCTACATCTATGCAAAAACACCTCTACGCGAGGTTGCTCACCATGGAGCGGCTTCGGTAGAGGTGTTTGCTTTTCTTATATCTTTATTCTTTGATTACCTAGCAAAAATATGATTCCCAATCCGCACAGTCTGCGGACGTGACCAGATCCATTTGCTCGTCGCAGTTTTAGGATTAAAATAATACAAGGCACCCTTGGTAGGGTCTAAGCCCCGGACAGCATCCTGTGCTGCCATGTAGGCTGTCGAATCCGGCTTCAGCCAATATTGGCCGTCACTAACGGCTGTAAAAGCCCCAGGTTCAAAGATAATGCCTTGGATGGAACTCGGGAACTTACTCGATTGTAGACGATTCATGACAACGGCCCCAACGGCAACTTGTCCCTCATAGGACTCACCGCGAGCCTCGCTGTAAATCACCTTCGCCAACATATCCAATTCAGCTTGATTCACCGAATAGTTGCGTAAAGCCTCCCATGTTTTTGCTCCAATCATGCCGTCAACGGTTAGACCATAATTATATTGAAAATTGCGAACAGCAGCGGCCGTAATCGGACCATATTTGCCATCCACAGATTGCTGGTAGTAGCCTAAAGTCTCGAGTCGGAACTGAGCGTCCCAGACATCACCGTTTTGACTGCCTTGCTTCAATGTCGTTGCTGCAGAAGCCGGCAGGCTCCATTCACTTACAGTAAAACCTAGACCCATTGAAGCTAACAGCACGACAAGGACGAGTTTTTTTATCAACTTCATCTTCATCTCCCCTTTCGTCCTATCAGTATAGGTGCCGAGGAGGGGAGGCTCAACCCGCAGTATTTGGAAATGTACTCCAAACGCTTGGCGCTCTAAGGGAATTTAGTTTGTAAATATAGCTCAAAAATTGTTGATTTGGTCTTTTTATAAAAAATAAAAGTCCGAGACCGCCATGTAAGGCAATCCCGGACTTTTGCTGTGTGTAATGCGTTTTGTGTGTGTTTTGCTGTATTAGTTTTTCTCAGAAATGATTTGACGAAGAACGGTTTGCAGGATACCGCCATTACGGTAGTAATCTACGTCAACCATGCTGTCCAGACGCACAAGTACATTGAACTCGAAAGTTGTACCATCTTCACGAGTAGCTGTTACTTTTACAGTGGAACCTGGTTGTACATCGTTGCTCAAACCAGTGATATCGAATGTTTCACGACCTGTGATACCTAGTGTTTTCCAACCATTTCCTTCAAGGAATTGAAGTGGAAGAACACCCATACCAACAAGGTTACTGCGGTGAATACGCTCGAAGCTTTCCGCGATAACGGCTTTGACGCCGAGTAGGAATGTACCTTTTGCTGCCCAGTCACGGGAGCTTCCAGTTCCGTACTCTTTACCCGCGATAACTACGAGGTTTTGGCCTTCAGCTTGATACTTCATGGAAGCATCATAGATGGATTCAACTTCGCCAGTTGGCAGGTAAGTTGTTACGCCGCCTTCTGTTCCTGGTGCCACTTGGTTACGAATACGGATGTTCGCGAACGTTCCGCGCATCATGACTTCGTGGTTACCACGACGGGAACCGTAGGAGTTGAAGTCTTCTTTTTTCACACCATGGTTAATCAGGTATTGGCCTCCAGGGCTGTCAACTTTGATGTTACCGGCAGGGGAGATATGGTCCGTTGTAACGGAATCTTCCAAGAGTGCTAATGTTTTGGCATTGCGAATATCTGCGATATCATCCAGAACCGTGCCCAGATCTGTGAAGAACGGAGGCTCTTGAATGTAAGTGGAATTGTTGTCGAACTCATAAAGATCGCCTTCCGGAATTGCGATTTGGTTGAAACGCTCATTCGCACGGAATACGTTGCTATATTTATCACGGAACATGTCAGCACTCATTGCAATCCCAAGAGCTTCTTGAATCTCTTGGTTTGTAGGCCAAATGTCTTTGAGGTAGACAGGTTGATTGCTATGGTCGTAGCCGATTGGATCGTTAGCCAAATCAATGTTCACTGTTCCTGCAAGTGCATAGGCAACAACAAGCGGAGGTGATCCCAGGTAGTTTGCTTTCACTTGAGCATGTACGCGGCCTTCAAAGTTACGGTTACCGGAAATAACGGCAGCCACAGTCATATCGTTGTCGATGATGGCTTTGCTTACTTCTTCTGGAAGCGGACCGGAGTTACCGATACAAGTTGCGCAGCCGTAGCCTGCAACATGGAAGCCAAGTGCTTCTAGTGGCTCAAGCAAGCCTGCTTTAATCAAGTACTCGGTAACAACCAGGGAACCTGGTGTCAATGAGCTCTTAACGAAAGCTGGTTTTCTCAAACCGCGAGCTACCGCTTTTTTCGCCACAAGTCCGGCACCTAGCATAACGCTCGGGTTTGATGTGTTTGTACAGGAAGTGATTGCCGCGATGACAACTGAACCTGTGCCCATTTTGGCAGTTTCGCCGTTTGGATAAACAACATCAACGACTTCTTCGATTTTCTCATCGGTAAGGCCATAGCCGCCTTTGTCGATAGGTGTACGGATGATGGAGTTGAAAGACTCCTTCATGTTCGTAAGCTCAACACGGTCTTGCGGACGTTTAGGACCAGCTAAGCTTGGTACTACGGCGCCAAGATCAAGTTCAATTACATCAGTGAACTGAGGATCTGGTGTGCTGTCTGTACGGAACATACCTTGTGCTTTGTAGTAAGCTTCTACGAGTGCGATTTGATCTGCGTCACGACCTGTACTTCTCAGGTAGTTCAACGTTTCGTTGTCGACTGGGAAGAAACCGATTGTTGCGCCGTACTCAGGAGCCATGTTCGCTACTGTTGCACGGTCAGCCAACGAAATGTTGCTTAGACCAGGACCGAAGAACTCAACAAATTTACCAACAACGCCTTTTTTACGCAAAATTTGTGTAACAGTCAGAGCCAAGTCAGTTGCGGTAGCGCCTTCTGCCAGGTGACCTGTCAATTTGAAACCAACAACGTCTGGAGCTACGAAGTAAAGCGGTTGTCCAAGCATACCAGCCTCAGCTTCAATACCGCCTACGCCCCAACCTACAACACCAAGTCCGTTGATCATTGTCGTGTGGGAATCTGTACCTACGAGGGAGTCCGGGTAAACAACCGTTTCACCATCGATCGTTTTTGTAGCTGCTACGGAAGCTAGGTACTCCAAGTTAACTTGGTGAACGATACCTGTTGAAGGTGGAACAGCACGGAAGTTATCGAATGCCGTTTGTGCCCAACGCAGGAAACGGTAACGCTCTTCGTTTCTTTCGAACTCTAGGTTAATGTTGTAGTCTAGTGCTTCCGGGGATCCGAAAGCATCGACCATAACAGAGTGGTCAATAACAAGGTCTACAGGAACGAGTGGGTTGATCCGTTTAGGATCTCCGCCTTCACGAGCCATCGTCGCACGCATTGCCGCAAGGTCAACAACGACGGGAACGCCTGTGAAATCCTGAAGAACGATACGAGCAGGAATGAAAGGAATTTCTTTGTTTTCATCGCGGCCTTCAGCCCAACCAGCGATTTGTTTAACGTGTTCACTTGTAATAGCACGACCGTCGAATTGACGAATAGCGGCTTCAAGCAGAACGCGAATGGAGACAGGCAGATTGCTAACGGTTCCGTGGCCTTGATTTTCAAAATCAGGAAGACTGTAATACTGGAACGATTTCGTTCCCACAGTTAACTGCTTACGCACAGAAAAAGAGTCCTTATTGGACATGGGTAATTCCTCCTCAATAATATTGATCATCCATTGGTTTCATCTAGTGAAACTCAATTTCATTAATCCCTCTACATCAAGTATAGCGTTTCGCTGTGTATGAGTAAAGATTAATTTCAATCATTTTTACCGTCAAAATGTCATATATTGAATCAATTCAAAGCAATTCGGGCTCGTCCTAAGGAGGATACCAAGATGTCCTGGAAAACAGCGCTCTATAACTACGTTCATGCTAAGAACCAGGCAGAGATCGAAGGCTCTGCTGCACCTATGGAAGCTTATGTCTCAGACAGCGCTTATGTACGGAAACAGGATGTCAAGGTGCGTAGGCTCCTGAAAAGTTACCGCGACCGTGATGCGAAATTGCTGCGTGGAGAAACAAAGCTTCGTCTTACTGGTGTTAAAGAATCGCCACAAGTGATTATCGCGGATATCCAATTACATCGGTTTCTAAACTATCGGATTGGGTCCATCGAACACCTAGAGGAACGTATTGAACCTGAACGTGTGTTCATTGGCAACGCGGCGAACTGCTGGCAGGTCCGATATACAGAACCTCTCCATGGAGAAAAGTCGCTTCCGAGCAAGCAGCGAGGCGTCTTTTTGCCTGATTATGAAGGTTTTGTGGATGGGCTTCGCAGAGCGCCCTCACTACCTTATATTAATCATAGTATACTCAACAGCGGTGCTCAGGAATCAGCTCCCCGCAAAATCATTTATAATCGTGCCAAAGTGGTCCAGTATGCAGAAACTTGGTGGCAAACCCCGAATCCGAAATACGAGGAATTTGAAGTCGACTGTACGAATTTTGTATCGCAATGCCTCTTTGCAGGCGGGGCTCCAATGGACTATACTGGGAAAAGGGATTTGGGCTGGTGGTATGCTGGCAAAAAAGGCAATCAAGAGCTTTGGAGCTTTAGTTGGGCTGTTGCCAATAGCCTGCAAACATTCCTCTCCCATAGCCGCAGAGGTCTGCAAGGGCATGCGGTCAATGATCCGAGAGAGCTTCAACCGGGAGATACAATTAGCTACGACTGGGATGGCGATGGCCGCTTTCAGCACAATACGATTGTGATAGGCAAAGATGCTAACGGGATGCCGCTGGTCAATGCGCATACATATAATAGCCGTAATCGCTATTGGGCTTATAAGGATTCACCTGCTTGGACAGAGAGGACGAAGTACGTTTTCTTTCGGGTCGCTGATCAGATGTAAATAGGAAGAGGAAATGCAAATACTAGACGGAGGTACGTAATGAGCCGCAAAATACGAATTGGACTAATTTATGGGGGGAAATCCGGAGAGCATGACGTGTCCCTGCAAACAGCATTGGCGGTTATGAAAGCTTTGGACTTCAATAAATATGAGATTACACCGTTTTATATATCCAAAAAAGGCGAATGGAGAAGCGGTGCCCCCCTACTAGGTCCGGCTGAATCCAAGGAAGTACTGACATTTAGTAGTGGAGTTACCGCTGCAGCCGCACCTGTTTCCAATGCTTTGGCCCCCATATTCGGGTCCATTCAGACAAAAGGGGATGTGGCTATAGCTGCAACTAATACAGCTGGTATAAAGGACACAGGCTTAGATGTTATTTTCCCGCTTTTACATGGCACATTCGGCGAAGATGGGACCATTCAAGGATTACTTGAAATGGCGAACATTCCATATGTAGGTGCAGGCGTGCTTGCATCAGCTGTCGGGATGGATAAAGTCATGATGAAGAAGGTTTTCGCACAAGAAGGGCTTCCGCAGTGTATTTTCCGTCATTTCACACGTACCGAGTGGGAAAAGAACCGTGCATATCACCTGATCGAGCTCGAAACGGCTATCGGATATCCGTGCTTCGTGAAGCCGGCTAATCTAGGCTCCAGTGTCGGTATTTCCAAAGCAAGAAATCAAGAAGAATTAATTAAAGCGGTCAACTTCGCTTTCCAATATGATCGCAAAGTCATTATTGAAGAGAATATCGACGCCCGCGAGATTGAAGTCGCCGTTTTGGGCAATGATGAACCAATTGCTTCGGTTGCTGGTGAAATCGTGTCCTCGAACGAATTTTACGATTATAAAGCGAAATATATGGACGGCAAATCAGCGATGGTTATTCCTGCAGACATTCCAGAAGAAACGTCCGAGCAGATCCGACAGCTGGCGCTTCAAGCATTCCTGGCTGTGGACGGCAGCGGCTTATCGCGAGTTGATTTTTTCTTAGGCAAAATCGATCAGAAGATCTATATCAACGAAATCAATACGATGCCGGGCTTTACACCATTCAGCATGTACCCGCTGCTATGGAAAGAAACCGGTAAACCATATACAGAACTTCTCGATGATCTTATTCGTCTAGCTATCGAACGGCATACAGCGAAGCAGAGTATCCAATATTCTTTTGATGTGGAGTAGATGCAAATGGGATTTCAAACGGAGTTCAATTCAGTCTGCAAGTTCAAGTCCGCGCAGGAGCTTTATGAGCTTCTAGAGTACGGCCGCGGTAAAATGGTGAAGAGCGGCTTCCGCGTCTTCCCAACCGGTCAGAAGGTCATTGCCTATACGCCTGAGAATCAAGCGATAGCCATTGTCCGAATCGTTGCCTCCATTGCGGAAATCAATTTCCAAGGAGATGAAGTGACGCAAGTGGAGATGGAGCTCATTCGCCGTCTGACGGAAGAAGAGTCACGGATCCAAACCTCACTTGCTTATGAGATGTTTTTCGGTGAGCAAGCATAGCTTTAATTAGAAGACATCGTCCGATATGGGCGGTGTCTTTTTTTGCGGATATTTCACTGTTGGAGCAATCTTGCAGTTCCGAAATAGTCCATTTTACATTCTGTAAATGATGTTTTACATCACTAAAGTTTGCGCGGGGTGGAAAAGTACCTCCATAGCGATGAAAAATATGCCTACATGGTTGAGTCTCAACCGAGATAGTCCATTTTCCGCTCCGTAAGGATAATTTTCATCACTAAAGTATGCGGGAAGCAGAAAAGTAACTCCTTAACGATGAAAAACATGCTTATATGATGAGCTTGCAGCCGAAATAGTCCATTTTCCGCTCTGTAAGGATGATTTTCATCACTAAAGTATGCGTGGGGAAAGAAAAGTGCCTCCATAACGATGAAAAACATTCCTACATAGTTGAGTCTTAGCCGAAATAGTCCATTTTCCGCTCCATAAGGATGATTTTCATCACTAACATATGCACGAAGCGGAAAAGTAACTCCTTAACGATGAAAAACATGCTTACATGATGAGCTTGCAGCTGAAATAGTCCATTTTCCGCTCCGTAATGATGTTTTTCATCACTAAAGTTTGCGCGGGGTGGAAAAGTACCTCCATAGCGATGAAAAACATGCTTACATGATGGGGCTGCAGCTAAAATAGTCCATTTTCCGCTCTGTAAGGATGATTTTCATCACTAACGTATGCGCGAAGCGGAAAAGTACCTCCATAGCGATGAAAAACATGCTTACATGAAGAGGCTGCAGCCGAAATAGTCCATTTTCCGCTCCGTAAGGATGATTTTCATCACTAACGTATGCGCGAGGTGGAAAATCACCTTCATAGCGATGAAAAACATGCTTACACGATGAGGTCGTGCAGATATATAGTCCGTTCGCCACTCTCTAGGGATGTATTTCATCACTAATATAAGCGTTAGGGGTAAAGTACCTCCACGCCAAAAGTCGCTCTCTCCATAGGTACTACAAGAACTTAGTACTTATTCTATTTAGCTTGAAGAACTACAATGTACTTAGGAGATATTCAGATTGGAGTGTGAAAAGGATGAGACAAACGTTCTTGACGGACAGGAAGTTTATTGCCTATTGGCTTTTCAATATTGGCTTAGGTATACCAACTCCATATGTACTTATTTATTTGATCTTTGGGTTTTATGGCTTTATGTCGCCTCCAACGATGCAGGCTCGGTATATGGCTGCGGGGGTACTTTGCGTCTACTTGTTAGTTTGGTTTATCGGAAATTATATGTGTTTGCGAAAAGAAGATCGAGGCACCAAGTTCGGTATGTTAGCGTTAAGCCTGCTGCCACTGGCGATCTCGTCTTTTATCAGCTTCAAAATCATAACATCCATCTCATCCTAATTAGGTGAGTTGTGTATGTGCTGCTCCTTCAGAGGGTACCCTATGAAAGGAATTTTTGCATCAATTATAACAAATGCATTCGTTCAATAGGACGATGTAAGCCGTTTATCTTTCATACTCTTCTTGGAGGTTAACCTTTGCATGATTATTCGCCTTGGGTATGTGGCTATGTCGACGGTAGTCAAGAACGCGTCCCCTTCCAAAACGATGACAGTCACGAACTTCAGCAAGCTTCTGGATCGAGATGCGGCCATTCGGAAGCTAGAGCGGCTTGGCGCCGAAAACTTGCATAATACGCTTAGATTGCTCAGGCACAACCGTGCGCATGACATCATGGTATTTCGCTTTTCCTCCAGGCTGATCCCTCTCATTGGACATGAAATGTTAGGTGATTGGGACCCAATTACTACGCTTTCTGCTGAATTCCAAGAGCTTGGCAGCTACGCTAAGCAGTCTGGCATGCGCGTAAGCTTTCATCCGGATCATTTCACCGTCCTGAGTACGCCAAAGGAAGATGTGCTGCAGAAATCAGTGGAGGATCTAGAGCGGCATACGGCTATGCTTAACGCGATGGGACTGGGTATGGAAGCCATGTGCAATATTCATGTAGGTGGTTCTTACGGCGATAAAGAGAAAGCTGCTAAGCGATTTATTCAGAATTTTTCCGCGCTGCGCCCTGACATTCAGAGGCGGATCACCCTTGAGAATGATGATAAAACCTTTACTGCGCAAGAGACACTTGAGATTGCAGAAAAGGTGGGAGCGCCTATGGTGCTGGATATTCATCATCATGCGGTCAACAACAACGGGGAGGATGCGGCAGATCTCTGGCCGCGGATCCGACAAACGTGGTCTAGACAGGAGAGTGAGCAGTCGGAACAGGCCGCAAACTTACTCCCACCGAAAATCCACGTTTCAAGTCCAAAAAGTGAAAGTGATCCAAGAAGTCATGCTGACTACGTGGAGGTAGGGCCTCTTTTCGCATTCCTACGTGCTATTGCGCCGGCCACGCCAAATCTCGATATCATGATTGAAGCGAAGATGAAGGATGAAGCGTTATTTCGCCTCATGGAAGACCTCAAGATGCAAGAGGGAGTCAAGGTTCTCGATCAAGCCTCCATCCAGCTATAGGCATTCAGATTTAATTCTTGAATTGTTGGACAAAATGGGGTACTTTGGAGAGTGGGAATGAACGACGCACAATCCATTGTGAGAGGGGCTTCTTAATACCATGAGTCAATTGTTAACCGGAAAAAATATACTTGTAATGGGTGTTGCCAACGACCGCAGCATCGCTTGGGCTATTGCTCAATCCTTAGCGGCACAGGGAGCTAATCTTGTTTTTACGTTTGAAAATGAGCGTGTTGAAGAACGCGTTCGCAAGCTCGCAGACACGATTCCAGGCTCAACCTTGATGCCTTGCAATGTAACTGTAGATGCTGAGATCGAAACACTTGCATCCACACTTAAAGAGAAGTTCGGTGTGCTGCACGGCCTTGTACATAGTATTGCTTTTGCTAAAACCGAAGAGCTGGACGGGCTATTCGTTGACACATCGCGTGATGGTTTCGCATTAGCGCATGACATCAGCGCATACTCCCTTGTAGCGGTATCAAAACGGATTTACCCGCTGATGACAGAGGGCGGCAGCATCATGACGATGACTTACCTCGGCGCTGAGCGCGCGATGAAGAACTACAACGTCATGGGCGTTGCCAAAGCAGCGCTGGAAGCAAGCGTGCGCTACCTGGCAAATGATCTCGGTCAATTCGGCATTCGCGTCAACGGGATCTCCGCTGGCCCGATTCGTACCTTGGCTGCCAAAGGCATCAAAGACTTCAATTCCATCCTGCGCCAAGTGGAAGAGAAAGCACCGCTGCGCAAAACAACGGATACAGCCGAAGTCGGCGACACAGCAATGTTCTTGATGAGTAACCTTTCCCGCGGTATCACAGGTGAAGTTATCTATGTAGACGGTGGATATCATATCGTTGGCATTTAAACGCGCATACTAAGAAATTCCGTATTGCCTTATGGGTGATACGGTTTTTTTACGCAAAAAACAGGCTGATTCTAGTTAAAATGTAAAATTATACGAATATTTTGGGATGAAACGCACTAGTATTTAAAACGTATAATTTACTATACTGGAGTTACCAATTAAATTAATGAAAAGAAAGAGTTGATATAAATGGTTGATAGTAAGGTGGAGCCTTTCGTGGTGGGCAGTAAGAGCTTTACAGCGGTGGCCATTAATACGGCAGCCAAGGCTGGGCAATGGATTAAGAGCAAGCTGGGGGACATTAATCGTGTGGATACGAAGTACTCTTCGCAAGATTTGGTCACTGAGGTGGATAAAGGTTCTGAGAAGTTAATTCGTAATTTGATTATGACCCATTTCCCAGATCATTCCATTCTTGGTGAGGAAGGCGTGGAACCTGGACCAGCGGCTTCGGCCAAAGCCCTTCAAGCGATGAGTGAGGAGGAGTATCTCTGGATCGTGGATCCGATTGATGGGACGACGAACTTCGTTCACGGCTTTCCGTTCTACTCGGTTTCGATTGCGCTGGCACATAAGGGTGAAATTATCGTAGGTGTCGTCTATGACCCTTCTCGTGATGAGCTGTTCGTCGCAGAAAAAGGGAAAGGCGCCTATATGCATGGCAATAAGACGACGGTTTCCCTCGATAGTAAGCTATCCGAGAGCTTGGTGGCGACCGGCTTCCCTGCAGACCGTGACGGCGCGCTCCCGATCAATCTTAAAGGGACGCTGGCTTTGGCGCCGAAGGTAAGAAATCTTCGCTCGGGCGGATCAGCAGCGCTGCATATGGCTTACGTCGCAGCAGGACGATTAAGCGGGTTCTGGGAGATTGGTCTTAGTGCATGGGATGTTGCTGCAGGCTCGTTATTGATTCAAGAATCCGGCGGTAAAGTGAGCGATACGGCTGGAAATCCATACAAGCTTGCCGTGCGAAATGTGCTTGCTACCAATGGTCATATTCATGACGAACTTCAGCAGGAATTGGCTGAAGCGGGAGCGACAGGTTTGTAAGCTCGATTTATTGTTGACAATCAAGCTATTTAAAGTAATATAAGACTATAATTTAATTTAGCTGCGGAGCTTAGGAGAACAGCAAGTTTATTTCAAATCGTACGTTACCATGCGTGCATTTGGAATAGCTTGCTGTTTTTTTTTATATATTTTTGGAGGCTGATAACCATGGAAAAGAAATATGTGCTTTCATTAGATCAAGGAACGACGAGTTCTCGTTCTATTTTATTTGATAAATCCGGTGCCATTATGGGTGTTGCTCAAAAAGAGTTTACACAAATTTACCCGAAGCCAGGTTGGGTTGAACATAATGCCGAGGAGATTTGGGAGACGCAGCTTGAGGTGCTCAAAGAAGTTTTGGTCCAAAATCATGTGCATCCGCACCAAATTGCAGCTATCGGGATCACGAACCAACGCGAGACAGCTGTTGTTTGGGATAAACTTACGGGCAAACCCGTGTACAACGCAATCGTTTGGCAAAGTCGACAAACCATGGACATTTGTAATGAGCTGAAGGAACAGGGCTTTGATCCTAAAGTGCGTCGGAAAACAGGATTGCTCATTGATGCGTACTTCTCCGGTACGAAAGTGAAATGGATATTGGATAACGTACAAGGTGCTAGAGAAAAAGCCGATAACGGCCAATTGTTGTTCGGCACCATCGATACTTGGCTTATTTGGAAATTGACCGATGGTAAGGTCCATGTGACAGACTATTCCAACGCATCGAGAACGATGATGTACAACATCCACGAATTGCAATGGGATCAAGAGCTGCTTAACATGCTGAATGTCCCTGCATCCATGCTGCCCGATGTGCGTCCTTCCAGTGAAGTGTACGGTGCGACGTCCAAAAGTTTGTTCGAAGTTCAAATTCCGATTGCCGGAATCGCTGGTGACCAGCAAGCGGCATTGTTCGGCCAGGCTTGCTTCGAAGAAGGGATGGCCAAAAATACTTACGGCACAGGCTGTTTCATGCTTATGAACACGGGTTCCAAAGCTGTTGCTTCCCAAAACGGACTGTTGACTACGATTGCATGGGGCTTGGATGGTAAAGTGGAGTATGCGCTTGAAGGCAGCATTTTCGTTGCGGGCGCTACAATTCAGTGGCTGCGTGACGGTCTTAAACTTATTGAGAAGGCTTCTGATTCTGAGAAGCATGCAACGAATGTGGCTAGCACAGACGGCGTATATCTTGTGCCTGCTTTTGTAGGACTAGGTGCACCTTACTGGGATATGGAAGCTCAGGGTGCGATCTTTGGGTTGACGCGTGGAACGACGCAGGACCACTTTATACGTGCAGCGGTAGAATCCTTAGCTTACCAAACGAAAGATGTGCTGGAAGCAATGGAAGCTGATTCGGGCATCCAATTACAAAAGCTGGCGGTTGACGGAGGCGCAGTGGCGAACAACTTCCTGATGCAGTTCCAGGCGAATCTTTTAGGTGCAGCTGTAGATCGCCCTCGTGTACTGGAAACGACAGCGCTAGGCGCAGCTTATCTGGCTGGTCTAGCTGTTGGCTACTGGGCAGGCAAGCAAGATATTATCCAGAACAAAGTGATTGAGCGTACGTTCGAATCAACCATGGAATCTGCTGAGCGCGATGGGTTATATGAAGGCTGGAAAGCAGCGGTTCAAGCAACAATGGGCTATAAACAGAAGAAAGAGCAATTGGCCTAATCGAATAGATGCAAAGCATGGAGAAGAGAGTCACAATGTGGCTTTCTTTTTTCTGTATTTTTCAATGAGACGGATCAATTGTGGTTGCCTGATTGGCCTGAGTACTCCGAATGCTGCGATTCCGACTAGAGATTATCTCTTGCCCGTCGAACTGTTGTATTTTGTGCAACAATCCGGCGGTTTCTTTGGACAAATTGGCTTTTTGTTGTACCGAGTACAACATTTTGGTGCGAATCGCTCAGAAATTGGCGTTTTAAGCTCGAATTGTTGTACGAAACACAACAATAGCAGGCTACTCTGGCGTAAGGAAGGTGTATTGTTGCACAAAATACAACTTGGACTATCGATAGTTTAAACATATACGTCTTCGGCGTAACTTTCTATGAAATAACCTTTACAAACTTACTTTTTTTAAAAATTCGCTTATCTAGGCAGCTTTCAGAAGGGGGGAGAACGGGAGAGAGATTGTTGAAATTATCCGTCACTTGATCGAGGTTCTCGAGCTATTAACACGGTAAGTCAAGTCTGGTGTAAACGCTCAACATGGACTATAATATGAGGTATATCGTATATTTAAACGTTTCAATTAATTAACTGGACACGCACAGGCGTGATCGGGAAATGGATGGAGAGCTTCTATGACAGCAAATACACAATCGCATTCAGGATCTGGCCCAGATATCATTACTTTTGGGGAAACGATGGCACTGCTCATGCCTTCCAGTGGCAAGGGACTGGAGTACTCATCTGAGCTTCATAGCTTGTTTGGTGGTGCCGAAAGTAATGTTGCTATTGGCATATCGCGCCTTGGTTGCAAGGTTGGCTGGTTTGGACGGTTAGGCAAAGATCCATTAGGTCGCATGATTTTCAAAAAAATCCGTGGTGAAGGCGTCGATGTTTCACGCGCTGAGCTGACAGCAGAAGCGCCTACGGGACTGATGATGCGCGAAGTACTAATGGGTAAAACGTCTGTTTACTACTATCGTAAAAATTCAGCTGCTAGTCACATGAGTGCGAAGCATCTGGATGAGGCTTATATCGCTGGGGCCAAAATATTGCATATCACAGGCATCACTCCTGCCTTAAGCGAATCTTGTAAAGAGGCGGCTTTCGAAGCTGTTCGAATGGCTCGTAAGCATGGCGTCAAGGTCAGCTTTGATCCTAATTTGCGTTTGAAGCTTTGGAGTGTGGAAGAGGCACGTCCCGTGCTGTTAGAACTAGCTAAGCTGTCTGATATTTTCTTACCTGGTTTAGATGAATTGAAGCTGCTCTACCAGACAGAGGACTGGGATGTTATCGTGAGCAAGCTGCGTGAATTATCAGCGATATCCATCGTCAAAGGCGGGGAAAATGAGACGTACGTCGTAACCTCTGACAGCGTTACAGCAGTTCCTTATTTCAAAGCGGAGCATGTGGTCGATACCGTTGGAGCGGGTGATGGGTTCTGTGCGGGCTTTTTGGTTGGCTTGTTAAAAGAGTATGAATATGCGGAAGCCGTGCGCATCGGCAACCTTGTGGGCTCCCTGATCGTTCAGACCGAGGGAGACTGGGAAGGCGCTCCGACTTGGGATCAAGTGGATGCCGTACTTAACGATGTTAAACATATAGAACGTTAAATGCTTGAAAAAGAAGGGTGTAGATTCTAATGAAAAAAATTAAACTTATCCAACAAATATCAAGTGAAGGTGTCGTTGCCGTTCTACGTGGCGATACGCCAGAAGAAGTCGTGGAAATGGCGGATCAAGCCATTGCCGGCGGGATTAAGGTCATCGAGGTCACAATGACCGTGCCTTTCGCGCTGCGCGCGATCGAGGAGCTCGCGAAGCGCTACTCGAGCACAGCGCAGGACGCGGCCAAGTACGCGATCATCGGGGTGGGCACAGCCCTTGACCCCGAGACGGCGCGTGCCGCGATCCTCAGCGGGGCCGAGTTCGTCGTTGGCCCATCGCTTAACCCGAAAACGGTTGAGCTCTGCAACCGTTATAGAGTGCCCGTCATGCCAGGGTGCATGACGATTCAAGAGATTCAGACGGCGCTTGAGCTCGGCGTCGATATCGTTAAGCTCTTCCCGGGCAATCTCTACTCGCCCGCGATGATTAAGGCCATTAAAGGTCCGCTGCCGCAGGCGAACATCATGCCGACCGGCGGCGTCTCGCTGAGCAACCTCGGCGAGTGGATCCAGGCCGGCGCCGTTGCTGTCGGCATTGGTTCTGATTTGACTAGCGAAGCCGTCAAAACCCGTAACTACAGCCTTGTTGCTGACAAGGCAGCTCAATATATCGAGGCCTACAAAGCGGCCAAGAAGTAGGAAATCCGTACGCTCCGTCGAAATGATGACGGAGCGTATTTTTTTGATGAAAGGAAAAGAAACTATGAGTCATGGCAAAGCGAGGCTGCTGCTGCAGGTCGATAATCTTCAGAAGTCGGTGTCTTTTTATACAAGACAGCTTGGTTGGGAGTTGGTGGAGGAAGCTCCTGCGGGCCATGCAGCGTTGATTCGCATTTGGTTGAACGATGAAGTTGTTATGGTTCAGAGAGGTCAGCTAACCAAGCAGGAGCATGAAGTACTAGAGGCTTACTTAACTCGTTGGTTGCAGCCAAAGCCTTTCAGTCCGCGAGCGGGGGATCTCGTTTATATAGGAGTTAGCTCCGTTAACGAAGTGGAAAAAAGCTTACAAGAAAACGGATGGAATGAGCTGAGAAAAGAAGAAGAAAAGGGGCATATTCGTAAGGTTTTCGTTCCCGCCGTTGATGGGTATACCTTCGTTTTCTGGGAGGAACTATTTGCTTCTGACGATGAAATTACGAAGATGTACGCTGAAGGAATAGACGAGTTGGAATGTGCTGTAGATGGTTTGTCTGAAAAGCAGCTCAATTTAACGGAAGCACCGGGCAAATGGTCGGTTCGTGAACAAGTGCTGCACCTGATTGATTTGGAATTAGTCACGATTCACAAAGTGAAATTTGCCCTAGCAGAGCCGGGCCGTACCTACCAAGGAAATCGTTTTTCGCAGGACGATTGGAGTGTTAGTCTTCATTATGCGGCGAGGCCAATTACAAACGAAGTGCAGCTGTTTCGTAGTTTGAGACAGCATATCCTTGGATTATGTGAACATTTGCCTGGTGCGCTTGAGCGCACAGTTATAACTACAAATAATCGCGAAGAGTCGGTTGCAAGCTTGCTCAAAATGATGGCAGGACATGCTAGGCACCATGTACGGGCGGTGGAGCGAATTCGTGAACTTCACGGATGTTAATTTCGGTTACGGCATTCTATAAAAACGAAGAAAAGCCCAAGCGCACAAGCTCTTGGGTTTATTTGTTGATTTTAGGCAGGCAAATTGATATGATAAAGATTGATTAGGAAAAAATGTATTAAATAACATTATTATCCTAATATAATTATAGCATCAAGACAGCCTTCGTGTCAAATTTGCATTTTACATGGTCTGAAAAGAGGTGTTTTAATGAATTTAACTGAGCAGTATTGGGCAGATGAGGAACAGAGAGTTCAAGAAGTAACAGCAAAGATGCGCATCAGAATTACAGGGTTAGAGGATGAGGTTGGCAAGGTTCAATCGGATGTTGTTGAGATTCGCAAGCATTATTGGGATGAAGTCACGATGGATATGAGTACGACAGAAGATGCGGCTGAATCGATCGCAAGTATGCGGCAGCAAGCGGAGGTGCTTTCTGAGCGAGAACGTACTCATCGACAGGCAACAGCATCTTTAGGAAAGTTAAAAAGACTTGTGAATTCCCCTTATTTTGGTCGTATCGATTTCATCGAGCGGCACGAGAGACAAGGAGAAGCCATTTATCTAGGCATTGCTGGCTTTTTGGATGAGCAGGAGGATCACTACCTGGTTTATGATTGGCGAGCTCCCATATCCAGCCTTTATTACGATTATGCGCCCGGGGAAGTAGCCTTTACAACACCGAACGGCATGATAGAAGGACAGATGCTGTTGAAACGTCAATTCGTCATTCGCGATAGCCATATTCAGCTGATGTTTGATACTGGAGTGACGATCGGAGACGAGTTGCTGAAGCAAGTGCTCAGTCGAAGCTCTGATGCGCAAATGAAGACAATCGTGGCGACGATTCAAAAAGAACAAAATCGCATTATTCGAAACGACAAAGCACGAATGCTCATCGTGCAGGGGGTAGCTGGTAGCGGGAAAACTTCGGCTGCTCTGCAAAGAGTCGCCTACTTACTATATAAGCACCGAGATCAGCTAAGCTCTGACCAGATGGTGCTATTTTCACCAAATCCGCTTTTCAATCACTATGTATCCACGGTATTACCGGAATTAGGCGAAGAAAATATGCAGCAAACGACCTATCAGGCCTATTTAGAGCATCGTTTGGGTGAAGAGTTTGATGTGGAGGACTCATTTACGCAATTAGAGTATGTGTTAGCTAGGGGGCGTTCATCTGGAAAAGGAGAGACGGTTGAGGAGATTATCCCACAACGGGATGAGGAATGTGCTTACAATGCTCGTTTAAGCGGAATTCATTACAAGTCTTCGCTGGAGTTCCTTGCTGTCATTCATGCTTATCAGGAGCGGTTGATGCATACAGATATGCTATTTAACCCTATTAAGTTTCGTGAAAAAGAAGTGCTGAGCGCTGCTCGATTGGTAGAGCGGTTTTACAGCTATGATCCGGCCATTCGGCTGCCGAACCGATTGGAATTGATGCGGGGCTGGATTCTGGAACAGTTAGAGATCTTTGCAGAGCTTCAGCTGGAAGCAGCTTGGGTCGATGAGGAGATTGAGCTTCTAAGTAGTGAAGATTACCATCTTGCTTATTTAAAACTGCGTAAAATAGAGCGGGGTCAGGGAGCCACATTTGATGATTTTGATCAGGAGAGAGTTCTGCTTGCACACATCGTTATCAAGGAGCATTTGAAACCAGTGCGGGACGCTGTGAAGCGGCTTAAGTTTGTAGATCTGAGTGGATTGTATGGGCAATTGTTTCGTGATGAGATTCGTGAAGAGGAAGCCGATCAGGAAGTGAAGGCGGGTCAGCGGAGTCCTAATGAGAATCAAGGGAGTCAACTGGGGAACCAGAGGAGTCAGCTAGAGAAACAGGGGAGTCCTATAGAGAATCAAGGGAGTCAGCTAGGGAATCAGAAGAGTCCTGTAGAGAATCAAGAGAGTCAGCTAAGGAATCAGAGGAATTCTATAGAGAATAAGCCGCCCTATTGGTCGGCAATCTGCGAGCGGACGCTGAAGAAGCTGGCGGAGGCTAGGCTGCCGTATGAGGACGCGACGCCGTTCTTATACCTGATGGAAGCGGTCTGCGGCTTCCAGACGAACGGCTCCGTACGCCACGTGATCATCGACGAGGCGCAGGATTATTCTCCGTTTCAGCTGGCCTACCTGAAACGGCTCTTTCCGCGCTGCCGGATGACAGCGCTCGGGGATCTGAACCAGGCGATCTATTCGCACGCTTCCGCGTACAGCGAAATCGATCCGATCGCCGCTTTGTATGGGCCGGAGCAAACGGAGGTTATCCGTTTGCACCGCAGCTACCGCTCCACGCGAGAGCTCGTGGAGTTCACTCGCGGCATCGTGCCTGGCGGCGATGCCATAGAGCCCTTCACCCGCGGCGGCGCAAAGCCGCGGGTGATCAAGGTCAGCGATCGCGGAACGCTGCATAGCCTGCTGACAGCCGAGATTGCTCGGCTGCTAGGCGAAGGCTATGCCTCCATCGCGATCATCGCCAAAACCGCGAGCGAGAGCAAGCTCGCGCACCAAGCCCTAGAGCCCCAACTGCAAGTGCCTCTGGGGCTCATCACCAAACATAGCCCGACCTTCGAGTCGGGCGTGCTCGTCATCCCTTCGTATCTGGCGAAGGGGGTAGAGTTCGATGCCGTACTCATCTATGACGGTTCCCGTCATCAGTACGGACATGAAAACGAACGCAAGCTGTTCTACACTGCTTGCACCCGGGCTATGCACGAGCTATGTATGTTCTCGCTAGGCGAGCCAAGCAGCTTTATCACGGATCAACCGCAAGATACGTATGAGCTGGTTTAATGTGAGTTTGCAGCCTTACCTCTTTTGGTGAGTTTGCAGCTTTACCTCTTTTGGTGACTTTGCAGGCCTTACCTCTACTGGAACTATGAAAGAGGTGAGGTTATGTTCTTTATGAGGTATCTTAAATTGGGATCAATCGTCATATATGCTCAATAAAGGTTGCAGGATGAATGAATCCGCATTTGCGGCTGAATGATGTTGTAAAAAGTGCAACAATTGCTGCCTAAATCACGCCTCTCTCCCTTCGTTGTTGCATAATGTACAACAATTTTGTCCGATACAGGTCATTTCGCACCAAATGGACTCGGGAATGTTGTACAGACTGCAACAACAAGTTGCAAAATATCCTTTAGGCGTGTGAATTGTTGCGGAAAATACAACAATTCCGTCCCACAGCAACTTTTTACCATGGAAAAAGGAGCTTCACATAAGGAATAACCCTTCTGCAAGGTTTGCAAAAGGGTTATTTTTATTTTTATCCAATCAGTTCTCCGCTTTCGCCTGCTCCTGCATTCTCAAAAGGATCGAATAGGCTTACGACGATGGCGACATGGCGGTTGATTTGAACATGTGGAATTACGAGTAATCGCAAGTTGAAGCGAGATCCATATCAGCTACTCATCCAGCATGAAGACCTCGTGTATCTGTCATATTTCCTCCCTTCGGATAAAGTCCAAAAAACATAAACAATATATACTATATAACAAATTATTATAAATGAATAGAATACATAAATTTCTTTTTATCATACGGGGTTTTGACAGAAATGGTTTGGAAATGCTTAAGGCAATATGCTATATTTGATATGAGATCTTTATAACTATATATGAGAGTAATCTTGGAGGCTTGTAGTAGGATGAGCACAGACAGGGAACCGCTATATATTCAGATTCAAAACCATTTTAAAGAACTGATCAGCTCTAGAAAATTGCAAGAAGACGACAAGATTCCGACCGAGAAGGAAATTCTCGAACAGTTTAATGTAAGCCGGATCACGGTAGCCAACGCGTTGAATGAGCTTGCTCGGGAAGGTTGGATTTACCGCATTCCGGGGCGGGGGACCTTTGTTAAGGGTATTCCAGAAACTTATATTCCAACTGCGAAGACAGTTGCCGTTCAAACGCCGTCCGTTAATCACTCGGATCGTCCGAAGATCGGGCTTATTTTTCCATTCGTTGATGATTTTTTTGCTATCCGGTTGATCCGGGGCATTACTTCCGTTCTTGAGAATAGCGGCTACGCGCTGCTAATGATGTTCTCTTTCAATTCAAAGGAGCGGGAAAAGGAAATCATTCGGGATTTGAAAGATAAAGTAGCTGGCCTGATCATTTTTCCAGTGGATGCTGAAGTCTATAATGAGGAAATCATTACACTCAAAATGACGGACTATCCTTTTGTCCTCATTGACAGATATTTGCCTGGCGTGGAGACGAACACGGTTTATTCCGACAGCGCGCTGGCAGCTAAACTGGCTGTAGATCACTTGTGGGACCTTGGTCACCGCAACATCGCAATTTGTTCCGATTCGCCTCAACCCACGGTATCCGTGGAAGATCGGGTGAATGGCTACATCAGCGCACTCAGGGATAAAGGCGAGATGATCAACCCGGCCTTATTCTTGACGGATTTTGCATCCCCGCTTTCATCTGTTAATCAAGAGCACCCTTTATATCGGTTTATCAAGAACCGGATGGCAACCGCATACATTGCGCTGAACGGAAACCTAGGTGTACATATTTTGTCCATCGCCAAGCGTGAAGGGCTCCGCGTGCCGGAAGATTTGTCCATCGTGACCTTTGATAATCCGAGTCCGATGATGGATGAGCTAAGTCTGTTCACATATATCGACCAAAACGAGGGCGAAATAGGGGCTAGGGCTGGAGAACTGATTATGGACACTATAAAAGGGAATCGAACTCAACTTAAAAATAGCAGAGTGGTCTTGGAGCCGAGATTGGTTATCAAACAGACATCGGGTCCAGTACTTCCGCAAGAATAAGAGAACGAATGAGACTGATCGTTGGCATTGCAGCCGAGGTCAGTTTTTTTGCTTGTATTTTTCTTCTTAAAACATTGAAATAATTGATATATATGATATATTTATTAGTGTTATATAGTTATAATCAAACCAAGGCGTATAACAATAAACATTATCTTCAAGCATAATGATCGAAGGATGGTGCAGCCTATATGCCATACACCCCAATAAAGCTGGAAACCCTTAAGCAAACGCTAGATCGAATCGAAAATCATATTTACCTGCCGGTAGCTCCTCTTTCGGCCATCGCATACGTAACGAAGGAGCCCGTAACCTTCGAGCAAAGAATGTCGGGACAGTGTCTTGAAGTTCGCCCGGGAGAGAAATGGGGAGAACTGTGGGACTGTGCCTGGTTTCATTTCCAGGGTCAAGTGCCGCGAGAGGCTGCGGGAAGCAAGGTCGTGCTGCTGATTGATGTCAACGGAGAGCTATGTCTTGTCGATGAGGAAGGAACACCGACGCAAGGGCTCACAAACGTGAACTCGGAGTTTGACTTAACGCTTGGCTTGCCTGGCAAACGGGTCGTGCAGGTCGTATCTACCGCAACGGGGGAAGAAGTTATCGATCTCTGGGCTGACGCTGGCAATAACGATTTGTTTGGGCGTTACCGGAGCGGAACGCTGAAGGAGGCTCAAATAGCCATCTGCAGTGAGGAAACGAGACAGCTATTTTACGATTATGAGGTGCTGTTCGATCTGGCCAAGCATCTTGAGGATCAATCAGCAAGAAGAGCACGTATCCTTCAGGCCCTTTATGACGTTCATCTATTGCTCAGGGATATGTGCGATGAGAACGTGGCGCAGGCTAGACGTATTCTAGCTCCGTCATTAAGCAAGCAGGGCGGGGATCCAACACTGACGGCTACTGCAATTGGTCATGCGCATATCGATCTGGCGTGGCTGTGGCCTATTCGTGAGACTTACCGCAAAGGGGCTCGGACTTTTGCCACTGCACTGCGGATGATGGAGCAGTATCCCGATTATGTATTCGGAGCCAGTCAGCCTCAATTATACGAGTGGATCAAGCAGCAGCATCCGAAGTTATACGCTCAGGTCAAAGAACGCATAGCGGAAGGACGCTGGGAAGTGCAAGGTGCCATGTGGGTTGAGCCGGATTCCAACATTGCGGGAGGAGAAGCGCTTGTAAGGCAAATCCTCTTAGGGAAACGTTTTTTCCAGCAGGAATTCGGTCAAGATATGAAGATGCTATGGGTTCCCGATATCTTTGGTTATTCGGCTAGCTTGCCGCAGCTTCTGCAGAAGTCTGGGGTAGATTATGTGATGACGCAGAAGCTGTCCTGGAACGATCATAATGATCA
This sequence comes from Paenibacillus sp. Soil724D2, assembly GCF_001427935.1. Lineage (NCBI taxonomy): Bacteria > Bacillati > Bacillota > Bacilli > Caryophanales > Paenibacillaceae > Paenibacillus > Paenibacillus sp. Soil724D2. The sequence continues at coordinate 70,698 of NZ_LMRY01000015.1, forward strand.
TCCGCATCATACGTTTTTCTGGGAAGGACTTGACGGAAGCCGCGTGTTGACGCATTTGCCGCCAGAAGATACCTACAATGGCCCTGCGCTGCCAAGGTCGATTCTCAAAGCCGAAAGGGATTACTTGGATAAAAACGTATCCGACCATTGCCTTGTCGTGTTCGGAATCGGAGACGGCGGCGGCGGACCAGGAGAAGAGCACTTAGAGCGCCTTCAGCGCGAGCAAAATCTACAAGGGCTTATCCCGGTGAAACAGGAGCCTGCCCTGAACTTTTTTGAGAAGCTGGCTATGAATAAAGAGAAGTATAAGACGTGGAAAGGTGAGCTCTACCTAGAGAAGCACCAAGGGACGTTCACCAGTCAGGCTCGCAATAAACGATTTAACCGGAAAATTGAGAAGGCGTTGAGAGAGCTGGAATTCGCTGCTTCTCTTCATTTCACGTACGGCAACGAATATCCGTCCGAGGAGCTTGAAACGATCTGGAAGGAAGTGCTTTTGTACCAATTCCACGATATTTTGCCTGGTTCTTCTATTAAGCGTGTATTCGATGAATCCCTTGCACGATACGAAATTTTACTAGCTAGAGTAACGGAGCTAACCGATCAAATGTACCGCGGCTTTGCATCCTCCATAGGGACGCAGGGAGCAGAACGTCCGATGGTCATCTTCAACTCCCTTCCATGGGAGCGCCGCGAATGGATGCAGTTGGACAATGAATGGATGCAGGTAACGATTCCTGCAATGGGCTATCAGGTTATAGATTCGGCTGCTTTATCTCTTGTATCATCATTCGAAGTAACGTCAATGAGCGATACACTAGAGAACGAATTGATCAAGATTGCGTTTGGTGCGGACGGAAGCATTCTTTCGATCTTGGATAAAGAGTTGGGTCGTGAAGTAGTCGCTGCCGGTGAAGCAGGGAACGTGTTATCCATTTATCATGATGACGGCGATGCTTGGGATTTCCCTGAAGATTATGCGGGAACGAAGCCTGCGCAGATGAAGCTTGTGCAATCGAAAGCTTACGTCAACGGACCCAAAGCAGTGGTTGAGCAGGAGTATCACTACGGCAAGTCAGTACTCACACAGAAAGTTATTCTGACGGCGGGCAGCAAACGAATCGATTTTGAAACGGATGTCGACTGGCAGGAAGATAGCAAAATGCTGCGAGCGTCTTTCCCAGTCAACGTGTATGCCGATCAAGTGAATTGCGAAATTCAATTTGGTCATCTCAAAAGACAGACTCACCAAAATACGTTGTGGGATTACGCTAAGGACGAAATTTGCGCTCATCAATGGATCGATCTTTCCCAACCGGACTTTGGTGTCGCTCTTTTGAACGATTGCAAGTATGGTTATAGTGTTAAAGGCAACGTTATGGATATTAACTTACTTCGCAGTCCATCGTACCCCGATCCAACTTGCGACAGGGCGCGCCATCAGTTCGTATACGCCATATTGCCGCATGAAGGGGATTTCATTGAGGCGGAAGTCTACAAGCAAGGCTATGAATTAAATGCTCCGATATCCGCGGTTCTGGCTAGCGCAGAAGAAGGCGGACTGCCGAAGAAGTATTCCGGTTTTGAGATTGAAGGCGCCAAAGTCATGATTGAAGCGGTGAAAAAAGCGGAGGACGAAGACGCTCTCGTAGTTCGGCTTTACGAAACGTCGGGAGCGAATGGTGATATCAAGCTTTCGGTTCATCTTCCTCACCGAGAGGCAGTGCTAGCAGATTTGATGGAAAACCCATTAGAGTCGCTGAGCGGCGATGAAGGACACTACCAGCTTTCCTTTACACCGTTCGAGATTAAAACCGTACTCATCCGCTTGTTACATTAAGTGCCGAGCTAGCTCTTCCAAATATATCGATACCAAAGAGCCCGATAACCGCGTTTCACTAGAAACGAGATGACCGGGCTCTTTGTGTTGGTCCCTCTTTCGACGGGAGAGGGGGAGTTACTTACTTCTTGTGTTCCGCTTCATATTCACTGGCGAATTCCTCCAGAGACTTCACCTTACCATGTGGATGCTGAGCTTGTTTGCGGCTTTTCCATGCTGCTTCATCGCGGCGTTTCGAGTGGCTCATAGCTAAAAACCTCCTATGGTATGCGGATGGGTGCTGCATTAAATAAAATGCGATGGTTGAGCTTATTTTATGCACCGATGCAAACTCTTTCCATGAAAAAAAGCTCCACAAGACCAGCGAAGGTCCTGTGGAGCTTTTGGATGATCTATTCCGTAGCAACGGATTGGTCAGCTTGCATGTTGACCGGGGAGATACGGATGAAGTTAGCTTCAAGATTGCTTAGCAAACCTTCGATTTTTGCAGCTGCATCGGATTGACCGGATTTAGCAAGCTCAGCGTGGTAAGCTGTGAGCAATTCAGTAAGATCTTTTTTACTTTGTACGCCAATGGTTTCAAGTTTTACTTTCGCGCCTTTGGCAATACGACGTTCGATTGCTGCTTGATCTAGACCCATTTCTGGAACAAGACGTTGGTAGATCACGCCGCCTGTCATACCAGCGCAAATCCATGGACCTGGATCGCCCATAACCACGGCACGGCCGTTAGTCATGTACTCGAACGCGAAGCCTTTGAGGTTCGCACGAGCGGCAAGTCCGCCAAGCTCATCACGAAGTGGAGTTGTAATCTCTCCACCGAATACAACGTCTGCACCAGAGAAACGGATACAAGCACGTGTATCTGCGCTGCCTTGAATCAAGAATAAGCCTTTCTGTGCGCCGTAACCAAACGATTTACCAACGCTGCCGTTGATGAAGGTGTTGTTTTTGCCAAGTGATTTAACAATGGCAACTTTACCACCGAAGGCCATTTTACCAAGACCATCCTCAGCGCCGCCGTGAACAGTAATGTCTACTCCGCGAGCATTGAAGGCAGCCAGACCGTTTCCTGGTACGGAACCGTCGATCAAGTTCAGCGCAACTGTCGGTAATTCATCGTAGCTGCCGTCGAAACGATCTCTTACGCGATGGCTGGAGTAACGAGCTCCCAGAATACGGGACTCGGCGTCCACTTTGGACCAGTTGCGTACGATTGGAGCATCAAGAGCCAAAGATTCTGGGAAGAATTCTAGGCCTTCTGCACCTGCAGCGATTCGGATATCGGATGATACAGCTGCTTCTTCCATTGCTCTTTCAGCATCAGAGATGAACTGAAGTGGAGCCGGACGAAGAATGTCAGATAGATCGATGCGCTCCAAGTGGCTGATTTGCTCAAGCAAGTCAGAACGGCCTACGAGATCTTGCAAGCTGTTGAAACCAAGGGAAGCGACAACTTCGCGTACTTCTTCACCAATACCGCCAAACAAACGAACCAAGCTGTCAACAGCTACGTCGAATTGACGAGGTACGAAACGGCGAAGCCCTTTTTCTTCCGCTTCTTCCATGGAATCGATTTGTGTAGCAATACCAACATGACAAGTATCTAAGTGACAGCCGCGGCAAGTTGTACAGCCGATCGATTGCATCGCGATACTACCGAAACCTGCACGGTTCGCACCGAGCATAACCATTTTAACAACGTCAGAACCTGATTTCAGACCGCCATCGGACCACAGCTCAACGCGGTGACGAAGACCAGCTTCAATCAAAGCAACGTGAGCAAGCTTCGTACCGATCTCCGTAGGAAGACCAACGTGCGTCAAGGAGTGAATACGAGCCGCACCTGTACCACCGTCAAAACCGGAAAGCGTAATTACGTCAGCGCCTGCTTTCGCTACACCGACCGCAATCGTACCGATACCTGGTACAACCGGGATTTTAACAATGATTTTCGCTTTACGACCGCTACCTTCTTTAAGCTCGGAAATGATTTGCGCCAAATCCTCGATCGAGTAGATATCATGGTTGTTAGAAGGAGAGATCAGGTCAGAACCAATGGTTGCGTTACGAGCAGCAGCGATTTTCGCTGTTACTTTGGATCCTGGCAAGTGACCGCCTTCACCCGGTTTAGCCCCTTGACCGATTTTGATCTCAAGGAAAGCAACCGCGTTAGCTAGTTCTACGTTAACACCGAAACGTCCGGATGCGACTTGCGCACCGCGCGTTTTTTTGTAACGGCCGAGCATATCTTTAATCTCTCCGCCCTCGCCGTTCATGGTAACCATGTTCAGGCGTTCGCCGGCTTCAGCGTAGGCACGGAAAGCTGTTTCATTTTGTGAACCGAATGACATCGAAGAAATCAACATCGGCAAGGAATGACCGCCAATGGAGATATCAACTTGTGACGGATCGAGTGCCTTACGGCCTTCGCTCAGTGCTTTGTTAATGTTGAATCCAGCAATATGACGAATGGAAATCGGGTTCTTCTTCTCTTCTTCACGCAGTTTATCGCGGTAGTCGCTATAAGGAGCAGCGCCGGAAGCGGCGTCGCCTAATGCTTTCCACATACGTTGGAAGAAACGGAAGTTTTTCGCTGCTTTTGCTTTTGGATTTGTGTAGTCTGTATAACGTAATTCGGCATCAGCTTCGAGTTGGGCAAAGCCAGTTCCCGCTTTTTCGCTGCCGAGGTAGTTCACGATATCTAATACTTCAGCAACTTCCGGATGGAAGCCGATGGAGGAGAAGAAGCGTGTGTAACCGCGAAGCTCATGAGTACCGATCGTGGAAATAACTTTCTCAAGACCTTTCGTCAGTGCTGCATACACTTTACGTGCTGCTGCAGCATTGCCTTCTTTATCAGAAGCTGTTGAGAACAACAGGTATGGTGAGATAACGTCTGCGCCAAGACCGCAAGCAACAGCGATATCATGCAAGCTGCGAATTGCAGCGGAACGCAGGACCAAAGTAACATGGCGGCGCAAGTTGTCGCCGAAACCGAGCTTTTCCGCACGAAGTGCGATATCGATTTTGGAAACAGCAAGATGCGGCTCAAGCCACAAACGGTCATTTTGATGAGCTTCTGCATCGTCAAGAACGATCAGTGCAGCGCCATTGCGGGCAGCAGCGATAGCAGCAGCAGCTAGAGCGTCCAAGCCATCGCTTAGAGAAGTTCCGCGAGCGAAAGTACTGGAAAGCACGGCTACAGCATTGTCTCCTTGTGCACGGAACAGAGCCAACAATTGCTCATAAGAAGGTTGTGACAGGTGCTCTTCGCTATCTACGCCATTCGTACCTTCGAGTACAAGTGGAGCTAGAAGCTCAAGACGCAGGTTGTTATCTACTTGAGCATAAACAGGAGTACGAGTACCGGCAATGATACGCGTGGAGAAATGCTCCATCTCACGGTCACGGTCAATCGCTGGGTTCGTAACAACCGCTACGCTTTCTTTAATAAAGTCAGGCACGTTCTGGCGTTCCCAAGCAAGAGCAGCGTGAGGTGAATCGTGACCCAGGGAGCGGATAGGCTCTGCACCTGTTTCAGACATTGTTTCGATGTGTTGAATACCGTCACGATCCCAACCAAATGCACTATACAATTGGTCAGTCGCTACAATGTTCTCATTAAGCTCTGCTTGAGTATCTGTTGGGACATGATTCAGATATTTGCGAAGTCCGCCAATATTGAGACGTTTGCTTGCGCGCTCGTACACTAGTGTTTGCACTTCATGGTAAGGAATAACTTGAACGTGTTCGCCTGGTGTCAGTACAACACCCACTTTTTCACCTGGTGCAATTGGTTTCGGATCAGCAACCATTTCGCCAACCGTAATAACACCCTGCTCCGAGGAGAAGTATAAGGAAGAATCGCTCTCAACCATCCATACTGGACGAAGACCAAGCGCATCCACGCTGAAAATACATTCGTTGCCATAACGAGAAACGATACCAGCAGGACCTTGTGCAAAATGGCCCCATACTTGGCGGTAGTACACATATAAATCTTGAAGTTCCGGACGGAACTGTTTCATTTCATTAATAATAGGAGGGAATACCATTTCCATCGCTTCGAAAAGGGACAATCCAAAACGGTGAATGAACGTTTCAATCGTTCTGTTCATATCTTGAGAGTCAGAACCGCCGCTTACGAGCGGAACACCAACCATGTCTGCTTCGATACGAAGTTTCTTAATCGTGTTGATTTCACCATTATGCCCGAGCAGCGAGAACGGTTGTACACGGAAGAAGCTGGACAAGGTGTTAGTGGAATAACGGTTGTGACCGATTGTAACTTGGGAAGCAAATAAAGCATCACACGTATCTTTGAAGTATTTAGGAAGAATGCTTGCAGCTCCTAAAACTTTGTATGCAGATGTTACATTGCTTAGTGTAGCAACGTGAACGTTATATTTATCTTCAATAGCAATGTGCAATTCAAAAAGGTGATCGGCCACTTGGCCTTCTGTTTTATTGCTAATCGCTGCGATTTGCCAGAAAGTTGGCTCATCGTTCAAGCCGTTAGGGCCTAAAACGCTGCTATCGACTTGATTCTCTTGCTCAAGAATGATGGAAACATCATGGGCAGCAAAGAGCTCACGAATGCCATTCTGGATTTCGGTAACGGTCAGGTCAAGCTTGCGTGGAACAAAGATATGTCCAACAGAAAAACGGTTGTCGTAGGCAAGCTTGCCTTCAAGACCCGCATCTGTTAATTTCTTTTCCCAAAGAGCGCGTGGAATATCCGTTAAAATCCCGCAACCATCGCCTTCACCGTTAATAAAACCCGAACGATGTTCCATTTTTACAAGGGCTTCAATCGTTTTTTGGATGTTATCACGGGAAGGGTGACCATTCTTTTCAATAATACAAATAATACCGCAGCTGTCGTGTTCGGTTCCTAGTAGATCTTGAAAACGGCCTTCATTACGCATCAATTCATTCATCGCTCTGGTCAGTCGCCTGACCGTCACCTCCCATACATATTTAAACTCCTCTTGCACTACGCTTCTTGCATTCTGCATTGATGAGCCCGCAACCCTAGCATTTTCAAGGAATTACCCACAAAGGGGTCAAAACCGAAATATGCAAGAATGTGAATAAAAATGCAATATTATTGAATAGCATACCAATTTTAAGGAAATAATCCCCTCAAAATGAGGCTCTAATCGACCTGTAATAAAGTAAGGCATCACACACAAAAATCGGCAAAGAATTTGTAAATCATGCCCTAACTTTCTAGGAAAATACTGCGAAAACAAGACATTTCGCGAAAAGGGTAAAAGTAATCTTAGAATAGCATGAAAAAGATCATCCGACAATAGTTGCAGATCGAAATCACAAATGTAAGCGTTACCTTTTTTGCATACTGGTGAATAAAACCATATTTCTCATGGCATAGGGCACTGTTAAAATACGAACGAACTAGAATCCATATAGGATCATAGTTCGTTTCTGGGACATGTAGTGATAGAAGTTGGAGCTGTTTAGGCTTGAGAAAGTGGTTGAGTTTGTTAGAATGGTGACCGAAGAGCAAGGGCATGAGTTGGGCAGGAGTAAGAGGATAGGGCAGGAGCATGAGCGAGAGGACAAGGCAAAAGCTTGAGCAGGAATGAGAGCAAAGGGCAGGAGCAGGGAAGGAGCAGGAGAATCTATTATGGGATCAGATGGTTCTATTGGAGAAAATCCAATGAAATCTGTGATTTTAGGGTGTTTAAGTCGATTTTATTGTATTTTGTCCAATGGAGATTGGGGTGGGTTCATGTTGTTCGGTAGTTTGATCTGGTTTGCTTAACTAAGATACCTTACCTTTAAAGCAAAGACCAAAGACCAAAGACCAAAGACCAAAGACCAAAGACCATAGCCAAACCCCAAACCCCAAACTCCAAACTCCAAACTCCAAACTCCAAACTCCAAACTCCAAACTCCAAACCTGTAACATCTAACCCGTAATAGCACATAGCACCTAACTAGTAGCATCTAACCTGTAATAACTCATAGCACACTAACTTGTAGTATCTAACTCGTAATAAACTCATAGCACCTAACTAGAAGCATCTATCCCACTCATAGCACCTAACTAGTAGCATCTAACTTTAATAACTCATAGCACCTAACTAGTAGCATCTAACCGTAATAACTCATAGCACTTAACTAGTAGCATCTAACCGTAATAACTCATAGCACTTAACTAGTAGCATCTAACCCGTAATCACTGATAGCACCTAACTAGTAGCATCTAACCCGTAATCACTGATAGCACCTAACTAGTAGCATCTAACCCGTAATCACTCATAGCACCTAACTAGTAGCACCTAACCCGTAATCACTCATAGCACCTAACTAGTAGCATCTAACCCGTAATCACTCATAGCACCTAACTAGTAACATTTAACCCTTCTACCAGACCGTAACACCCAACCTCTAACCTCTAATATCAAACCCATAACCGAAACAGATGCACAAGTAAAGTCATCTTAGCGCATTTTCATGGTTTTGAAAGCTTGGTCAACGGCATTGAGCGTCTGAGCGATGTCTTCATCTGTATGGGCGATGGTCATGAACCACGCCTCGTATTTGGACGGAGCGAGGTTAATGCCTTGCTCCAGCATAAGTCGGAAGAAATCAGCGAAGCGTTCGCCGTCGGTATCCTGTGCTTCGTCATAGTTCGTGACGGGATGGTCACAGAAGTGGGTGGAGAAGGCACCGCCGATGCGATTGAGCGTCAAGGCGATGCCATGCCTTGCGGCGGATTCTGCGATGCCGCCGGCAAGCGTTGCGCCAAGCTGCTCGAGCTTGGCGTAGACACCAGCCTGCTGGAGCACCTCCAAGCAGGCGATGCCGGACGAGATGGAGGCGGGGTTCCCCGCCATCGTGCCGGCTTGATAAGCAGGTCCGAGCGGAGCGACCTGCTCCATCACGGCCTTGCGGCCCCCGTAGGCACCGATCGGCAGCCCGCCGCCGATCACTTTGCCGAGGGCCGTAAGGTCCGGCTCCACGGCGGCAAAGCGCGCCGCCGCCTCGGAAGTGCCGCCCTCCACGAGTGGGAGGCCAGGGTAGGTCTGTGCCGCTCCATAATGGAAGCGGAATGCCGTGATGACCTCGTCGTAGATGACGAGGGCACCGTATCTGCGAGCAGCTGCGCAGAGCTGCTCGAGGTAGCCGGCATGGGGCATGACCATGCCGAAGTTGCCGACGATGGGCTCCACCATCACCGCGGCGATCTCTTCCCCCCAACGCGCAAGCGCGGCCTCGAGTGCCGGAATATCGTTGAACGGCACCGTAATGACCTCTTGCGCGATGCTCGCAGGCACGCCCGCGCTGTCCGGCGTGCCTAGTGTGGACGGCCCGGAGCCGGCCGCCACAAGCACGAGATCCGAGTGGCCGTGGTAGCACCCGGCGAACTTAATGATCTTGGTGCGCTTCGTAAAGGCGCGCGCCACGCGAATCGTTGTCATCACGGCCTCTGTGCCGGAGTTGACGAAGCGTACTTTGTCGAGCGAAGGAATCGCCGACTTCAGCATCTTGGCGAACTCGATTTCGAGTTCGGTCGGGGTCCCGTACAGCGTGCCGTTCTGAGCGGCACGGCAAATCGCCTCGGTCACATGCGGATGCGCGTGACCGGTAATGATAGGGCCATAGGCGGCGAGGTAGTCAATGAAGCGATTCCCGTCTACATCCCAGAAGTGTGCGCCTTGCGCTCGCTTCATGAAGACGGGCGCGCCGCCGCCGACGGCTTTGAATGAGCGGGAAGGGCTGTTGACCCCGCCAACGATATGTTTCAATGCTTCTTGATATAACTGCTCGGATTGTTTTCGTTCCATTAGAAAAATCATTCCTTTACGTAATGTAGTCGTATATCTCATTATTTATGTAGTCGTTTATCGTCTTACAAAAAGCCCCTACTCGAAGGGCGCTAAGCCCTCTAGCCAAGTAGAGGCATACAATATCAATTGATTAATTAACTTCGCGCCATCCCAGAGCATCATCAGTCGATACTGAGCTGCAACGCTTCATCACTTCGTCGCCTTCACCGAAGACTTCGGTGTAGGCGAAGGCGATGGCTTCGTAGGACCAGAGTCGGCCTCAGCCTTTCCTGCAAAAAGGTCTTTCACATAAAGCTGCAGCTTCTCTTTGTTCGCCGTAATGACAGCGGCTCCGCGGACGTTTTTCTCGATCAGCAGATCGGTTGGCGGCAATTGGGAGCTGACGATTCCGTCAGCTTTCGCCTCAAAACCAAGACCACCAAGCTTCAGCATATCCGTCACACTGAGGTTCGTATCGATATAAGGATCGATGGCATTTAGAATTCTTGGCAGCTTAATTAAGGAAGAAGTTGTTTGCATTTTTTGTGCGACCGCAGTTAGGAACTTCCTCTGACGTTCTGTACGTGAGAAATCGGACAAAGCATCGTGTCGAAAGCGTACATACTGCAAAGCGGTTTTGCCATCGAGATGCTGAAGCCCTTTTTTCAAATTAATATCATAGACATGATCATCTTCCGAGTCCGAATATTTCATATCTTTTTCGACGTCAATATCAATCCCGCCAACGGCATCAATAAGTGCAATGAATCCTTTAAAGTCGGTATAAACATAGTACTGAACAGGGATGCCGAGCAAATCGCTTACCGTTTTCATCGCTAAATTCGGTCCGCCTGATGTAATGGCTGTGTTGATACGATCTTCGCCTTCGCCTGGGATCTTCACATAGGTATCTCGAAGGATAGAGAATAGGTGAGCCTTTTTGGTTACGGGATCAATTGAAGCTAGCATTATACTGTCTGAGCGGGGCAGCTCATTCTTGGTCATACCACGCGAGTCTCCGCCTAGAAGCAAAATGTTGACTCGCTGTTTGCCTTCCCATTTAGGTGGGATAAATTTATCCCCTTTATCTTTAATATTCTGGGCAATCATGGTGCCGCTGCCTTGTGGATTGTCCGATTTATGGGAGATATTGTTCGCGAAATTATAGAAAGAATAAGAATAATAACCAGCTACTACCATAAGCAGCAAGCCAATCAGGAGCAAGGTTCGTTTTATGATTCTCAAGGTTCTGCGCTCCTTTCGTAGGTAGAGGTAATCTGTACTTTTTTTTCTTACAGAATTCATGTATCATGAGTGTGTTGTACATTTCATCTTTATGATCCATATTATAGAGGTTATGAAACTTCGATAGCAAGTTACGGCGATTTTTGCCATTATATGTAGCCGAGTCTACACAGACAGGGGGTAAGTTCATGTTAGCAATTGATGTTCAAGATCTGCGCAAGGAATTTCAAGTTCAGCAGAGCCGCGGGGGTTTAAAGGGCGCATTTCAAGATTTATTTCAAAGAGAGTATAAGCAAATTACAGCTGTAAAAGACATCAGCTTCCAAATTCCAAAGGGCGAAATTTGTGGATATATAGGTGAAAATGGAGCTGGCAAGTCTACTACCATTAAAATGCTGACAGGTATTCTAGTACCTACATCAGGACATATCAAGGTCAATGGTTTCGTTCCATTTAAAGAGCGCGAGAAATTCGTAGCCGGAATCGGTGTTGTTTTCGGTCAGCGCAGTCAGCTCTGGTGGGATATTGGTGTCGTCGAATCCTTTCAACTATTGAAAAAGGTGTATCGCGTGTCAGAAGCCGATTACAAAAAGCGTCTCGACGAGCTTGTCGATCGTCTGCAATTATCCGATTTGCTATCACGTCCCGTTCGTAAGCTAAGTCTAGGTCAGCGAATGCGCTGTGAGTTAGCGGCTTCCCTTATTCATAATCCAGCGATTCTGTTCCTCGATGAACCGACCATTGGTCTAGATATCGTAGTAAAAACAGAAATTCGCGAATTTCTCAAATCGCTTAATCAGCGTTACGAAACGACGATCTTGCTTACAACGCATGACCTGCAAGATATTGAAGCATTATGTTCCCGTGTTATCATGCTCGATGATGGCCGTATTATTTATGATGGCGGACTCGAAGAGCTGAAGGTGAAATGGGGCAAAGGCAAGGAAGTCGTGCTGCAATTTGAGCATCCTACCACATTGGCTCGTCTTCAAGAGCTTACGCGAGGCTTAGATGTTGCTTGGCAGCTTGAAAATGAGCTGTCCGCCAAAGTGTTCATACCGCACGAACGAGCCAATGTTTCTGAGGTGCTTAGCCGCGTAGTCGGCGTTTTGCAAATTCAAGATATCAAAATCAATGAAACGAATACGGATGATATCGTCCGTGAAATTTATAAAGCCGGCTCAGCCGATGTGAAACGTCAAGATGAAGTGCCGCAGCCAGAGGGAGTCGCGTCTCATGCTTAGTGCTTATTTAGAAGTTATCCGCATGCGATTTCTCATGATGCTCGCTTACCGTGTTAATTATTACAGCGGCATTTTGATCTATGCACTCAATATTGGTTCTTATTATTTTGTATATAAAGCAATTTATGGTGAGCAAGCTATCATTGGCGGCCTGACACTAGGTCAGATGACGACTTATGTGGCCATTTCTTGGATGGGGCGCGCTTTTTACTTCAATAACTTAGATCGTGAAATTGCTAATGAAATTCGTGACGGCAGTGTAGCCATCCAATTCATCCGTCCTTATAATTACGTTTTTGTGAAAATGATGCAAGGATTGGGAGAGGGTGTTTTCCGTCTGCTTCTCTTCACAACACCGGGAATGATCTTCATATGGCTTCTCTTGCCTATTGAATTCCCAACCGATCCAGGCTTGTGGGTTATCTACTTCGTGATGCTGTTTTTCAGCTTTCTGATTAATACGCAGCTTAATATTATTACGGGATTATTCGCTTTTTTCTTGGAAAACAACGAAGGTCTTATGCGCATGAAGCGCGTTGCTGTCGACTTGTTCTCTGGTTTAATTATTCCGATCTCCTTTTTCCCAGGATGGTCCAAATCGGTCTTAGAGTGGCTGCCTTTTCAAGCGATTACTTACTTGCCGAGCGCTGCTTTCACAGGAAAAATTACAGGGACTGCGATATTCCAAAGCCTTGGCGTTCAAGTGCTGTGGTTCCTGGTCTTAATTATCCCGATCTATGTCCTGTGGGTTAAATCCAAAACGCGTCTTTTCGTACAGGGGGGTTAGCACATGAAGTTCTACATCTCCCTAGTTGTGGAATATTTGAAAAATTACATGAAAACGCGTCTCACCTACCGATCCGATTTCTGGATTGAGGTTTTTTCCGACTTGATGTTCAACGGTTTAAATTTATTCTTCATTCTCGTCGTATTTTTGCAAACTCAATCGCTTGGTGGCTGGAATCAAGAACAAATTTTGTTCATTTACGGTTATTTTATGATTCCATATGGCATATTCATCACTTTTTTTAACTTATGGGGCTTCAGTGAACGTTATATTGTCAAAGGGGAGATGGACCGGATCCTGACGCGTCCCGCCTACAATCTATGGCAATTGATGCTCGAAAACATGAGTCCATCTTCACTATTTAGCGCATTAGCAGGTTTAATTGTTATGATTTATTCTTGGGCTAAGCTCGGTATCCCATTTCATTGGCATGATCCGCTGGTCTTTATCGTACTGGTGGTTGGATCGATTCTCATTTATGCAGGAGTATACATTTCGCTGACATCGCTCGCCTTTTTCTCAGATGCGCCGACAGGTATTCTGCCCTTGATTTGGAACATCCAAAACTACGGACGTTATCCGGCTACGATCTATAATAAACTGCTCCGAACGATCTTGACGTGGATTTTGCCCTTTGCGTTCGTCGGTTTCTATCCGGCCGCTTATTTCATTGATCCAGTGAACTGGAAGTGGTTCGCTTTGCTGACACCGGTTGTTGGGATTGGTTTCAGTATTTTGGGAATTACGGTTTGGAATATAGGTGTGAAACGGTACCGCGGCGCGGGATCTTAAAATTGAAAAAGCCCAGTTCTTGCTAAAAAGCAGGAACTGGGCTTTTTTTAGTATGACTATTTGTTTCGCTTAGGTGCTTTCTTCGCTTTGGAACAGGTCAAGCAGTACCGCCTGCCATAGGCTTTGGCATAAGTGACGATTTTACGGATGATCGCTTTATCTTCGAGCTTGGTGAAAGGACAAGGGTCTGGTCGTGTATTTACTTCCAAGATCCAGGGATTCAGTTTGCGGTCGACTGCGATATCGAGTCCGAGTTCATTCATGGCAGGATAGGAGCGGCTGAATTGCGCAGCAGTTAGCTTTGCTAGTTGCTCCATCTTTTGCAAAAGCAAACTCGTGGCTTCGCTTCCGTGCTTGGGTTCAATGAGATCAGCGGCTTTGTAAATGGTACCGCCTTGGCTGCCGTTGGTAACGGCTTTGCGTGGATGAGCAACACGCCCGGCTGTTCCGGTACATTCCCACCCACCGGATGGTTTTTTTTGAATCATGACGCGAAAATCGAAAGGGTTTCCTTCGTGCTCCAAGACGTGAATGCCTTTCTGAATGAGATAACGTTTGCTGCCGCAGCGATTCTGTATGGATTGGAACAGTTTCTCAAACGTTGGAAAGGTGAATATTCGTACCCCGCTTTGATAGCGGTAAATCCCGCCCTTTTTTTCAACTCGCATCACGCCTATACCTAGTGAGCCGGCATCGGGTTTGACATATATCATTCCATACCTCGAGAGCATGGCAGATAAGCGTTTTTGAGTAAAGGGGTGAGTGGGAGGCACGTGTTTTTGCAGTTCATTATTTCTAAGTACAATTCGAGTTTTTATCAGCTTGCTTGCAATGATTTTGCGGGTTTTGTTCATGGATAGGATCCTCTTCTCTACTGAGAAAATTGAATTCCTTTACCTTATGAATTGGATGGCATATAGGTGTAAATACCAGACCAAGTTTGTGACAACCAAGTTAAGAATAAAGAACTAAGGCAGGACAAAACGCATAGGATATGTAGTTAGCAGTGTCATGGATTATCGGTTGTTTATGAGGGAAAAGCGGAGAGGAGGAACCATCCTTCCATGCACATTATGGAAACGATACGTGGGATGAAGCGGCAATTTTCTTGGTATCCACAAGGGAACGGGCTTGAGCAGCCGGATGAAGAATGGCATAGTGCTTTGACTTCGCTGCCGCTAATGTCAGCAGCTACTTTAGAGACGTTTTACTATACGGAAAATAACCCTTTTCAGCTGCGCGCTGATTTGAATCGGTATCAGACATCAGGTACGAGTTCCAAACGGCGAAAAACGATTTTTTACTCAAAATCGGATGAAGAGGCTTACCTGCGCATTAAGCTGGATATTTTCCGTAGGATTCTTGATGGACACAAGTATCGGACCGCGATGGCGGATATGGGTACCGGACACGCGGAGGCGACGGCTGTAGAGGTGTTCCGCGAACTGGGTTTGGAGGTTGAATCATTATCCTTCCAACTTCCTGTAGAGCAGCATATTGAAAGACTGGCAAGCTTTAGGCCTGAAGTGCTATATACAATGCCGTCCATTTTAGATCGCATTCTGTTGGCCTCTGTTGACCCTGCTGCGTATGGGATTCAGCATGTTATTTTGGTCGGGGAAATTGCTGCGCCAGGCTGGGTCAAGCGGGTAGCTGAAAGGCTCAGCATCGCTGAGGAACAAATAACAGATACGTATGGCTCTATTGAGATCGGAACTATTGCTTACTTTTCCCATAAACATGGGAGATATCTGTTGGCGGAAGGACTTTTGGCTGAGGGGGTCAACGCGGAGTCGCTCGGAGAAGGTTTGGAGCCTCTGGCGGATGAGCAAGAGCAGGTGCTTATACTGACGTCAACGGTGAGAGACTCGTTTCCTGCTTTGCGTTACGTTACTTACGATGTTGTTCGTGATTTGCGTCCTATTATGGTGGAAGGTGTTCCTAGACAAAGCTTTCAAAGTATAGTGAAGCGAATAGGGCCTGATCTGAAGCACGGAGAGAAGATAAGTATCTACGACATTGAAGATGTCGTTTATCGTCATTTAGGAAATGCCAGTGTTCGTGTAAATATGGCGGGAAATTCATTGCGTGTATATGTGTACAGTACGAATTTTGCAACAACAGAAGTTCTGGAAAGCATTCGCTTTGATGTGGAAAATCGCATTCCAGAGATCGGCATGATGATTCGAGCCCGGATATTAGCAGGAATTCAGGTTATCGGAGGTACCTTTGAAGATTCGCTAAGCCGCGCCTCCGTGAAGAATAAAAAAATCTTTTATACGTGAAGGAGGGAATGCATATGCAGCTTGAAGGGGGTATTGTTGAAGCGATCGGAGGCACGCCGCTCATTCGACTTGGGCGGTTGTTCAAAGATCAACCATTCGAAGTTTACGGGAAGATGGAGTGGATGAATCCAGGGGGCAGCGCGAAGGATAGACCAGCACTCTATATGCTTCGAGAAGCAATACGGCGTGGTGAAGTTACCAGCGACAGCGTCATTGTGGAATCGAGTTCAGGTAATTTGGCTATTAGTCTTGCGCAGCTGTGCTGTTATCTGGGACTGCGATTCATCTGTGTGGTAGATCCCCGCACAACGGAGCAGCATAAGCAGATTATCCGCAGCTTCCATGGAGAAATCGATCTTGTCACGGAACCGGACGCGGAGACTGGTGAATTCTTGCCCGCACGGATTCGGAGAGTAGGTGAGCTGGTTGGACAAATACCGAATGCTTATTGGACCAATCAGTATGGGAGCCCAGATAATGCCAAGGCACATATGGAGACGACCATGTCGGAAATCGGAGAGAAATTGGGACCGATCGACTATTTATTTTGCGGCGTAAGCTCGTGCGGAACGATTCGGGGGTGTATGGAATACATCCGAAGTCGTGGGTGGTCCACACAGATTGTAGCTGTAGATGCGGAAGGCAGTGTCATTTTTGGCGGGGAAAAAGGTTCGAGAAGGTTCCCAGGGCTCGGTGCCGGAATGGTACCAGGTCTATACAAACATGATGTAGCGGACCTTGTCATCTACGTTTCAGACTTGGACTGCGTGGAAGGCTGCCGTGCTTTGGTGCGGAGTGAAGCGATTTTGGCCGGTGCCTCTTCTGGAGGCGTTATTTCCGCGATCCGCAAAATGAGCGGAATCATCCCTGAAGGAGCGGTTTGTGCAGCCATTTTGCCAGATCGAGGCGAGCGTTATTTGAACACCGTGTACAACGACGAATGGGTGCTGCAAGAGATAGGTTCTAATCCGAGTACCTGGCATGGGAGACTGGAGTATGATTTATTTACACGATGACCATATCCGAGAAATCGGAATCGATTGGACGAAGATAACTGACATCATCAAAGATGTCGTTGCCATTAAAGACAAGGGTGACAGTGTACACCCCTTAAAGCCGTACTTACGATTCCGTGAGCAGGCAAACCGGATTATAGCGATGCCTGCGTTTGTAGGCGGAACTATTGAGATGTCGGGAATTAAGTGGATTGCAAGCTTTCCGAATAATAGCCGTCTCGGCCTTCCTAGAGCGCATAATACCATTATTCTAAATAGGCCTACTACTGGTGAGCCTCTGGCATTTATCCACAGCGGCTTGCTGAATGGCTTGCGGACAGCAGCGGTTAGCGGTGTCATGCTTAGTTATTACATCGCAGCCAGGCAGCCTACTGATTTGCGCATCTGTGTGATAGGGTGGGGACCCATTGGTCGGTTGCACCTCGATATGTGTATCGCGTTATTCGGAGAAAAGATTAAACGGGTGACAGTGTACGATCTGAAGGGTGTAGTTCCAAGCACGATTCCGGCTGCAGTTAAAGGGATTACTGACATAACAAGCGATTGGCGGTCCGGTTATCGAAGCGCTAATGTAATTGCCACATGTACGGTATCTGCACAAAGGTATATCGACGAGGCTCCGCCAAAAGGGGCACTGCTGCTCAATATATCGCTAAGGGATTATAAGCCGCAAAGTGTAGCCAAGGTGAAGGGGATCATCGTGGATGATTGGCGAGAGGTGTGTCGTGAAAATACGGATATCGAGCAGCTGCATCTGTTGTATGATTTACAGGAATCAGGTGTTCTAACGTTAGCTGATATTGTGCTGCGTAATGGATTAGCAGCTATTGCCGCGGAAGAGTCTGTTTACTTCAATCCGATGGGTTTAGGCGTCTTCGATATTGCTTTAGCCGGGTACTATTGGAAGGAAGCGTTGCAGATGGACAAAGGCATAAGGTTAGAGAGTAGTCGATCTGTTTGATGTGAAAAGTAGCAGCACTGGCCTTGGTGGCGCAGTGCTTTTTTTGACATTTGATAAGGGGGAAAATAGGGAATGGGAAACAGGGAATTGGGAAGGTGAGTTGTACAGCGTGGAGACATTTCCTTGATTTCTTCTGGGCGAGCCCAGAATGCTGTATGTTGGAGATCGTAGATTCATTCTCACAACTGGCAGGCATAACACCAAAATTCGATTTTGAGTCGTTCGGCAGCTAATGTTGCATTTTCTACAACAATTCACAAGCCCAAAGGCTGTTTTGCAGCTTAAAGTTGCAGTTTGTACAACATTTCGAGACCATTTCGTACGAAATGGCCTGATTAGGGCTAAATTGTTGTACAAGATGCAACATCGAGGGGAAAGAGGCGGGATATAGGCTGGAATTGTTGCACTTTTTACAACATCATTTCGACCGAGAAGATGGTTTCATTCATCCGGCACCTCATGTGAGCCTATTAGACGATGAGTTCCGATTTAGACACCTCTATGTAGAACTATATTCGATGGATAAATCGGCGGTCTAGGTTATCCACATAATTACCCACAATTCCACAGGGGAAAAAGTCCTGTTGTGCATAACTTCCATGTACTGTGTCAACATATCCACAGATATAGATATCCACAAAGAAAGTTTGGTTTTGAAGCCGTATCTGTCACAAAACACATCCTTATTTCGCCTTATAAATGAAAAGCGAAAACGGAGGGTGATGAACATGAGAAAATACGATACAGCGATTATTGGTGGAGGCTTAGCTGGATTAATTGCGGCCATCGAATTAGCTAAGGGTGGAAATAAAGTGGTTATTTTGGAGAAGTCGGGGCGCTTGGGAGGCAGGGCCATCACGAATAAGAAAAATGGTGTTTTCTTTAACTTAGGCGGGCATGCATTATACCGCGCTGGGAAAGCGTACTCGATTTTACAAGAGCTTGGAGTTCGCATAGATGGGGGGGCGCCTTCATCCAAAGTGAACGCCATCTGGAACAATCACATTCTTCCTATGCCAGCGAGTCCGATGACTATGTTATCATCTAAGCTTCTATCATGGTCTGGCAAAATGACTCTCCTGCGACTGGTGATGAAGTTGAACAAAATCGACTCAACCACATTAAAGCATTCAACCTTGAGGGATTGGGCTGAAGGTGAGATTCCTGATCCGATGGTACGTCATATTTTCTATGCTCTCTGCAGAACCGCCACATACACGCACGATCCCGACTATCAGCTGGCGGGCCCTGTGCTTGCACAAGTACAGCGTTCACTTAAGGGAGTACTATACCTTCATGGCGGCTGGCAGACGCTCGTGGATCAGCTGCACGACAAAGCGGTTCAAGCAGGAGTGCATATCATTAGCGGCAAAGACGTGAAGGAGATCATGCATGAGGATGGCAAAATTCAAAAGCTTAAGCTTGCCGATGAGGAATATATAGAAATCTCAAACGTGATCAGCACTGCGTCCGCTTCTGAGACCTACAAGCTCGTTCGTGATGCCGATCACACGGTGCTGAAACGGTGGAAGGATGAGGCCCGTCCATCGAAAGCGGCATGCCTTGATTTAGGATTGAAGAAGCTGCCTGTACCCGGACGAGATATTGCGATCGCTCTGGATCAACCCATCTTTTTCTCCCATCATACCTTCCGTGCCAAATTAAGTGATGACGGTACATTGGTTGTGCATTTGGTGAAGTATAACGGACCTGGGGAAAGCGATCCTAAAGCAGATGAGCAGATGCTAACCGCTACCATGAATACACTTCATCCGGGCTGGGAACAAGAAGTTGTCTCAAGACAATTTCTACCGAATATAACAGTTGTTCACGACTATATGCATATAGGTAAATCAGATGGGGTTACAGGTCCGGCTGTTCAGGGAATTCGTGGCCTCTACGTTGCTGGGGACTGGGTCAGTCATGGTGAAATGCTCGCAGACACATCAGCGGCAAGCGCCAAACGAGCAGCAGAGGCTATTTTAAAAGAAAGTCATTTAGCTTAAAATTGTCATATCATCTAAATAGAGTGAGGAGCTGTGCGATATGGAGTTAGCCGGATCTTCCGAGCAGGTGTATACATCGTATAAACCGCTTTTGTTCTCACTTGCTTATCGGATGCTTGGGAGTGTTATGGATGCTGAGGACGTTGTACAGGAGGCATTTCTATATGTGAGTGAGACGAAGCTGGCGCATGTCAACAATCCTAAAGCGTATTTATGCAAAATCGTTACCAATCGGTGTATCGATAAGCTGCGTTCCGCCAGCAAAAAGCGCGAAGTCTACGTAGGTCCGTGGCTACCGGAACCACTTATAATGAGTGCTGACAACCAGACAGAACCTGATCGCTATTATTCGCAAAAAGAGTCCCTTTCGACCGCGTACTTGTTGCTTCTGCAGCAGCTGTCTTGGGTAGAGAGGGCGGTATTCTTACTGAGAGAGGTACTCCAATACGAATACGACGAAATTGCTGAGATTGTTGGGAAAAGCAGTACCAATTGCCGGCAAATTTTTCGTAGAGCCAAAAGCGCCATTAGCAGCTTTCCAGATCGTGGCGGTGATCCAAAGGTGCTGCAGAAGCAGCCTGTAATGGAACAAACTTCAGCTGTCGTGGAACAATTCGTGCAGGCTTTAGTATCTGGCAACATCGGTCAGTTGTTGAGCATCGTCAAAACGGATGCCGTCCTTTACTCTGACGGTGGAGGTAAGGTTAAAGCGGCTGTTAAGCCTATTATGGGGGCGGAACGGATCGCCATGTTTATGTCAGGCCTGCTTTCCAAAGTGCCGCCTGGCTTCAGTTATTCTTTAGCGACCGTGAATGGACAAATGGGCATTGTGGCTTACGATGATGGTCTACCATACAATGTAATTTCCTTTCATGTTGTTGATGGCCAGATAGCTGCTATCTATTTCGTAATTAATCCTGACAAATTGAGGCATATATAAATCAGCACTACTCAACCTTCTTACACATGATCTCTCAGGGATTATGCGGAGGAAGGTTTTTTTTGTGCACTCCTCAAATGGCTTTAAATCAGTTGGCTTCTGAAATTCACTGCAACTACTGCCAGTTCTCGCCAGCGCCAAGCCTTTCTCTCAGTGATCTTGAGTAAAAAGGATTTTTATGCAACAATTGGAAATTAATTGCGTCTAAGTAGTAAAGAATCAAAAAGATGTGAGGTGCAGTTGATAGATGAAGTCCATACTCTTATTGCTATTATTTGCATGTGGTTTGTCTAGTATCGGGAACCAAGGTGACGTCGCCGTTCCCCCAACTGAGGTGGAAAGTGTCTATGAGCTCCCATCCCCGAATCCTGCAGCTCCGCTGCCTGAAAACTTGCAGGATCGAATATTTCATCTTGAAAATGTGTATAAACAATTATCTGTTAAGCCAATGAGTATTTCTAAGTCTGAGGGTGAATACCCCAATGGTGCATTTCATCTCCAGCTTCTGAAGCTAGGTAATCATCGTGAGGAATTGAGCTTACAGGAGAAAGGCCAGATTAAAGAAGCCATCTATAAGGCCATAGGGTCACGTTTCTCACTTGATATTACAACTTTGGTTATACCGAGTGAGGAGGAGTTGGTTGGGGTTATATCCGAAATAGATAGGGAGGATTCTAAGATGCTCCTTGTCAATACTGAAGCCTGTTCTGATAAGGAATGCAAGAAAATAGAGAAGTTCTGGGTCAATCTCTATGAAGATACGATCATAACGAATACCAGCAACGGTACAAGTAAGTTTGAGGATCTTAAACTAGGAGATTGGCTGCATATATGGACTACAGGAGCTGTAATGCTAAGTTCTCCTCCGCAATATACAGCACTTGATATTGAGGTGGTGGAGCCTGAAGATGAAACGCCAGTTGCACTTTCAGCATTAATGAAGACAGACTTTAATGGCATTAAACAAATCGATGTCAGATTCGGCGACGGTAAAAAGCTGGCCATTACAGATACGAAGTCTCTAGAAGATATTTCGTCAAAATTGAAAAGAATTGAACTTATACGAGCCAATGATAAAAGAACAATTTATGGGTCTTTGTACGGTATGGAATTAACCATTGGGGATAACAAGTTTTATTATGGTACCAGTCTAACGTTTGATAACATTAAATATAAGCAAAATTCAGTTACAACCGAACTAAACGACTATGTTATAGCTTTGAAGAACATGTAATCCGAATCACTTAGGTGGCATACGATGATAAAAAAAGCTGCTCACGAAGTCTTCACGATTCATAGCAGCTTTTTCTTGTTAATCAAAGAGCTTTTCGGATCACCTTTTTATAGTGCAGAACAGAGAGTATGCCGAATATCGAGTATA
This sequence comes from Paenibacillus sp. Soil724D2, assembly GCF_001427935.1. Lineage (NCBI taxonomy): Bacteria > Bacillati > Bacillota > Bacilli > Caryophanales > Paenibacillaceae > Paenibacillus > Paenibacillus sp. Soil724D2. The sequence goes on from NZ_LMRY01000015.1 coordinate 92,997, forward strand.
AGACGGTATACAGCACCATCACAATGATCATTGGCGTCCATAGCTCAGCTCCGAAAAGAAACCATCCCGACTGGACGGCGAAATAGCTGTGGATCAGCCCGACGACCAAGGGGATTCCGAAGTTAAAGATTTGTTTGATCTGAATGCCTTTTAACAAATCGTCCTGTGTAAAACCAAGCTTCCTTAGAATCGTATACGTCGGCTTTTCATCTTCGCTTTCATCCATTTGTTTGAAATATAAGATGCAGCCAGATGTAATAAGGAAGGTTAGTCCTAAGAAGCCGACGATGAACATAATGAGTCCCATTCTATTTTTCTGCTCATTGGCCATATCTTGGCGGGAATCATAGGACTTATTTTTACCAAAGCCCAGCTCATGAAAGATCTGATTCGCTTCGGGAAGCTTCGCTTCATTCTCAATATCAATTCCAAAATACATGGATGACTCTTTTTGAATCGTGGGATTCATATCTTGCTTTAGACGCTTGAATACCGAATCGTCAACGATAGCGACTGGCTGACCGCCATTCGAAAAGTACCATGAAACCATGTATTGCTTCTCAGAGCCCAAATAAGTTTGTGGAATAACGACTTGTTGTCCGCTAAATTGGATTTGGCCGGCATCTTTAAGTTTCATAAATTTTTCCAATAGATCATTGGTACCGGTAAAAATCGTTTGTTCTGAAGTCAGATCGATGAATGGCGCGTCCTTGTCACTGACAACAGGAATCGTCATGTTACTCGGATCAAGGAGAAGACCCTTCATATTGGAATCCAAGATATCCTTTAGATTGGCCTTGACCTGAACGACCTCAATCGAAGTATCCTTGTGCTTGATTTGATTGGCATCTAGCGCTGCTTTAAATTTATTAGCATCTTGTACATTCGTAATGGCAAAGTGGGCTGGCACGCTATTTTTTGCCGTTTTTTCCGCAGAGTAATAGGAAATGTAGCTTAAAGATAACAAACCGATGGAAAGTGCGGATACGGTTGTAATGACAGTCAATAGCAAAGCATTCGATTTCATGCGAAACATGATGGATGAAAGCGATAAGACCTCGCGAACATTTAAATAACCATTTTTCCTTCTTCGGATGACGTTAAGGATTAACCGGACAGACCCTTTATAGAACAGATAGGTTCCGATGATGACGGATGCCAGAATGAAGATCATGGCCGAAAAGAGGGCAACCATTGTCATGAAATCTCCGCTAAACAGCTTAGAGGAAACGTAGTAGCCTAGCAAAATAAGGATCAATCCCAGTATCCCCATGATGGCTTCCGAAGTAGACAATCTTTTCACCTTCACTTCAGTTGAGGTAGAGACGCGAAACAACGATAAAATGCTCTGTCTTTTAATGAACATATAATTGACAAGCATGATGAACAAGTAGACAGCGCTAAATATAACGAGGGTCTGGATCAGTGCTTGTGACGAAAATTGCAGCGTAGCGGCAGCTTTAACACCTGTAATTTGAAATAAAATCATCAGGATGAGCTTAGACAAGGAAAATCCAATAAACGACCCGACGATTAATGAAGCGAAATACAGGATGAAGTTCTCGGTGCTAAGAATGCGGAAAATTGCGCTTTTCGTCATTCCGATTAATTGCAATAAGCCGATTTCTTTACTGCGCCTTTTCATAAAGATGTTGTTGGCATACAGATTAAAGATGGCGACAATCGCAACAAGTAAAATGGAAGCAGCACGAATGGACGCGGCACCTTTAATTGAACCTTTGGTTTGGTCTAAAGCAGGGTCATACTGCAGGGTGACAAATGCGAAATAAAGCGCGACGCTGAACATTAAGGCAAACACGTATAGGTAGTAATGCTTGATGTTAGACTTCAGGTTTTGAACAATCAGCTGGTTAATGCTCATTATGCACCCCGCCTAGAACACCTTGAGTCTTCATGATGTCTTGAAAGAAGGCCTGCCTGGATTCTTGACCTTTATATAATTGCGTATAGATTTGTCCGTCCTTAATAAAGATGACTCTGCTGCTGTAGCTGGCGGCAACTGAATCATGGGTAACCATTACGATGGTTGCTTTCCGCCGTTGGTTCAGTTCATTAAGCTTATTAAGTAAATCGGATGCGGATTTTGAATCGAGTGCTCCGGTGGGCTCGTCGGCGAAAATAATACTTGGATCATGAACAAATGCTCTTGCGGCAGAGGTTCGCTGTTTCTGTCCGCCTGAGATTTCGCCCGGATACTTATCCTTAATTTCAAAAATGCCGAGCTCTGTTGCTACCGCTTGAAATTTGTTATCGGCTTCTTGCTTCGAGGCTTTGGTAATGGACAGCGGTAAAAGGATATTCTCCTTAACAGTCAATGTATCCAGAAGGTTATAGTCCTGAAAGATAAACCCCAGATGATGCTTGCGGAATTCAGCCAACTGCTTCTCTTTCATGGCCGTAATTTCTTGGCCTTCGATTTTAATAGAGCCCTGACTTAACCTGTCAATGGAAGAGAGTACATTAAGCAAAGTTGTTTTCCCTGAGCCGGATGCACCCATGATGCTGACGAATTCCCCTTTTTCAATACTGATATCCAGGCCCTTAAGCACCTCTTGCTTATTAAGTTTATTGCCATAGCTTTTATGGATTTTGACTGCTTCCAAAATATTCATATTATTCACTCCTCGTCTACGATAGCTTTATTATAAAAAGCTTCGCATCCTTTTTCCTTCGATTGAACGAACAAAGAAGAAAGGCATGTGACAATGTTGTCACATGCCCGTAATCCGGACGGTTTCATTTGGTTGTGGAAAGGTGAGTGTAAAGGTTGTTCCTATGCCTTCTTCTGAATGTACAGCAATATGGATGGACAAGGCCTGTGACGCTTTTTGGGCCAAATATAAGCCCATACCTGTTGCTGCGCTGTCCTTATGCCAAGTCGTAGAAGTAAAGCCTTTATCAAAGATACGAGGAAGATCCTTTGGGTTGATTCCACGGCCGTAGTCTTTTACCTCGAGCACTGTACGCTCATGCTGCTGGAAGCTCTTTACTATGATATCCAATGAGTCGCTGTCGCTGTATTTTACGGCGTTCGTTAAGAGCTGCCGTAGGATAAAGGCTAACCATTTCGCATCGCTGAGCACTTTCGTGACTTCGAATTGTACGTCAAAGCCGATTCCTTTTTGTATGCACCACGACTTCAACGTCTTGATCTCCATATAAGTAAGAGCTTCAAGATCTACGTGCTCGATATACAGGTCGTTCTCCATAAAGGGCAAACGTTTATGGTGGAGCTGCTGGTCCAGCAGCAGATGAATCCGCAGCCATTCATAGGTTAAAGCAGCTTTCATGGCTTCATCATCCAAGCGGTCAATCATTAAACGCATGGCCGTGAGAGGTGTCTTCACTTCATGAATCCAGGACAGCAGCTCGTCTTTCTCTTGTTCTAACGCCACTTGGTGCCGTGAGGCGATTTGACTCAGCCGCTCGGTCAGGCCCGTCATACTGGTCTCGACAATGTGTTCAAACGGGCTTTCAGCATCGGCGATACTTGCGAGATCGAGAAAGTTTTCTCGTTCTTCCAACCGTTTGTAGAACTTTGTTTCTTTGTTGTAACGGATTACCAGAAAGATAACAAACAAGGTCGTAAATAAAAAAACAATATAGAGAATAGGGGAGAAGGGAATCTCATAATCGAGATAAGCGATAAAAAGGAGCAGCCCTTGCCCAAGCAAAAAAAGCAGGATCCAGCTTTTCCTTTCCATAACATATTTCTTAATCATGGAAAGGGGACTCCTCTGCAGCGATGTAACCCTGACCGACCTTCGTTTCGATAAATCGTCCTAAGCCAATCTCGTCCAGCCGTTTCCGCAGCCGATTGACATTCACAGTCAAGGTATTGTCGCTTACAAAACGCTGGTCATCCCATAAGCTGTTAATCAATTCTTCTCGACTCACGATCGTGTTCTTATGTTCAATCAACATTTTCAAGATATAGATTTCATTCTTCGTCAACTCAATCGAGCCTGCTTGATTCGTAACCGCATTTTTCTCGTAATCCACAGTTGCGCCGCACCATGTTTTGAGCTTGATGGATTCCGTGTTGTAGTTATAGACGCGCCTAAGAATGGCTTGGATCTTCGCAACGAGCACATCAAAATGAAAGGGTTTCTGAATAAAATCATCCGCTCCTAGCTGCATAGACATGACCATGTCAGTGGGGTGATCGCGTGAAGACAGAAATACAATCGGAATGTTGGAATGGGTCCGAATCATTCGGCACCAATGAAACCCGTCAAATTTGGGCAGTTGAATATCAATGATAACTAAATCAGGTTTTAGGGCAATAAACTCTTCAACCACTCGGCTAAAATCCATGATGCCGTGTACGTCGTATGACCATTTGGCCAGCCTGTCCCTGATCTCCGTAAACAGGGTTACGTCATCTTCAATGAGCAAGATCTTAAACATTAGGAATCACTCCACTAGCGTCGAATTTCTAAACCTCATTGTAATGGAAATTAGAGGCTTGTGCTACGTAGATAAAAAAAGCTGCTCACGAAGTCATTTGTGACGACTCGTGGCAGCTTATTCTGCTATTGTTACGAATCAGAAGTTTCGTCGTCTGCATAAATGGAGTGAATGTTTCCTTCAGGATCAGCGAAGAAGGCGGTTGTCTGTCCCCACGGCATAATAGTTGGTGCTTTAATTGCAATAGCACCTTTGGTAAGGATGTCGCTATACGTTTTTTGGACTAATTCCGGTGAATCACAGGGGAAACAGAGCTCGAATGATTGACCTTTACGTTCTTCTAAAAAGGAGCTATGTCCATCGGTGTTAACAGCCATTAGTCTTTTTGAGCAAATAGAAAAACGGACCCCTATATTCTCGAATTCAACATATTCTTCAGAATCAACAATTATTTTAAAACCTAGTGCATCACGATAAAACTGAGCTAAATGAGGCACGTCATTCGATAGAATCGTAATTACGGATATGTTGGCTTTCATTAAGAACACTTCCTCTCCTTTTTAAACTACCATATTTTTCCTTGTAAAAGCTAGCCTGGATAAGATCTGTTTGATGTTCTCCCATAGAATGTCGCATAATGAATAAAGACAATAGCCGGATAATTAGAGGAGAGAACATAGATGAGCAAAAAGATACAGATTGAGACAGAGAAAGCCAAGCGACTGGCACCATCATTTACACTACCTGCATCCAACGGGAAAAACGTATCTTTACAGGATTTTAAAGGGAAGAAGCTTGTCATTTACTTTTATCCACAAGACAATACGCCAACCTGTACCCAACAATCGTGCGATTTTCGTGACTATAATGGTAAGTTTGCACAGCTAGGCGTAGAAGTGATCGGAATTAGCCCTGATGAGCTGAAAGCTCACGATAAGTTCATTGCAAAATATGAGCTGCCGTTCCTACTGCTCTCTGACCCTGACCATCAGGTAGCTGAGAAGTTTGGTGTATGGGCATGGAAGAAGCTATATGGCCGCGAGTATATGGGGATTGTTCGGTCTACTTTCCTCATAGATGAAGAGGGATATATCGTCAAGGAATGGAGTAAAGTGAGGATTAAGAATCACGTACAATCGGTTTTGGACGCTGTAATGGCATTGAATGCAAGCAGTTAATACGCCACAAAGAATGATGGAACTTTTTTACAAATTACTCGTCTAATCAATTGCAAGGGAGAACATTTGTGAAGAGGGGAAAGCGATGAAAAAGAAGCTGATTGTTTCGATATTGTCTATTCTCATGGCATATGGAAGTACAGCGTACGGGGCTGTGGAGGAAACCCATTGGGTGATGAAGGAGCTTAAGGATTACAAGCAGTACATCGTGCCTTATAGGGATATTACGTCGACACAAGGTACGATCACGCAGAAAGAGTGGGATTCATTCCAGCGAAATGTGCTGGACTCTGGCAAGCTGGATAAACCCATACTGCTCGATGATTGGGCGACCGCTCTTAAAATGGCGGTTGATTTGCCGGAAAAAGACCGTGATACCTGGATCAGGATGTATGTTCACGAGCTGGGGCAAGGGACGGAAATTACCCGTGAAAATGGTGTCGGCGGGATGGTAAAGCTGTTGATCGGTTCTTACTTCAAGGGGAGCTGGTCTGCAGAAGAAGTAAAGCCTGCAAAAGCTCTGCTGGATCTCCAGGATATCAACGATAAGCAGCGAGGTCTGGTTGAGATTGCGTATGTCCATGGCATTTTGGATGATTCAGTGAAAGAAAAGTTTAGGCCGAACGAGATGCTGACGAATGCCGAAGCCATTTCTATGATGTTTAAGGTAATGGGGGAATTGGCGTATGCCAAGCCGGATCTACCGGCAAACCATTGGCTCAGCGAAGAGCTGGAGTCAGCTTACCAAAGCAATAAGCTTCCAAAGCCGATGCTTAAGGTGCTGCGTCGTGCTTTTCAAGATCCGATGAACGCCGAACGCAATATTCCTGTTGGTTTGTGGCATGAAATGCTAGTTTCAGGGCTGCCGGTACCTGCCTATATAGAGGAGAAAGCGTTTATGTATACGCTCGCCTATGATAAGGACGGAGGAATACTACGGGACAGAGCCGTAGTCGGAGTAACTAAGCTGGGGAAAAATCCAAGAAGCGCAACTGCGGAGGAAAGAATGAAAGCTGAACAAGCGTTTGCAGATTATGGCGCTGCTTTTGACTCCGATAAAATCGCGGTTGCTTACGGAGATGGCCTTTTGGAGGGACGGAACGGCCAAAGCTTCGGCGTCCACGGTTACCTAACCTATGCTGAGGCGGCTGCTCTTGCTATCCGTGCAAGCCTAAGGGAGGCTTTGAACGATACCCCTTTGCTAATTGATGAGAAGACTGCATTGCAAATAGCCAAAGAAACGGACCCCGATTCTGAAGCCGAATGGAAAGTAACCTTCAAGAAGGGGCTGGTGCTCCATGACAACACGAACAGGTCAATCTATGATGGATGGGTCGTAGAAGCGGTCTATCCAGCAGGAAACAAAATGGTTGTATATATTGATGCCAGAACGGGTAAAATCATGGTCCTTTCGGAGATTGAAGCTTTACTATAGGGTAGATAGAGGAGTCAAGCTCGAGCCAGTGGGCATGTTTTTTTGACCACATAAGAAAGTATAAGTTTTCGGTTCCCGAAAACCGCTTTCTTATGGCGATAAAACCTAATATAGGGATCTTTGGTCGTAGACCAAAGTCTCTCCGCTTATAGGGATCTTTGGTCGTAGACCAAAGTCTCTCCTCGTTAAACGCGGTCGCTCAACTTTGAATGGCCTCGATAGAGGTTTTCTCATAAAGTTCCTAACTAGCCGTATTGTTGTATTTTGTGCAACAATATGGCGGTTTCTTTGGACAAATAGGCAAATTATTGTACCGCGTACAACAATTTGGTGAGAATCGCTCAGAATTAGGTGTTTTTAGCTCAAATTGTTGTACGAAGTACAACAATATCAAGCTACTCCGGCTGAGGGGAGATATATTGTTGCACAAAATACAACTTGGAATATCGTGAACTTAGAAGAAAATAGTTCTTGAAAGGATTTTTTCACATGTGGATGATGCTCAAAGACCGAAGAATGACATTTCTCATGATAGCCAACATCTTATCCTCGATCGGCTCAGGAATAACCATGATCGGCGTGCCGTGGCTGTTAGTGAATCGAGCCGGGGGAAGTGAGATCTATGGCTACGCGACGCTGGCATCTACCATTATACTTTTCTTCCTATCGCCGCATATCGGCGTGTATATTGACCGTATTTCCCGAAAGAAAATGCTGCTGGGCAGTGAAGTAATTGGCGGATCGGTCACGCTGCTATTTGCGCTATGGGGGCTTAGTGCAGGCCACTTCGAAACGTGGCAATTAATCGTTATTTATTTTAGTGGTTCTCTGTACTACAACGTTCACTTTCCAACCCAGTTCGCTTTTACACAGGAGATCTTCTCGAAGGAGCAGTACAAAACGTTAAATTCCATCCTCGAGGTCCAAAATCAATCCACATCGATGATCGCGGGCGGCTTGGCTAGTCTACTGATTGATCATATTGATTTTGCGTGGATTCTACTAGCAGACGCGATGACTTACTTTTTGGGCTTTGCTCTATTTTTGCTTATTCCTTATATCAAGAACAGGTCTGTCACGGCAAACGGCGCCGTCTCCATGTGGTCGAATATCAGAGAAGGCTTCGCTTATTTGAAAACAAGACCGCTATTGGTCATGTTTTTCCTTTGCGCACTGATGCCATTCCTTTGTGTCATGGTTGGTAATTACCTTTACCCCGTGTATATCACAAGTGTCCTACATGGTGGGGCCAATGTTCTCGGGGCAGCCGATATGATTTTTGCCATCGGAGCTGTCGTGGCCGGTTTGACGGTCCCGCTGCTCATGCAGCGTTTGGGCTCATATTATACGACGATTCTCTCGTTTGTCATTTTCAGTTTGTCGATTGTTTTCTTTTACGTATTCCCTCTAGTCTCTATTTTTCTCCTGTTCAAAACGTTGAACGGATGGGGGAATGCGGGGAGCCGCGTAGCGCGCAATACGATTTTGATGGAAATGGTTCCGAATCATTTGATCGGTCGTGTGAATAGCTTTTTCAACACTGTAGGGATGGGTATGCGAGTTCTACTCATTGGTATCTGTACACAAATTGTTTCTTTTCAAGGCGCTAGAATGGCCATTCTTTTGCTCGGAGTCTTATTAGTCGTTAGTTTCATAGGTCTTATTGGCAGCAAGCCCTTGTTTAATGTGACAACGCAAACGAAAAATGAGGCTGTACCGCAAGAAATTTAGCCATAAATTGAACAAAGGCAGATCAGGTTCTTTCACAGGAAACTACCCTTCTCACTCCGAGATGGGTAGTTTTTGTTGTAGTGACATACTCTTGATCGTTCTCCCATATAATCTATCAGAGCTAGCAAAATGATAGAACAAGCGGAGGGATCATCGGATGCGTTTTCAGGTACAACGTGCGACCAACTGGCAGAAAAGAGTTCAACTTTGGGTGGTAGTCCTTTTACTAGTTTCTCTATTTTTCCTTACGATTCCGGCAAAAGCAGCGGAGAGCGATGGAAACTCCGCACAAGCACAAGAAGGGCAAGATCTTTATCAAAAGCTCAAAACAGGTAAGCGCCAGCAGAGTGAGAAGACGTATGAAACACCGGAACAGCCTACCGTTTACTTAACCTTTGATGACGGTCCTAGCAAGCTGACGAGTCAGGTGCTGGATATTTTAGATAAAGAGAATGTGAAAGCTACTTTTTTCGCACTTGGCGAGCAAGCTCAGGCACACCCTGATTTGGTGAAAAGAATCGTGCAAGACGGGCATACATTAGGCAATCATTCCTATAATCATGTATATAAAGAGCTGTATAGCGATTTCCAAACCTTTTGGGACCAAATCCAACGTAGTGAGGACATATTTGCCAGTTTGGCTGATACCAGACCGCAATTGGTGCGCGCCCCTGGAGGTACATATACGAATTTCGATTCGTACTACTACTATTTGATGGATCAAGCAGGTTATATCGTTACGGACTGGAATGTTGACAGCGGTGATTCCAAAAGAGCGCATGTACCTGTGAATGAAATTTGGCAAACGATTAAAGGATCACCGCTCGAACACGAGATCAACATCCTGTTTCATGATGGCAGCGGGCATGAGTCAACGGTAGAGGTATTGCCTCAAGTCATCAGCTATTACAAAAAATTAGGTTACGCGTTCGCTCCCCTTACTTCTCAGGTTAAGCCCAAACAATTCCCAGTGGGTAAGCCGAAGTGGTCGAGAAACATGAGTTTGGCCCATTTCCAAGACTTATTGAAAGAAACGCATCAATATGCTTTAGCACATATTCAGACGGATCAAGACCAGAAGGATGCTGAACAGCAGCTTGCCAATCAGACGGTTGCAGCCAGAGAAGAAACGGCACAAATTCTATCCGCGCAAGCAGTGTTGCCGCTGCAAGTACATGTGGTCGGAGGCAGCAGTTTTACAATTGAACCTCCAGAGTACCAGCTGCGTGCTAACCGGATTGAAATGTCTATGCGCTTTCTCATAGAGAAAATGGGCGGGCAAGTAGAATGGCTGGCTGAAAAGAAGACGGCAAATGCACATTTTGGTGTTTATGATTTGGAATATGATTTGTCCGCTAGAAGCATCAGGCTTTATACCCTAGGTAATAGCGTGGCTACCTATTCATTAGCGGATATGGATTTCAAAGACGGTAAGATCATCGTTCCTTTACGAAAAACCATAGATTTACTAGGCGGGCGAATTACGGATACGGTCATAGAATCTAATAAGCGAGAGGTATCTGTGGCATTACGGCCTTTTTATATATTTAAAGAGAATGATAGTCTTCTGAAAAACTCTCTATTTGCCATGGGAGGGTAATGTCTAAAATAGTAGAGGGCTGGAAAAACTAGAAGCATACCCTTATAAAGGAGGCTTCTTGTCTATGCAGTCGAAAACCCGAATATTCGATCAGCCGCAGCCTCTTGTGGAACGGATGATCATGAACGTAGAGAAAGTGATAGTTGGAAAGAGAGAGACGATAGAGAAAGCGTTCGTTGCTATGTTGAGCGGCGGCCATCTTTTGTTAGAAGACGTACCCGGTGTTGGGAAGACGATGCTTGTGCGTGCCTTGGCAAGGACGATTGGTTGTGAGTTTAAGAGAATTCAGTGCACCCCTGATTTATTGCCGTCAGATGTAACCGGTGTGTCTGTATTTAATGTGAAGACGAATGATTTTGAGTTTCGCCCTGGACCTTTAATGACACCCATCGTGCTGGCAGACGAAGTCAACCGTACCTCACCAAAGACACAGTCTGCTTTCTTAGAAGCGATGGAAGAGAAGCGGGTCACTATTGATGGAGTGAGTTATGAATTGCCTAAACCCTTCGTTTTATTAGCTACGCAAAACCCTGTGGACTATGAAGGTACTTATGCGCTGCCAGAAGCGCAGATGGATCGATTTATGATGAAGTTATCACTTGGTTATCCAACACCTGAGCAAGAAATTCTGATGCTGGATCGCCTACAGGATCGCCAGCCTCTGGATCACTTGAAGCCGGTTATCGTACAGGATGAGTTTGTTCAATTGCAAAGAGAAGCAACGATGATTCATGTCGATAATACGTTAAAAGATTTCATTGTTCGCCTGGCCTTGGCAACAAGGGAGCATGCTGATTTGTACTTGGGTGCAAGTCCACGAGCATCTTACGCTTTGATGCGCGCTGCGCAAACGTCTGCTTATATGAAGGGCAGAAGCTTCGTGGTACCAGATGACATTAAGGATTTGGTGCTGCCGATCTGGACACACCGGCTTATTTTGACTTCCGAAGCACGAATGACTGGCAAGTCTGCGGATACGATTTTGACAGGTTTACTAGCCTCCTTACAAACTCCTGTTCTTCGTTACGTCTCGGGGAAGTAGGGCCTACTATGAGAAGCTGGGGTAAAACGACGCTGTTGGTTGTGGGAAGTGTGCTGTCCATTGTTTTGGCGTATTGGCAAGGCGGATTTGCCGCTTGGTATTTAGGAATTTGTTTGACATTAATATGGATTCAGGCTGGATTATTTTATGTATTCGCATTACAAGGACTAACCATTAGCCGGCAGTTGTCAGGCGAAGTTTTCGTATCCGGTGAAGACGTAACAATCACTTTGCAAGTTGGGCATCGTACGTTTTTGCCGCTGCCTTGGATGATCATTAAGGATACATGGATTCATGAAGGAAGCGGAGTGAAGCTGAGCTACAGCAAGCTGCTTTTCCCAGGGTTTCGATCAGCTTTAATCCTCCATTATAAAATGACGGGTCTTATGCGAGGTGTTTATCGGTTCGCGGGTTTTGAGGCGGTGACCGGTGATTTATTTGGCTTTGCTGTTCGAAAAGCATACCGTGATGATCTTCATCGGTGTGTTGTTTATCCGAGACCTGATTCTTTGACCGGATCAGGTATGACATTTCAATCCGAGGACGGTGATGTGTCTACCGTCCGTGGTCCTAAAACCGAGACTCCGCTGATTAGCGGTGTTCGTGACTATGTCAGCGGTGATCCCTACCACCGCATCCATTGGAAATCCACAGCCAGGCTGAGCCGGTTGATGACCAAAGACCCCGAGCAAGCATCCTCCGCGAAGCGGATGCTGCTGCTCGACGCGGCGCCTGCGGCGGGTCCAGCTGAGGCGGCGCAGCCGCTGCTGGAGAAGGGCGTCGCCCTAGCGGCGGGCTTCTTCGAAGCCGCCGCTGGCGGGCGCGAGAGCTGCGGCTTCGCCAGCAGCTCGGGCAGCAGGCGAATCGCGCCGACGATTCGCCCTGATCTAACGCTCGCGTACGAAGTACTCGCGAGCGTGGGCGGCAAGCCCGCCCTTTCCTTTCCTGACCTTGTCAGGAAAGAGGCGGCGGCCTTGCCGCTGGATGCGTCGATGCTGTGCATCACATCGACGCTGGACCTGGCGTTGGTGCGCGCGGTTGCTGATGCGCGAACCAGGCGCCGATCCGTGCACGTGGTCTACGTGCACGCGCGGCCTTCCCTCTCGGTCGCGGAGCGAGAGGGGGCTTCTCAGCTGCAGGCCGCAGGCTGCAGCTTCACAGAAGTGCCGCACCCGCGGAGCCAGTGGCCAAAGCAAGGGGGTGTCGCGGATGCAACCGCTTGAACCCAACCGCGCGCCGCGCGCTCTTTCACGTCCTTTACGCTCAAGCGCAGACTCGTCGCGCTTGAAGTCTCGCTCTTTAAGCGCTAACTCTTTAAGCACTAACTCTTTAAGCACTAGCTCTTTAAGCACTAACTCTATACACACCAGCGCAGACTCGCCGAGTGTAATCTCTCGCACTTCGAACTCACGCTCTTTAAGCACTAGCTCTGCACACTCAAGCGCCGAGCCCGCAGCCGCTATCCCATCAAGTCCAATCTTCCATACAAGCGCCATCTCTAACGCACAGTCATCATCGCCAATCACCAACACCTTATTCCGAGACATTCTAATCTCATTGCTGCTCTTCCTACTGCTCTCGGAGTGGCTTCGTCCTTTAGCCTGGATGGCCGATGCCTCCATTCAAATCGGTCCCATTCTCGTCGTATTTGCGATCTGCATTGCCATAGACTGCTTCAAGGTTCCTTATGCTTGGGGATGGACAGCCAAAAGCATCATTATCCTGCTTTTCATCGGTTTTATGTTTGACCGTGAAGGCTTTCTAACCGGAGCATGGATCATCGATTTGGTGAGGATCATTTCTCAGGATATGGTTCACATCGTTCAAGCTCATTTCGATCTTATCAGTGGTCAAATGCGAACGCTGCTCTTTCTGTTAGGTTGGTCGCTCCTGATCTCCGTTGTGCAAGCTCTCATGCTGCAGAGGCAGCACAGTCTTTGGTTTGTTGCTGCTACGCTCATTTATCTTGTCTTCTTACAGTTGGTGCTTGGCGCGGATACGGTTCAAGGGATTATGCGCACAATAGGGTATGGACTACTTCTGTTATCGCTGCTCAATCTCTCTAGAATTGAACAAACCTATGGCATTGCTTCGGTTCGATCGGGCGGCTTTTTTCAATGGTTTGTAGTCAGCTTGGTCGTTGTAAGCGCGCTAGCTAGTGTTGGATGGTACTCGGCAAAGCAGGCGGAGCCTACTCCTCTTATGAAACCAGTTAGTTGGGCGTATTTATACGATCGTATATTTGAACTTTACAACGATGATACGGGGGCAAAGGGTGCTTTTGCTCGGTCTGGATACGGTCAAGACGACACTTCTTTAGGAGGTCCACTCCAGGTGGACACGACCCCGGTATTCACAGCAAGAACCTCTGAATTAACCTACTGGCGCGGAGAATCCAAAAGCTTCTACGACGGCAAAGGCTGGACCGAGCCCAATCAAAAGCTGGAGCCTTACGTTTCTCCTAATCAATCAGTTACAGGTCGGGCTGTGAGTCAGGAAATTCTATGGGACACGAAGTCACCTAATCGCCAATTGTTTGTGGGTGGGAAGTTACTAGGTGTTGATATGCTTTTGAGTGAGAAGGAGAAACCGCTAACGCCGAGCAGCCTCCTTGCATCTAAATCTAATGGTATAGTAACTCTGCCTGAGATTATGGATCCTTTGTCTTATTACAAAATAACTGTCCAGCCCGCGCAGGAAGATCCATCCATACTTAACACGGATACGGGCAGCTATCCCTCGGACATTGTAGGGGAATATCTTCAACTTCCAGCTTCATTGCCGCGGTCTGTTCGAAGCATTGCAGAGCAAGTGACAGGGAACCGTTTGACACCATATGCCAAAGCGGTTGCGATTGAGCAGTATTTAAGCAATACCTATACCTATAGTCTCGAAAAGCCAACACATCCAAGCCGCAATGAGGACTTTGTCAGTCATTTTCTGTTCGTAGACCGAACAGGGTATTGTGATCATTTTTCAACCTCGATGGTCGTTATGCTTCGTTCTGTCGGGGTGCCTGCCCGCTGGGTAAAAGGTTTCGCGCCAGGGACACTGCAAGCATCAAGCGATAGCGATGGGCTTAAGGATGTTATGGTTCGTAATCTAGATGCGCATTCATGGGTGGAGGTTTATTTTCCTTCTATGGGCTGGGTGCCGTTTGAACCTACACCGGGTTTCTCTGGTGTTTCATCCGATCATCCGAGAGAAACCTTGACGACAGCTGCCATGGAGCAAGCGGCGATGACGGCTTCACTCACGAACATTCCTGCGCCTACCAAGTTTACAACCAATCCAAGTGAGTGGCTTCATGCAACGAAGGATAGAATCGTCAATTTTGCAAAGCCTTATAGGAAAGCTTTCATTTTTCTAATCGGAAGTTGTTTCCTTCTTGTGGGTATTTTCGTTTTGCTTAGGCGAAAAGGGTTCCTAGTCAATACGCGGCTGAATTTTCCAATTTACCAAAGCAAGCAGGGCAATTCACACCCCATGACACCCTATATGGATCGCTTATGGATGCAGCTTTTTCGAAAATACGGCGCAAAATCCGCAAGCCAGACGGTGCGAGAGTATGTCACAACTCTAAATTTCAAAGATCAACGGCAGAAACAAGCACTGCTCGAATTTGCCTTGATTTACGAAAGTGTCCGTTATGATACGGCCAATTCACTGACCTATACGAAGCGGGAAATCAACGCGATTTGGAAAGCCATTCAAAAGACACATTAAACCCCTTTACATCCTAGGTACCTAATGTTTAAAATTAGTACCTATAAATAGTGATAAGTGGACAAGGGGAGCCCCTTAAAACTCAATCGCTATGAATCTAGGAGGTCGGATAATGAGTAAACCGAGTGAAATGATTGTCGTATTAGATTTTGGAGGCCAGTATAATCAACTGATTGCTAGACGTATTCGTGATTTGGGCGTTTACAGCGAGCTGCTGCCGTTCAATACAACTGTTGATAAAATTCGTGAGCTTAACCCTAAGGGGATTGTGTTCTCAGGCGGTCCGTCGAGTGTATATGGTGAAGGAGCTCCGGCTGTTGACGCAGGAGTCTTTGATCTGGGTATTCCAATCTTGGGTATTTGCTATGGCATGCAGTTAATTGCTCACCAACTGAACGGTAAAGTTGAACGTGCGCACACGCGTGAATATGGCAAGGCAGATCTTGCATTTACGAATGAAAGCCCGTTAGTGAAAGGGTTAGAATCCAAGCAAACCGTGTGGATGAGTCACGGCGATCACGTTTCCGTCCTGCCTGAAGGCTTCGTTATAGAAGCAAGCACGGATTCTCTTCCGATTGCAGCTATGAGTAACCGTGAGCGCAACATTCATGCTGTACAGTTCCACCCGGAAGTTCGTCACTCCCTTCAAGGGAATGAAATGATCCATAACTTTATTTATGGAGTTTGCGGTTGCGTAGGCGACTGGACGATGTCCTCCTTTGTGGAAGACATGATCAAAGAACTTCGTCAAGAGGTTGGCGACAAGAAAGTCCTATGCGCACTTAGTGGCGGTGTGGATTCATCGGTTGTTGCTATTCTGCTGCATAAAGCGATTGGTGCACAGCTGACATGTATGTTTATTGATCATGGTTTGCTGCGTCAAGGTGAAGCTGAGAGCGTTATGGACACTTTTGTCGGTAAATTCGATATGAAAGTGGTCAAAATTGATGCGCGTGACCGTTTCCTCGGCAAGTTGGTTGGCGTAGACGATCCAGAGCAAAAACGTAAAATTATCGGTACCGAATTCATCCGTGTATTCGAAGAGGAATCCAGTCAGTTTGATGACTTTACTTACCTAGCCCAAGGCACTCTATATACAGATATCGTAGAAAGCGGCACGGCTACGGCTCAAACGATCAAATCGCACCATAACGTTGGCGGACTGCCGAAAGATATGAAGTTCAAGCTCATCGAGCCTCTCAAAACACTTTTCAAAGACGAAGTGCGTAAAGTAGGAGAGGAATGTGGCCTTCCAGCAGCAATCGTTTGGAGACAGCCTTTCCCAGGTCCTGGTCTGGCCATTCGTGTTCTAGGTGAAGTAACGGAAGATAAGCTGAAAATAGTTCGTGAATCCGACGCCATTCTGCGCGACGAAATCGCCAAAGCAGGCTTAGATCGTGAGATCTGGCAGTACTTCACAGCACTTCCGGGTATGAAAAGCGTGGGAGTTATGGGTGACGCAAGAACTTACTCTTACACCGTAGGTATTCGTGCTGTTACATCTATTGATGGCATGACAGCTGACTGGGCGCGTATTCCTTGGGATGTGCTTGAGAAGATTTCGGTTCGTATCGTTAATGAAGTTGAGAACGTGAATCGTATCGTCTATGACATCACTTCTAAGCCGCCAGCTACCATTGAGTGGGAATAATATAAATCACTAGCAAAAGACGAACGTTTTGGGAAAATATACCCCTTTATCGTTCGTCTTTTTTATTGACATTAGGTTATTTCACGACTAAAATGTGTTATGGATAACAGTTTTTCGTATAATCTCGGGAATTGGCCTGAGAGTTTCTACGAGATCACCGCAAATGATCTGGCTACGAAAAAAAGGAACGGAATCCGTATGAGTTTCTACGTGCACCTTTACACATCGAAGGCAGCTCTCATATGGATAGCTCCTTTTTCGTACCCGGAATCAGGCATTATGATTCCGGGTTTTTTGCTGTTGCCAGAAAGTATATATGTATACTTTTGCTTCGCACAACCTTGATAAACGCGCTCGTCCTTGATAGGACGACAAGGGCGTTTATCCTTGGTTCCCCACATTCGTTTTAGGAGGAGTAGGAAAATGGATCGCTTTTTTAAATTGAAACAAAACGGCACGACAGTAAGAACAGAAATCATGGCGGGGATCACTACATTCATGACGATGGCTTACATCCTTGCTGTAAATCCAGACATTCTGAGTGCTTTTAAATCGGGGGCTACCGGTGGTGACTGGACTTCGATTTTCTTGGCTACAGCGATTGCTGCAGGTGTAATGACGATTGCAATGGGGTTATTCGTTAACTTTCCAGTTGCGCTAGCTCCTGGGATGGGCTTGAATGCTTACTTCGCGACCATCATTTTAACTTCGCAAGGTAAATTCACGTTTTCAATGGCTTTAGCAGCTGTATTCATTTCGGGGATTATTTTCATCATTCTTACCATCACCAGAGTCCGTCAAATGCTCCTTGTGGCCATTCCAGACAGCCTGAAGCATGCGATTACCGTCGGTATTGGTTTGTTTATCGCAATGATCGGTTTTAAGAACAGCGGTATCTTAACCGTTGCGGTAGAAAGCGGCAAAGATATTAAGGCGCATCAATTTACGGATGTACTTTCATTTGAAACTGTGTTCCACATGGGTTCATTAGAAGATAAAGGCGTTATTTTAACAATCGTTGGGGTCTTGTTGATTTCTATCTTTATGGTGCTTCGACTGCGCGGCGCTATCTTGATCGGTATCTTGGCTACAACAATCATTGGGTATTTCATGGGTATGGTTAATCTAGGTTCATTGACTAGTGCAGACACGACATGGGTTCCTGATTTGTCCAAACTTCGTTTCGCTGATTTTGACTTTGCGGGCATAATGACAACGGGTATAGTTTCCGTTATTGCTACATTTACGTTTGTTGAGCTTTTTGACACATTCGGAACCATGGTTGGAACAGCGAATCGCGCTGGTATTATGAAGAACAAAGAAGAGGGCAACAAGCGTGTAGGTAAAGCGATGTTCGTGGATGCGATTGGTGTTAGTGGCGGTGCGTTGGTTGGGACTAGTACGGTTACTGCTTTCGTAGAAAGCGCAGCGGGTGTAGCTGAAGGCGGACGTACAGGTTTAACGGCAGTAACTACAGGCGTATGTTTCCTGCTTGCCCTGTTCTTAGCTCCGATTGCCATGTTGGTTCCTGGTTCTGCGACAGCGGCAGCGTTGATCGTGGTTGGTGTTCTGATGGTTCAATCCATTCGTGAGATCGACTTTCAAGATTTCGTTCTAGCAATCCCAGCTTTCCTTACCATTGTATTGATGCCTTTCACTTACAATATTGCTAATGGTATCTCCTTCGGTATCGTTTCGTATGTAGTTTTGGCAGCAGCAGCTAACCTAGGTGGTAAAAGTCAGACGCGTTATCCGATTCACTGGTTAATGTGGGTACTGGCGATTCTGATCCTAGCTCGTTACATCTTTATAGGAAGCCAAGGTTAAAAAGATTCAAGCTCTGGTGCATTACGCACTAGAGCTTTTTTTTTACCATATTTTTCAAGGTATAAAAAGCTTGCAATCAGTTTGCGGATTTGTTATATTACTCCTTGTCGCTTCGGCGGTCGAATGAAAGAACGAAAGAAATCAAAAAAAGTTCTTGCAATCGAATAGGCCGGTGTGGTATATTGATCAAGTCGCCTTTGAGGGGCGAAGGATTAAAACGAAAGAAATTGATCTTTGAAAACTGAACAACGAGTGAGTAAGCACGAACGAGAAATCGTTCAAAAAGAGATTGCAAAATCTCGCTAGCAACGCAAATGAGCAATTA
>NZ_LMRY01000016.1:0-93316 GCF_001427935.1 Paenibacillus sp. Soil724D2
AGTTAAAGAAAAATGAAGTAAAGCCGTTTAAACTCGCAATTTAATAAGTAATCTGTTGCTTTAGTCGACTAGTGTCCAGTATTAGGGGGTTAGACCGATTTCGAATCCATTCGTTTCAAAATAACCTGTATAGAGCCCAATTGTTGTACATTATGCAACATCGAGGGGAGAAAGGCGGGATCTAGGCAGAATTTGTTGCACTTTTTACAACATCTTTCAACCGAGAAGAAGGATTCCCTACTCCAATTATTTCCCATGTGTAATCCTCGACTCGACCTTTCTTATTCATTATTATATAAATGTAAAAAGACCCGAAATAGGTCACTTTCTTCAAAGTGTCTTTCTTTCGGGTCACTGTTCATTTTTTGGGACGGCTCCTTCCTGCAATAGCAGCTCTATCCAACACCCGAGCAGCTTCCTAGCTCAGCTATTGTCAATCTTTCACTGACCCCTGCATAAGCCCGGCAATAAACTGCCGACTGAAGATTGAGAACACAACAATGAGCGGTACCGTAGCCATTAGCGTAGCAGCCATGACCATGGAGTAGTCCGTGCTGTACACGCCATTCATTGAGGCGATCAGCATCTGGATCGTAAATTTGTTCTGTACCGAGATGACGACGAGCGGCCACAAATAATCATTCCAAGAATTCAGGAACGTAATGATGCCTAGCGTAGCTAACGCCGGGCGAAGCACCGGAAGCGCTACGCGATAGTACAGGTCGAAAGAATTACAGCCGTCAATGCGTCCTGCATTGATAAGCTCATCATGCAGCACGGATGCCGCATACTGCCGCATCCAGAAGATGCCAAATGCACTCGCCGCGCCCGGGATGATCAAGGCTTTCAGGTCATTGATCCAGCCCAGCTTTTGAATAATGATGAACTGGGGGATTAGCCCCAGCTGCTGCGGCACCATCATGGTCATTAGCAGGAAGAAGAACAGGAACGGCTTACCTGGAAACTGGAATTTCGCAAAGGCGAAGCCCGCCATCGAGCAAAAAAACAAAACCAGAAGTGTGTGCACACCTGCTACGATCAAGCTGTTGCCGAACGACCGGAAAAACCCGACATGATCGATAACCTTGCCGATATTAACCAGCAATTGATCGCTCGGCAGAAACCTTGGGGGAAACCGGAACATATCCGAAGTCGTTGCGGTAGACATCACGAACAGCCAGTAAAAAGGAAATAGCGACAATAAAGAACCGACCAGCATCCCTATGTGAATAAGGATCGTTCCTGAAGCCCAAGAGGACTTCGCTGGTGTCTTGGTTAGGACGACGGCATCTCTGCTTCGGCGAGTGACCGTGACTTTAGAAGATTCCGCGCTCATCAGATGCCCTCCCCTCTCGAAACGAATTTCCAATTCAAGAAGGAGAAAATACCAATGATCAGAAACAGCATCCAAGCGATAGCGGAAGCATAGCCGAACAGCTGATTGCCGAAGGCTTGGTTATACAGATACAACACCAGCGTCAGCCCGCCTTTGGTTGCCCCGCCGGTATTGCCGACGAGAATTAAGGGCTCGGTAAACAGCTGCATACCGCCGATCGTCGAAAGGATCACAGTGAATAGAATGATCGGCTTTAACAGAGGCAGCGTAATGCTGAAAAACTGCTGCTTCCGGCTCGCCCCGTCAATCGTAGCTGCTTCATACAGATCATGCGGGATACTCTGAAGCCCGGCCAAGTAAATGATGGCATTATAGCCCGTCCACCGCCAAATGACCATCAGCGACACGGCAACCTTCACCCAGAAGGGATCATTGATCCATTCAATTCGGGGCAGCCCAACGACCTGAAGCAGGCCATTAATCAGTCCGAACTGGCTGCCGAAGAACGAGCCGAAGATAATGGCTACAGCCACAATGGACGTAATATTCGGCAGAAAATAGACCGCTCGATAAAAGTCCTTGAACCGCACGAAAGCGGCGTTGAGCAGAAATGCTACGACCAGTGCCAGAAACAGCTGCGGTAAGGTCGAAAAAAACCAGATGACGAAGGTGTTGCCGACCGATTTCCAGAAATCTGGATCATCGGTCAGCAGATTACGGAAATTGCGAAGTCCCACGAACTCCATCGGCCCGAGCCCATCCCACGAATGGAAAGCCAAGTACAGCGAGAACAGGATCGGAAACAAGCCGAATACGATAAACAAGATATAAAATGGAGATATCATCAGGTAGGGCGCCAGATACGTCTTCAACCCTCTCATTGCAGCCACATCCCTATTTGTTTTTCAATTTGGTCTTGGCCTTCTCAATGAGGGCCGCGAATTCTTTGTCAGGATCCTTGGACTTATCGACCGTCACGGCCTGCATGCCATCGCTAATAATATCTTCCACGGTTTGATAGAAAGGTCCTTTACGCTGCACTTTTACATCCTTGGCAACCTCGGAGAACAAGATACCGAGCTTCTGGTTGCCCCAGAATTCATACCCCGCCTCTGTGAACGCTTTATCGCCATAGACCGACGGAGTCGAAGGGAAATTGCCTGAAATCTTGAATACTTCTAACTGCTGCTGAGGTGACAGCATCCAACTAATAGCTGTGTAAGCTTCCTTGGCATTCTTCGTTTCTTTCGGAATAAGTAAGAACGAACCGCCCATGTTGCCAGTGCCCTCTGGAATTTTGGCTGCGCGCCATTTGCCCTTCGTATCCGGTGCGCGGGTTTCGACGTGCCCTTTGCCCCAAGCTGCAGAGATGTATGTCGCGATTTTGCCCGAATTCAGAGCGGCAGAGTACTCCTGCAGCGCATTTTTCTGGTCATAAGCTCCAGCGATGCCCATTTCACGGGCTTTTTTATAATAATCCAACGCTTTCTTGATTTGCGGGTTGGATTCCATTGTCAAATTCTCGTCTTTGTCAAAGTACAGTTCATTGCCTTGGTCGCGAATCGCACCATACAATTCATAAGGGTTAGATAAAATACTGGCGCCTGTTTTCTCCTTCAATGTTTTGCCGGCAGCGAGGAAGTCGTCCCAATTCTTAATCTTGGCCGCAACATCGTTAGGCTCCGAAGGGAGTCCGGCTTGTTGGAACAGATCTTGGCGGTAATAAAGCACCATCGGACCTATATCCGTTGGAAATCCAAGCTGCTTGCTGCCAACGCTGCCTTGCTTCCATTTCCAATCCAGATAATCCTTGGACAGATCCTTAGCTCCATACTCGTTCAGGTCATAAAATTTATCAGGGTACTTCAAGAATTGGTCCATCTGTGAAATATCGATCATCGCAATGTCCGGAGCCCCCGAACCTGCCGACATAGCCGTCAACAGCTTCTTGTGGGCGTCTTCCCACTTATAAATCTGTGGAATAATCTCGATGTTCGGATGGGTACGGTTAAACTCCGGTATAATCTTTTCAAATGATGCCCCCTGCCAAAACCACATTTGCAGTTGAACCTTTTTCCCGTTGTTTCCACCTGCTGCTTCATTTTTTACTGCGTCTTGCGTTCCTCCGCTGCTGCATGCACTAAGAAGAACTAGAAGAGAAACCAAAAGCAGAAACATGGACTTGCGTTTAGGTACCCAATTCATTCGATAAACGCTCCCTTCACCTTTTTCAACTGGACTTCCAAACAAGTAAGCCCTTACATTTAGTATAGGCAGGTCTATACAGCTCGTATAGGTAACAAATCTTCGATTTCTTGGACTCTTCTCAGGAATGTTCCACCGTCCGATAATCCCCGGGGGCCATACCGACGAAGGTTTTGAAGATGCGGCTGAAATAGGCTGGGTCCTTGTACCCTACCCGAATGCATACCTCATATACCTTCAGGTTCGTCTCGCGCAGCCATCGCTTGGCCTCCGTAAGCCTGAACTGTGTCAAGTACTGGGTGTAGGTGAGCCCTATCTCCTGATGAAACAAATTGCTTAAATAATTGGCATTCACTTGGAATTGCTGGGCAAAATCGGACAAATTCGCCGTTTCGTTGGCATATTCATTATGTACGTATTTCAAGAGCGCCTTAATAATTGGCGGAAACGAGTCCCCTCTTTCCTTCCTTGTAATTTCGTTGAAGCCCAGGCTCATCATACTGCGCATATACATCAACCCAAGATCACTTATCTCCTTGGTGCAGCCGCCATGACCTGTCTTCACTTCGATGCGGAGCTTTGCCTCCATCCACTTCGAAATTTCCTGCACCCGCTGCTCCCAGGCCATCTTATCATCGTGCTCGGTGAACAGAACCACAGTGATGAGCCGGTCCTCTTCGCATACTGCCGCCGTCCCCAATCCGCTGAACGATTCATGCGCACATTCCCGGATAAAGTAACGTACCGAGGTCTCCCCCAGAGACCGCAAATCCTTGGTCGAAAAGGAGACGAGCCGGATGGTGGCATATTGCGGAATCAACCCTTCATCGAAGGTTGGCACCGGCACCCCGTGAAGTAGGTCGTGCATGCGTTTCTCTAGCAACGCCCGGCTGCGGATCACATTCACCTGCTCGGACTCCATCTGCCTTCGGTACTTCCCGTAAGCTTCGTTGTATACCTCTAGCAGCTTCTCTTTGGAAAGAGGTTTAAGCAGGTAGGCTGCCACTTGATGCTGCATCGCTTTCATTGCATAGTCGAATTCCGCGTGCCCTGTCAGTACATACACATCGGTTTGCCGTGAATGCTGCCGTATATATTCGGCAAGCTGCAAGCCGTCCCCCGCCGGCATGCGGATATCGGTAATAACGAGCTGCACCGTCCTCTGCTTCAGTATTGCAATCGCCTCCAACCCGCTAGAGGCGTCCAGTACTTCACCCACGCCTTCGAATCGGGCCAATGTTCTGCACATTGGGAGACGTACATTCGCTTCATCGTCTACAATCAGAACAGTAAACATACGGTTACCCTCCTCCTTCTACATGGTTCAGCGTCTCAAACTGCTTCATAATCCCTTTCCATGTAAACTCAGGATCTGCACCGTCAGATTCAACCCGCCGAAGACCGTCGCGAATCCATCTTTCAATCGTCGTATAATCGTAATCATCGTAACCGGATTTGTAACGAAGCGCCGTGTAAGAATAAATTTGACCGACAGGCGCATCATTGAAAAAGGGATCGTGAACCTCCAGAAAATTAGAAGAGGAGTACGATTCCGGTGTAGAAGGAAAATTCCCGCTGCCGATAAAATTCGCCAACTGCTGCTGTGGAGCCGTTAACCAGCAGGCCAGCTTATACGCCGCATGGGGAGATGAGCTTGTCTTCGGTACCGCTAAGTACGTCCCCGTTAAATTGGATGGCAGACCAGGTGCCCGCGTCAGATCCCACTTGCCCGCTGTAGCAGGAGCATTCTTCTTCATCATGCCGTGAAGCCAAGAGGGAGCCAATACGAGGGCGAATTTTCGATTGACCGCTCCTTCGGCCCAAGATGAGGTCTGCGACGGCAACCCGGCACTGAGGCCGCGCTTGTGGAAATACACCGCCCGATCCCAAGCTTCCTTAACATGCGGACTTAATTCATGCTCCACAGGCAGCACATATTGACCGTCAAACTGGTTGAGATAGCTAAGGAAGATATTCGTTATATTATCGAATAATACAGCCCCCGTCCGCTGCTTCAATTGGACTCCTGCCTGCTCCAACGCATCCCAATCGGACAAATAAGCCGCCACCTCCTCCCGCTCTGTTGGTAAACCAGCCTCCTCAAATAAGTCATGACGGTACGCAAGCGCCACTGGCCCGATATCGACAGGCATGGCAAACAAGAAGCCACCATTCTTGCTTTCCGCTTGCCGCCATTTCCAGTCCAGATAATGAACTCGCTCGTCGCCGTACTCATAGAGGTTATAGAACTGGCTCTGGAAGCGCTTTAATTGATTCAGCTGCGAAGCCTCCAACAGAACAAGATCCGGGGAGTCAGCCTTCGTGGCTAACGAAGTCATGAGACTCGGCACCACATCGTCGTATTGAAAAGTAACCATTTCTACATCCATCTGAGGATTGTTTGCCACATACGTCTTAATCAGCGGCTCCAGCCCGCTTCCCGGCCACAGCCAGATACGCAGCGTACTGGGCTTCGGAGAGCTTTTCACACTCGGCATGACCATTTCGAGGGAGCAAGAGCAGAGTAGGCTGATCATTGCCAGTACTAGTGAAATCCGAAGAAATAAATTAAGCAGCGCCATCATCCCCTCTCTTACCCAGCATCGACAATCCTTGCTCCCTATCAAACTGAGACGGCGGGTCCAGCAAAGGAAGCGATAATACTACCTGCAGTCCTCCCATTTGACTTGTCATCAGGCGAATTCCGTAGCCTGGACCAAAGAAAGCCTGCAGCTGCTTATGCAGATTGCTTAACCCGATGCCGCCCGCCTTCTTCTCAAAGCCTTGCTCCCTATGAATCGAGTCTTCAAGTGTCTGCAGAGCCGTAAGCGGCATGCCTACGCCATTATCTTCCACAGAGCACAGGATCTTGCCTCCCTGCCGGTAGATCTGGACCCTAATTAGCCAATCCCCCTCGTCCTTGTGCTCTAAGCCATGGTGGAAGGCATTCTCGACGAGAGGCTGCAGGACGAGCCGAATCACACTTTGCTGCTGCAATCCTTCCTCAATGTCGATACTTACGTTGAATTTCTCTCCGAAGCGCGCCCGCTGGAGCAATAAATACCGGTCTAGCTGCGCCAGATCCTCCCCGAGCGTCACGAAATCGGTCGATGGATGGACGCTGTATCGAAGCAGTTCTCCGAGCGCGAGTGTCATTTCCTGTGCCTTCTCCGGCCTCTCGTCCTCAATCGTCCAGTAAATCAGATTCAGTGAATTGTATAAGAAATGCGGGCGAAACTGGGCTTTTAATGCGACAAGCTCCGCTCTCTGGGCACTAATCTGCTGCTCGGAGAGACGTTGCACAACTTCCTCCAGTTGACGCACCATGGCATTGTAGTTCGAATAAAGCTGCGTGATCTCCCGGCTCGCAAAAGGCCGGTCGATCGGCTTGATGCCTTCCTTGCTCAGCTTGTTCATCCC
The DNA here is from genome assembly GCF_001427935.1 of Paenibacillus sp. Soil724D2. Lineage (NCBI taxonomy): Bacteria > Bacillati > Bacillota > Bacilli > Caryophanales > Paenibacillaceae > Paenibacillus > Paenibacillus sp. Soil724D2. The sequence goes on from NZ_LMRY01000016.1 coordinate 6,962, forward strand.
GTCGGCCAATTGACGGATTGGCTTCGTTAACGTCCAAGTGAAGTATGCTACCAGCGCGAGGGCAATCCCGATACCTGCAGCCATGGTCAGCAGCGCGTTCGCCCACATCTGCGAAGCGTCGCTATACACCGCTTCGGGTTTGAAATAAGCAATGGTGGTCCAATCGCTGTAATTGGACTTGGCGTAGGCCACAAGCATCCGCTTGCGATCCTCCCTTGTCGTCCATTCGAAGAAAGGCTGCGCATTCCCGCCGAACTTGGCGAAGAGCCCTTGATCTGCCGCCGTTCCAATCTCGCGAGGCTCCGTCGAATACACGATATTCCCTATGGAATCCATCACCTGCACTTTTCGCTCGATGCGCTGGCCCGTTTCACCAATCATCCGGTTCATTTTCTCCACAGGAAACACCACGAACTGATCACCCAGTATGGTGAGGTTTCGAGAGTCTTTCAGCTTTCGAGCCCCAATAATGGCAGGAATCTCACCGTCTCGCCAAGCCGGACCATACACCCATAGCATATGACCATCGAGCTCCTCCATTTTTCTGTACCAAGTAACGGCGCTCACAGCGTCATCCGCTTTCCGCCAAGATAATTGGAGCGACTCGTTAGACGAGTAAGCATTGCCTTCCCGGTCGAAAAGGTGAATGAGCATTTCACCTGCGATATAGCGCGTTTTCTCCGCAAGGTAGCGGTTCAGCGCAAGCTGCTCTTGCCCTCCTTGCTTCGTAATCGGCTTGTTCAAAGCGGTCTGCACCTTTTCATCGAACGCAATCATCTGAGAGGCTTGATCATATTGACGCAGCAGCACATCAATCTTTGCCGACAATTGATCGACAGACTCCTGCGTATATCCAGCCGTACGATTCAACGCTAGCTGTGAAGTTAAGCGATAGTTGAATAGATTGGTGAGCGCAATAGCCAGAGCCGCAATGAGAAACATACCAGCCAGCAACTGGATAAAGATAGGAATAGGTCGTCGTCGAATCACGGTTCACCTCACTTCCATACATTGACATTTAACGGATATGTTCTGAGACATAATTCTAGATAAGGACAATATCACCTTCTATTGATGTGAAAATGAGGAAAATGAACTAAATAACCTGAATATTCGACATGTAATGGAAATTCTTTTCTACCTGTCAACTCTTCGGTCTGGCAAACTTACAAAGCATCACATATCCCACCCATATTTGAATATATTTAATAACAAGCTTTTTTTCACCTTAGTCCGTTCAGCATTATGCTTGCCATAATAATTCAGCAAAAGCTTACGACGTAAATTTCGCTAAAGCAAAACTCTAAGGAGGTGTCCTCATGACAGAACCCCTTTTTATCGTTTCCAAAGAGGATTGGTCCTTGCATCGCAAAGGATATCAGGATCAGACCAGGCACCAAGAGAAGGTGAAAGATGCGATTAAACAGAATCTTCCCGATCTGGTTACTGACGAAAGTATCGTCATGTCCAATGGAAAACAGGTCGTAAAAGTGCCTATTAAGAGTCTGGATGAATACCGATTCCGCTATAACTTTAGTAAAGGAAAGCATGTTGGTCAGGGAGACGGGGACTCTCAGGTCGGCGATGTGTTGGGCACAGATCCGCAGCCAGCCCAAGGCCCTGGGAAAGGTGAGGGTGCAGGCGATCAAGCTGGCGAAGATTACTATGAAGCGGAAGTGAGCATGGAGGAACTGCAAGCCATGTTGTTCTCTGAGCTGGAGCTGCCCAATTTGCAGAAAAAAGATAAGCGCAATATGACCACGACGGAAGTGATTTTTAACGATATCCGCAAAAAAGGGATTATGTCCAATATCGATAAGAAACGGACAATATTGGAGAATATGCGCCGTAATTCAAAATCGAACTCCCCTGGGATCCATCATATCAGTCCAGACGACCTTCGTTTCAAAACGTGGGAAGAGATAGAGAAGCCTCACTCGAATGCTCTGATTATTGCGATGATGGATACCTCCGGTTCCATGGGTTCCTTTGAGAAATATATAGCCCGCAGCTTCTTTTTCTGGATGACACGCTTCTTGCGCACGAAGTATGAGAATGTCGAGATTGTATTTATTGCTCACCATACCGAAGCTAAAGAGGTCACGGAGGAAGAGTTTTTCACCAAAGGCGAAAGCGGAGGTACGATTTGCTCCTCGGCTTATCAAGCAGCGATTGATATTATCGACAAACGGTATCCACCGTCACAATTTAATATTTATCCGTTTCATTTCTCCGATGGAGATAATTTGACGTCAGATAACGAACGCTGTGTGAAGCTTATTACGCAGTTAATGGAGCGCTCCAACATGTTCGGATACGGAGAAGTCAACCAGTACAATCGCAGCAGTACACTCATGTCCGCTTTCCGCCATATTCATGATCCTAAATTTCTTCATTATGTCATTCGTGAGAAAGGTGAAGTGTACAAAGCACTGAAAACCTTTTTTACCAAGCAGGAAGGGGTGGCTGTTCAGTGAGTAAAACCGAAATCCAAAAGCTCGAATACGCCATTGATGAAATAACGGAAATTGCTAAAGGCTTTGGACTTGATTTCTTCCCGATGAGGTATGAAATCTGTCCCGCCGAAATTATATATACCTTCGGTGCCTATGGAATGCCGACGCGTTACAGTCACTGGAGTTTCGGTAAAAATTTTCACCGTATGAAAACACAGTATGATTTTGGTTTAAGTAAAATTTACGAATTAGTCATCAATTCTGACCCCTGCTATGCCTTCTTGTTAGATGGGAATTCGCTCATTCAGAATAAACTGATCGTCGCACACGTTCTTGCCCATTGTGATTTTTTCAAAAATAACGCCCGTTTCGCAAACACGAACCGCAATATGGTAGAGAGTATGTCCGCTACCGCCGAAAGAATTCGGCAATATGAAATCGAACACGGCATTGACGAAGTCGAGCAATTCATTGACGCCGTGCTAGCTATTCAGGAGCACATTGATCCTGTTCTGACCCTATCCTATCGACAGACGCGTAAGCGTCAGGAATCCCACAAAGCCTCCACACCAGCCGCACGTTCCGTAGCAACCTATGGATACGAGGATATATGGGATCTAGATGTAAAGAATAGACCCCCTGCACCTGAAAAAGACGAAAACAAACGCTTTCCACCTCAACCCGAAAAAGATATTTTGCTCTTCATCGAGGAGAATGCCCCCTATATGGAAGAATGGCAGCGGGATATTCTGACGATGCTCCGCGATGAAATGCTCTATTTCTGGCCGCAGCTTGAAACGAAAATCATGAACGAAGGCTGGGCTTCGTACTGGCACCAACACATACTGCGCGAGCTGGATTTGACTGAAGAGGAGACGATTGAGTACTCCAAGCTCAACTCCTCTGTCGTGGTTCCGTCCCGTCATACCTTAAATCCTTATTATCTCGGGCTCAAAATTTATGAAGATATCGAGAAGCACTGGGACAATCCGACGGAGGAAGAAATAAGAAGGCATGGACGCAAACCCGGGAATGGTCGTGCCAAAATATTCGAAGTCCGCGAATACGAATCGGATACCTCGTTTATCCGGAATTATTTGAATAAACCTCTCGTGGAAGAACTCGATTTATATGTATTTGAAAAGAAAGGTCCTGAGTGGAAGATTACCGATAAAACGTGGGAAAACACCCGGGATCAGCTCATTTACTCACGTGTAAATGGCGGCTTCCCCTACATTGTTGTGGAAGATGGCGATTACCAGCGCAGCGGCGAATTGTATTTGAAGCACGCATTCGAAGGGGTCGAACTTGATCTCAAGTATGTCGAGCGAACGCTCCCCTACATTTACAAGCTCTGGGGCAAATCTATTCATATGCATACCATCGTCGAAGATAAGCCGGTTTTGTTCACCTATGACGGGAAGAAGCATCATCGTCGTTTTCTCTAAAACGAAGAGGCCACTTGAACGTATTGGTTCAAGCGGCCTCTATTTGCACGTGTTTTATTTCCCTGAGCCTCGACAGAACTAGTGTTATTCCGACAACGGTAATCGACGGACTTATTATTTCATAGATGATATTCTTAATACTCAGTTAATATTATTATTTATTTTTTTATAGGAGATGAGTTGAAGTTGAGAATGAATATTTTATTTAACAAAACGCCGATTTCTGTCAATTTCGTTGGAACGGACCACAAATTAATTCCCTCTCTGATCAACGCTCTTCGTTATAACAAATTTACAACGATGAACCTTGCTCAACCGTTAGAACACGTTGATTTATTTAGTTCAGAAGCCATTTTATATGCCAAAGATGGGAATAAAGCAAGAATCCCAATTTTTTAATTACATAATCGTTACATACGCATAAAGCTCTAACCCAAGTAGATTACTTTGGGTACAGAAAACAAAAAAAATGAGTTGGCAAGATTCTTGCCTTCTCATTTTTTTGTTTTGTTACAACTGCAATAGAAAGTCACCCCGAACTCTAGTTAGCGGAACGTAGAGCCGCTATTTTGGGAATTCTTCGCATAAAATCGACTAAGAGGAACGTATGTGCGCTATTTGATTAAAAAGAGCGATTCGGAGACAAAAACCCGTGAAATAACGCCTCCTCGTTCCTTTCCCTCATCATTTCGGGTGTTTTTCAACCAAATAACGCCTCTACGTTCCCTCGATAACTTCTGATTACCGAAGCAAAGCAAACCATAGCACATTATAGTAACGGGCAAAGAGCATAACTTCCAAAAACGCCTTTTGAGGGCAGCCTCTTCTAAAGCAACAACTGCGCCATCGGTCATCCCATTGTCTCTACGCCTTAGCGTGCAGTTTAATAACGGCATGAATCGCCGTCAGAATTTCACGTTCAACCGCTTGTGCGACAACATCGGTATGAGGGTTGTAAACTTCTCTCAAATCAGCATCGGCATAACCGTCCAGCGCAACAATCGCACCCGCACGAACACCGCGCAATGAAGCAATGACATAGAGCGCTGCGATTTCCATCTCAACGGCAAGAGCTCCGGCTTGCTTATACTTGCGGTGTGGAAATTCCTCGACACCTTGGAAGAAGGCATCCAGGGTCACGGTAATCCCTTTGCGCACAAGACCATCCGTCTCTGATGCGGCTTCGTACAACGCTTGCACGACATCTAAGTCAGCAACTGCTGGGAAGCCATGCGGAACGAGTTGGCGGGTTAAGCCCTCTTCCCTCACAGCTGCCGTACTGACGACTAAGCTGCCTGGCGGCACATCAGCCGAATAGGAGCCTGCTGTGCCAACGCGAATCAGTGTCTTTACGCCGCCCTTGATCAGCTCCTCGAAGCAAACCGCTGCACCTGGCGATCCGACGCCATGACTTACAACTGTAATCGGAACTCCTTGTGATTCACCAACAAACGTGCGATATTCACGGCTGAAGGCAAGTTCTTTGCTATGATCAAGCTTGCTGGCTATAACTTCCGCACGAAAAGGGTCACCGCATACGATTGCATACGGTGATAAATCCTCTGAATGAACCTGTAAAATTGGTAATAGCATGTCAATCAAACTCCTTCTTTTCCCATTCATCTTCTGGAATCGGAATCGCTTCCCCCGAGAAGCGCTGCTCTTGGAATGGATCGGCCACATTATGGAAGCCGTTTTGTTCCCAGAAGCCTTCGCGGTCAGCCGTCATAAATTCGACGCCTCGGATCCATTTAGGACTTTTCCAAAAATAAAGGTGAGGTACAATCAACCGTAGAGGCCAACCATGTTTAGGAGTCAGCGGCTTTCCATCATATTTCAAAGCCAACAAAACGTGATCGCCCATCAGATCCTCGAGAGGGACGTTCGTTTCATAATCGTTGTCGGCATGCAGCATGACGAACTTGCCTTGGGGCTTGATATCCAGCAGGCGAAGAAAATCGCGAAATAGAATCCCTTCCCAGGCCGTGTCAAGCTTAGACCAACGGGTTACGCAGTGAATATCGCAGAGGACTTGCGTTTGAGGCATCGTGAGCAATTGTTCATACGTAACAACTTTGTCCTCTTCGACCTCACCAAACACTCGCAATGTCCACTCCGCCATGTTATATTCCGGTACTTCTCCTTCATGCAAAATAGGAAACCGGTCTGTCAGAATCTGCCCAGGCGGGACTCGATCTGACATTGCTGCACCTACGGAGGGAACTTTCATATTTCTGATTCGATCAGCTTTGGTGTCTTTAGCTTTAGCCATCTGTTCATTATCTCCTTTTTGCAACCTAGCGCGAGCTTCCGTTAGCTTTCTGAGCATCTGCCATATAACTGCTCTTTCTAAAAAAGAGCATCGCCAGCAGCGTCACAATATAAGGAAGCATTTGTGTGAAATGAGTCGGCAGCGAGAAGCCCTGCAGCCTGATACTGAATGCATCCATCAGTCCAAATAGGAGGCTCGATGCCATGACGCCAAGCGGATTCGCTTGTCCTAACATCGTTGCGACCAGTGCGATAAAGCCTCTGCCCGCCGTCATGCCTTCGGTAAACATCGTGACTTGACCTAGTGACAGCTGAGCCCCTGCCAATCCGCAAAGCAAGCCGCAAATTAACACGGCCAGATACTGCATTCGGCCTACTTTAATGCCTATACTTTTCGCTGCAACCGGGTTCTCACCAACGGCCAGCAAGCGGAAACCAAGGACTGATTTAAACAAAAAGTACTGCAAGCCAAGCACCAGTGCAAAGGCCAAGTAAATAAGAGGGGAATGACCCGAAATAATACCGCCAATCACAGGTATGTCTTGAACAATGGGAATATTCCACTTCGGAAGCCCAACCATATTTTTATCGTAAAAGGCGCCCTTAACATGGAAAATGGCTTTTAGGCAGAACGCTGTTAAGCCGAGCGCCAGAAAATTAAATGAAATACCGACGACGATCACGTTCGCTTGCAAATGGATGCTAATATATGCAAATGCGAGTGAAAAAACAATAGTCACCGCAATCGCAATCAAGACTGCTAGGTACACATTCCCGGAATAATGATTGCCTACAATAGCAGAGAACGCACCTACTAGCACGAAGCCTTCCAAACCAACATTGAACAAACCCACTCTTGAGCATATCGCACCGCCGAGCGCAGCGAGGAGAATCGGAGCAACCATCCGAATCATGGAATTAAATAACGAAACATCAAGAAGATGCTGCACCGCTTCCTCCTCCTTTCCTGCGTTTCCATAGGGTATAACTGAACTTAGCCGTGACGAACAAGATCAAGAGAGACTGAATGACACTTGATATTTCGAGTGGGATGCTCGTGTTACGTTCAACACCCATACCGCCTGTCTGCAGTGCAGCCAGAAGAACTGCGGCAACAGTCGTACCGAGCGGATGTGCGCCCGAAAGCAGCGTAGCCATAATGCCAGACCAAGCGAAACCCGGATTTGTTATCATGCCGTCCGTATAGCGATACTGCATGCCAAGCACTTCGACTGCGCCTGCAAGACCAGCAAAGCCACCACTCGCGAACATGCTCGCGAGCATTAATTTCCCGCGATTTACGCCTCCATAAGCGGCAAACAACGGATTGTAGCCAAGCATGCGGATTTCGTAACCGGATGCACTGTATTTAATAAACAAAAATAAGAGAACCGCAAAAACAATGGCTATGATGAAGCCCGCATGCATACTCATCCCTTGGAAAAGCTTGGGCAGCCATACGCTTTTATCCACCATCATCGTTTGCGCTAGTGCAGCAGATCCCGTTTTATCCTTGAGCGGATAAGCAACCAAATAGCCTGCAAACAAAGCTGCAATATAATTGAGCAAGAGTGTGGTGACAATCAAATTCATTTTAAATCGCGCATCAAGCCAGCCAGCTAAGGCTGACCATATACCGCCGACTGCAATACCGCCTAGCAGCGCGGCAAATAATTTAAATAATGGAGGTCCAGGAAAATAGAGCGCAATCATCGCGCTTGTTAAAGCACCAAGGATCATTTGACCTTCAGAACCCATGTTGAAAAATCCGGCGCGGAAGGCTATTGAAACGCCTAATCCAACTAAAATAAGCGGTGTCGCTCGCGTCAACGTATTTGTAAAAAAGTAAAAATTGCCGAAAGCGCCTTTCCACATTTGTGTGTATGTGTCCGAAATGGAGCCTCCAATCAAAACGATGGCGATGGCCCCGCCCAATAAACCGATACATACCGCAATAAGCGGCTGCAGCAGCGCGCCAATGTTTCCTTTCCAATTAAGCATGGGAATTACCTCCTGCCATCAACAGGCTGATTTGCTCCTCAGTCGCATGCTGTGCTGACAGCTCTCCTGCAATTCGCCCTTCATACATCACGATAATGCGATCAGAAAGCTTAAGAATCTCCGTCAATTCCGAAGATACCAATAGAATTGCACCCTGCTCATCTCTTTTTTTCAACAGCTCATCGTGGATCACTTCCATCGCTCCAACATCAACGCCACGCGTGGGTTCGGCAGCGATAAGGAACGGTTGGTTTTGGGCAATTTCCCTGGCCACAATCAGTTTTTGAAGATTGCCTCCAGATAGAAATTTGACTTTCGTATCCTGGGAACCTGTTTTAATCTGAAATTGCTGAATGAATCCGTCAACCATATTTCGCAGTGACTTGCCTTGCAATAATCCGTTACGCCGATGCGTTCTGTGATGCCCCATAGTACCGTTTTCAAGTACGCTGCCTTCCTTGGCAGCCCCCCATTGGTAACGATCCTCAGGAATATGCGAAAGCCCGCTTTCTCTGATCTCACGAACCAAACAACCTGTAATATCCTTGCCCATCAGACGAATGTGACCCTGATCAATCGATTGGAGTCCTGTAATGCTTTGGATTAGCTCAGACTGTCCGTTACCGGAAATACCGGCGACACCTAAGATCTCACCAGCCTTCACCTCAAAACTGACACGGCTCAGTACGGGCTTACCTTTCTTGCCTTGTATGGTAATCTCTTTCACTTCGAGAACCGTTTCACCAAGTCTTGCGGCACTTTTGCTCGTTTGCACCAGTTCTCTTCCTACCATTAATCTAGAAAGTTCTTCAGCGTTAGTTGCCGAAGTATCTACATTCCCTCTGATTTTACCGTCTCGAAGCACCGTAACTCGGTCCGCAACTTCCATGACCTCATGTAATTTGTGTGTGATAACAATGAAGCTTTTACCCTGGCTCGCTAAGCTCTTCATAATGACAAGCAGTTCCTTCGCTTCCAGCGGAGTCAAAACACCAGTAGGCTCATCCAAAATAATGATATCCGCACCTTGATAGAGCACCTTCAAAATCTCAACACGCTGTTGTAATCCTAGCGGAAGGTCAGCCACTTTCCTGAGTGGATCAATGGGTAGTCGGTACATGTCACACAATGCCTTCACTTGCAGGGCAGCTTTCTTTCGGTCGAACTTCAAGCCGACTTGCGGTTCATTGCCGATGACAATATTTTCAGCCACCGTAAATGAAGGAAACAGCATGAAATGCTGATGCACCATACCGATGCCATGACGAATCGCATCCGTAGGATTCACGAACTGAATTTTTCTTCCTCGTAAAATAATCGTTCCCGACGTTGGCTGTTCCATTCCGTAAAGGATGCGCATCAGGGTTGTTTTACCTGCCCCATTCTCGCCGACTAACGCATGAATTTCACCTTCGCGCAGCGAAAAATCTACGTTGGAGTTAGCTATCAAGCTTCCATAGGTTTTGGTAATTTGGTTCATTTGAAGCAGCATAGCGGGTTTCGCACTCCTTTCCTAGAAATGCGGAAACTGCCTACGTCGCCGTAAACAGTTTCCAGGGTCATATTATAATTGTAAGGTCGTACTACTATTTAAGAGGATTCGGAACCGTAACTTTGCCAGCTACGATATCGTCTTTGATGGCTTTAACTTTAGTCACAACGTCTTGTCCAATAAATGGACTTAGTTTGGATTTGCTTTCTTTGGTTACAAAAGTAAGACCTACTCCGTCCTCTTTCAAGCCGTAATCCATAGCGCCAAATTTAAAAGTTCCATTCACGAAATCTTTCACAGTTTGGTAAGCAACGCTGTCTGTACCTTTCAATTGAGAGAGAACGATGTGCTCAGGATCTGTCACTGTACGGTCGATATCTTGACCAGATGTGTAGAAGCCTTTTTCCTTAGCCGCTTCGAACACGCCCAAATCGCCAACAGCTGATGCGGCTGCGATGAAATCTGCTCCTTGAGAGAATTGCGTCAACGCCAGCTCTTTCGCTTTTGCTGGATCCGTGAAGCTGCCTACATAGTTGACGATGAATTTTGCATTCGGATTCGTTGATTTCAAGCCTTCTTGGAAACCGACTGTGAACTTTTTGATCAAAGGAATATCAAGTGCTGCTACCATACCGACAACATTTTTCTTAGTTGCAAGACCCGCAGCTGCACCAAGCAAGTAGGATGCCTCGTGCTCACGGAATACTACGCTTCTAACGTTCGGCAGATCAACAACGGTATCAATAATTGCAAAAGATTTCTTTGGATTTTCAGCAGCTACCTTTTTCAGAGCATCCTCGGATTCAAAGGAGCTGGTAATAATAAGATCATAATTATCTGCAACAGCAGCACGCAGGTTTTGCTCTATCGCGCTGGCATCCGTAGATTCTACTGTTTTCACATCAACGCCAAATTCTTTACCTGCTTTTTTAACACCTTCATCCTCTTGAGCAAAGAAAGGGTTCACACCGATTTTTTCTGGTGTTATTAGAATGATTTTTTTGGATGATTTGGTTTCAGGCGCTTTCGTTGCTTCTGCAGCTTTCGTAGCTGCCGGAGCTGCTGTATCATTTTTAGCGGTGCCGCAGCCAGTCAGCATTAATGTAACGGCGAAAATAGAAAATAACGTTTTTTTCATGTGTGGCTCTCCCCTTTTGATCTGTTTTTATCAAAGATTTTTTTATCCTATTCGACAAAGTGCGACTTTTCAACTAAGACTGATAGTAGTAGATTCCATAGGTCATGTCAAGAATAAAAACGACAACTATTATTTATTGACACCTATAGGCTTAACTGATATATTTCAATAAACCATACTATTCCTATATGAATTAAAAAAACTCGGAGGTGTTTTATTCTTATGAAACCATTGAAATCCCGCAAATCTTTGCAAATAGCTGCTTTAACAGCCGTCCTCTTCGCCTCTGTAAGCACATTAAGCGCTGCCGCAGAAGCAAGTGATTCTGCAGTAGCTTACAAACAGTTTTTGAAAAACCAGTATACCATCAGCTTGTCAGACTCCATATCAAAAGGCGATTTCGTTATCGCAGTTAACAGCATCTTGAAAGCGGAAGCGAAAGATCAAACCAATGCCTTTACAGACTTGCAAAAGGACAGCCCTTATTACAAAGCAGCCCTTGCTCTGCACGAAAAAGGCATTCTATCCGAAGGCAAGCTGCAAGGTGATCAGACGCTTACCCAGCTGCAGGCAACTTTCATCGCTTTAAAAGCCGCCGGCTTGAAGGAACTCGCATATACATATCCCAAGGATAAAATTAAAGCCGCTCTGGCTAAAGTACATATAGACTACGATCAAAACAATCAACTAACGCTGCAAGCCGCCCAAGAACTGGCCGCCGCTATTGATACCGGCCTCGTCTCCTCCGATTTCGAAGCGGATGCGGCGGCTGGCGAAAGCTTTGCGGATGAACTGCTGGGTAAGATTCTTACTTTCCAAGGACAATACAAGCACTATATTGGAACGACTTCCGATGATGATATTTTCCGCAAAATTAACGATACTTGGCGTACGGAGGATCTTATTTCATCAACGGAATTGCGTGCTGTCTTCGATGAAGCCTTGAAAAAGAATCTAGTTACCGGCTATAACTTGAAAGATTCTCGTTTCGACGCAAACTTTGATCCTAAGCTTTCTCTCACCTATGGACATTCTGACATTACGCATGCGATTCAGTTAATCGGACTGCTGCGCAGCGAGAACATTCAAGCGAAAGTACAGCTGGAGCCCAAAACGTCTGCCTTCATCTATTTGAAAGAATGGGGCGAGCCGACACAATCCGATGATTATCAAGTCGTCCAAATCGAGAATGGCAATTTCATTGCCTACGCCAAGGAATACGACATTGAGTTCGAATTCGATAACGCCGAGCAAAAGAACAAGTTCCAGCAAGTCATTTTCCAATATGCTAAAAAGAACAGTAAAGACGAGACAGGACTTATTTACTCCTCCTGGTGGCAGCCACTCTACTATTCATTAACCGATGTGAAAGACTACAAAGTAATTTCTAATAATAAAGTTAGTAAAGGCCATTATTATGCACAGTCCTTCTCGCTCAGCGATAAATCTAACGATGTCGTTACCGGCCTAAAGAAAATCAATGCCAGCTTGAACGTCGACTCCTATAAGTTCTGGGCGGACGAACCCTTCTACAATTATTTGCTAGGCGATTTTAAATAAGCAAAAATAAAACAGTTGCACGGGATCTATATTCTCCCGCTCAACTGTTTTTTTATTTACAAGCATAATTCGAAATTAAATTTCATAGACTCATAGAAAGGATCTGATTTAAGAGAATAGGAGTAGTTGCCCCATGTACATGTTACGACTTGTAAAAATGAATGCAGCTTACCTTCTTATCTATCTCCTTATTATGATAACTAGTTTTATATGGACTATCATCTGGGGAACCCATGCAGCGGTGAAACCACCGCCAAACCTCCCTGTTTCCGAATATAGCATCCACCAAGCCAGCAACGGCGTTACACTCCATAGTATTAGGACTCCGCCACAGAATATAGGGCTGAAGGCAATTACAGGCAATGTGACTGAAAGGCAGGAAAATGGGATTAATGGCGGTTTTTTCTGGCAGGGCTATCTCCTTAGCATCGCTGTCATTAATGATCGTCCCGTCAAAGGGGAACCCGGCGATTACGGCTCTGGCTGGTTTAATATTGACCGCAAGCGGGGAACGCTCGTATGGGATGAAAAGGCTCAAACCTTCACCATTCAAGTCGTTGAACATGCGGACGAGCTGAAGGTGATGGATCGCGCTCATTATTGGGCGCAGGGAGGCGTGAGCATGGGACTTACGAATCCAGACGGATGGGCGGAGCAAGCGATAGCGGAAGAGATGCCCCTCATTAACGAGAAGCGCATGCGATCAGGTATCGTCTACGACAGGAATAACAACGTTTACCTAGTCGTGGCTCCAACGCCATGCACCGGGGAGCAGTTCCGCACAGCCGTGCAAGATCAGGTTGGAAATGGACAGCTGGTGGATGGGCTGTTCCTGGACGGCGATGGTTCCTCCCAGCTCAAAGTCGCCAATTACTTGCTCCCCGGCGATCATCGCGAGGTGTATCAGATGATCGCGTTGTTGAATTGAACGAAAGGGGCAGACCACCTAGATGTGCAATAGCTACCCTTGATGCTCATGAATCAAATCCATCTTCAGCTTCCATAATGCCGCGCTTAAATTCACACGATAAACTTCCGGATTAAGCTTACGCAAATACTGCGGCCAAACAGACTGCATTTGCTGCGCATGATAATCACGAATTTCATCCAATGCGGGCTCTTCATAGACAAGCTTCCCTTGGAGAAAGATGGGGTGGAGCAGTGGAATTGCTTCATAGTCATCAATATATTTGTAGATATAAGGGTGGATGGGGTCGAACAGCTTGATTCGTTCACCCTTCTTGATATCGACTTCATGCTGAAGAGCCAAATAGTCGGCTTCCGCTTTGCCTGTCTTCTTGTTTATGATCCGGTAGGCTTCCTTGAAGCCGGGATTGGTTACTTTCTCAGGATTGCCCGAGATCTTAATGACCGGCACGAATTCGCCGTTCTTCTCACGGGCCACCAGCTTGTAAACCCCGCCTAGCGCGGGTTGATCCGCAGCAGTAATGAGCTGGGTGCCAACACCCCAGACGTCGATCTTCGCATCTTGGGCTTTCAGCCCCTCGATGATGTTCTCATCCAGATCATTCGAGGCGACAATCTTCACCTCGGGAAAGCCCGCTTCATCCAGCATGCGCCTAGCCTGCTGGGATAAATAAGCCAAATCGCCGCTATCCAGGCGAATAGCATTCAAGCTCTTGCCGCGGCTCTGCAGCAGACGCGCCGTCTTGATCGCGTTCGGTACGCCGCTGCGCAGCGTATCGTACGTATCGACGAGCAGCGTCACTTGCTCAGGCAGCGCCTCAGCATAAGCACGGAAGGCTTCTTCTTCCGTGTCGTGGGCCTGCACCCATGCGTGAGCGTGCGTGCCTTTGGTCGGGATGCCGAACAGCATCCCGGCTCTGAGATTGGATGTCGCATGAAACCCTGCGACATAGGCCGCTCTTGCGCCCCAGATCGCGGCGTCAGCCTCTTGGGCGCGTCTTGTGCCGAACTCCAGCAGCACATCGCGTGGAGCAACTTGTTTGATCCGCGAAGCTTTCGTCGCGATAAGCGTCTGGTAGTTCACGAAGTTGAGAATCGCCGTCTCAACCAGCTGCGCCTCGAACATGCTCGCTACTACACGTACGAGCGGCTCATTCGGGAAGACAAGTGTACCTTCCGGTACAGCTTGCAAGTCTCCACCAAACTTAAATGCGCGAAGCGCCTCCAGGAAATCTTCCCGATAATTCTCTTCCTGTGTTCGCAAGTAGGCGATCTCCTCATCGCCAAAATGCAGATTTTGAATGTACTGAATCACCCGCTCTAAACCAGCGAAGACCGCATATCCGCTCCCGAAAGGCAGCTTACGGAAGTATACTTCGAAAACAGCCTTCTGCTGATAAGTGCCCTGCAGCCAATGCGCGTACATCATATTAATTTGGTATTTATCTGTGTGCAGCGTCAAGTTGTCGTATTTCATAGGATTCATCCTTTCCACCAATTGTCATAGCATGTTACTGGACCCCTGCGTTTATGTTCAGTAACAGCGTAGCGCTCCTCAATCTTCTGTACGGCAGAAGCGAGTAGGGGGCTTCCTTCTAAGTAGTCATCCAACTGATCGTAAGTGAGTCCCAACGCTTCTTCATCCGGAAGACCTGGTTTTAAATCTTCCAAATCTGCCGTAGGCTTTTTCAAATACAAATGTTCTGGGCATCCCAAGCGCTCGAGCAGCAGCTTGCCTTGCCGCTTATTAAGGCCATAGATCGGAGCCACATCGCATGCACCATCTCCATGTTTCGTGAAAAATCCGGTAATCGCCTCAGCCGCATGATCCGTCCCCAAAACAAGCAATTGATAGTGCGCGGCCAAATCATACTGCACCTTCATACGCTCGCGAGCCTTCACATTCCCTTTGTGAAAATCACTCAAGACTTCTCCTGTAGCTTCGGCAAATTGCCGTACGGACGCGTCTACTGCCGGTTGTATGTTGACCGTAACAACACGGCTAGGTTGAATAAACTGAATTGCTGCCTGTGCATCATCTTCATCTTTCTGGATACCGTAAGGCAGCCTTACAGCCATGAATTGAAAGCTTTCAGTGCCGCCTTCGGCATTTAGCTCATCGATAGCTATTTGGGCCAGCTTGCCTGTTAATGTGGAGTCTTGACCTCCAGACAGCCCAAGCACGTAGCCTTTGGATCCTGTATGAACCAGATACGCCTTGAGGAATTTTACTCGGCGATCGATTTCGTAAGTCACGTCAATGTTCCCCTGCACAAATAATGAAGCTTGAATCGCTTCTTGCTTAAGATTCCGCATATTCACCATCTCCTCATTCTCCGTGATTTCTGTCCGATTCATACCTTTGCACCCAACTCAGCTACCACTTTAACCTCGAACGACTTTCGCCCCAAGTGTACCTTGAAAATGCTGCAAGGCCCATTCATGGCCCGTTTGATTAAAACTAGCGACTGCATCCTCATGAACAATAATTTCGTAGCCTTTGTTGTAAGCATCCACCGCTGTATGAAGGACACAAATATCCGTACAAACGCCAACCAAATGCAGCTCATGAATTCCTCTTGCCCTTAACTTAAGCTCCAACTCGGTGCCGCAGAAGGCGCTGTATCTTGTTTTGTCCATCCAATAAATCTCGCTGTTATTATGCTCATGTACAATTTTCAATCTGCCATATAAATCGCGCCCCGCCGTGCCGCGAATATTATGTGGAGGAAACAACTTCGTCTCTGGATGGAAAGGATCTTGTTCGTCGTGGAGATCAACAGCCATAACCACAAAGTCCTGCTGGGCCAAAAATTGCTCTGTAATTTCACAAATTCTCGCTTCAATCGCAACGCCTGGTTCCCCGCAAGGAAGCTTCCCAACAACAAAATCCACCGTATAATCAATGATAATAAGAGCTCTCATCCTAAACACTCCTTCACATTGTATATTTGATATTATTATTAAGACAATATCAAAATAGAAAAGAGAGGCCTAGCTGTAAATAGACAGCTGAGGCACATAATCAGTAAATCGGTACAACTGAGCAGAACGCTGGGAGTAACGGTTAGACATTTTGCCCTGTCCGTTATGATCCAGCACCTCTTCGATTATCCCTTTACGACTCTGGGTCGAAGTAATTTTACGAATGAAATTCCGTTCCTTGAACGTCGGAACGACCGTTTGAATGACTTGATACAGCTCACTCATCGTGAATTCTTCGGACAGGAACTCTCTGGCAATCGTCGTCGTCAGCATCTTCTGCTGAATTTGAGTAAGAGCATCTTTCATTATGATTTCATGGTCAAAAGCGAGATCCATCGCCAGCGCCTCATCGATAGGGAAAAGGCGAACATCAGCTGCATCATCAGCGGCTTGACGTTTCTCGAGATGGCGCTCGTGCACGAGTGCGAAGAACGCATGCGAGATCATCCACCCCCGAGGATCGCGCTGCGGCGTACTATACACATTGAAATATTCAATGTGTACGTCCGAAACACCCGTCTCCTCCGTTAGCTCACGCCGTGCGCACTCTTGGATCGTTTCAGTTTCCATCGAGAAGCCCCCAGGAAGTGCCCACTGGCCTTCGAACGGCCATTGCTTTCTTTGAATCAATAACACTTGCAGCTCCCGAGTAGGAAGTGACTTCTTCACTGATCCTTTTCCTTCTGAGGTAATTGTAAAAATGACGATATCCGTAGGCGCGCCGTCCGGTGTGCGATATTTACTCGCTTGATAGTTGCTTTCATTCTCTATTGGGATATTCATTTGATCACCTGCTTAATCACATTTCTTTTCATATTGTCAATTTGATAATTTCATTATGACATAATTAAAATTCTTTTGCAATAGGCATTCATCGGCCGGTCTGCTGCTTACTTCTCTATCACAATCAAACACGTGCTATCCGGCAGCGGAACCACGTTTCCATCTTGATCCATGATCCTTACTTTATCCGCCAACGCGTCCGTATACCCTTCCTGTAGAAAGTGTTTGCTCTCCACAATTTTGGCCTCATTACCTAATGTATCCAAGATGAACGCAGTAAACTCGCTCGGAGTAAAGTACCCGAATTGCTCCTGTACTTCATGCACATAAGCTTCTTCTCCCCACGTATATGTATAAAGGAATTCCATCGCATCATTCACGGGCATGATGACCTCATCCTTAGCTACGACCTCATACTGAATCGTTCGCCCTGCGAAATCCTTCGCATACCGCTGCAGCCAAGCCATCGCCCCATCTTGCAGAAATTGAATGGTCCGTTTCTGCTCAGCAGGCTCCGTCATAATACCATCGCGGATAACGATTCGTCCTCCGGGTGCGAGAACATCAAAAGCGCTTCGCAGCGCTGCAGCAACCGTAGCATGGTTGAATTTCTTTCCGCCAAAGGGTATGTAAGAATATAATTCGTGCAGGATCGAAGAGAAAATAACCGTGTCGATTGAGCCCGGCTCTACATACTGTTTGAGATTAAGTGCATCCCCCTTCATAACGTCCCACCGATGCCCCTCCAGCTGCTTTTTGCGTTCCAGCGCTTCAATGACATTCGACGAAATGTCGATCCCAATCGGATGCTTGTCCGGCAAATACTGCTCAATGAGATCCAGCATAACCCCGCCGCCAGGTCCAATATCGACAACCCGCTTCCCTACAACGTAATCAAGCATCAGCTTCTTATAGTCAGCCGTTTGGTTCATCGTGGCTAAGTACTCTTCCTCGTTATGAAACCGATCATAAGCATCTCTGCGCAATTCGAACAGATCGAACAGTAGCAGAACCGCCTTTTCATATAGAGGAGATTTCTCTGCTTCTACACAAAAATCAATCAGTTTCTCAGCAGCAGGGGAAAATTGGAAGGTAAAGAATATCGTGTCCGGGAGCTGCAGCTTTCGATCAATGAGGTGCTTCAAATGGGCATTGCCCCACTTACCATCGGGTTTGAACTTTTGCGATAATTCCAACGGATCCCTCATCAAATCCTTCCAAGAAAGCTCACCCAAATACTTCTCAATCATCCTCTTCTTATACACGTTTACCTTTTTGCTGCCCTTGTAATCGTAATACATCGTATTCATCAAAGGTTCGAAGCTAATGTGCTGAATGGAATCCTCTTGACCACCCTGGATAATCAGAAATACTTTCACCAACTGCTCCAAAGAAAATTCTTGCAGGGCCGCTTCTACGAACCACAGCGTTCTACCATCCAAAAATGCCGTTAATGCATCTAATGGAACTTCGTTCAGCAGCTTCCCATACTCGGCATCGAAATTTTCTCCTTTTTGAATCGTGTTTCCCCGCAGTCTGGCAAGGCGATCCTTTATGGCAGGCTCTTTTTCCAAAGAATCGGAAACGATCTGCTCAATCATTGTCTCAACTTCATTACGAACGGATTGCCAGAGTTCTTCTGAAACACCTGCAATAATGCATTGATTCAGCGGCAAGAGCAAGTCTCTTAATTCATCAGCTGAAAGCAAGTTATCCATCATCAAACGAATTAACGGTGTATGTTCTTTAAGCGGTACTTCGCCACGGATGGTTTGACCAATTAGCCCATGAGTGTAGATTAACGTATGTATGACAGTTGACTTCTCGCTTGGATTTCCTTTATCGAGCTTGTACAGCTGGGCCGAACCAAGGTTATGGACGTAAAGATGAATACCTGCTTCTTGCCACATGAAACGGTCTCTTGAAGTCCCGCCTTTCGCTACTTCAGACCAGCTCAACACCTCTTCTAGTAAATCTTTCTTCCAAAAGGACAACGCTAGCCCGTCCAAAATATGTAATGTCCGCTCAACATAATCAAGCACAGGGTTCGCCTGTGCCAGCTCCTGGATCGACTGAATCCGCTCGAAGTTAACGATGCGCTCCTCCGCCGAAACGATATAGGTTAACCATTTAGGTTGGTCTGCGGCATTTGTTTCCCCTGCCCGATACCTTTTTATTAATTCTAATGAACTTAACATGCCGGTATATGATCCTCCCATCCTACCTATCACTATATGACTAGTATAAACTAACCTCGTGGCAATCTCACGTTTCCGCATTCGACTACTTCATTGATGATCGGCATATAGATTGGCGTAATTGACCAGTATGGTCATAAAGCCCAACACGACAAATGAAAAAAAGGCCATTAAATCCAAATGATATACGTTGGGAACGACAATAAAAACAGCACCAATAATAAAACAAAGCCAATTTTGCCAAACTTTTTTACCGGTTTTCCCTAGGGCCATCAGAGATGCCACGAATTGTAAGCTGCCTAGCAGCGCGCAGGTATAAAGTGCATTCGTATGAGCTTCAAAGCCGAACACCCAGGGACTCACCAGAAACCAAAGGCCCATACAAGCGGACAATAAGTTTTTCAAATACATCGTCTACTGCCACCTCCTATTTTACGAGATAGTATATGCAAACGCTTTCAGTATGGTGAAATGGAAAAGCCTCCAGCTCACCCAAATAAATAGGCAGCTAGAGGCTAATGTTGCTAAATGAGGACTTTCGATTGATTCATGATGCTTCCTTGACACTGTAGGCATGACTCTAAAAGGTGATTTTAGGGTCATTGAGCTGTTTTCTGATGAGTTACGGTATTGAGGTTGAGGTTTACAATGTTGTAATTTCTGCAACAATTTGTAAGCCAATAGGCTATTCCAACTTGGAGTTGTATTTCGTACAACAATTCGAGCTCATTTGTTGCAAAATCGCCTGTATCGGGCAGAATTGTTGTACATAATGCGACAAAGAACGGTGAGAGGCGGTTTCTAGGCAACAATTGTTGCACTTTTTACAACAACATTAAACAAAAGAATTTGGATTCAATCATCCATGAACTGTTAAGTGAACATATGTGCCGATTGATTCCGATTTAAGACATTCCATGCAGAACTTGAATGGATGAATGAATGAATTAATTAATGAATGAATGAATCGACGGACTCAAATGTCTTATTGTTCGATATGAATGGCGCCTGCATCGCCCGTTTTCACATTCGCACGCAGGATGTCCGTTACGAATTTCAAAGGTACATATAGCATGTCGTTCAGAATAACTGGAGCTGTCCCTAGCGTAACCGGAGCCATTTTCGCATAGAAATAGCTGTCTCGACCCACAGTAACACTCGTCCACCCAGCACCCTTATTCAATTCGGCAGCGTATGTCTCTTGATTCCACTTCACTTCGTAGCCAAGTCCTTCAGCCACTTTGCGTAAGGGCAGCAGATTCACGCCTTCGGCATTGGTTAGGCTGTCGCTTGCCGCTAAATCTAGCTTCATTTTCTCTACCGGGATAGGGGCAACGGGATTAGGTGTCATATGCCATTTCTCAGGCAAGTTAAAACGGAATTCCGGAGTGCCTGTGGAGCCTGGCGCAATCGAATATTTCGGGAATACAATGACCGCTTCGCCTTTTTCCACATAAAAGGTTTGCTCTTCACTGATGCCTTTAAATGCATCTTTGAAATAATTCTCAGGTTTTTCATTGATTTTGGCCTGAATTCCGGCATTGACATTCTCCTTGAAGTTATCTCCAAGCAGATCCTGCAAAGTAACACGCTGCCCTTGTTCGCGATTTAGCACATTATACGTATCAACTCGCGGCATACCTGTACCACCTGTAGCTGCATACGTTGTAACTTCAAGTGAGACAACACCCGCTGGATTGCTCGAACCATCCGATTTCAATACATAATTAATCGTCAGCTCGTAGGGGCGATATGTGAAACCATTCGTTTTTGCATCAGCAGCGGCTTCCGCAGCCTCTTTCTCCCAATTCGCCAAATCTTTGTTTGCTTGGGATAAAATGAAGTCATTCGTTTGCTCTTGATATTTCGTATCCAACATACCTGAAAGCTGCGGCACTTTAATATTGGTTTTTAGATCCTGCGTTTTAGAGGTAAGCTCGATTTCTTTCACTTGAGCTGAAGAAGTTGTCTCCGATGCAACGGGTGAAAGAATTGGAACTACGGTAACTGTTTCCGCTGATGCCATACCTGTTAATGGTAATACGGCACCACTCACTCCCACCAGCAATACACATCCAACTACACCAAGCTTCAACATGTTAAACGGATTTTTTTTCAATTCATGTTCACTCCTCATTCGTTATCGTGGTAATCTTTCGGTTGATTTAACCTTTACGATAACTAGACGCGCCAACGTTCCAGAAAGTCTGATCGTTAACATTCTTCTATGAAATTCGGAATGAACTCACAACTTGATGCAAATCTTGAGCAATACCAGCAAGGCTTTCAGCAGAAGCTGTAATCTCTTCTGTGGACGCGAGCTGCTCTTCCGTTGCAGCCGCTACTGACTGAGCGGTCCCCGAAGTTTGCTGCGCAACAGAGCCTACACTAGCTACGGTTGCCGAAACTTCTTCCGAGCTTGCAGCCATCTGCTGAGCCGCCGCAGCCGTTTCTTGAATCTTGCTGGCTACTTCTTGCGAAGCGTTGACGATTTGACCGAATGCTAGCTCCGCAATCCCTACCTCTTTAAGACCTTCCTGCACTTCTGACAGCCCCTTATCCATAACTTGACCAGCCCGTGCAGAATCTCTTTGAATGTTCGAAATGAGTTCGGAAATATCACGTACAGAGTCATCCGTCTGTGACGCTAGCTTACGAACTTCACTGGCTACAACAGCTGTATTCTCCTTCAACGTGCCCATTCGACTCATATCGGTCCAGCTTAACCCTCCAATCATCAGAAAGATGATCGCAAATACCGTAAATATTTTAGTTCGCACTGTAAGTCGCGTGTGCCAATTCCTCCCAAATAATGAATGAATGATCCAACTATGATGTATACTCAATTCATCTGCTGAATCATCATAAACTTTATTCATTAAATTTCTTAGCTTACATTCATTGTGAAATTGTTAGATTTGCTAACAGTTTATCATTTGCACGGAGGTACTCATGTTATCATCTTTACGTTTCAAACTTGTCTCATTGCTTGTTCTTATCACTTGTATTTCCTTAACAGTTGTAGGGATTACAAATTATCGGCTCTCGAAAGATAAACTGATTCATCAAATGAAAGAGCAATCGATAACTTCCGTTACCAATTCCGCACAAAATTTATACGATTTCTTATCCATTCGTTTGGCAGAAGTGGAGCTAATTAGTCGTGTAGATGTTATGAAGCACGGGACACTTGAGGAGCGGCTCCAATTTTTGACCCAAGAATTAAAAACAGGCGCTAATCGCTATCATTCCATGGGAATTATAGATCTCAATGGCTACTTGACTCTTACTTCCGGGCAAACGCTTTATATAACAGGGGAACGAAGATTCCAAGAGGCTCTAAATGGGAAAACATTCATCTCTGATCCTGAAATCGGTAAATTAACCGGCAAATACATCATTTCTATTACTGCACCAGTCTTCAATGAGAAAAACGAAGTGACGAGTATCATAAACATCTCTCTTGATGCGGAACAAACCTTTTTCGAGCATCTTCATACCCCTTTGGAGAAGGGCGAAATACTTATCGTGAATCATGAGGGACTCGTTCTGTATCATACCGATACACCTTTAATTTTGAACCTTAATATTTTCACCGAATACCCTTCACTTGTGCCAGCCTTTCAAAATGCGCTGCAGACGAACGAAGGCTTTCTGGATGAATCTTTTAACGGTGGCCAAAAAGCTCGGTGGTTCTATGCGCGTGTACCTAAATTAGACTGGTATCTCGCTTATTCCGTGCCCCTTTCAGCATTCGAGGCTCCCACGAGCCCCTTACTTTGGTCGACCATCGGATTAATTGTGATGACGGCCGTGGTCATTTTTATCCTTATTTACTTAACCGCTAATACACTGATTATTAAACGCATCAAGCAAATTCTCCATGTCACAGAATCCGTCGCTGCGGGTAATTTCTACATAAAACCGCTTATTTTCAAAAGCAAGGATGAGCTTGGTGCTCTTGCCCATTCTGTGAATGGCATGATAGAAAACTTACGTGAACTATTCGAGCCGTTCGAAGCTTTTATTCATCACAATCAATATGCCATGATCGTGACAGATCCTTCCTTTATCGTTAATCATCTCAACAGTAGAGCTGTACAGCTTCTTGGCTATTCTTTAGCAGAAGTTCACAAGAAAGCAACGCCCCTTCTGTGGTTGGATGAAGAACAACTGATAGAAAGAGCCGCGCAATACTCATCAGAGCTTGGGGAATATGTGCCAGCTGATTGTACAGCTCTCGTGATTCGTTCATTACGTCACCTTAAAGAGGATTCTGAATGGATTTGGCATCACAAAGATGGCACTCGTTTCTTCGTTCAGGTTAGTGTCAGCAGCATTACAAATCCGAATGGCGAGCTGAAAGGGTTCGTATTCATCGCTCGAGACATTAGTGATATTAAGGAGAGCAATGAGTTTAGGGAGAGGCTGTTAACGATTGTAGAAAGCGCACGTGATTCCATTCTCTCATTTGATGAGAAAGGCTTTATTTTTTATATGAATCAAGCATGCAAGAGCACCGTTGGATTAGATAAACAGCAAACCGTTGGCAAACATTTCAGTGAGTACGTAGATATCCAGAATGACATCAATTTTGAAGAGGGTCTGAACACAGCTATTCGGGAAGGATTCTGGGAATTTGAAGCAGAGGTCCTAACGAAGGAACAACGGCAAATATTCATTTCCGTTATCATCGTGCCCCACTTCCCCGCAGACAAAGGAGAGCGATATTTCTCAGCCATTACGCGAGATATTACGGACCAAGTACATTCCAAAGAGGAGCTCATTCGAGCGAAACAAGAAGCGGATGAAGCCAATTTGGCTAAAGGAATTTTCCTGGCTCGTATGAGTCATGAAATTCGGACACCTTTAAATGGCATCGTCGGACTTTCCTACTTGATGGAGCGAACGCACATGTCACCGCTTCAGAGGGATTATATAAGCAAAATAGTGAGATCCTCGGTGTCCCTATCCAATATTATTAATGACATTCTGGACTTCTCGAAGCTCGAGGTGGACAAGCTAGCTATTGAACATCATGCGTTCCAGTTGGATGAGACCATTGACCGTGTTTGTGAAACCCTTAGCGTACTGCTTGGCCACAAGCCGGTTGATTTTATTTGTGATATCCATGACAATGTGCCGCTTGGACTCATTGGGGATTCACTACGCATGTATCAAGTCTTGCTGAATCTAACTAGCAATGCGATAAAATTTACTGAGCAAGGAACAGTCATGCTGCGTGTTAACGTGGAACAGCTCCGTGAGGAAGAAGTCAGAATTGGCTTTACTGTCAGCGATACAGGCATCGGGATGGATGAAGAGCACCTATCCAAGCTTTTCCAGCCATTTGTTCAGGTAGATGAAGTAACGAGTCGGAAATTTGGAGGAACGGGACTCGGTCTTGTTATCTCCAAGAACATCATTGAGAATATGGGCGGCACCATCGAGGTGTCAAGCCAACCAGAGCTCGGCAGTGAATTCCGGATTAGCTTGCCTTTCTCGTTGTCCTTGCAACCTATGAAGTCTCAGGCAGTCCTCCCGCTGCGCGCATTAATTGTGGAAGATCACCCTGGTTTGAACCAAGTGCTTGCTCATACCCTTCAATCCATGTGTACAGAAGCGGCCGGCGTTTATTCTTGGAAAGAAGCAAGGAATGCCATTGATGTTATTCCCGTAGATGTGATCCTGCTTGATATGGAAGCTGTTGATATGTACGGAGAGGAAGTATGGCTGGGCATGCTTGAAGCCTGCAATCGAATGAACATTTTAACGATTATTTACACAACCTTATCGGGCAGAGATGCCCTGGAGCAGTTGCCTGCACCATCGGCTCCGCATGCCATTCTGGTCAAACCGATCTCACGGATCGTACTGTACCAAACGTTACAAACACTAACAGGCACCCATGCCGAGAAGGAGCTCATATCTACGACAGACTTCACACAAACAGCGGAAACAATGACAAAATTTCAACGTATTCTGCTAGTCGAAGACAACGAAATTAATCAGACTGTCGCTCGTTCGCTGCTGGAAAGCAGGTTGAATTGTGACGTTCAATTGGCTTCCAACGGTTTCGAAGCATTAAATGACTTAGAGAATAATGATTATGACTTGATTCTAATGGATATCCATATGCCCGTTCTGGACGGCATTGAGACAACCAAACGAATTCGTCTTGAGCCTAAATGGATGCATATTCCTATTATTGCTTTAACCGCGGACTCTACTTTGGAGAAGCGTTTAGATTGTATTCGCGCTGGTATGAACGAAGTGATCTCCAAGCCTATCATTCCTAGCCGATTGTTCGCAGCCGTCGATGCTGTTCTTAGCGAGAAGAATAGGATGGCTGTCCCAGGACTTGATATAGAAGAAGCACTCGGACGGCTTAGCGGAAAAACCGAGATCTATCACGAAATGCTGCGAAAATTTCATAGTCAATCCGCTCCTATTGTTGCGCAATTAACCCTTGCGATTCAGAAAGGGGACTATGCCGAAGCCATAAATCAGCTGCATGCACTCCGCGGCTCTTCTAGCAACCTGTCAGCCAATCGGGTATTCGCCGCGGCAACTGCCCTAGAAGAAATGTTAGAACATCATGCTGGGCCCGACGAATCAAATGCCAGCATGATCCAGAACCAACTTCAATCGGTTGCCATAGCTCTGGAGGAAGTTTTTCATTCCATCCAAAAATTGCTGTTAGATTGAAAAATGCACTGATTTATGTCACTATATGCTTATGCTTTTTCTGATTGAGCATGCAATTTATACGTATAGGTGGTTAAGTTAATCATGACAGTAGAAGGCGCTCCATATCTCATTTTGTTGTATTATAAATTCGTTACTGTAATAGATCACGAAGCGTTGGCACAGGAACATTTGGCTTATTGCAAAAAGCTCGGAATTAAAGGCCGTATCCTTATCGCTCCCGAAGGCATTAACGGGACGCTTTCAGGAACGGTCGAGCAAACCGAAGCTTACATGGCGATGATGCGTCAAATGCCGCTGTTCAAAGACATGATCTACAAGATAGATGAAAGTGAACAGCATGCTTTCAAAAAGTTATTTGTTCGTCCTAAAAAGGAACTCGTCACTTTCCGACTTGAAGAAGACGTGAATCCGAACGAACTAACCGGCACACATCTGAAGCCGAAGGAATTCTACGAGAAGCTCCAGCATGAAGATGTCATCGTCCTTGATGGACGCAACCATTACGAGTACGATATCGGACATTTCCGAGGCGCTATTCGTCCAGAGGTTGAGACTACGAAGGAATTCCCGGAATGGATTCGCAATAATCTCCAGGAATATAAGGACAAACCCATTCTCACGTATTGCACCGGCGGTATCCGCTGTGAGAAGCTGTCAGGATTCCTCTTACAGGAAGGCTTCAAAGAGGTTTATCAGCTGGATGGCGGTATTGTGAGCTACGGGAAAGATGAAGATGTTCAAGGCCGCTTATTCGATGGCAAATGCTACGTCTTCGACGAGCGGATTTCAGTCCCCATCAATCGTACAGACGAAGATATCGTCGTAGGTAAATGCTATCACTGCGGAACAGCTGAAGATCGCTACATCAACTGCGCCAACGATGCTTGCCACTTGAAGCATATCTGCTGTGAAGCCTGTGAAGAGAAGCATAATAGCTTCTGTTCTAAGGAATGCGAAGAGAAAACGATGAGTACGCTTGAGGCTTAAGCATATCGATAACAAATAACCTAAGGCGCTGCCTTGGGTTATTTGTTTAGGTGCAAAGTTACAGCGACCTACCAGGGGGAGAAGCAGCTTTTGCGGAACGTGAGTACGCTATTTTGCCGAAAACGCCTAAATTCGAGTACAGGAAGAACTTCGATTCGCTATTTTGTTGTTTTGTTCCGGAATTGAGACACATCAGAGACTTTGAGAGCTACTATTTGCGAAGAAAGTGGCTATTGGAGTGGAATAAGAGCCTTTAGGGGCTCTTATTCGTTGAAATGGTGAAAAGTTTGCTACTCAGAGAAATAAGAGACTTTGAGAGCTTCTATTTGCGATGAAAGTGGCTAATGGAGCGGAATAAGAGCCTTTGGGGGCTCTTATTTGTCGTTGATAGGGTGAAAAGCTTGCTACTCAAAGAAATAAGAGCCTATGGGAGCTTCTATTTGCGATGAAAGTGGCTAATGGAGCGGAATAAGAGCCTTTAGGGGCTCTTATTTGTCGTTGAAATGGTGAAAAGCTTGCTACTTAGAGAAATAAGAGCCTTTGGGAGCTTCTATTTGCGATGAAAGTGGCTAATGGAGCGGAATAAGAGCCTTTAGGGGCTCTTATTTGTCGTTGAAATGGTGAAAAGTTTGCTACTCAGAGAAATAAGAGCCTTTGGAAGCTTTTATTTGCGAAGAAAGTGGCTAATGGAGCAGAATAAGAGCCTTTAGGGGCTCTTATTTGTCGCTGAAACGGTGAAAAAGCTTGCTACTCAGAGAAATAGGAGCCTTTGGGAGCTTCTATTTGCGACGAAAGTGGCTATTCGAGCGGAATAAGAGCCTTTAGGGGCTTCTATTCGTCGTTGAAATGGTGAAAAGTTTGCTACTCAGAGAAATAAGAGCCTTTGGAGGCTTCTATTTGCGATGAAAGTGGCTATTGGAACGGAATAAGAGCCTTTGAGAGCTTCTATTTGCGATGATATAGCACAAATCTCGTCAACTAGCGAACTAGCGACCGCGTTATCTGCACAAAAAAAGGGCCTCTACAAGTCAAATGACTTGAGAAGACCCTTTTTTATGTACTTAGGCTAATTGTTCCACGATCCGATCGGTGAGCGGATACACAAGCTCCTCTTCTAAGGTGAAATGTTTGAGCAGTATTAAGCAAGCTGTCATTAATTCCGATGCCATCAAATGTAAAAACTCCTCATCTATCGGCACTTTCATCGCATTCACACCATCAACGAAAGCTTGCACAACTCTTTTCGCCAAGTCATGATCCTGTTCCAGTACAGTCATGGAACGAGAGACAGACAGTGCTGTTGTTGGTT
Source organism: Paenibacillus sp. Soil724D2 (assembly GCF_001427935.1). Lineage (NCBI taxonomy): Bacteria > Bacillati > Bacillota > Bacilli > Caryophanales > Paenibacillaceae > Paenibacillus > Paenibacillus sp. Soil724D2. The sequence continues at coordinate 35,228 of NZ_LMRY01000016.1, forward strand.
GTAAATAAGATTGCAGAAGAGGAAATAGTTCTTTTTCTTCCCAATCTGAATGCTGTTCCAGCTCTTCAACAAGGGAAAGAATCAGATCTTGAAGTTCAATCAGCTTACACATTCCTATTGAGCAATCCTCGAGGGAGTACAAGGAAGCAGCCATCGTTCGGATCTCGGAGAGCTGCTCGCGCATCTGTACATGCTCCTCCTTCAGACGCTCTACGAGCATTGGAAAATAGCAGGGATCCATCATGTACTCCCTATTCGTTCGAATGCTCAAACGGTCATTCATTAGACATCCTCCTTCGAGTTTTCGTTAGAAAACTTACTTCATAAAGCATGTAAAAAGCTAACCCAATCCGCATTATCATTGTATGCAGGATGGGTTAGCTAACATGCGCAGGAAATGTCTTAGAATCAAACCGTTATCGAATGCGGCTCTCCGTTAAATGAAATTGATTTACAAGCAGGAGCAGTGAGTCCGTAATCGCGCCAACATCCCCCGTCGTTTGGCGCACGTGAAGCATATCCTGCAGCAGCTCTTGCACGGTACGCTCAACCTCCGCCGATATTTGGCGGTTCTCCATGCTTACCGCCGCTACCTTCTCCATCAGCGCCACCACTTCATCCACCACCTGTGTCTTCATGGTGTCGTGCGCGTTCGCACTGCTGAGAATCTCAGACGCCGCCGCTACTATTTGCGTCCCCTCCAGAACAACTCTGGTGCCTTCTTCCATCGAAACGAAGGCTTCATTCGAATGACGTTCAATATGCTCAATGGTGTCATTGATTTCCATTGTCGACTTCTTGGTCAAATCAGCCAGCTTGCGAATCTCTCCGGCTACAACAGCGAAGCCCCTCCCGTGCTCGCCTACCCTCGCGGCTTCAATAGAAGCATTCAGGGAAAGCAGATTCGTTTGAGCGGAAATCTCTTCGATAACCTTGAGCAGCTTCGGGATTTCTTGCGTCGTTTGCAAAAAAGTTTGAATGGTACGATTCGTTTCCGCTACTTTCGCAGAAATATGATTCATCTTTTCGCCAATACGATCCACTTCATCCTGCGCCACAGCAATTTGACCCGAAGCCTTCTCTTCCAATTCGCGCAGTGTCCCGCTCATATTCTGCGTGACATCCTTCGCAACATCGATGTCCTTGAGCTGACCGCGCAGTGAACGAATCATATCATGAATCTTGGTGCTCATTCGTCCAGTTGATTGTTCTGTTGAACCCGTTGATTCATTCATTCGTTCCTGGCTTAGTTGAACTTCAGCGGCGGCTTGCTTCACCTGCAGCATAATACCCTCAAGGGAATCGATCATATTATTAATCCACATCGCCAATTCCCGCGTCTCATCGCCAGCGAACTCCTGCACATGCAGGCGCTGTGTCAAATCTCCGCTGCCCTCTGCGTTAATGCGGATGAACTTATTCATTTGCGCGAGCTGCCTTACAATCGGCCTGCTGCCTTTTTTCCTTATAAAGCTTGCGCCTATTCCTCCATACACAAGGCTTGCAGCAGCCATTATTACTGATCCCCATGCACTAGAAACTTGTCCATTTAGCAGCCAAAAGCCGCCTGCTGTCAGTAATATATATCCTACAATGAACCGCAGCTGCAGCTTGAGCAATTTCCAGTCGATACTGCGAATTCGGTATACCTCCTCTAGATCGCCTTCACACATCATCCCCCAAACATCAGGACAATGCGCAAGCTGGAAGGTAACACCCTTGCCAATGACAGAAATATGCCGGTAATCGGAATAACCTGGGAACTCCACGAATAGATTGTGTCCCTTTGCAATCGTTCCCGCAACCCCCGGATGAAGCTGCCCCGTTGCCGGATCCGTAAAAATGAGCTCAAGCTCCGTATGCTCCTTTACACCGACAATGCCGTAATCTGTGCGGACGCCATCTTTTAAATTGTCACCATGGGTAAAAGTAAGATCCTCAAAACGGCTTCGAGATAACGCTGTGCCTGGTGCAATCTGTTTATTCAACACAGGCTTCGCCATAAATAAATAATTATCTCCGGAGTCCGGATATACATGTCCTGATTCACGCTGGATCAGATCGCCGAGCACATCGTTCGGGACACGTCCGCAAATGGCCCCCTTCCATATTCCATTAACCATTATAGGCGTAATAAATGCAAGTGTCATAGCATCGTGAAACGGCGAAGTGCTTGGACCTAGCTTTAATGTAAGGGGATCGGAATAAGGTCCGTATAAGCATTTCTTGCCTTTACGTGTTTCCTCTAGCCCTTTTGTAAGATCACTTCCTGAATCATATGATTTCCCAACATGAGTGGGGGACGTGGAGTATATCACTTCTGCTTTATCATTTACGAAGAAAATCTCCGAGAAATCGGCCCCGCTCTTTGAAGCAGCTGCCAGCAGCCGTTGAACCATCGAACCATCGTCTGTCAAGCCAGTAGGTCCAGATTCTGATTCAGAGAGCTGCTCAAGCAGACGATCCAGATTGGACCAATAGGCCTCTACCCAGCATCGTAAAATTTCAATTCTCGTATGCGCAATCCCTTCGAAAATATGTTCCACATCTTCCTTGAGGTGACGATTCAGGCGATACGCCCACCACAAGGGTAGACCTTTTCGAAATCCAAGCCAATCAAACATACCCCAACCCCCTATATTCACATTACACATGTGACTTTATTGTGACTTTATATAACATCTACTTATTCGACATTCTATAGCTGATTTCGACGTAAATCAAGATATAAACAGAAAATTCTTGAAACTATCATACATTCGATCTATTTGTGCATTTCATGTCAGTTAATTCATACGTAAGATATATTGACATAATTTTCTGATAAATTTACAATGTAAGAAAAACGAATAATCTTTCATCAAACCGCGTCATATTTTCTAACACAGAATAAGAACTTAGATCAGAAAGGAGGCCTGGTTTCTGCTTCGGGCCCTCTAACGTAACTTCCACTCGAAGTATAGCTAAGAAACCAGGAGCTGCGATGTCCAAACCTGAGAATCTGGTCACCACCCCCTATGATCCCCGTCCTTTTTTTGATGAGATGTTTGTGAATTCATACTCGGTAAGATCACATTATCAAAATGTATTCCTTCAGTTCATGTCCATGAAGGCGGGGAATTTGAGCAAGCGCCAAACGGCCACCATGAAACGCATGATGGAAGAAGGAATTACGTTTACACTCTACAGTCCTGATCAAGCTGAAGCATTGGAAAGAACCATCCCTTTCGATCCGATCCCACGAATCATTCCTCGGGATGAATGGCTCAAGCTAGAACGAGGGCTTCAGCAGCGCGTTAAGGCGCTTAATCTATTTCTCAAGGATATTTATCATGACCAATGCATCTTAAAGGATGGTATTATCCCTAGGAAAATGGTTCTTTCCAACTGCTATTTCAGACCTGAAATGATGCGTCTATCCATCCCGAATGATGTGTACGTAACCGTATCAGGTATCGATTTAATTCGCGACGAGCATGGAGAATATTTCGTTCTGGAGGATAATCTGAGATCACCTTCAGGCTTCTCCTATTTGTACAAAAGCCGTTCTATCATGACGCACTTATTCCCTGAGCTCGTTTTTAGCCATTCGATCCAAGATATTGAGCATAGCTTAAATGTGTTTCTATCCGCTTTACGTCGGCTAAGCCCTTCGGGCAAATCCGATCCTGTCATTGGCTTACTCACCCCAGGTTGCTACAATTCAGCCTACTTCGAACATACGTTCCTTGCGCAGCAAATGGGCATACAGCTTGTAGAAGGACACGATCTCGTCGTCATTGATCATAAGGTATATATTCGCGGGATCAAGGGACTCCGCCAAATCGATGTCTTATATCGCAGAATTGACGACGATTTCTTGGATCCGCTCGCTTTTGATCCGAACTCGATGTTAGGTGTCGCGGGGATTATGAATGCCTATCGTGCAGGTAATATTAACATCGTGAATGCCCCTGGAACTGGCGTGGCCGACGACAAAGCCATTTATGCCTATGTCCCAGACATGATTCGTTACTATTTGAATGAAGAACCTATCCTGAATAATGTGCCTACTTATATCCTTTCTAGACCGGAAGAACGCGATCACGTGCTGCAGCATCTAGATGAAATGGTCGTCAAAGAGACATCGCTCTCCGGCGGTTACGGCATGCTCATTGGACCTTCGGCCTCTGAGAGTGAGTTGGCTGATTTCCGGCTTAAAATTATAGCGAATCCCGATCGTTATATCGCTCAACCAACGATCCAACTTTCCAGAGCTCCTGTCATGTTGGACGGCCAAATGGCTGCGCGGCATATCGATCTTCGGGCTTTCGTCATCGCTGGCGAGAGCATTCAGGTTATACCTGGCGGACTTACGCGGGTAGCGCTTAAAGAAGGTTCACTCGTCGTGAACTCCTCACAAGGCGGGGGATGTAAGGACACTTGGGTCACTCATTCATAGAGAATCAAATATTGATTGGAGGCAAGCGTTCATGGTGATGATGGGACGTACAGCGGAAGCTTTATTCTGGATCGGAAGATATACGGAAAGAACGGAGAATCACGCGAGGCTAATCGACGTGTATTATCATATTCGCGAGGAGAAGGAGACTAGCAGCGATCAATCGTGGAGCCGATTAATTGATACGATTGGCGATCGTGCCGCATTTACTGAGCAGTATGGGAGCTTCACCGAGCAGCATGTTCTCCATTATATTACTCTCGATAAAAATAATTCGAATTCTTTGCTCGCTTGTACCAACCATGCCCGCTCCAATCTTCGTAATATTCGCGAGAAAATGCCCGCAGAGCTGTGGGATATTATGAATGGCCTATATTTGTGGCTAAAAGAAAAAGAAGTACGGGATATTACAAACGATTCGCCTCATTTGTTCTATCGTTTCATTCGTGACACCTTGTCTATGTTTCAAGGGGCGGCCACATCCGTCATGCCGCGTCAAAATGAATGGCACTTCGTGGAAGCCGGAAGATATTTGGAGCGTGCCGAGAACTTGCTGCGCTTACTCCAGTCGTTATGTCATGATTACGCTAGGGAAGAGCTCTCTTCTTACCCGCTTATGCTGTCCGTATTGAAATCGGTTAGCGGTTATGAGTCGTATCGCAGGGAGCATGCAGATACAGTTAATCTAAGCAGCATAATTAAATTTCTGATGCTCCACGAAACATTTCCACGCTCGGTCAGCTTCTCTTTCCAATCATTGGAGCGTTCCTTGCAGGGCATTCAAATGGAGGACCCCGATTTAAACCTTGCTGTTCATAGGCTCGCTAAGCTCGCAGGAAAAGTAAAGGCTAACCTTGCTTGCATGGAAGAAGATGATATTTTATCCGGCAAATTGGAAATGACGTTAAGTGCACTTCGGGAATCCTGTAACGTGATGGGTTTAAGGATGTCGAAAGTCTTTTTTCCCTCCCGGGAAGAGGTCATCGCATGAAAAAGCTGGAGATTACGCATATCACACGCTATTCCTACACCGATACAGCGCAGGACAGTGTCAATGAAGTTCGTTTAACGCCTCTCACGGACAATCGTCAAGCCTGTTATCACCACGCCATCACCACGGAGCCTGCTTCAGCTTTCTTTACGTACTCGGATTTTTTTCATAATCGCGTACATGCTTTTACCGTCAATAAACTTCATCGCGAGCTAACTATTAAAATGGTGTCCACTGTCGTCACGAACGACAACGATAACATCCCGTCAGGCATCGCATCTCCCTTAGAGGAGAAAGCGATGAGATTTAGCGATGACTTCCAAAATCAGCATGCAGAATATTTACTGCCTACCAGTTATACTGGTTTGACCCCTGAACTTAAGGCTTACTCAGATGCCATTTCCGATCAAGATATAAGCTTATACGAATTACTGCGTACAATCTACACAACGATTCATCGCGACTTCACCTATGATCCTTCAGCTACTTCCGTACAGACCACTGTCGGAGAAATGCTTCAATTTAAGCGTGGTGTTTGCCAGGACTACTCTCATTTCATGATTGCCATTTGCCGAGATAAAGGGATTCCTGCTAGGTACGTTAGCGGTTATCACTTTGTTGGCGATCTACAAGGAGGCAGCACGGAATTCACCCAAGCCTCCCACGCGTGGGTTGAGTGCCTGATCCCGGGAACTGGTTGGTTCGGCTACGACCCTACGAATAACTGTGAGGTCAATTGGCGCTATATTAAGCTCGGACACGGCCGCGATTACAACGATATCGTTCCCGTCAAAGGCGTCTATCGCGGTGCCGGTCAGCAAGATTTGGAAGTCATTGTTGATGTAAAGCTGATTGAGTAATTCCTTCCATGTGCGATTCAGAGCTGCTGCCCCGCTTCACTCCCCGTCTTTTTCATCCCCTTTTGGCACGGATCAACTATTTAGTGTAGAATGGTGTGAAGCTACACTAAACTGCTAAGAGGTGTTTGAATGGCTATAAGTTTCACTTTATCTATCATAAATCGCTTAAAAAAAGAAATTACTGAAACTCAACAAAGAAGTATCGACGAACAGAAAAAAAAGGAAAAAGCACTTTCAAAAATAAATCAATTACAAAGGGATATAAAAATAAGTACTTCACCCAGTGATTTAAGCAGCAAGATGTCTCGACTTAGCAAATTAAAGGATGAGATTAATAAAATCAACCTTTTACAAGTTGAATTATCCAAACAGTTGGCTCTTAAAAATGCGGCTCTTAAAGAGCAAATCTCCAAAGACCAACAACAACAGGAGAACAAAAAGTAGATTCTTATAAGTATAAAGGGCTTAAACGTGTTCAATGAAACATGTGTAAGTCCTTTTTTTGCCGTCCACTTTCATGCATGTATTAGATAATTGCCTAAAATGTTTGAAGTAAATAAAAGGAATTCAAGTTTATATGTGGAATTGTTTATACAACATACATGATCGAAGTTTAATGAAATAAATAGGAGGCTTTCAGATGAAATCGACGGGAATAGTGAGAAAAGTAGACGAGTTAGGCCGGATTGTTTTGCCGATTGAGCTGCGACGAACACTTCATATCGATATCGGTGACGCGATCGAGGTTTATGTCGATCCGGAGCGCATTACACTCAAGAAGTATATGCCAGCCTGTGTATTCTGCGGTAATTTCGAAAATATGACCTATTTCAAAGGCAAGCTGGTCTGCAGCTCCTGCGTAGAAGAAATTGTTTAGATCATGATTCCGGCTAAAATAGGATACAACAAAGGCGTATAACACTCATCCCGAGGGCTATACGCCTTATATTTTTATTTAGAGCTAAACCATGAAAGTCCAATGGAAATTAGAATGCCTGCTATCGCGATCCAAAATAAGTAGGAACGAAGCACACGTCCCAAGCTCTTATCTTGCCGGTCCAATACGGCTTTCTTGCGAGAGCCGCTTTCTTGCGTCTCCCCATCTAACTCATCTGTCACTTGTGTGCGCCAATTCACGAATTGAAAGCCAATTCCGCTAACCACAATGGAAATCATGAGTAAAATCAAAGAACCCATAAACAGTTTGTCCGATATGGACTGCATCATGCATCTAACCTCTCTGTCTTCACCTATATAGTTCTTCTATTATACTTCAAATCAGACTTTGAATACCACAAAAGCCCCAATCGAGTGAGAGTCGATTGAGGCTTTTCTAATATTTATGGCTTAAAGTGTTTTATCGCCTGGTTTCCAGTTCGCTGGACAAAGTCCGCCAGCCTGAAGCGCTTGTAGCACACGCAGCGTCTCATCTACAGAGCGCCCAACATTCATATCCGTGACCACTTGGTAGCGCAGCACGCCTTCCGGATCAATGATGAATAATCCGCGATGTGCGGCGCCGCTTTCATCGTCTAACACGCCATATGCGCGTGCTGTTTCTTTGGAGAAATCACTGACCAACGGGAATTTCACAGGACCGATGCCGTTTTGGTCGCGCGGCGTTTGAGTCCAAGCTCTGTGTGTATACACACTGTCGACAGAAGCTCCAACGATTTCACAATCCAATTCAAGGAACTGCTCGTAATTGTCACTGAAAGCTGTAATTTCGGTTGGACACACGAACGTAAAGTCGAATGGCCAGAAGAAGAAAACAAGCCATTTTCCTCTATAATCTTCAAGCGCTATTTTCTCTTCTAAGGTTTCCATATTCTTCGTCGAAAGCAATGAAAATGAAGGGGCAGGAAGCCCTATTTTGGCAAAAGATTGTGAGGGTTGTACGGTTAATTGTGTCATGGTTAGCTCTCCTCTATCTATTTATATGGTTTGTTATTAGCTTGCGATTTCGGCCAAAGCTTTTTTGAGTTTTGTAACGTTGAGACCCAGAATTTTGTGCTCACCAATGACAGTCACCGGCAAGGACATCAAGCCTAAATCGTGAAGTTCTTGTCCGAATTGATCATTCAGATCAATGTTTCTTTCTTCGTAGGAGACATTTTGTTCCGTTAAATACTTTTTCAACTGTTGGCAATAAGGGCAATTTGTACTTGAATATACAATGACATTAGACATCGGAATTCATCTCCTTGTGTGGCTAAGATTATTTGTATTGCGGGATCAGCTGAGCCCGTTTATTAATAAATTTATCGACCGCCATGGCTGCGATGGCTCCATCAGCAGCTGCAACAACCGCTTGCTTCACTGGTGTGCGTCTAACTTCTCCAGCCCCGAATACACCTGCAATAGATGATTGCATCGAGCTATCCAGAATCATAAAACCATCCGCGTCCAGCGGAACCTGATCCTGTAGGAAATCTGTGCCTGGTTTACTGCCGGATAGGAAGACAAACACACCATCCACTTGGAGTATTTCCTCTGCACCAGAACTCGTGCGTATTCTAAGTCCCTCTACGTGCTTGTCACCAAGCACTTCAAGCGGTTTGGCTTTGTAGAGAAAGTTAGTGCCCGGCAATTCTGGAACGTGATGAACGCCTTGCAGTTCTGGTCGTGGAACTATGAAGTGAATTTTTTCCGTAAATTTACTTAACGCTTGTGCTTCTTCCAAGGCTTCCTCGGAATCACCAATAACAGCGACCGTTTTCCCATCGAAAAAAGCTCCATCACACGTTGCACATGTACTAACGCCACGCCCTAACAAGCTTTCTTCTCCAGGCAGCATACGATTGCGTCCTTTGGAACCTGTCGCGATAACGATCGACTTGCTTTCATAGAAACCATCAGCCGTAAATACATACTTCGTATCACCTTCCACATCTACAGCTGTAATCGTTGTTTGGATGAACTCAGCCCCAAAGCCTTTGGCTTGCTCCCGCATCGTATCAAGCAAATCTTTACCTGACAGCTCACCAATTACACCCGGGTAATTCGCAATTTTGTGAGTAATAGCCAAAGCTCCCGTATTCGGTGCCTTGTCAATCACGAGTGTCTTCAGATTTCCTCTTGCTGTATAGATAGCAGCTGAGGCTCCCGCCGGTCCAGCTCCAATAATAATGACATCATACATCGCTGTGCACTCCTTTCAACCCATAGTGACTGCTTGTCCAGTGAGAATTTATATCAGATAATAATTATTATAAATAATTAATAATAAAAGTCAATCCTTTTTAATAATTATTATAAATAAGAAAAAAAGAACCCTCATGTCATCAACATAAGGGCTCTCACTATTTCCTATTGAGCAGCGTAGACATGTTCTAACTCTAGAGCTACCTCTTTAATATCATAGCCGGCTAGTCGAATCGCTCGGATTCGCTCATCAACCGGGACAGGATCGCTGCGCAATGCCTTCATTAACCATTGCACCCATACGGCAATGTCTTGCTTCAAACACACGAATGCGAAGAAACCTGCTCTCAGATTCGCTTCTTCTGGTAAAACATCGGATACCACGCAGGGAACTCCTGCGGCTTGCGCTTCAATCAAAACCAGGGGTAAACCATCTTTGAATGAAGGTAGGACCATGACATCAAATTCCTGAAGGAGCTCAGAAATATCGTCTCGCCGTCCTAATAGATGAACGCGGTTTTGGATCCCTTTTTGCTCGATCATCGCTATAATCTGAGGTCGCAATGCGCCATCCCCCACCAGAATAAGCCTCGCATTCGGCATACGGTAAAGCAGCTCTTCAAAAATCTCAATCAGAAATGTATGATTCTTAGCTGCGCTAAACCGTCCAATATGACCAATAATTGGCTCCTCGGGTGGAATATGCAATTGCTCGCGGAGCGTCATGGGCTTCTGTAATCTACTTGTAAATCGACCAACATCTATCCCGTTACGCACCATTCTGCCGCGGTTATCTTTAAACCAGTGATACCCGAATAGCGCCTGACTTGCCGTGATCGAGCTGCTTACCCAACTGGTCGCAAATCGCCGTATCATGTTCCTCTTCAGCCATCGAGATACCTTAGTCGTTGAGGAAGAGTATGTATAATCACTTATGCTGTGACAATGTACAATACGAATATCAATGCCAAACAGCCTTGACGTTAACAAAGTTAAGACACTAGCTTCATAGGTATGACTATGCAAAGCATGGAAAGGACCGTGATGTTGAATCGTCGACTTTAACTCATATATGTAACCCATCCAGCCCGCTCTAGGCTTCTGCAGGATGAATATCCTCCCACCGAATGCTCGTATTTCTTCATCATAATCAGAAGGATTATGCGTGTGGACAACGAAATCGAATTGAATCTTCGCTCGATCCATGTGCCGATACACATTCATAATAAAGCTTTGCGCTTCTCCACGATTCATATCACTAATATGATGTAAGATCCGAACGGGTTGATGGCTCAATACACATTCCCCCTTAAAGTTGAACAGGCAATAGCTGAAAAAGCTGAATTAGTATTCTATGATTTAGATGAATGTAAGCCAATGGGGAAAATCGCGAGGATTAGTAAACGAGAGAGTCATTTATGTAAGCGCTATCCAAAATGAATTGTAGCATGAAAACTACGCATTTCCTACTTAAATATTAAGATTTGATAAAGAAATTTGAGTTATTCCATCCAAACCTATGTAATAAATGAGAAAACCTCTAATGTGGTAACAAAATACCGAGAAACTTTCTGATAAGAAAGCATCTCGGTTCTTAAACTTTATCGTGTTGAGATTATACCGTCTAAATACCTGGATAACCCGGGGAATAGGGTGGGTATGGATATGTCTGGTATGGATATGGACATTGACATAGATAATCCTGGTATGGATATGGACATGGACATGTATTTGGATATGGATATGGATAGTAAGGCTGTGTCGCATTCAATACATAAGGGGCTACAACCAAAGGCAGCAGATTGTTCACTCCGCCATGTCCAAAGTGCGGAAACCCGCCATGCCCTGGGAAGCCATGATGATCAGGACCACCGAATCCTGGCCCGCCATGACCAGGACCGCCATGTCCGGGGCCACCGTGACCAGGACCGCCATGCCCCGGTCCACCATGGCCGCCGCCTCCGTGCCCACCTTGTGGTGGACGAAATTCTTGCTCTTCTGGTTTCGTCATTTTCTGGATCACTCACATTCTTGTATAGTTAACAGCCTACAATACTGTATGTGTGCGATTGCCTAGTTGGTGACCACTTCTCCAAAAATTGGGCGGTTATTTCTTATGCTTTGTAACCATCTTATTACTTCCGATCTTTCCAGATATCGCAGAGTCCGACGAAAAAAACAACAATTGTCGTGAACACAATTAACCGAATATCCCATGCGTTCGGAAAATCATTCACCTGAGTACCCGAAGCACGGAGAACAAGAACAAATAAGAGCAGTACTAGATCAAAAAACATACAGTAGGCCATGCGAGCTGAAAGCTTATGGAGTGGTAGTTTGTCCAACATTTTGCCGAATCCAAAGACGTCTGACCATCTTCCGGGCTCGTTGGATTTTTTCTGGGGGGAATTGTCTTGTTGGCGATCAGAGATCGGCTTTTGCTCGTTTTGCATCTTTCTTATCAGCAACTTGCCTCGACTCATGGACATCCAGCCACATCAGAATGGCTCCGCCGAAGCTAAATCCCGCTATACATATTCCCCCCAAAGGAGATAATAACCCCACTTCCCAAGTCATCACGAAAGCTAGAAAACTCACTACTAGTAAAAGGTATGCACCTGTCTTTTTCATTGAATTGCCTATCATAATCTCTTGCACCTCCCTTGTCGTTAGATCTTATAGTATATGAGAGATTGATAGAATCGGTGATAGACCGTAGACAGTTTCCTTTACAAATGAAAAAACGGACTTGAGGGATCGTCACCGCCTCAAGTCCGTTTTACTTCTACCATGAAGTTTTATCTGTTCAGCAAGCTCCCTACATAACGCAGCAGCTCATTCGCACATACAGGGCAATATCCGTGTTCATCAATCAATTGTTTGGTCACATCATTAATTTTCTTCAACTGCTTCTCATCCGGTGTTTTCGTGGAAGTCGTTATTTTCACGATATCTTTCAAATCAGCGAAGAGCTTCTTCTCAATCGCTTCACGCAGCCGCTCGTGACTGCTGTAATCGAATTTCCGACCTTTACGGGAATAGGAGGAAATGCGGATCAGTATTTCTTCTCGGAATGCTTTCTTCGCATTTTCAGAAATGCCAATTTGTTCTTCAATGGAGCGCATCAGGCGCTCATCCGGATCCATTTCCTCACCGGTAAGAGGATCCTTAATTTTCCCCCAATTACAATAAGCCTCAATATTATCGAGATAGTTATCGAAAATAGTTCTGGCTGATTCTTCGAAGGAGTAAACGAACGCTTTCTGCACTTCTTTCTTGGCAATATCATCGTATTCCTTGCGCGCCACGGAAATGAAATTGAGGAACCGCTCACGCTCATCCTTCGTAATCGACGGATGCTGATCCAAACCATCCTTGAGTGCACGCAGAACATCCAGCGCGTTAATGCACTGAAGATCTTGGCGTATCAATGCACTTGATATTCGGTTAATGACATAACGCGGATCGATGCCGCTCATGCCCTCTTCTTGGTATTCATTTTGCATTTCCTTGAGGTCCGCTTCTTTGTAACCTTCCACAACTTCACCATCATACATACGCATTTTCTTGACTAAATCCATCCCTTGCTTCTTCGTTTCCTTCAAGCGGGTAAGAATGGAGAAAATCGCAGCAACTCTGAGCGCGTGCGGAGCAATATGAATGTGAGACATATCACTCTGTCCGATGAGCTTGTAGTAAATTTTTTCTTCATCCGAAACCCGAAGGTTATACGGAATTGGCATAACAATCATCCGCGATTGCAAAGCCTCATTTTTCTTGTTCGCAATAAAAGATTTATACTCGGTTTCATTCGTATGCGCAATGATCAGCTCATCGGCGCTAATGAGGGCGAACCGTCCTGCCTTAAAGTTACCCTCTTGTGTGAGTGACAGTAAGTTCCAGAGGAATTTCTCGTCGCATTTCAGCATTTCCTGAAACTCCATGATCCCCCGGTTTGCCTTATTCAGCTCCCCGTCGAACCGATAGGCACGCGGATCGGATTCGGAACCAAACTCCGTGATGGTGGAGAAGTCTATGCTCCCCGTCAAATCGGCAATATCCTGTGATTTCGGATCGGATGGACTGAACGTACCGATACCTACACGCGCTTCTTCTGAAACGAACACACGCTCAACATGAACATCTTCAATACAGCCGTTGTACTCGGTTTTTAAACGCATTTGACAGGAAGGACACAAACTGCCTTCAATCTTTACTCCCAGCTCTCGCTCGATCTCGGGACGCAGCTCCATAGGGATCAAATGAAGTGGTTCCTCGTGCATCGGACAACCTTTAATCGCATAGACAGCCCCTAAGTCAGTTCTAGCAAATTGCTCCAGCCCTCTTTTAAGCATGGTCACAATGGTTGATTTACCACCGCTTACAGGACCCATCAGCAGTAATATCCGCTTACGAACATCCAATCGACGGGCAGCGGAATGGAAATATTCTTCCACCAGCTTCTCAATGGCTCGATCCAGGCCGAAAATCTCTTTGTTGAAGAATTTGTAGGATTTGTGCCCGACTTGGTCATTGATTCCTTGCGAAGCAATCATATCATAGACCCTTGAATGCGCTGTTCTCGCGAGTCCAGGATTTTTGCGAAGCAATTCTATGTACTCCGCGAACGTACCGGTCCAGCTCAATGAATCCTTCTCCGTACGATGCTCCGAAATTCTTTTGAATATGTCCATGGGTACCTCCTTTCACTGCTGCCTTTCTTATCTAGGTCAGCTCGTGATGGTGAATTGTGTACTACAATCCTATGCACTCATGGAGGATAACTTGCCCGAAATTTTTTAACTGTAATGGATTTCTCGCTTTACTATTTTGGTTAATGTTATGGATTAGCAGTTGCGAAGAAGCTGCTCGTCCTGATGAATCGCAGATGATTATTTACTAAATAGTTCATACGTTTTGCCCGCTTCAACGCTAAACTCTATAACTGACTGATTTCCGCCCAAGGCAATATCTTCTCCCTTGCAGCGGACCAGAACCGCATGGCGTGTTCGGACTCTGCATAAGCCAGCCTTCGCTGCGCTTATGACCGCTTCCGATAGTTTGCCATCGGTCCATTTCAGGTCGACGACGTATCCGCCGCGCCCCCTCAGTCCTCTCACTTCTCCATCTGGCCACGCCGACGGCAGTGCAGGAAGTAGGTTCAGCTCATCGGCATGGGATTGCAGCAGCATCTCCACAATACCAGCCGTGGCACCGAAATTCCCGTCAATTTGAAATGGAGGATGCGCATCAAAGAGATTGGGATATGTTGATTTCCTCAGCATGTGACTCAAATGCGCATACGATTGTTCGCCATCTTCCAATCTTGCAAACATATTGACGATCCACGCACTGCTCCAACCTGTATGCCCTCCTCCGTTTTCCAATCTGCGCTGCAGGGTGGCTGCAGCTACCTTGGCTAATTCGGGTGTGCGATGCGGGTTGATTTGGGTTCCCGGATGCAGCGCAAACAATTGTGAAATATGCCGATGACCTGGATCATCCTCCTCATAGTCCTCCAACCACTCCATGATCTGTCCGTGCTTGCCAATCTGTGGCTTAGGCAGCCGCTCCAGCAGCTCGGAGAGCCGCTCACGAAGCTCACTATCGACCTGCAGCAGGAGGCTGCTATGTTTACACGCCTCGAACAACTCACGGATAATCTGCGTATCCATAGAAGGTCCCATGGTCAATGACCCTCTGGTTCCATCCGCTAATACGTACACGTTTTCTGGAGACACAGAGGGTCCAGTCACTAGCTGTCCATCTGGCGTTTCCACCAAATAATCAAGGAAAAAAGCAGCAGCATCCTTCAAGATCGGGTAGGCTCTGTGCCGCAAAAATTCCATATTTTCGGTAAACACAAAATGCTCCCATACATGCAGGCTTAGCCATGCAGCTCCCATCGGCCATATCACACATGTCGGAAACAAACCTTCAGGGCGTGTCTCTCCCCATAAGTTCGTGTTGTGATGAGCGACAAAGCCCGAACAGCCATACAGCTCGCGTGCAGTTTGCCGACCGCTGACCTGCATCCGTTCGATATGGTCGAACAGCGGCTCATGGCATTCCGATAATCCGCAAACCTCAGCCGGCCAATAATTCATTTGTGTATTAATATTAATCGTATATTTGGACTCCCATGGAGGCGTAAAGCTGTCATTCCAAATGCCTTGAAGATTCGCGGGCAAACATCCCGGTCGGGAACTGGCGATCAATAAGTAACGGCCGAAATGAAAGTAAAGCTCCGCCAAACCGCTATCCACACTCGATTGACTCGCTTGTAAAAGCTTCAACCGCCCGTCCGTTGGCAGATTATCAAGCGGATCGTTTACGGTCAACCGCAAACTCACCCGATTATACAATTCCTGATAATCTTGAATATGCCGGCGTTCCACCTCATCTGCGTTGAAACGATCGGCGCCTTCAATTTGAAGCTTGCAAGCTGCTAATGGATCAGGCTCTCGAAACGTGCTGGCTGCGGCAAGCATCAATGTCACAGAGCTAGCCCCCTCCACAGACAGGAAGTCGCCGATCACGGACACATGACCATTACGGGATTTAGCTTTCAACACACAGGCATATTCAACACCGTGCTTCCCACATTCTCCGCCCATCCAAATGCTATCCTCCGACAATGCGCCGGTTTCTCCCTCAAACGGTCTGCGATTCAGATTCGCAGAGAAATTAAGCTTACCTAGCTGATCGCACTCCAATTGAATCATCATCACTTGATCTGGGCAGCTGGTATACATCGTGCGACGGTAAGTGACTCCATTGATCCTATAGGTTGTACGAGCGATTGCCTGCTTCAAATCCAATTCCCGCCGATACGCCTCAACTTCGCCTTTCTGGTCATGAAAATAAAGCCTTAGGTCTCCTAAAGGCTGATAAGGGTTGTAATATTTAGGTGTAGAAAAGAGCGTCATTCGCGTTAGTCGCGTGGCCTCCACGACATTTCCGGCAAAAAGCAGCTCACGGATTTCTTCTAAATATCGAGAACCATCGGGGTTGAGTCCATCCTTAGGACCTCCGTACCAGATCGAATCTTCATTTAATTGAATTCTTTCCTCTTGCACATGGCCGAAAATCATCCCGCCTAGTCGACCGTTACCGATTGGAAGCGCTTCTACCCACATCTTAGCAGGCTGAAGGTACCACAATTTCTCGCGATTATTCAAGTTTACGCCCCCTATACAAGATTTGGTTTATCATCATGTTTAGGCGATGCAGGCATCACCATGATCATTTTAGTTCCCTGCTCAGCCATACTTTCAATCCTCAGTCCATAATTCTCCCCATAAACCATTTGAATCCGGCGATGAACGTTTAGCACACCAATACCGCCCTTTTTACCTGCTTCATCGATTTCAGCATCTGCCAGTCTGTTGGTGCTCAACTTCTCTTGGAGCTGCGTAAGTTGTGTCTCCGACATTCCTGAACCATTATCCTCTACACTGATCCAGAAGATTCCATCCTTTATCCCTCCGTCGATTCGGACGAAATGATAATCTTCCAATCCTTCCGGAAATGCATGCTGGAACACATTTTCGACTAGAGGCTGAAGAGTCAGCCGAACCATGACATGAAGCAAATATTCGGGCTTAATCGCAACATCAATCTCAAACTCCCGGCCAATTCTATGCCTCAGTACGACCAGATAATACAAAACGTGCTTTAACTCGTTCGCAACCGTTATTTCTTCCAAATTCGTTTGGACCGAGTATCGCAGCATATAAGCCAGTGCCTTAACGATTTCGGATATCTCCTCTGAATCCTGAATCGTGGCATAGCAGATAATCGTCTCCAGTGTGTTGTACATAAAATGAGGATTGATTTGCAGCTGAAGAGATTGAAACTCAGCCTTCTGCCGTTCCATCCGAATTTCTGAATTGCTTAATTCGACCTGAACCACGCGATCAACCGCTTCAGATAGCCGTTTGACCATCAGATTATAGCGAACCATGAGTTCGACAATTTCGTCCCTGTGAGAGGGGAGAGGAATCGTGGCCCAATTCCCTTTCTCCGTCTCTCTCATCCCGGATTTGAGTACTTGAATCGGCTTGGTAATCGACCTACCGAATCTATAAGCAAGTAAGATTGCTAATACTAGTGTAAATAGTCCGACTACAAGCGTTGTTGAACGGATGTTAGCCACCGGTTTACGCAGTTCATGAAGCGGCATGGAGACAACAAGCTGCCAACCCGAATAATCGGATGTGCGGCTTAGATACATGCGCTGATCCCCCTCACTGCTGTCAACGAAGGAAGAAGTCCCAGCCTCTTGCAGCTTCTCCACGAACTCTTTTGGAACCTCTGAACCGACTTTTTTTCCATCAGGATGATAGATATAACGACCTTTTTCATCCATGATAAACAAGTACCCGTATTTACCTAAATCAATCCCTTTCCATAGGGCAGATAAATCAGCGGACCTCATCTCAATGGCGAGCAAGCCACTCAATTCAGGCGAGGTAAAGCCTCGAATACGGCGGACTAGCGTGAGCATTTGATTCTCTTGACCTTCAATAATGGTGTGGTTCAAAATACTCAATTTTCCGTCAGGCGTTGTATTGGCGAGAAAATATTCCCGCTGTTTTCGCTTATCCTCCGCATTGAAGGATTGCTCGTTCACACCATTATAGTAATAGACTGCATTCAGCTTATCGCTGAGCAAATACACAGAAGCTAATTTAGGATTGCGAATAAATAACGGATCGACACTCGTTTCGAGAATCATTTTCCGATAGGTAAAAAAGTCATATTCCTCCCGATTTGCCTTCAGATCAATAAACTCCATAACCTGCCTGTTCGTCAAAATAGAGACAATGGAGCGCTCATAGTCTTTCAAATACAGATCCGTATGATGAACCGCGTTTCCGACGATTTGATTCATTTGGTTCTCAACCATCTCGGCTAATTCATCAGAAGATGTCATATAAGAGAAAATACCGACACTGCTAAGAGAAAGAATAATGACAATTAGAAAATAGACGAATAGCTTTTTCGTTAGACCTCTAATTTTCATTTGATACCGAGCCCTGCGCGATATTCAGAAGGCGAAACGCCAACAATTTTTTTGAAGGTTTTCGTAAAATGGGGGTAATCGTCATACCCGACATCGGAGGCTACATCCACGATTCGGACATAAGGGATAGCCAGCATTTCCTTCGCCTTCGTCATCCTTTTTTTGATCCGGTACTGAACAAAGGTCTCATTCGTTACTTTTTTAAAAAGCGAGCTGAAATAGGTAGGTGTCAATCCGACCATCGCAGCCACTTGATCCAGCGAAATGTCTTCTGACAACCTGCTGTCGATAAAGCCTTTGGCCTCTTCCATTGGATCTTTGAAGCTGCCGCTTCGAACGTCTTGAAGTCCTTTCGCCATTTGAACCAAACCCTTCTCAAACGCTTCGAGGGCTTCCTTCACACTATCTGCCTGCAAGTGGGCTTGCACAGAGGAAGGGGAGTAATTGCGGACTTGAAAGCGTTTGACAAGAAGCGCATTACAATCGTCCAATAGCTCCTTCAGCTGGGCCAACGATAAATTTGCAGATAGGCAGTATTCACGCCACCGGCTGATTAAGCTGTTTAGTTCCTCCATTTGCAAGGCCCATATTTGCAGTTCCATTTGATCGATCCACTCGATATAACGGGAAGGCGGCATATAGCTGCGTGATGGCTTTTTGATCAATTGATCCAGCATGCCATGCACATCCGATTTGGTAACCGGTTTCAGCATATAGTGCCGAACACCATAATTCATGCTTTTTTGGGCATATTCAAAGTCACTGTAACCGGATATCACAACGGTCTTAATTTGAGGAAATTCCTCATGAATGATTCTGCAGAGCTCCAATCCGTCCATTTTGGGCATGCGAACATCCGTCAACACAAGATCAGGTTCGCAGGCGCGAATCCGCTCTAAAGCAGCCACACCGTTCTCAGCCGTCTGTATTTTCGAGAAAGAAGGCACGTACATTTCCGCCATCTTTACCATTCCTCTGCGAATGACAGGTTCATCGTCTACAATCAGTACATGCATGTTCAGACCTCCCCTATATTTCTCAGAATCGCTATCCAATTATGATAACTCACGGAAATTGGTTCTACAACGGTAGGAATCCCTTTTGTGCGAAACGCCACGTGACGGAACTGAAAGATGTAGGCTCCCCGTCAATCCCAATGAGTTCCCCAGAATAGACGCCAGCTGCATTTTGCGTGACTGCCGCCTTCCACCAGCCGAAATTACCTTGTTCATAATCGAACGATTCCCCGTCATCATCGTACAGATTTCCTTCACCCATTCCATCACCGAAATGAACCAGTTCAAGCGGAACACGCGTGCCTAAGGGGGGGACATGCGATAGCGCAGGCATCATCGGAATGACAGACCCGCTTCTAACAAATACCGGAATTCGCTCCAAGCCTGCTTGAACGCGAATGATGCATCCACCAGTATAACGTTCTCCTGTCTCTAATCCATACCAGATTCCGGACGGTAGTAGGACCTCCCGCTCAGACTCTCCTTCAACCAGTGGGGCTACTAACAATGCATCGCCGAACATGTATTGGTCATCCCATTCTCTTACTTTTTTCTTGCCGTAAGCAGCATCTGTCGTATTCAAGGTTTGCTCAGCTGCTTCGGCATACATCGCCTCGGCTTCTGCGATTTCTGATGAGGACATAACGAATGGCATTGCGCGGAAAGGAGGAATACCCTGCTCTCGGTAAGTGGCGAAAGCCGTATATAAATAAGGCAGCAATCTCATCCGCAGCTTGATATAATCGCGGACAGTTCCTTCCACTTCTGGGAAAGACCAAGGCTTCGTTCCATCTCCCCATGCATTCAGCATCGCAAGTGGCGAGAAACATACCGTTTGCATCCGCCGTACCCAATCTTCGGCATTTCTAGCTCTGCGAACCTCCGGTGTCCAAAGCAGCCCGCTGAAGGAGGAGTTACATAGACCACGAATAAATTGTTTATGATCATAGAGATCCGAATAGAGGACATAAGGCATCGTTGAGGCTGCGGCATTCGAAGCTCTAACAAGCCCGTATGTTCTCCGATTTTTACTGCGGAACAGATCAGCCGTCATTTTTTGGAACATCAACCCGTACATTTGTCTCATCTGCTCCCCGTCCAGACCGGATGGAAACTGGGCATGTCCTGGAAACATCCAGGAATTGTTGGTCAAGTCACTGCCGTCACATTCATCCAGCTTATAACCGGATACTCCGATATTGACATGCTGCTCCTCATGCTGCTTCTTATAAAGCTCCACAGCTGCTGGCAGCGAATAATCCGGCGCAAGCCCGCCCCATACCGAATGACTCCCCGAAAGCGGCTTCAGTTCCTCGTATAGCGCACTCTTTGGCGATACGAATGGATGCTCCCACAGGTTCACCCGAAAGCCGCTTTGGTTCAATGCTTTCACGAATTTTTCAGGCTCAGGGAATCGGCTTTTTTCCCATTCATAACTGACTGGGTAGCTTTGGCTGTGCCAACCGGGTTCGAGCCCGATCACATCACAGGGAATATCGTGCAGGCGGAACTGCTCCGCTTCTTCAAGCACTTGCTGATCCGTATACAGCGTCGGTACTCGGTGCCAGAAGCCAAGTCCCCACTTTGGAGGCAGTGTGCCGCCACCGCAAAATAAATTGTATCTAGCGACCACATCCGAAAGGGTTGGACCGCCAAATACATACACGTCTGCACCTTCGACAGGAATCTGGATCTCTACCCGCGATGCGACTAGTGTTGCCTTCCATCCCTTATCGGTGTTACGATCACGAATATCCTCGCTTTGCGTTTCCTCCTGCCTCATGGTTGACCCGCAATACAGCGTAACGATCCGCGAGGTATCCACCAAAACGCCATAACCAAGATCACTTACGTAAAAAGGCACAGGAGCATGCGTCTCACCCGTATCCTGCTTAGGATCGCTGTTCACACGCAAATAACGGTTTCTTCCCCGTTGATTCATTCTTATTAATTGCAAACCTGTACCATAAAGCTTTTCTGTACGATCAAGCGGAATAGACAGAATAAGACAGCCACTTGCTTCCTCGAGCTGAATACTTTCCCAAGCAAAAGGCGGCTGTACTTGCGGCATTCTCTGCATAGCCTCGGTTTTCGGCGAAACGCCCATCAAGGAGAGCGGTGTAATTCCTTGCGGTTCTCCGATCGTAAAGCGCCATACGCCTGGCGCCGATTGTTGCAGGTTCGTTATTTGCATGCTAGTTTCCCCATTCATTTATAGAGTTGGAACCTCAATGGCCTTCGTTTGACCGGATTCGCTTGCCAGCTTCGTGTAATGAACAAGTGCTTGGGTTTTCAAATAGTCCCTGCCGCTTGTCTCCGCTTCGCGCCCCTCCTGAAGCGACGACAAAAACTCAGCCAGTGTATCCGTTTCATCAACTCCGCTAATATCATCGACCAGCAAGACTTCTCCGTCCCGAATTAGCCGGATTTCCTTATCGACGACTTCCATAGCGCCTTTGGTTCCTTCAATTCTCCAATTGCCGCTCCACGGTGTCTCTGTCCCTCTTGCAGCGATGGATGCATTGTAGGCTGCAGTGATACCATTGTCCATTTCAAAGAAAGCATAGGCATTAATAATTGCCCCTTCCTCTTCCCACGCGCCAATTGGATTGTAGAGCTTGGCCTGAACCGATTTTCCTTCTCTTCCAGTTAAATAACGGATCATATCCAAGTGATGAACACCAATATCATCCAGGATACTAACGGTATATCTCCGCTGCACATGGTGGTACCTGTAGAACTGAATATCCAGCGAGGAAAGTGTGCCAATGGCACCTTCGTCTATTAGTTGTTTCATTTTACGAATATAAGGCATCCTGCGGTAATTTTCTGCGATCATAAAAGGGATGTGTTCCCGAGCAGCTCGAGCCACGACCTCAATGGATTCCTCATAATCAAAGGAAATGGGTTTTTCACACAAAACAGCCAGCTTACGGTCAAACGCCGCATGGTTTACAGCTGTGTGCATCATCGGGGAAGTCACATTGACAAGAAAATCCGCCTGCTCGTTTTGCAAAGCTTCTTCTAATGAGGTGTAGAAAGGAAACGGATCCTCCTGCATCTTCTCTTTCATGGCCATATCAACCTCAACAACGGCTGCTAATAAGCCTTGATCTCTTAGACGTTTATACCAACTGAAACCAGCAGATCCCAAACCAACCAGTATAGCTTTCATATGTAAACTACCTCCCTAAGGCTTCAATGGAATAACCATATTCCAAGTGTTCTCTGCATTGCGAAAACCCCCTGATCCGTCGGCTACGGCAGCGAACAGATGCGTCGGTTTTCCGTCATGAAATAACAGAAAAGGCCGTTCAAGATTGCCCATCGTCTGCTCCGTTCCATCATCCCAAAGAACCGTACGTGAATAGGCCTTTGGCGTCTCTGACAATTGCCATTTCAACCCGTCTGAAGAAATAGCATGAATGCCTCCATGTCTTTCCCCGCAAAGCTTCCCCTCCATATCCTTGGCTAACAGCTCATACCCTTTCTGCGTCTTCCAAATGAATGGATCCTCAATATGAAATTGATCCGGAGGAAAAATGGGCTCCTCTGTTAATACACGATAGGGTCCTTGGTAGCTATCTGCTGCGGCTGCCCCGATCGTCATTTTCCCATGAAGATTACCTTCATATTGACGGGCTTTGTAGACAAGCAGCACAGAACCGTCTTCCTGTAAGCAAGGAGCCGGATTGGAGGTCAAGTAGCTATCGAACCGGTTTGGCCGCACGGGGAGTATCGGTTTCTCGCTTCTTTCCCAAGGGCCAAAAACACTGTTCGCCATAGCAAGACCCACTCGCTTATTGGAACGTGCAACGATGCATCGCGGGTCTTCCAACCCGAATCCATCACCGGCAACCACATCAGGCAGCGGATGAGTTGAACCCATATAGTAAAGAAGATACTTATCTCCGAATTTGGTGATATGTGGATTATGCGTGCTGCGCCCGTCCCAATATTGAGCTCCTCTAGCAGGTAAGACGACCTCTTGAAAAGTATATGGACCCTCCGGAGTATCCGAAACCGCCCGCACGATTTCTGAAGCAACCAGCCAACCAGGATGCATAGGCAGCGATTTGGGCCAACGAGAAGCAAACATATGATAGCGTTCATCTTCTCCCCGAATAACCGAACCGCACCATACCCAATAACCTTCCATCCGAAATCCGCCTCCGCGAGGCGCGGGCAGCATACGTTCTGCGATACTTTCCATTCAGACACTCACCTCTCTATTGATTTATTGCCTTCATTATAGGAGATTATTCGCCCAAGTAGAACGGACAAACTTAAGATAACATGTGTTTTTTTACGAATTAACATATGAAAAACATCCCTCCGCTGAATACTTCTGCGAGAGGGATGCCTCTTTTGAAAAACTGTTTATTTCGTATCGATCATAATCGCGCCTTGCTTCTTGTTCCAGCGCTCAGTTGCTTCTTTAATAATTTCATTGCCGCCCTTGGCTTTATACTCTTCGATCACCTTCGGCCAATCGGTGATTGGTTCTTTGCCGTAAATCATTTTGATCATGTGATCGATAATGATTTTCGGACCTACGTCAGGCTGAGGAGCGGCAAGATCCGGAAATTTAGCGAAGCTGCTCAAATCAGGATAGAATCCGATACCGGCCAATCCTTCCTTCGATAGAACCTCATCGAATGCTTTCAAGGTCGCTTTTCCATCTTCATTCAGCAGCAGTCTTGGTTTATTGTAAGTGGAGTCATGCACCGCCCACATCGTTCCGCTGCGGAACCCTTCTTCATCTGTTTCTTCCTTCGTCGTCGGGAATTTATAAGTAATTTTGCCGCTGCTATCCTTGGTGTAAGTATCGCCTTCAATTCCGAAGGTAAAGAAAGTTTCAGCTTCCGGAGTAACCATCCAATCAAACATTTTAATAATTCCCGCAGCTGTTTCTTGCTTCACATTTTTATTAATGAAGAAGGAACGAATGACAGGTGCATAATAGAAATAACCGCCTTTTCCTTCCGGACCTTTAGGTGAAGGAATAATATCAATTTTTGCTCCAGGAACAGCTTGTTGGGCCTTCGTACGGTAACCTGGCAATCCTGAAGCATTTTGCGACCAGATTCCCGCTTTGCCCGACTCAATGCTTTTCGTAAAATCGGTAGAAGTGATGGTTGCGAATTCCTTAGGAATCAATCCTTCATCATACATCGTTTTGTACGTGGTGAGTGCCTTCTGAACATTTTCTACATCGAAAAATTTCGGGACTACTTGACCATTTACCAACTCAAATTGGTCCTTATAAGGCAAAACATCGAAAGCTCCTAGAATAACGTCCGCATACTTGAAGTTTTCCCTCATTTGATATGGATTCTCTACGCCCATCTTCTTAAAGGCCCGCAGCACATTCAGAAATTCGTCTACGGTTTTAGGAGCTTGAAGCCCAGCCTTCTCTAGTAAATCCGTACGAATGTACGTAGAACGACGGGATGGATTGCTCAAAAATTCAGGAACGCCATAAATCTTCCCTTCATACGAAACACTATCCCAAGCTGCTTTGGGCACCACTTTTAACAAATTCGGCCCATTCTGCTTCAAAAGCTCGTCCAGCGGCATGAAAACACCGTTCTCTACAGAACCGGACATCGACTTACTGCCAGGACCGCCAATACTGCCGACAACGTCGGGAATATCGTTACTTGCGAACATAACGCCGAATTTGGCATCCTCCACGACCTTCACGTCCAAATCCGTATTCGTTAACTCCTCAAGCTTCAATATCCATTTATCCTTGTTCAAATCAGGTACTCGGGTATGATATCCCGTACTGACAGTCGTTGGATAGAGCAGGGAGAATTTGACCGGAGCTTTCTTCACGTTGCCCGATGGCTGTGGTGTAGCATTTCCCGCTACCTTTCCATCCGAAGAACAGGCAGTTAATGCAGAAGCTGTCATCATGACAGCCAGGGTAAGACTGATTGTTTTTTTCATATAAACACCCCTTCTTTCCATTTCAAAGTGCAAGCGGTTTCACGACTCTGTATGTATCATAACGAAAAGTTGGCGTTTCCTGTATGTATAATTTTAAGACGCTATGTCGTTTTATACGATTAAACACAGATGGTACTGAACACCAAATACAGATAAACAGCTGGTCAAATCCATGGATGAGTGATTTCTGATATATAAGCTGCAAATCTGATGATCGCGAGGAACGAGGATCCGCTATTTCGTTGATTATACTGATACGGGGTCGGTACGCGGAACGTTGAGGCGCTATTTTGGCTTTTTACTGAATTTACACCCCGAAAGCGGGAAATAGCGACTCCTCGTTCCGCGAAAACGTGAAAAACGCGGTTTTCAGCAAAATAAGGCATCTACGTTCCGCTTGATGCCGGGTGTGTGTTGAGTTTACAGATAGAGGATTAATGGTGCGTCTTGCCTATGACAGGCTTGAGATGCGCACCTTATCGGAGTGAATAGTATTGAGTGCGAGGTCAGATAGATACTCAAGAATATGTTCAGTTGTGCTTGAACATTTATTATCTGGCTACTTGGCAAAAGGAGTGGCTACGGTGGAGAGCGACACGACATAGACGGTTGAGCTATTTACGATAGGGGCGGCTGGTTGTTCTTGGGATCGGGATCCGGCTTGGCTCATCAGCAAAACGCCACCAAAAAACAAAAAAACTGCCCGCTCACGGGACAGTTTTTTTCAACTGCTATTACGGTTTCTTACCCAGAAAAAGCACGCCTTTTTTATTGTTATAACGGTCCGTCGCTTCTTTAATGATCTCGTTGCCGCCTTTGGTTTTATACTCTTCAATGACCTTTGGCCAGTCGGAAATCGGTTCCTTGCCGTAAATCATTTTAATCATATGATCCATAATAATCTTCGGACCAGCATCCGAACCTGGTGAAGAGGCATCCGGGTACTTGGCATCGACCTCCAAATTAGGAGAAAAACCAATACCCGATAAGCCTTCTTTTGCTAAAATATTGTCAAATGCATTCAAAATGTAGGGTCCGTTAGGATCCGTTTGCATTTTCAGACGGTTAACCGTACTTTCATGGGAGGAGTGCAGTGTACCACGGTGATCCTGCTCCTCTTGTTCTTCTTTGTTGGTCGGTTCCTTATATTTCACTTTACCGTCAACTACTGTATACGTATCGCCTTCGATACCGAAAGTAAAGAACTTGAATGCTTCCTCTGAAGTCATCCAGTCGAAATATTTAACGATTTCTGCGGCCGTTTCAGGCTTCACGTTTTTGTTGATGTAATGAGCGCCAATGACTGGCTGATACATCAGATATCCGCCTTTGCCATCCGGTCCCTTCGGTGAAGCGATAACATCAATCTTGGCGTCTTTCACCGCATTCGGAATGTTCGTCCGGAAATCATTCAAGCTGACTAAGTTGGAGGACCAGATACCAACATCGCCGTTGCGGATATTTTTCAACCAATCGGTCGAGGTTGTCGTCGCGAACTCTTTGGCCATCAAACCTTCATCAAACATGGTCTTGATCACGTTAAGCGCTTTGGTCATATTTTCCACGTCAAAAAACTTCGGCACAACTTGACCGTTTACAAACTCGAATTGTTCTTTATAAGGCAGCACATCAAATGCACCCAGAACGGTGTCGGCATATTTCAAATTCTCACGAGCACCATATGGATATTTAACACCCATTGCCTTAAACGTTCGAAGTACATTCAGGAATTCATCGATTGTTTTAGGTGGTTGTAAACCTGCCTTTTCAAGTAAATCGGTGCGAATAAACGTAGCACGTCTAGAAGGATTCTCTAACCAGTTGGGGATACCATAAATCTTCCCATTATAGGATACGGCGTCCCACGCTTCCTTTGGCACTGTTTTCATTAAATTAGGGGCATTCTGTTTCAGCAAGTCATCCAGTGGCAAGAACATTCCTGCTTCTACGGAACCTGACATCGCTTTATCTGTCGCAGTGCCCAAGCTGCCTACCACATCTGGAATGTCATTGCTCGCGAACAAAACGCCCATCTTGCTTACTTCCGTTACTCTCAGCGTAAGGTCGGTATTCGTCAGCTCCTCCAATTTCTTCACCCATTTGTCATTGTTAATGTCAACACGAGTGTGGTATCCAGTGTTAGTCGTGGTCGGATATGAAATAGAAAACTTGGTCGGTGCCTTTTTTGCCGCTGTTGTGACTGATGACGGCATTGCTTGTTCCTGATCGGTTTTTCCCGTTGAACAGCCTGCTAAAGTACCAATAGACATTACAGCGACGATCGCGACACTTGTAACTTTTTTCAAAAGAACCCCTTCTTTCCAAAAGAAAATATCAGGATTTCACTGAACCTACCATCATCCCTTGGATAAAGTGCTTCTGCAGGAACGGATATACGCAAAGGATGGGGATTGTAGCCACGACAATGACTGCCATCTTAATCCCTTCAGGTGATAATAATAGCATTAATTCCGAAGAAACGTCCGATTGCCCCATTTGATCTGTAAATACAATTTCTCTTAGCCGCACTTGCAGCGGAATCCAATTGCGATGATCGATATAAAACACAGCCTCTGCATAACGGTTCCAATGACCCACTGCGTACATGATGCCCATCGTAGCCATTGCAGGTTTCGAAAGAGGCAGTACAATATTCCACAATATCCGAAACTCCCCGCACCCGTCAATTCTTGCCGAATCCAGCAGCTCCGTCGGTAAGTTCAGGAAAAATGAACGCATAACGAATAAATTAAACGCGCTTATCGCCATAGGAAGCATTAAAGCCCAAAGTGTATTAAGAAGCCCTAACTGTTTCACTAATAAATAGTTCGGAATTAACGGTGCGCTGAAAATAAGGGTAAACAGCACCATCACGAGAATCGATCTACGGAACAAATATTCAGGTCTAGATAAAGGATAAGCTAGCGTTGTTGTCATAAACAGGTTGATCAAGGTGCCAAAAACCGTAATTATGACACTATTCCGAAACCCAATCCATATCGTCGGGTCCTGTAAAATAAGTTTATAGCTTCCCAGTGTGAAGCCAACTGGCCACAGTGATACCTTCCCCGCATTTATGGCCGTGTTATTGCTTAATGACTGCGCAATAATGTGAATAAGGGGAAGCACCATGCTCAATCCAATGATACCTAGCAAAATGATGTTGAATATATTAAAAATTTTATGGCCTCTTGTCATAATCATAGCGATTCACCTCCTGTCTCCTTCCGTATCAGTACAAACCTTCTCCGGTCAACTTTTTACTAAACGTATTACTGATCATGATTAACATAAGACCCACAACCGACTTGAACAAACCAATGGCGGTCGTGTAGCTGTATTGACGATCAACAAGCCCTGCCCGGTACACAAACGTATCAATAATCTCCCCATTCTCATTGTTAAGCGGGTTAAGAAATACAAAGACGCGTTCGAAACCGAAATCTAGAAAATTACCGATATGCAGTAAGAATAAAATGACAATCGTTGGCAAAATACTCGGAATTGTGATGGAGAACACTTGACGAATACGGCTGGCTCCATCGATTTGTGCAGCTTCATACAGATCGGGGTTGATACCAGCAATCGCAGCTAAATAGATGATGGTTCCCCATCCGCTATCCTTCCACACCCCGGAGCTGATTAGAATGGTCCGAATATAGGTATTCTCGCCTAAGAAATAAATAGGTTCGATATTAAATAAGGATAGCAAATGATTAACGATTCCCGTGGACGGCGATAATACCCCTACGACAACTCCGCCTACGATGACCCATGACAGGAAATGCGGCATATAGACTACGGTTTGAACAATCCGCTTATACATCATCACTCGCACTTCATTGATGAGAAGAGCCAGAATGATCGGAACTGGAAAAGCGAAGCACATATCGTAAATACCGATTAATATCGTATTTTTCAAAATTTGAAGGAAATCCGTATACTCGAACATTCGTTGGAAATGTTCCAAACCAACCCATTTACTTCCTTTAATACCTTTGAAAATGTTGTAGTTTTGAAACGCGATGACGGAGCCGAATAACGGGATATATTTAAAAAGTAAGAAATAAATAATTCCCGGTAATGAGATCACGTAAATCGGCCAATGCTTTCGCACAAAAGCCCATTTCTGACTCTGCGATGAAAAATCGTAAACCGTTCGATCGGATGGCTGTATTTTACTGGCCATGGTTTCCTCCCCTTCTTGTATGCTGCTTCAATTTGTCTTCTTCATCTTACTTGGGTTGTCTGGAGGTAGCGATGGTGAAACTTATAGGGCTTTGTGTTTTTTTACGATTGGAAAATCAGAATCAACGAACGATGCCATAGCGCTTCGCCGCACTTCCGTACAACCAATTCTCAGCAACAAATAAGGCCGTATCCTGATCGATCCAGCCAGCTTCGAGTTGCCCCCACAGGAAATCGCTCACAATCCGTTTGACAAGTAAAATCTTGCCGTAGCTCCATTCCATACAACGGGCATCGGATACGATGAGCGAGCTTTTGATTGCCGGAAGCGCTTCTAGCCGGTACTGCATACTATCCCGGTATGTACTCGCCCGAAAGTTAAACCACCAATGTCCGCCCACATGAACATTCGGAAAATTCCATGCCGCTTGCACAATATCCAGATTGTTGAGCTCCGAGGCCACCACAAGCTCGAAGGTACAGGCATAAGCTTCAAACAAAGCAGATAGCTTCAAGATACGGGCCGGGTCATTGACCGGGGTAGCTGTTCCGCACCAGGAACGTTCCACGCCGAGAAATAACTGAATGAGAAGTCCTCTCTGCTCAGCAGCAGCACCTAACTCGTGCAGAAGCATCATTAATATCTCATCCTTCGTGCTGCCTTGCCCGATCACAACCTTGCGGTTCGCCCTAGCTTCATAGCTTGGCAATGTCGTCATGATGCCCACGTAACCGGCTTCCTTGTACTCGTCAAGTAGTTGCTTAAGCTTCTCACGCGCTTGAGTGAATGCCTCAGCCGGGTTATGAGAGAACTCGACTTCTTTGACCCATCCGCCCAATTTCCCGTCAATTCGCGGAATCAGTATGGCGTTCTCTCGCATGCCTTGGAACTCCGTATGCTCGGGTATATTCACGACGAACCTGCGAACGTTCATACGATCTGCGACCTCTTGCGCCCATGTGACACTTTGCGCGGTCTGTTTGACAGCTTCGTCAGCTTTCCGTACTGAGGCAGCGTCGCTGATCACAATGCCATATAGATTTTTGAAAATTTGGGTCAACACCACATTCATCATCGTGTTTCTTGATCCATGGTAAGCTTCCAAAAAGGCAGCGATACGTGAATCCTCTGGGAGCTCCATGGCATTCGCCGGATAGCCTGCAGCCTGCAGCTCGCGAAACAACCAGAAATAATGCGCAATTTCCCAGAAGTCGCTTGCACATAGACGATCGCCCACAAGGTGGGTGTGAGTATCCAAAACAGGCAGCTGCATGATACGTTCCTCAAACGCTTCCTTACCGTTTTTCATCTCCATATTCGTTCCTTTTCCTCCTTCTATAACATCTATGTCCTGATGGTACAATGGTTGCTCCATCTGTTCCATGGGATAACTTCCGCTGGGTTGTGATTTTTTATGATGTCCCTCAGTCAAGAGACAAAACAAAAAGAACGGCTTACGCCGTCCTTGGACTACTGTGTTTGTAAAGGTTAATGCGAAGCATTGCCCTTTAGCTTATAAAAAGGTTAAATTGCTGTAAAACAAAGACCGTCGATTCATTTATCTAATCTTGCGTTAATTGAGGTTTCATAAATTGTGATCAATCGTCATATATGCTCAACTGTAGGGGCTAGATGAATGAAATCCATATTCGCGGTTGAATGATGTTGTAAAAAGTGCAACAATTGCAGCCTAAATCTCGCCTCTCTCCCTTCGTTGTTGCAAAATGTACAACAATTAGGCCCGATAAGGCCCATTTCGCAACGTATGGGCTCAAAATGTTGTACAAACTGCAACTTCAAGCTGCAAAATCGCCTTTAGGCGTGTACATTGTTGTAGAAAATACAACATTGATAATCTACTATAACCCATTTACCCTCACGAAAGCCGAATGACACTAAAATCGAATTTTGGAGTTTTGAATACCAGTTATGAGGAGGCATAATGAATCAAGCGACGGTCTCAAACATACAACATTCTTAGCTTGTTAAGAAGAAATCAAGAAAATTGTTGTACGCTGTACAACTTGCCTAATTATATGAATAAACCGCCCTAAGGAGGTTTCCTTTAGGCGGTTTGTCTTGAGGCTATTTGACTTCGCAGTCAATCATGACGTGAATGGTATCTCCTTTATGTTCATTCCTCAATTGGAATGCCCGGGCGACTTCCGCGAGGGGAACGACGTGAGTAATCATTTCCTCGGTGTTAACTAATCCGTCAAGGACCAGCCGCAGCCCTTCATCGAAGTAGCGCCGGTTGTCGATGTCCCGCTTAGGTTCCGTTGAAAGAATATCCAACCGTTTTTTATGAACCTTGAAGAAATCAACCGGCTTATGACAGGTGCCGATGCAGCCGTACATTACAATACGTCCGTTCTGCGCTGCTGCATTAATTGCGTCTACCATTCCAGCTCCTTCCAGAAGACAAGGAATGACCACGTCAAAGCCATCCGGGAAGTCTGCTCCCACGATATCCATGGTATCCGCATGTTCATGAGGGATTTTATAAGTATGCGTGGCGCCATATTTGCGTGCTAGCGCCAGTTTCTCGTCAAACAAATCCGTTACGACCAAATTTCTCGGGCTAAACATATTTATGACTTGGGTCATCACTAAACCGCTGACACCTTGCCCAGTGATCAGCACGTTCTTATTAGGGGAAATGTCCCCGAGTTCTGCCGCATGGATGATACCCGGAAGAACTTCAATCAGCGAACCCTCGATTAACGGCAAGTCTTTGGGCAAAACCTTGAGGGAAAAAGGGGTGCAGCATACATATTCAGCAAACGCGCCCCAAACATACCGCAAAGCTACATGATCGCCTTCCTTAACGCCAATTACATTAGGGCCGACCTTATCAATAACCCCTGAAACTTCATGTCCCAGCCTGGTCGGGTACGAAATAAATTCAGGCTCGCGCGCACCACGGAACACCTCAACGTCACTCCCACAAATACCGACCCACTTGACCTTGACGCGTACTTCGCCTTCCTTGGGTTCCGGAATTAAAGCCCGTCTGACACTAATCTCTCCGATGGCATCCATAACCGCACACATCTGCGTTCCGGGACCATCATAATCTACCAATTCCATAGGAGGAACGGACATTTTTCTAACCATCTGCTTATTTCTCCTTCCGATATAAACGGACTCTGCGACCTGCTAGGCCATGACTTCCCACATTTTCTCGGTTACTTCATACGTCGTCTTTTCTTCCCGCAAGCTTCTGATGATGTCTTCAACCACTTCCTCCATCAACGCAAGATGGCCTTGTACAGAAGCTCCGGCAATATGGGGAGATAGAAGAACATTCGGCAGAGACCGAATAGGATGATCCGCAGCAAGAGGCTCCTTCTCAAACACATCAAGTGCGGCAAAGAATCGTCCGCTTTGAAGCCCTTCCATAAAGGCCTGCTCATCCACCACAGGGCCTCTGGAAGAGTTAATGAAGATCGCACCATCCGGAATAAGTGCCAACAATTCACGGGTTAGCATTCTTTCCGTAGCGGGAAGCTTTGGCGCATGCACCGAAATGATGGGGCAGCTCATAACTTCCTCCAGTGTTGCCCTCTTAGCATTCAGCCGGGCTGCCGCTTCTTCCGTCAAATAGGGATCGTAAATGAACACATTGACTTGAAACGGCGCAAGCAATTTGATAAAAGCGCGAGCCGTAGAGCTAGCTGAAATGATACCGACCGTGCTGCCGGTAAGCTCTCTTCCCTTCAAACCGGGAATCTTCCATTTCCCTTCCCGCATCGTGGAATCGAAAGCAGGCAAATACCGCAGAGATGTTAACAGCGCAGCCAAGCAATATTCTCCTACACTTAACGCAATTCTCGGAGCTGCAGAAAATACTTTGACTCCGCGAGAGAAAATCTGCTTAGGAACAAGGTTCTTCACAGTTCCAGCCGCATGGCCAATGGCGCGAAGCTTGACGGCCTTCTCAAGCATTTCGTCTGTCAAGCTGGGGGAGCCCCAGCTGGAAATAATCACTTCCGCATCCGCAACCAGCGCTGATAACTCATCCTGTGTATAGTCGCGTCCTGTCTCATTCCACACCGGCTCGAAATGTTCATTTATTCTCACAAGGCACGCCTCCGAACATACTTCGTCCAAACGAGATTGCGGTGAAAGCACCAAGGTTTTTAACTTCATTGCAAAAGTCCTCCTTCGTTTTCCCTCAAGGATTAGAGCTGCACAACCTGACCAGTCCGCATCGATTCAAAGCAACCGTCGATGACCTTCATCACCTGGATGATTTCCCGGCCTGAAGCCAGCGGCTGACGTCCTTCTCGTATAGCGCCCACAAATTCCTCAAGCTGCCATGTGAAATTAGCGAAATTGGTTTCACACGTTTCCAGTTTCTCTCCATTCAAACTAAGCTCGTATTCATCTTTCAGATGCAGCAAACCGTTCGATCCGATTAAATATCGATCGTAAATGCTGTTCTGCGTAGACCATATACGCTTTCCTGTAAGACCAACTTCATCCGTCGGGCGGCAGCCTGCATTGAACGACATCCATACATTCGCCATCCGGCCTTCGCCAAAATTTATGGAAATGGCGACTTCATCCTCCCCGGTCCAATTCGGGTTGTTGGAATGTCCCTGAGCATAGACCGACAGAGGGGCTCTACCGTAAGCCCATAGCATATAGTCAAGAATGTGGCTTCCCCAAAGTGGAATAATAAATCCACCGATTTTCGATTCGTCCTTCCACCATTCTGCTGCCGGCTTATCCATATGCGCCAGAAGCAACGCGTTGATATTAATTAAATCGCCGATAGCTTTCTCTCTCACCTGACGGATCGATTCCATCACTGGTTTATAAAAACGGCGGCTTTGCCCGATCATTAAAGTGACGTTGTTGGCTTCCGCAGTTTCTAGCATCTCCTCTGCTTCCTGCACATTCATCGCCATTGGCTTTTCAACCAGCACATGCTTGCCGGCACGAAGCGCCTTAATCGAATATTCCGCGTGAATATCATGCGGTAGAAGCAGAAGGAAAGCGTCGATATCCGGATCATTGACTGCGTCATCATAGGAAGTATAGGTTTTCACCCCTTCCCACTTTTCAGCTTCCGACCGCAATTTACCTTCATCGCGAGATATAAGGGCAACCAATTCAATTTGTTCAGCCAGCTCCCGTACTGCCGGAAGATGGGACTTCGATACGCGTCCCAATCCAACAACAGCCAATCGCAATTTTTGCAGCATGGACTCTCGCTCCTTTTCTCTACTTATTTACCGTTTTTTCTGTCTTGAAATGCCTGGTTGAACTCGTCGATCATCTTCATGTAATTGGCGTCCGCTTTGAACGATTTAACCATAGCATCCCATGATTCGATCGGTTCTTTACCCATGATTACTTTTACTTTCATATCGTCCATCTTCTTCTTATAATCCGGTCCCATTTTCAGATCGACGTCAGACAACAGACCGATCGATACATCGGATACGCCGTAATTTGAACGATCGTCAACGATTTTCTTGTTACGTTCGAAGATTGCTTTCGGCATACCTACGCGGTAGGCCCACAGGTACGGATCAAATCTTTCGAAGATTTTACCGAATGAGCTTTGCGATACACTGTCTTTGACTGCTTGCTCTGTAGCCATTTTGAAGCCGTCTACCACCTTGAAGTGGATATCCTTAAGGCCGTAGCAGGCCAATTCAAAGCCTTCCTCGGACGCGCCGTAATCCATCAAAGCCAGGATTTTCTTCATTTTGGCTTCAGGGACTTTTTTCGGGATCACGTATAGCCCGGCAAATCCGGAGCCCGTATGAACCATTTTACCAGTTGGGCTTTCAAGATAAGTCATAGCAACAAAATCGGCTTTCGGATCAAGCTTTTGTGCACCTTCCGTAGAACGGAAAACACCTTCTGTGGTATCCATTTGGACACCGACTTTGCCCGCTTTCGCCATGTTTTCAAAATCGGTGGTTTTCATAGCAATGAAGTCTTCAGGCAATATTTTATCCTTATACATTTTGTTTAGATAAATAAGTCCGTCTCTTGTTCCCTGTTCCAGATCAGTGTCAACCAGCTTGCCGCCTGCTTCTTTCCATTTACCGTTACTTTTGTTGAAAATATCGATAACTTTTTCCCAGTTTTTACCGTTATAACCATATGTGTCAGATTTGCCGTTCTTGTCGGGGTCTTTATCAACGAATGCTTTTAATGCTGTATAGAACTCATCCATTGTATGCGGCATCTTCAGCCCTACGTTATCCAGCCAATCTTGGCGGATATTAAAGAAACTGCTTCCATGAAGCGGACGTACCGACGGCAGGATATATTGTTTGCCATTCACTTTGACACTGTCCATAATTTCTTTCGGATAAGCCGATAGATTTTTAAAATCCTTCAGATAAGGCGTCAAATCCCAAAACGCGCCTTGCTTAATCATGTTGATCGCCTGCGTTTGTTTCATGTCCTTGATCTTCATCAGATCAGGCAGTTCACCTGAAGCCAGCATAACGTTTTGCTTCTCTTCCCATGCGTTTGGAGATGCCCAGGTAATATTCAGCTTGGTATTCGTACGCTTCTCGAATTCCTTCGTAACTGGGTTATCAGCTGCCGGTGGCTCCGGTGTGCTAAACTCGGTGAAAATGCTGATTTCCGTTGGTTTACCACCGTCTGCAGTACCGGTTGTTCCTGTTGTTGAAACTGGCGCTGCGCCGCCGGAACAAGCCGATAAGACTGATGCTACCATGATGAATGCTAGAGATGCAGGCACCGCTTTAGATGTTATGACCCTTCCTATTTCTTTCATACTAACCCTCCTCATTCATTTTAAAAAGATTATCCTTTCACCGAACCCAGCATGACGCCTTTAGCAAAATGCTTTTGTAGGAACGGATAAACACACAGGATTGGAAGCGTCGCTATAACGACTGCAGCCATTTTTAAAGTTTCGGTAGGGATATTTTGTTCTGCCATCATTTCAGCTGCAGCTGATCCCCCCGCTTGAGTCGACGAGTCGATCAACATATTGCGTAGCACGAGCTGCAGCGGCCACTTGACATGATCATTGATGTATAATACGGCACTAAAGAATGTGTTCCAGTAAGCCACTGCGTAAAATAACCCGAATGCGGCAAGTGCGGGAAGCGACAGCGGAAGGACGATACGGAAAAAAACGCCGATATCAGTTGATCCGTCGATGATAGCGGATTCCTCCAACTCAACCGGAATGCTGTCGAAGAAGCTTTTCATCAGGATGACGTACCACCCACTGGTTAGGACCGGTAAAATCAATGACCAGACGCTGTTAATCAAGCCCAAATCGCGAACCAGCAAGTAAGGCGGGATCAATCCCGGACTGAACAAAAGCGTAATAAGAATCAATAACATGATTAGTCTTCTACCCTGCAACCGCTTACGGGATAAACCATATGCGAGCGCAGCTGTTATCACCAGGCTGAGTGCGGTTCCAACAGTAGCTAGAAAACCACTGATCATCGTTGCGCTTTGAAAAGCCGACGTAGACAACAAATATTTGTAAGAATCCAATGTCCATTTTTCTGGAAATAAGATATAGCCTTGCTTCTGGATGTACTCCGCCGGATCCGTAAAAGAAACGACAAATACATAATAAAGCGGAAAAAGCGTAATGATCGCTATAATGCCAAGCACAATGATATTCGCTGTATCAAAAATGCGGTCGCCTATGCTTCGTTTCATTATTCTCACCCCGTTTCCGATAGTAAGCGGTGATTAATACACGCCTTCTTCGCCAAAACGTTTTGCCAGCTTATTAGCTGCAATAACCAGAATCAATCCAACCACCGATTTGAACAAACCGACGGCGGTACTGAAACTGAATTGTCCCTGCTGAATACCCAGACGATAAACGTAAGTTTCGAATACATCCGCGACATTGGACACTGCGCCGTTCATCATCAAAAATACTTGCTCAAATCCAACGTCCATAATATGGCCGAGCTTCAAAATGAACAAAACAACAATGACACTGCGGATCGCGGGCAGCGTTACGTGCCAGGCTTGCCGAATACGGTTGGCTCCATCCATTTTAGCCGCTTCATACTGCTGAGGATCCACGCCCGCAATAGCGGCTAGGAAAATGATCGTTCCCCATCCGGCCTCTTTCCAGACGTTTTGTACGGTAAGCAGTACCCAGAAATTATTTTCATTCGTTAAAAAGTCATATTTGGCAGCCCCTAAACTGACTAGCATCTTATTGACAATGCCCGAGGACTGCGACAACAACAAGAAGGTAATCCCTGCGATAATAACCCACGAAAGAAAGTGCGGCATATACACGATCGATTGGATCCACTTTTTGTAGATTGCATTGCGAAGTTCGTTCAATAAAAGGGAAAGTAAGATCGGCAGCGGGAAAAAGAACACCAGGCTTAACAAACTGATAGCCATCGTATTTCGAAATAGAAGATAGAAGTCTTGGTTTGAAAAAAAACGGATAAAGTGTTCAAAGCCAACCCACTGACTTCCCGTTACACCTAAGTATGGCGAGTAATCTTGGAAAGCGATGACGACTCCCCACATAGGAACATATTTGAATATCAGAAAAAACAATACGCCAGGAGCAATCAACAAATAAAGAAATTTGTCTCGTCTAAGTCCGTGCATCACGTGCTTCCATCTGCTTTTCGGTGCGGTTTTTGCGAGACTGCCCACATACAATTCACTCTGAGCTGCCATGGTACTGCGCCTCCTTTTACTTAAAAAGCGACTTCGCGTAAGCAAGATCTTCGGCGATGTACCGGTCTTTATTGGCCAGATCCGTGTACTCCGCAGTCAAACATACAACACCGGCATAGTTTCGTTCTTTTACATAGTTAGCAATCCGTGGCCAGTGGGCCATACCGTGCCGTCCGGTCGTAAAGTGACGCTTCCACTCGGCTGTTTCGGCTTCGGGTCCGTTGCTTCGAATAAAAAAACCGTTTTTCAAGTTCACCATAGCAAGGTGCGACCAAACGATGTCCAGTCCATATTCGGGCTGCTGTCCCGCGAATGCGTCGTGCGCCGCATCCCAGACTACGCCGACATGGCCTGGGCTGAGGTTATCCATCAACCGCATAATGCCATTGGAATCGATGATAAATTTCCCGTAATGCTGCTGGACGCCAACCTTCACGCTGTACTTCTCGCAAAGCGGTACCAGCTCTTCCAACTTCCGCTTGGCCCGTTCTTCCGTCGCCTTGTAGCCGTCCTGATCTATGTTGACCATGATCCGGATGAGCGGCACTCCAGCCTCCGCACATGCGGCGAAAATCGATTCATCGGTTGAAGCGGCAACGCTGTATATGTTGACCCCTTGTTCACCGAGCTGCTTAGCGAATTTCGGCAGCGTTTTCTGGGCGGTTTCAGGCTCAACCTGAAACCCGGCGCGCACGGGAAGCTCAATGCCGTCAAAACCGATTCTGCTTACAAAGCGGGCTAGCTCTGGTGCCGGCTTATCTTTCCAATGCTTGACAAAGAGTGAAAAAGAAAATGGCTTTTCTGAATTTTCCACAGCAGTGCAACACTCCCTCAGTCGAACTTTTTACCACATAAGAAAGTATGAGTTTTCGGATCACGAAAACCACTTTCTTATTGGCGATAAAACCTACCTCTAAACGCGGTCGCTCATCTTTGAATGGCCTCGATAGAGGTTTTCTCATACGTTGACATTAGATTTTGTGATACTTAGCAACTGCTGCACATCTTTGTAACATTGCTGCGCCAACTCGGTATGTACGGGAAGATCGGAGCCAGGCTTGCTTACACTTTCAACGGTGAGG
The DNA here is from genome assembly GCF_001427935.1 of Paenibacillus sp. Soil724D2. NCBI lineage: Bacteria > Bacillati > Bacillota > Bacilli > Caryophanales > Paenibacillaceae > Paenibacillus > Paenibacillus sp. Soil724D2. Next base: position 74,616 of record NZ_LMRY01000016.1, read on the forward strand.
TAGCCGTTGTACCCGACTTGCTCCAGCCCCCGGAACACTTCGTACCAGTCGATACCGCCCTGATTAATAAGCCGGTGACAATAATATTGTTCTTCCTGTTTGCCCTGTTTTGGCATGACCCGGTGGTATCGGCCGATATGCGGCACATAATCACTATATTCGAAAGCCCAAGGATACTGGTTTCCTTTCAATTCCACGATATCTTTGATATGAACATTGAAGAGGTATGGCTTTAATCGTTTAATGGTTTCTATCCCATAATCAGTCGGTACCTGATACAAGTTGACCGGATCTATTATTAGCCCTACATTACTTCGTCCTACCGCTTCAACAAAGGCGATTGACGAATCTGCCGTATCACATAGTGTTCCATGGTGCATTTCAATAACCGCTCGGATATTGCGTTCTCTTGCAGCATCGGCACATAGTTGAAACCACTTCACAGCTTTCGCAAAGTCATCCTTAGAAACTTCATCGGGATGCTGAAATCCTGGATTCAATCTCATCATGCGGCATCCGATTGTTGAGGCAAAATTGAGATAACGCCCCCATTTCAGAAACTCGGCATTATTTTCCTCCTCTGAATTGCAGGCGAAATTCCCTACAAACAGAGACAGATTGATAGGTGTTAGACGATAGCCTTCAAGCAAATCTTTAATTTGCTCCGCCCGTTCTTGCGAGATATGACCGTCTTTCAACTCACCAACACCACGAATCTCGACACCCTCATAACCAATCGCAGCCGCATCTTTCAAAAAATGCTCGATTGTAGAATCATCATACATATTACCGCCTAAGACGATCATCGCTTTCATCCTATCCCCTCCGTAATAGCGCTTTCATTAATATGAGGATATCATAATTCAAACGCCATACTTACGTCAATATTTAAATTAAGTATTAATTTTAAATGAAATTTGTAGTGAAATTTGTTTCTATTAAGTAAAAATATATTGAACTTTGTTCTATTTTTTATTAAAGTGAGTACACTACCCTTATAACTATAGGTTCAGGTATAATCGATTTAATGACATAATGATATAGCGACGGTGAAGTTCATGATAATTCCTAATAAAAGTGATCAAAAGGGCAGCAAAACCAGTATCATTCAAGCCTTGCGCATGCACGGATCCATGCCTCGGATTAAATTGACCAAAGTTACGGAACTGAGCAGGGCTACCATCTCTTCAACAATTTCTGAGCTAATGGATTGGAATCTTGTCAAAGAAACGGAAAAAGCCCCATCCACGGGTGGGCGTCCAGCTATTTCTCTAGAGCTTGTGCCAGGATCCCATGGCATTATGGGTGCCGATTTAGACAATCAAGTATGGACGCTAGGCGTGTTTGACTTACTTGGCAATGTCCTACATATGACAAAAATACCCGTCAGCTCATCCCAGCCCGAGACAGCCATCCAGGAATTGACTGATCAAACCTCAAAGTTTGTGAAGGAATTGGACATAGAGGTCATCAAAATGTTCGGTCTGGGAGTGCCAGGTCTTGTCGATACGAGACGAGGTATTATTAGGAGCGCATCCGATTTGGGCTGGTCTAACGTGAACATCGAGGAAATAGTAAGTAAAAAGCTTGGTTGGCCCACCGTGGCCATAAACAGGCACCGCGCCCGCGGGCTTGCCGAATGCCGATTCGGTTCAGGAAGCAGCTACAAGCATATGATTTATGTCGGGGTCGGCTCCGGCATAGCTGCCGGAATCTTTAATGATCGGCAGTTGGTGTCCGGTTCATTCGGCGGGGCAGGTGAGCTCGGGCATATTACAGTTGAACCAGATGGACCTGTATGTCCTTGTGGAAATAACGGATGTTTGCACCTATACGCTACGGCTTCAGCTATCGAACAGGAAGCCCGCAGACAGCTTCGCTCCGGTCAAGAGGAAAGTTTGCTTACAGATGTAGTACAAGGAAACGACCTCCAACTTCTCCAGGCAAGGGACGTTTGCTTGGCCGCAGATCAGGGCGATGAATTGGCGATACGCGTCGTTAATCATGCCGCCACTTATCTCGGCATTGCTCTGGCTAATCTGGTCAATTTACTGAATCCCGAGGCAATCATTCTTGGAGGATCCATCCCCAGTATGTGCAGCACCTATGTACAAACCGCCACCAAAGTTATGAAGCAGCGGTCCATGATGGCTCTATCTGCCGGAATAGCGGTAGATACCGCCGTATTGCCTGAAATCGGCGGAGCACTCGGTGCAATCAACTTTGCGCTTGATCAACATTTTTCTTTTACAATGATTCAGTAAAAACAAATCTCCACATTAGATTGCATAGTCCGTTTTTCTCCATAAATAAGAAGGAGCACCGACCTATTAGTCAGTGCTCTTACTTATTTATACGACACAAGAGCTTTCACATACGCCTCTTCTAGCCGTGCAAACCTCCTACCAATCGCGGGCAATGACGATATGGTCCAACCGGGATTTGGATCAGGCTGGTAATTCCTCGCGAAGCCATCTTGTAGATCTCATCACACAAGCTCGCATCAAATCCTAGAAGCGGATGTCCCCCTATCCCGATAGCGGATGCCGCCAACAGTAAACGCTGAACGAGCATCCCTGCTTCCATCTGTTGGATGCGGTACCCCCTATACCCCAGGGCAGTTAAGAGATGCTCCTTGTCCCCTGCCACATGAAAGCATAACGGAACTTGAAACAAGTTCACGTTGTCGGAAGGCATTCCCTGCTGCAGCCTGAGCCGATGATCTCCATGACGTACCCGGCATAACGTATGAGCAGCACTGTCATAATAGTAAGCGCCGTTCGGGATGCCCTCAATGTTATACAAACAGACGTATAGTGAGACGCGTGAAACAGGGTTCTCATGTGCTCCATCCAAATCATTCCGATACCTGAAGGAAGATGTTGCCTCCTGCAGCAGCAAGGCCAACTGTTCTTGGCTTATCTTGCCCATTACAAAATCACCGTCCGGTGAAAACCGTTGACGACTTACTGATGCCAGATCATACAAGAGCCGCTTCACACGGGGCAGAGCAACCGCTTGATCCTCGCAGTGAACGATCTTACCTTCCCCAATTCGCCCTAACGGCCTAAGCGATTCCAATCGGGATGCTTCATTCATCTTGATAAGCATCGGAAACTCCTTGACCCTCCGGGACCGGACGTAGTGATCATGCTCAACCGACCTCAACTCCCGGCACAATTCGGTGGCAGAGACCCCCTCCTCTCCCTCATCCCTATTGGCAAACCATGGGATCGCAGGCTCCACCGACAGTGGAATCACCGCATACACGCTTTCCTCTTGTTCAGACACTCCGAGAAGATCATTCACGGCCCGGTCAAGAAACTGGAAATACACCCCTGACGCAAAGCCAAACCGTTTGGCCACTTCCAAGAGCTGCCCGATCAGCGCACCTGCATCCAGTCCTTGCAGGCGGTAGGAAAAGTTATTGTATTTAAAGAAGTTTTTCCAAAACAGGGTCGACACAAAAACAGCACCAAAGCAGCCTGACATGTCACATCGTTTGCCAAGAGCCCGGGATAAATATGAATCGAAATTGCCTTCGCGCAGCAACACCAAACGGTGGTGCGCCACATCATAATGATATACCCCTGCCCGCAAATCCTCTAGCTTCAGATACACGTATAATTCATTCGGATATAAGGCTCCCCCTGAGGGAGCAAACCGCCGGTACAACTTCAGCAGACCCATGTTTTGTACCATGGAATTCGAGGCAGGGACTGACTGGGACAATTGCGTGAGCCCGAATATGTACCAGAGAAAATGGCCCATTCGACGGAGGTCGGGTTTCACTGGCGCTTCGCTGCCTTCAAGCGTCAGCGGTACTTCCGGAGATAGCGGAACAACAGGCAAACCGCGGTAGAGCTTATATGGAAGCGGTCGATCCTCCCAATCCACCACCAAATCCGGCGGTTTGGTCTTGTCAATGTCATAATGCAGATTGTGCAGAAAAGCCTTCAGACTCATCCTTCTCCCTCCTGATATGAACAAGGTTGTCAACCACGCCACGTTTCTATATTTGATACCACAGCTTAAAATAGTTGGTACGAAGGCATCATTCGTCGACGGTTGGCGGTCTGATATGCGTGGCTTAACACCCTATGGAAACGGATGCGGATATGGATTGAGATGTTCTAGCCTCAGCGGCTGCTTCGCATATCCAAGTTCCATCGGTACCCTCAATACACGCTCTAACCCTACCACGCGGGTAAATTGATGACCGAATGTCATCGGCAGCATCCCTGGGATCAGCACTTTCACGCAATGAAGTCCATTTCGATTGATTTCCGGCGCTGTCAGATTCACCACGATCACATCGAGACTCAATCGGCGGAATGCCTGAAGAATGTCCTTCAGATCGTCCGTTAAATCAGCATGCCTTACTTTCCGCTTAAATTCCTCCTCAAACTTTCGCATAGGGCGATTCTCATCCAGCAGAAATTGCAGGCGCTCCTGCGCTTTCGGCAAACCGTACAGAAGTGAATGATCCTCCATCTGCTGCACGAGGGAGGAATCGTGAAACATCCGAACATACTCCTCCCGGTTCGCCTCAAATTTCTTATCCAGATTCAGTACCATGCTGGCCAACTCGTGAACCGCGCCTTTCACCGCCCGTACAGGATCAGGATGAGCTCCGGCCGCACAGATGAGATTCACTCCTGTTTGTTTCCTGTTTTTCGCTACCCCCCAAACGCTTGGAATCCCGTGCTCCATCGTAGAGTTAAAGAAATACACATCAAACCCCGCCACGGCTCGTAAACGATCGATCATCAACCGCAATTCTTGGTCGTTAGCCGAATAAGGGTCAAGGCGCGGGAGAGACAGCTGCGCATACCAAGTCATCAGAAAAGAATCTCGCTCCACCACTTCCAATATGCCGTAAAAAATCGCTTCCTCCAAACTTCCTCCTAACGCGCAGCCGTTGGAAGACTCGGACACGAAACCATGCCTGCAGCCCATGCTGTAATAAGAGAGCTGCTCTGGAACCAGAATCGGTCGCTCTTGCAAAAACGAATAGCCCCATACCCAATGGATTGGCTGGTTAGGATCGAACGTTGTGAACGGAAACCCCGGCTGAGCATACTGTTCCTTCGTGTGCATCCCTACCTTGACGGGGTCGAGCGCTTGATCTTCCAACTGGCGGAAGCTGCCATGGACTACCGTCCGTTTACCTCGTGGTGCCAGACCGCAGTACCGTTCTAACCCCTCCAAAATAGCGGTGGGCTCGCTCACTGCATAGGAATGAGTCCTCCCTGCCGTCCCCACGTCCTCTGTGAACAACGGCAGATTCACACTCACATCGGCAAATGGCGACGCAAGGTCCATCATTTTCCCATTCAAAAAGCCAGTCCGGTAATCCAGATAGTCTTTGGTTAGAACTTTATTCAGATCATCCATCGAGCGGGAGCGGTAACTTTCTGAGCTAATCTTCGGACTTGGTTGCAACGAAATTTGGGCTGCTGTTGATGAGTCATCAGGCAAACGACTACAAACAGGACACAGCGGGTCTGGGAGAAAGAAGTGAAGGGTGCTCTCCAGCGTTTTTAGGTTGATCAAAAACACCTTCCCTGCCGTGTAAACCGGATTGCCTTGTAACCTCCTCCGTGCCTCCACCACCAGCAGGTGAGCCATCTGCAAAAGTCCTGTACGCGACGCCCATGCGTCACTCGATATGCCCTCGTGCGCTACCAGCCTCATCTGTAGATCCCGCATCTCCCTTCGCTCGCGTCCCGCCATGAGACGCCGCGTGTCTGCACACTGGGAACACCCGCTTGTACCCGGACTTACCAGAGGCCCGATCACGCCCTCGCCAAATGAAACGAAGCCGCGCAACCAAGGGATGCCGGCTGGCTGCAGCAGCTCTTCCGCCTTTTGATGAACATGAGGATGCCAAGCATCGTGCAGTACCAGAGCCAAATCGACCGCTTCCGGTACGCCTGCCTCGAAATCGATTTGACGTACGACCTCGAAATGGGCTGACAGTTCTTCGTACACGCAGTCTGCCAACACCCCATTTCCAACAATCATAACGATATCGCTCACCGGGAACCCTCCTCTCGCAGCAACACGCCTAACACTCCAGCCATTTCCTCTTTCATAAACGATTCTGATGCCAGATCGATGACCAAGATCCGCTTACGGTTCCGTTCCAAGACCTGCAAGGCAGACTGAAGAACCTCCGATTTTGCATTCGCTCCACATGAGGAGATCACAAGGCTTAGTGGCAACTGTTCTGCCAGACGCACGGACGAAACCTCCAATACTTGCGATGTGAGGCGAGCCGGTTGGTTTTGTGCCTCCAACAGAGCCTGTTGCAAAGCATCCCGCAACGCCAGGGTTACATTCAAGCCTACACCGCCATACCAGTGATCACTCGTACCGACCCATACCACAGGGAATCCGGACACTTCCTCTCCCAAGCCAATTATCGGTACCCCCTTCATCGTGGTCAAAGCTTGCAAATAAAACTGGCAGTGCTTATCTTCTATATCAGACAACTTTACTCGAAAGACAGAAGGCAACTGACACGACAATTGCTTGCTCAGTATCTCGGCCAAACACATTTGCAACCCTCGGCCAATGCCTTCCGCAACCGTTTCTCCCGCTCCGACGCCGATAAATTCCTGCGGTTCAAACCTGCTGCCTTCTGATTCCTGTTGGGATGGAAGTGTAGAAACGAGCAGGCCGACCATTCGCGACACATACGCTTCAATCCCGGCTAGCCCCGCTTCCCGCCTAGCTCCTTCATGCGTCAGATCGGCACAAACAATGTCGGGCAGTAGCCCAGCCGCCCCTTCCGATAGCGGATCGACTGCCTGTACGCGACACTGAGAGAGCGGCAGCTGCTTTAAATCCCCCTCTTCCCAAATATGGAATATCCCTGACTCCGCCGATGTCAACCTGCTGAAGTAAGGAAGCAATCCATTTTCACTTTTGCTTGATCTCCGTTCGAGCTGCAGTTCGAAATCGTGAATCCATTCAGCTGCAATGCGTCCGGTCACAAGCGGATGGGGCATGAACGAATGCCATCTTCCTTCCAAAGTCTCCAGATTAAGCAGGAAGAACTGATTACTAAGCTCCAAATCGTTCGCTCTCGTAATCTTTTTTAACAATTCAAACACGATCACATTCGCTAACATCGCTCCCGCTGTGGAAGAAAAGGTGTGCAGCTGAGGGTCTTTACGAATCGCGGATTCGTGTATTCTGCGACACGCTGACTCCCAGCATCCCTCAAAGTCCGGATGCACTAGCGGACCCGCCAGTCCCACCTGCTGTAGACACACTGCGGGAAGAAACGTCTTCTTCTCCTCTCTGCAAACCGTATGAAGAACCCGTAGTTCCTCGATACCACCCTCCTGTGACACAAACAAAATCGAATCAAACGACCTCACAGCCTCCCGCCAACTACTAACCCCTTCCTTCTGCAGGGTAACCTCCTCTATTGCCACTTCCGGGTCCGTTTTACGGGCATGTGCCGCCAGTTCTAGCAACCGCTCCCGATCAGTCGGCTCTGAGCCCGAAATTAGTACGTGAAACTTGGGCAATCCGGATGCAAGCAGCGCAGAAATGACTGAGAGCAAAAATGGGCCAGAGCCCACCGTCAAAACTTTGGACTGACGATAGGACTGAAACCGGTACGCACCCGAATTACCGAAATTGTCCAAAAATTCAATTTGAGAAGCATACTTTTTGAGAACCTCTTGCGGCAATTGATGTGGAGCGTCTTGGCTCACATCCCGAACAAAGCCATTACGATACAACATTTCTGCAATTCTATAAACCTGATTCCGGTGTTGGTCCGGCAATCCGTCTGTCAAATCCTCCAACCTATGTTCTCCGTTGAATATCGGTAGCAGTTTTTCAATCCACTGATCGATTAATTCTCCTTCCATACGGAACGAACTTACATTGTTTCGAAAATACACACTACCATTTGGATTAGGGAGAAAAAACGTATCCCTTTTCACCTTCAGTCGCATCGAAGGGTTCAAATTTATCATTCTATTCCTCCTCTGTAAGTTGTTCCCGATATGCCTCAACTCTTCACAAATAATTCTATGTACAGCTATTTGTCCCTCATGTCTTATTCTTTCAAGAAAGCCCATGCAGCCAATGTAGTGAAGCGTTCCTTAAGTAGACATGAAAAAAAACCCCTGGGTTGCCGCTGGCCGCAGGGGCTTAACTCTACTCATTAGGTATCCACTGTTTCCGTCTGGAGGCTAGAAACAACGGGCAAAACCGCCTCAATGTCCTCAACGATGACAGTTATGACAGTTGTGGCAATTATGGCAGTTATGACAGTTATGACAGTTGTGGCATTGATGACAATTGAAACAGTTGAAGCAATTGAAACAATTGGTGCAAGTGGCGCAATTGGTGCAAACGAAACAAACGAAGCATAATCGAGCATCTTGCTGGTTTTGAGCGTTCCAAGCTGTCGCCTCACTCGCCTTGAACTCGGAAACATTCAAATTCTTTAGATCATTTTGAAAATCATTCATTTTTCCAACCTCCGTTTGATAGATAGTTGTGCCGGCAGCGGATAATCAGGAAACAACTTCCCTTTGAGATCCGCCAATTTATTCGAGTACTCCCATGACAACATATGAACTTAGTTCCGCTCTTGTTACTGATCTAAATGCCTATATTTTAATGCACTTCCTAAATCCATTCATCATTTGATACGCATTATCAAGCAACCTCCATGGTTGTTTGAAATGCAAAAAAAGCTTAGCCAAGTTCAACTGGCTGAGCTCCTTTTGCTTTTCGTTTTTGCTTATTTTTCCAATTCAACTTCATTCTTTCCAAGTGAAGCCTCGTTCTCTTTAGGCTGCCTTGGCTGTATGACCGTTCAAGCCATACCTCTTAGCCAGACGCTGCCCGTATAAAGCCGCTAGGATTTGTTGAAAAAGCATACCTGCGACAACCGGAAGCGCAACAGGCGGCGGAAAAAAGCTGATAGCGAGCACGGCACCCGCACTCAAGTTTCGCATCCCCGAATTGAAGGTGAGAGCAATTGTAACTTCGCGGTCCCACCTCATCATCCGGGACACAAGCCATCCTGCCAAATAACCGATGGTTGCACATGCGAAAGAAACAGCAATGATTTTTACCAACTGACCATTCATGTCTTTCAGATAAGGAGCAATGACCGAAGAATTAATCGCAACAACCACAAAAAGTCCTATTTTTGAAAAGGGCGCCAACCGCGGCCCCCAGGTTGTTTTAATTCTGCCTTTCGTCCATTGATTAAGCAGCATGCCAAGCAATGAAGGGATCACAACCATTAAGAATAACCCACTCATTATATCCCATGGGTCCATATGCACCTTAGCTCCAACAATGAGAGAGAGACTAAGCGGCACAATCAATGGAGAAAGCAGCGTATCCAGTAAGATGAGCGCCAAAGTGAGCGCTATATTTCCCCCGTATATGGTAACCCACACCAGGCTGACAACCCCGGTAGGAATAACGAACAGGAGCACAAATCCAGTCTGTGTCAAATCATCACCCGGGAAAAAGATCGAGCCGGCCCCCCATCCCAGTAACGGCATCGCAAGATGCAAAATGATAAAGTTGGCTATTATCGGAAACGGATGCATCATCACTCTATGTAAATCCTTAAAATTAGATCCAATACTTCCGGCAAACGTCATTGCAGCAAATATCCACGGTACTAGAAAGCTAAGATGATGCAGCCAAGCTGAGCAAATTAACCCAACAATAACAGCAGATGGCGTTACAAAAGGCATCGCTTTTTCGAGTACTTTATTCAATCGGATTAGCATAACACAACCTTCTTTTGTCTTTGATAGTGAGACTTTTCCATAGCTCCGTATACTTCGGTTCCCACTAATGCAAATCCTGCAAAGAGCAAGGCTAGAACTATCTTCCTCCGTCAATAAGATCTGGTCGAAAACTTCAACCCCCAAGAATTTGATCAATAAGATCCAATTCTTCTTGAGTGAAAGTAGGCTGCTTCAGAGCTGCCACATTATCGTCAAGCTGACTCACTTTACTTGCCCCAATTAATGCTGAAGTAACATATCCCTTGCGAAGAACCCAAGCTAAAGCCATCTGGGCAAGGCTTTGTCCACGCTCCTGAGCTAATACATTCAAAAGACGAGACTTAGCAATCTTCTCCTCAGTAATATCCTTAGGTCTTAGAAACACACTGCCACCTGCCGCACGGGAATCCGCCGGAATGTTTTCCAAGTAACGATCCGTCAGTAACCCCCTGGCTAGAGGGCTATAAGCGATTGACCCCACGCCTTCTCTTGCTAATATGTCTTGCAAGCCCTGCTCCAACCTTCTTTCGAACATCGAATAGTGCACTTGATGGATGATGAACGGAGTACCGAGACCTTTCAAAATAGCTGCTGCTTGCTCCGTTTGCTCCGCATTATAATTGGACACACCTACATATAGCGCTTTTCCTTGCCGCACAGCCTGATCCAAGGCGCTCATTGTTTCTTCCAGAGGTGTTTCAGCGTCAAAACGGTGCGAATAATAAATATCGACATAGTCCATCCCAAGTCGCTTCAAGCTCTGGTCAAGGCTAGCTAGCATGCTTTTACGGGAGCCCCGCTCCCCGTACGGACCGTCCCACATGCGATAGCCTGCTTTGGTGGCAATAATCAGCTCATCACGGTATGGGTGAAGATCTTTCTTCACAATTTGTCCGAACGTTTCCTCCGCAGAGCCTGCCGATGGACCATAGTTATTCGCAAGATCAAAATGCGTAATCCCCAAGTCAAACGCGTGGCGCGCTAAGGCCCTACTATTCTCGAATACATCAACGCTTCCAAAATTATGCCATAATCCAAATGAGATCGGAGGCAGCTTAAGGCCGCTCTTTCCGCTTCGATTGTATGGCATTTCTGCATATCTACCTTCATTAGCTAAATAGTTCATCGATGATCCTCCTTTTGTGCTTGCCATAAGTTCTATTGAATAGAGATGGTTGCGAGACCCGAGGCCGGAACCGCAAGCTTATGAATGCCTGTAGTCAGTATGGCAGACAACTCCTCTACAATGTCACCACAGCAATTCTTAATGATCACTTTCGCTGCTCCAACCTCACCAGTAACCTCTAGATAAAGTCCATCCTCTCTTCTACCGTTCACCACAGTCCACTCGGACACCAGTTCTGACGCATCCATAGGCACAATTCTGTCATGGTAGGCAACAATAAACCCTCTATTGTCTTTAAAAGCACGGACTAGCGGATACAACAGCTCTGGGTTCATAGGCTCAATACGACCTTCTAACAGCAGATCACGGTTCTTCTTCCAGAAGGAAAGCCAGTATTCAAGCATTTTCAAGTGATTGGAAGGAAGCTTATCCAAGAGGACGGATACTTGAGGCACCGAGAAGAGGCAATTAATTAGCTGCAAGGCGGCGCTTTCAACGGGTTCCTCAGGATGCCACATGATCATATCCGCATGAGCAGCCGTATCTCCACAAATCAGCCTAATGTCCAACGTACGCACTCGGTTCTGGATGCTGTCATTCGGACAGTCCGCTGCCCGGAACATATTGCCGTATTTGCGCATGGCAGGACCGATATACATCTGGCGGAATTCGATCATGATATCGGGATTTAATTCTCTCAATCTGCCGATAGAATCCGTCAATAAACGGTCAACGGCTGCTGGTATAGACTCATAGTCCTTGCCGGGGGCTGTTGAGGGAAGCTGCAGTTCAGGTGAATAAAACGTATCAATGAAATCAAGCTTGAAGCCGTCCAAGCCCCATTCTTTCACTGCTTCTTCATATTTATTGATGATATACTCTCGGACATCAGGGTATCTCGGATCGAGCACGGCTGCCCCATGATTTTCGTTAAATCGCAGAATCTTATCTTTGAATCGATCCCACACCTTACTGTATTTGCCGATGAAAGGAACTGAGTACCAGAGAATAAACTTCATGCCTAGCTCATGAACCGCTTCAACATGCCGCTTCATATCGGGAAATTTGCCATTATAAGTCTCCCAATCGCCGCAGTACGCATACCCCCTGCGGTTATCTTCCGTCTGCCAGCCATCGTCCACGATGACGGCTTCCATCCCCAACTTCTTGGCGATTCGGCACTGCTCTTCGATATGTGTATCTGTTACATTCTGATGCATACTGTACCAGGTCGAATACATCGGCTCCTTAGCAGCCGCAGGAACGTAGGCCGGGCGATATTCCGGCATGGCGCTCCACCACTCTTGAATGCCCTGAAGGCTTTCATAATAAGGAATATCTCTCGTATCTACGAGCAGCTTCGCCTCATAAGATGTGAAAGGCGCCGTCGTTTCTGTAAACAATCGAATGCGGCAATGGAAATCGGCCGTTTCCTCGCTGATGCCTCCCGAATAGTGCACCGTGTTAAGTGCATCCGAATAAGCAAATGTAAGCCTATTGCGGCCCACACTATTAAATAAGGCGTAAACAGGAGCCGACGCAGCCGCGTTGGAACGTAATGTGCGCATCCAGTCGGCTTTAAAGCTCTTATTCCGGTCCTGGGCTGGATGCCAACTGCCCTGAATGTCACAGGCGGAATGCGACCATTGAAGTGTAAAAACGGGAGGCGTCAGCGCCTCCACTGCTTCCAATTGCAGCGTGATGAGATCGATTCCCTCCTGCAGCTTTTTCGTAAACAGCGTGACAGTAAACCCATGATCCTCACCCGATAAAGTAAAGGTATGGCTATCCGTGTTTATGATTTTGTTCATACTGCGTCCTCCTGCTGTTGATTCTTATGACGATTCGGGCCTGCATGGCACCACACGGTGACAATCGGGTCATCCTCACTCGAATTGAGGTGATGATCCTCACCTGGTTCAACAATCACGATATCCCCGGTTGTTACCGGAATATGCTCCCCGTTTATTTCCATCGTTCCGCTTCCCTGCAAAATAAGGAAAGCTTCACAATCGCCATGGACATGGTAGTCCCTTCCATCCGGTCCATCGTTCGTGTGACTGCGCTCTCCCCGTTTCGCGAATGAAAGACCGCCTGAAGATAAATAAGCACCTGGTAAAACATCCTGCAAAATGTGGCCGTTCCTCTTATCCTGCAAATCGCTCAAACGCAGCTTTTTCATCTTGTCATTCCTCCATTTTCAAGCGGTAAAGGCGGCTTCGGAAATCGCCTTTCCAGATCGGTAAATTTAGACCCACATGCATGAGCTCATCCCCGCCAAATATTTCCACACCATTGCCTTGATCTTCCGCATCGTAAAGTAAGTAATTGCTCTCTGCCGCTAAACCCTTCAATCGCAGCTTCCTGAGGGGTGCATTCGGCTCCGACAGTGCTTGGAAAAAAGCGACCAACGCTTCCTTCTTATCCTCGGAAACAAACATCCAAGCAGCGCTAATGTGTTCAAAAGGGCTGATCAAACGGTAAAATTCGCCGAATTGGATCAGCGGCCGCAATTGTTTATAAAGCGAAACTTGCTTCTTCACGGCTTCCTTTTCCGTTTCCGTAAATGCGGTCAAATCCAGCTCGTAGCCAAAATTACCCGACATCGCCACACTCCCCCGCATATCGAGCGGCGTCGTACGATGCACTTGATGGTTAGGAACTGCGGAAACATGAGCGCCCATCGTGCTGATTGGGTAAACGATACTCGTTCCATATTGAATTTTCAGCCGTTCTACCGCATCCGTATTATCGCTCGTCCACGTCTGCGGCATATAGTAGAGCATCCCAGGATCGAACCTTCCGCCCCCACCGGAACAGCTTTCGAACAACACGCTCGGGAATGCGGAGGTTATCCGTTCCATCACTTCATACAGTCCGAGCATATAACGGTGAGCCGTTTCACGCTGCCGCTCAGGCGGGAGCTGGGCAGAACCGATTTCCGTCATATTGCGGTTCATATCCCACTTCACATAGGTGATTGGACTGCTCGCAAGAATATCGGTGATGACCGTTACGATGTAGTCTCTTACATCTTGACGCGAATAATCTAGAATCAACTGCTGTCTCGCTTCTGTCCTCCGCCGGCCAGGTATGTGGAGGCACCAGTCAGGATGGGCCCGATACAGGTCGCTGTCCGGGGATACCATTTCAGGCTCAAACCATAGACCGAACTCTAGATCTTGCTGCTTCACACGGCTTACCAAATCCGGCATGCCTTGCGGGAGCTTACCTCGATCAACGAACCAATCTCCGAGTGAGCTTTTATCATTGTCACGCTTGCCAAACCAACCGTCGTCCAGCACTAGAAGCTCTAAACCGAGCTCCTTGCCGACTCGTGCAAGCTCTTCAATTTTATCCGCGTTGAAATTAAAATAGGTGGCTTCCCAGTTGTTGATCAGAATCGGCCGGTGACGATCGCGGAATTGTCCACGGCATAATCGTGTGCGATACAGCCTGTGATACGTGCGCGACATCCCGCCGATACCTTCCGCGGAATAGACGAGAACTGCCTCAGGCGTTTGGAAGGTTTGCCCAGGCTCCAAGAGCCAAGAAAAATCAAATGAGTTGATGCCCATCACTACACGGGTCGTTCCGTAAGGATCCACTTCGGCTTGAGCAACAAAGCTGCCGCTGTAGACAAGACTGAATCCATAGGCTTCTCCATGGTCTTCATCCGCTTGCTTGGAAAGCAGGGCCATAAAGGGGTTGAGCGAATGGCTGCTAGACCCCCGGCGGCTCTCAATGACAGACCCACCTGTTAGAATGGGACGTCTTTCGATATGACGCTCACGCGCCCATGTGCCTGATAAATGAAGCATATCGAAATCGCAGTGGGATATATCAATACCGAAGCTCAATGCTCGAAGCAGCTTGATTGACTGATTTCCCACATTCATGAACCGAACAGACCGGGTTATCGCATCACAATCAAGAAATACGGTATAAGTGAGTATAGCCTTCAAACCAATCGTTGGATCAACCAACACGATATCGATACTTTCCGCTTCGCAGTCATTCTCCGTATAGGTGGACGGCAGTCCCTCTAACGGTGCTTTTCCCGCGTATATCCGATGGGACTCATAGATGAGTTCGCTGACCGTCGTTCCGTCTTCCAATTGAACCTGATAGGCCGGAACGCGAAAATCACTGCCTCCGTATGCCGGAAATTCCTGCGGCAACGTATCCAAAGACAGCGTTAGATCATTCGGGTCCGTGGACGGCGAGAAAGAGCAGCGACGTCTTATAGCGAGTAAATTCCCCGGATTGGTTCCCCGTATTTGGCGTCCCCAATGAACGTGAGCCAAATATTTGGATTTGATCAGCTGCATGATATAGCTCGATGATTTCCCTTGAAGATGGAAAGTTTGCGAATTCGAATCGTACACAATCCCCATTATTCCGCGTCTCCTTTTGCGTATTAAACCTTTAGATACTTCCACGCCCCGCGTTTGAACCTAAAATAAATCAAATTAGATCTGAGAAATTGATCGCAAGCAACGGCGCTCCATAAACCGATCATGCCCCAATGAAAGACGTAAACAAACAAGTAACTGAGTACAACCCTTATTCCCCACACGCCAATGAATGTCGAATATAAGGGGTACCGGGTATCTCCTGCTCCTCTTAACGCTCCTCCAAGAACAAACTGCGATATTTGAGATATCTGGATAAAACCTACGATCCGAAGCGCCCATGCCCCTTCGCGAATAATCGTCTCATCATTCGTATATAGCATGAGGATGTGGGGAGCGAGTAGAATAAAAAGCATTCCCATAAAACCGGCCACGAACATGCCGTACTTTCTGACTTGCCACACATATCGTTCGGCGAGGTCGGGTTTACTTACGCCAAGGGTTTGCCCAACTAGCGTAGAGGCTGCGATGGCAAAAGCAGCCCCCGGCATAAACGATATCCCGATAATGCTTGTTACAATTTGTGATGCCGCAACGGCAACGGTCCCGAGTCCAGCACAGATTTTCACAAACGTCATAATCCCTAATCTCATAATAAGCTGCTCTAGACTGCTAGGTATCCCTATCTTCAACATGCGTCTGATCATGGCCTTATCCAATCGACTTATATCCGACCAGCCGATACGGACTGCAAATCTGCCGCTGAACAAGACGGCTATAAAGCAAATCATAGCCCCGGTCTGGACCACTAAAGTAGCGATGGCCGCCCCCTTAACGCCAATTTGCGGAAAATCGAGGTGACCGTAAATCAGCACAAATCCGAGGATAACATTGACGCATCCTGACAGCACATTGATTTTCATTGGAGTCCGTGTGTCTCCCGCCCCTCGCAGAATAGCAGATAAAGCAGACGAGATAGAGGAGAAGCCAATGGAGAAAAACATTAATTTCGCATATGGCAATCCATATTGAACGACCTCAGCGCTGGCTCCCATCATACGGAGCATGCTCTCCGCAAAGGTGACTCCAATCGCAACAATTAGGACAGACAGGACGGTACCGAGCAGAAGCGACTGCCCTGCGGCCAGATTCGCGTCCCCCATTTTGCCCGCTCCTGTGGAACGTGCGACGATGACGGTTGTACCTGTATTAAGCGCTGCAAAAAGGACGGTCAGTAATAAGTAAGGTTGGCTTGTTAAACCCACTGCCGCCACGGCAATAGCCCCAAGGTGTCCGACCAGAATCATCATCACCATTTGGGTCATATTCATGAGCAGCATTTCCGTCAAAGATGGACCTGCCAGCTTGAAAATCATCCGGCGAACGGCTTTATCATCCTGCGGATCAATCGAGACGGATTCGCAGGATAATTCTAACCCTGCACTCATGGCCGACCTGCCATCAGATGCTCCATTCTGGCAAATACGCTTTCGTATTTTGCAGCATCTGATCGAACAATACCTCGGCATCGCGGATATCGATATTCACAAGCGGATCGTTGATAAACGCCTTGAAAGCTAAGTCTTTGTCCTTTTGGAGAGCAGCCCTCAAAATAAGCTCCTGGTTCATCGTATGTTGCAAGACCAGATTATTGACCTCCATCGGAAGCTCGCCCGCGTAGACCGGACGCAAACTATTCGCTGAGAACACAGCGTTCGTTTCTACTACCGCTCCCAAAGGAATTCCCTTCATTTGTCCAACGTTGGGAACATTAATATTGGTCACGAATTGTTCAAGTCCGATTAGACCTTTTAACTGTCTGACCTCTTCCTCTCCAGATGCCTTGAGCGGCAGCTTCTCCTCGGAACGTAGCAGCTTACTGTAAAAATGTTCCGTTGCTGCATGCTTGTCGACACGGCTTTGTACCGTCGTTAAGCCGAACTTCCATGAACGAACTGTCTCTGGATCTTTCAAATACCAAGGAGGCATAAATTCCGCCAAGTGGCGATCACCTGCCGCTGCAATAACGCCATAGCGCCGAAACAAATCAAACTTTACGCGGTTGGCAGCCGTATACGTGTTCGTGACCCAGGCATCTTTGTTATGCTCAAATCCGGATTCAAAGTATGTATCAACAAACTTCCGATACATCGGAATTAGATCCATATTTTGATATGTTGCTTGATCGATCCAAGTAAAATGATTGATGCCCAGCACATTCACTTTCACTTGATCCCGGTGCACACCTTCAATCCCTTCCATATCCCGCAGCATACGAATCAAAAGACCTTGCACACCGAAAATCTCATGGCAGCAGCCAAGTGCTTTAATTTTCGGAAATACTTCAAAAAGCGTCCGCGTACAGAGTGTCATTGGATTCGTGTAATTAAACACCCAAGCATCCGGTGAAAAGCGCTCAATCGCTTGTGCTATTTCCACATACATGGGAATGGTGCGCAGAGCTCTGACAAGGCCCCCGGGTCCAGTCGTATCGCCAACGGCCTGATAAATGCCGTATTTCTCCGGTTCATGTACATCAGATTCCATCTCCCGGAATGTACCGGGCAGGATTGAAATAAACACAAAATCGCATCCGCTTAGCGCCTCTTGGAGCGTTGGATACGCCTTGTAAGTCCATTTGGATTTCGTCTCCGCATAATCTGAAACCGAATTACCCAGCTTTTCATTATTTTTGGCCTTGCCGTAATCAAGGTCGTACAAACGAATGGTGCCTGACAATTGACCATCTAACGCCAGATCGGCAATCAGATTTTTCGCCCAATACATCGAGCCTCCACCAATATAAGCGATTTGGATATCGCTGACTTTCTCATTAGCAAATTTCATGTTGCCCCTCCTTCTTGTCTCGGAACCGTCTTGCATACGTACCAGTATAGTTAACAATTCCAAATTTCGGGATGGCAAAAATTAAGTCAGGTTGTGATTTTTTACACTTTTATGTACGTAGGATGGATATATCCTGAAAGGCCTTAGCTGGCAGGGGATTATTCAAGTTTTACCAGTTAAATCTTACCACTCAAATCTTACCACCAGCAGTCTTGTATTTGGATGTGCTAGATTATTGAGCTATTGTAGTAAATTACGATAGCTAAAATGCAATTTCTCAGAAGCCCCCTAATTAGATTGGAGAAGATCCAATAGAAGTCCGTCTTCAGACAAGGAATGGGCCATTTCATTGGAAAAAATCCAATGGAATGGCGATTTTCACAGCCCTAGAGAGCATTTGATTGGAATTATTCCAATGGAGTTGCAAATTTCGTCTTGAAAACCAATACCGATGCACCAGAAGCTATATAAAAAAGTAAAAGCTCCTAGGCCCCCTAAATAAACTGGAGTCCTCCTTTCAAATAAATTAAACTTATTTACAAAGGGGATGATCCGGAATGGGAAAAAGATTAGGAGAAGAAATAC
>NZ_LMRY01000017.1:0-81975 GCF_001427935.1 Paenibacillus sp. Soil724D2
GTTCGTCAAACTTGCTATGCTTTACCCTCATACGAACAACCTCCGGCTAATTTCATTGTATTTTCTTAGCCTAAAAGTGTCCAACTTAATTAGGGGGCTTTATAGAATTGTTGCATTTTCTACAACATCATTCAACCACGAATATAGATTCATTCATCCAGCAACCTCAATTGAGCATATATAACGAATGATCCCCGTAAGACACCTCCTCCATGTAGAGCAAGGTTGGATGAATAAATCGACCGTCTCCAAAGTGCAACTTCTCAAGCATTAACACCCGGATATTTCATGCTCGACCGACGAGGCAGATGTTTGCCACGCATCAAAATGGGTCTTTCCGGTTGATTTTATTCCATCAACCGATTACAATGCTCATGAATCTGTTGATGAGGTGTTCGCTATGCGTAGATGGTTTAAGGAAAGTTGGAAGCGCTTATTTCAGCGTAAAACGATTTTTCGCAATATGGTTACCTTGTCTTTATTTGTAGCTGTCATTCCAGTAATAGCCGTGGGATTTGGAAGCTATTGGTTTTCTGCTTCGGTTGTGCAAAGAGAAGTTAACCAATCGAATGTCCGCATCTTGAATAACGTATCCTCCAGCATCGATTCGACTTTGGATCGCATTCAAAACAATGCCATTCAAATGCTGCTGGGCACTTTTTTTAGCTCGAATTTAACTGAGCTGAAAAGCACGAACTATACCGGCTTTTATTCTGGCATTTCACGAGAGTTATCTGCGTTGCAAAATGGCAACAAAGAAGTAAGCGATGTCGCAATTTATGTACCGGACGAAGGTTATTTAATTTCGCCAATCTATGGTGGCCGCAGAATTACTGAAGACAAAGAACGCCAGGCTTTGCAGAAGGAACTTGCATCCGAAGACCAGATCAGTTGGGTCACGGGACCGCTTCCATATTTACCCGGTTATCATCTGAACGGCGTAACACTGATATCTAAGGTGCCGCTTTTAGCCAAAAATCCGACTGGACTTTTGTTTATACGTATCGATGAGACGCTCTTTCAAAACATTATGAGCCGATTCATCAGTTATAGCGGCGAGCTCATGTTCATCTTGAACGCAAATGGCAACCTCGTGACGTCAAGCGGCGGGAATAGCGTTCCAGAAGGCTTAGTCGAGCTTATTGCTCAAAAGCGAACTGAGCAGCGCTTTACTTTCACTTTTCAAGATACGGATTACATGGTGACGCCAATTACTTCCTCCTATAACAAATGGCAGTATATTAACATGGTGCCGGTCAATGAATTGAACGCCAAATCGAAAGGCATTGCCATGATTACGCTGACGATCATTGCAGTTTGTCTTGTACTAGGCATATTAATTGCTTTATGGGGCACACGGCGTGTCTATCGACCGATCGAGAACCTCGTGGCCCATTTGAAAGGCGGACAAGCACTCGACTCGGAAACGGATGAAGTTGGCTTCGTACGCAAACGATGGGGTGAGCTGAGCAGCACGGCCAATCAACTGCAGCAGCAGCTGAGCGATCAATTACCGTTAGTTCGAGAAATCTTTGCACTGCAGCTGTTGCAGGGGCGGTTTCTCCACTACTCTGGGGATCAGTTAGAGGGCATGTTACGCAGATACGACGTACCTTCAGGACGGGAAAATAGTGTCTTCGTCATCACTTGCGACCCGCCGCAGGAAAGCGGTTCGCGTTTTCAAGAAAATGATAGCGACTTGATCATCTTTGCCTTGAAAAATATTGTTGGTGAACTGCTGCAATCGCAAGAGATGGAGGGTATCATCATCAATCTTCTGAATGATCAGGTCGCTGTTTGGTTGTTCCGCGACCCCGAGGAAACGGATGATGGGCAGACTGAGGTTAAATTGTTTGCGGAACGCCTGCGAATGCTTGTGTCCGATTATCTACGTCTTCCAGTGACGATCGGTTTGAGTGGACAGAGCGAACGGATTACAGATCTTCCCGAACTTTATGAAGAGGCGGTTTTGTCCGTTCGCTCTCGTATTATCGTTGGCGGTAATCAGGTGATTACGTACACGGGCGGTGGCGGCACATCGGAACTTCATTACCGCTATCCACTCGAGATCGAAACCCACTTCGAACATTCCCTGCACCTGGGCGATCAGGATGAAGCAGAGCGGATGCTGGCCGAATTCGCCAAGTCGATGAGTGACAACGTCCAAAAGCCAGAACTGATTCAAATGTCGTATTATCGGCTGTTAACCGCTGCAATTCGTACTGCATACTTGTTGGGTCTAGATTCGGCGCAATTGTTCGGAGAAGCGGAATCCGAAGATCCTTACGGACAAATCCACAAAATAAGCACAATTCGTGAATTGAACGAATGGTTCAAGCTGCAAATGGTCGATCCGATTGTTGCTTATGTTCATGGCAAGCAGCACCAAGAACATGAACAATTAATCCAAAAGGTCGTTCGCTACATTGAGGACAACTACCACTTTGATCTATCGCTTGACCAATGCGCGCAAATTTGCGGTTTGAGTTCCCACTATTTAAGCAAACTGTTTAAAAAGACGATGGATGTTTCATTTATCGAATATTTGACGAAGATCAGGATTGAACAGTCCATCGAGCTGCTGCGAACGACGGATTTGTCGGTTTCCGACATTGCCGAAAGAGTCGGCTACCAGACGAAAAACTTTATTCGCGTATTCAAAAAGCACATCGGCGTTACGCCGGGTCAATACCGGGGAGCCGATAATGATAATTAGCATGCACATATTTTGTTCCGCAGGCTTGTTCTAAAGCAAGAAAAGCGTATAAAACTTCGGAGGAACCCCATTACTGCGGGGTTTCTCTTTTTTTGCCTCAGACGGTTTAGACTACAAGAATTGGTCATTGTACGGAAAGCTGTGATCATTGTACGATCTGTTCATGCAAAGCAGCGAGATGCTAATGACATGAACGAGAGGTGAAGAAGTTGTCGCAAAGTCGATTGGAACCGCTCCAGGCAGCGGCACCAGCTGGAGTGGAGAAAGCAATTCGAGTAAAAGGCTCGTGGGTGCAGGATTGGGCCGTCGCGATAAAACGTGACAAATATCTATATGCAATGGCAGCGCCTGGATTATTATTTTTCCTGCTATTTAAATATTTCCCATTGTGGGGACTTCTGCTTGCCTTTCAAAACTATTCTCCTTATTTAGGTTTTTGGGACAGCGAGTGGGTGGGCCTGAAATACTTCAACGAGTTTTTCACCAATCCCGATTTTATGCAATTGTTCCGAAATACGATGGCGATCAGCCTGTTGAACATCTTTTTTTTCTTCCCAATTCCGATCGTAGTGGCGCTGCTGCTGAATGAAGTGCGTAAGCTTGCTTTTAAAAAAATTGTGCAAACGGTCATTTACTTGCCGCACTTTCTTTCCTGGGTCATTATAGTTGGGATTTGCTTTCTGATTTTCGGTCAAGGCAGCGGAGTCATTAACCAACTGATCGCCGAGTCCGGGGGACAAAAGATCGAGTTCATGACGGAACCGAACTTGTTCTGGGGTATGCTGACAGCTCAAAGCATCTGGAAAGAAGCGGGTTGGGGGACAATTATTTTCCTTGCCGCCCTTGCTGGCATTAACTCAGAGCTATATGAAGCTGCGCAAATCGACGGCGCTAGTCGCTGGCAGCAAGCGAGGAATGTGACGCTTCCCGGTATTAAAAGCACGATTATCGTTCTGCTTATCCTGCGCTTGGGCCAAGTTATGGACGTAGGCTTTGAACAAATTTACTTGATGATGAGTGGACCAGTCGCGCATCTCGCCGATGTTTTTGATACATATGCCTATCGCGTCGGTATTCAGCAAGGAAGATTCGGTTATGCAACGGTTGCCGGACTTTTCAAATCGGTGGTAGGACTAATCCTTGTTGTAATGTCCAACCGTTTAGCCAAAAAATTCGGAGAGGAGGGACTCTACTAACATGAATAGAAGCTTTGGCGTGAAATTCTTTACTGCGATCAACTACGCTGTGCTAACGATATTTGCGCTTGTGACTTTGCTCCCATTTCTGTATGTCATACTTGTATCTTTTACCGACCCGACAGAGTATATGAGCAAGTCAATCGTATTAATTCCACAAACATGGAGTCTCTCGGCTTACGAATTTATTTTTTCTACAAACGCGTTCGTGAAAGCTATGGGAGTCAGTGGATTTTTGGCGGTCTTCGGTACTGTCTTGAGCCTAATCGTTACGAGCGCACTCGCTTATGTCCTATCGCGTAAAAGGTTGAAAGGAAAGAAATTTTTCTTGGTCGCGATTTTGCTGACCATGCTTTTTAATCCGGGTATGATTCCAAACTATTTACTAGTGGATAGTCTTGGCTTGATGGATACGGTTTGGGCGCTCATACTGCCCGCATTGACTAGCGCGTGGTATGTCTTTCTAATGAAAAACTTTTATCAGGAAATACCGGATGAATTGGAGGAAGCGGCCAAAATCGACGGTTGCTCGGATATTGGCGTCTTTATCCGCATCATGCTGCCTGTATCCGTTTCAGCGCTTGCGGCATTCGGCTTGTTTTATGCGGTAGCTTACTGGAATACGTACTTCAGTGGAGTTCTCTACATTAACACAGACACGCTCAGACCGCTGCAGGTTCTGCTGCAAATGATGCTGGTTTCTGCTTCGCAAATGGCGGACCCGTCCATTGCTGCAATGCTGGAGAGTGAGCAGACGGTGCCTCCGCAGGTGATCAAAATGGCCGCAGTCGTTATTTCTTCGCTTCCGATCGTCATTGTCTATCCGTTTCTGCAAAAATATTTTGTCAAAGGCATGATGGTCGGCTCCGTGAAAGGATAAAGGTTTATAGCTCTGAAAGGGGTGATGCTGGCTTAAACGCACAGCAGAAGAGGTAAGTATAAAGATATTTTTCCTGGGAGGTCCTCACATGAAACCAATGGTTAAAAAATTGGCTGTTGTTATGACAGCGGCTGCTCTTACTGCATCCTTGGCGGCTTGCGGCAGCGCATCAAATGAAGGTCAAAAGGCAGGCAGCACAGCAAGCAGCAAGCCTGCAAAACCGACGGATATTTCAATTACGACGCTGGCCTTCGCCGCAGCTCCAACGGGCGAACTGGAAGCGGTTAAAAAGCTGAATGAGAAATTAAATGTCAACCTGAAGCTGAGTTGGATTCCATCCGCTCAAATATCGGAAAAATTAAATGCACTGCTCGCCTCCAGAGATTTGCCGGATGTGCTCTTCATCGAGGACTTCAATTCAACGCCTGCATTCTTGAATGCGATCGATCAAGGCGCTTTTTGGGAATTAACGGATTATGTTAAAAATTACCCGAACTTGGCGAAATATCCGGAGAATGTTTACAAGAACGCATCGCTCAAAGGAAAGCTCTACTCGCTGCCTCGCGTTAGACCGCTGGACGGTCATGAATCGCTGCTCATCCGCAAAGATTGGCTAGATAAGCTCGGCTTGCAGCCGCCGAAAACAATGGATGAGCTTTACAACGTGCTTGAAGCATTCGCGAAGAAAGATCCGGACGGCAATGGCACTGCCGACACGTACGGCGCTGTATTTCCTGGATCTCCTGGACCGTCTAGTTATTTGTTGTCGCTATTCGGTACAGGAACAAAGTGGAAGGAAGAAAATGGCGGCCTGACGCCATATTGGTGGACGCCGCAAGCGAAAGAGGCACTAATCAATTGGAACAAAGTTTACAAATCAGGCGGTATCTTGCCAGACTTCCCTGTGCTCAAGACCGCGCAAATCAAAGACATGCTCGTGCAAGGGAAGGCTGGTCTTGCCATCGCTAACGTTGTTGATGCCTACAAATACAATGTTGAACTGCAAAAAACGAATCCTAAGGCAAATCTGGTTGCTTTTGAGCTTCCGAAAGCGGCGGACGGCAAAGCCTATTACGAGCAAGCGAGCGGTTTTTACGGTCAATTTCTGATCAATAAGAAATCCGTAGACGAGGCGAAGCTGAAAAAAATTCTTGAAGTTTACGATTACACGGCTTCTTTAGAAGGTTACAACCTGGCAGTGTACGGTATTCAAGACGTTGATTACAAATTAAAGCCTGACGGTTTTGTCGAGCAAACGGAAGAAGGCAAGAAAAAAGGATATTCGGGCGATACGACCGGCCAATGGGTGACGGGTACTTTTGATAAATACCTGAGAGCGAAAGTATCGGGCATTCCGAGCGACGTATTTGAGGCAAATAAAAAGTTGATTGACTCGATCAGCTCCATCCCGGATCCAACGTATGGTTTGATGAATTCAGCTCCATTTAAAGAAAAAGGTGCGGACTGGAACAAGAAGCTTAACGACATGCTCACGAACGTGATTATCGGCAAGAATTCCATAGAAGATTGGGATAAATTCGTAAAAACGTACAAAGACGATCCAAGCTTCCAGCAGCACGTCAAAGAAACGAGTGACTTCTTTAAGGAGAAGAACAAGAAATAATCGCAGCATCGCAGACCCGACTATGACCTCTTTATTGGCGTCGTCGGGTTTTGTTCTCTACTTTCATAAAAAAACGAGATAGTTCAAATATCGTCGATATACAAATCCCTTGATATGTCTTACATTTTAATTGTTTTTATATTAATTTCTAGCGAGGTGAAGTTAATGAAGAAAGTAAGTATGCTGTTAGCTGTCAGTTTAATTTTTAGCCTGGTTGGATCGTACATTCCCTTTTATGAAAACGCTATCCTTAAGGCAGAGGCTGCAGCGGTGAATCAGATGACGAATGGAAGCTTCGAGCAGACAACCACAACAACGGATGCCGCCTGGAGCGGTGTCACAAGTCCTGTCCCTGTTGGCTGGGGGTTATGGATTCCAACCGGGAGCGGGAAAGCTCCGAATAAAACGGTGAATGTTATGCTGGATTCAAACACGTATCATGAAGGAAGCAAGTCCATTTTGTTCGATGCCTTCGCAACAAGCCGAGTATCTGTGAACCAAAGCGTCACGACGGTAACGGCCGGCAAATCTTACAGACTTAAAGTGTGGGTAAAAACCGACAACGTAACGGGTGTAGGGGCTTACTTCAGAACGCAATACTATAACACGAGTAAAGTTGGAGATGGTCCTGCATCTGCCAAGTTGTTAGGTACGAAGGATTGGACTTTGCAGCAAGTATTTATGACGATACCAGCGGGCGTCACGAAGTTGGTTATTGAACCTTTCCTTGAAACGGGAAAAGGGAAAGTAT
The DNA here is from genome assembly GCF_001427935.1 of Paenibacillus sp. Soil724D2. Lineage (NCBI taxonomy): Bacteria > Bacillati > Bacillota > Bacilli > Caryophanales > Paenibacillaceae > Paenibacillus > Paenibacillus sp. Soil724D2. The sequence continues at coordinate 7,168 of NZ_LMRY01000017.1, forward strand.
GGTTTGACGATATCAGTTTGGAGGAATATGACGGGATTACAGGAATTGCTTTAGATCAAACGGCCTTTTCCATGGCCAAAGAGGCTTCGGTAACGATTACACCGACGTTCACACCGGCGAACGCAGCGGACAAAACCGTTGTCTGGAGTTCCAGTGATCCGAGTGTAGCGACAGTGGACAGTAATGGAAAAGTAACCGGAGAAGGGGTAGGCTCAGCTACGATTATGGTCTCAACACCAGATGGAACAATAAAAGCTCAATGTCTAGTTAACGTAGAATCTGCTGAAACGATTCAATCTTACAGCGAGCTACGTCTGAAATGGTATGGCAAATTGACGGGCGGCACCCAGTACAATTCGGCTGATCCGGATATTGCTGCTAACCTTACTTCACTAGCTGCAAGCGTCACGAATGGTAATGCGACAGGACATTGGGATACACTCAATAAAGCTGCGGGCCGTTCTTATTTGTGGAACGATCTGTCCAGCGCAACGGATTCGGCTCAAATATCTAGTGCTTTCGGCAGGCTGAAAGCCATGGCGCTCGCTTATTCTCTTCAAGGCTCAAGCCTGTATCAGAATACGGCGCTGCGGGATGACATCATCAGTGCTTTGGACTGGATGTATGCGAACCGTTACAATGAAACCAAAAATGAGTACGGCAATTGGTGGGATTGGGAAATCGGAGCGCCGCAAATTCTGAACGACACCCTTGTGTTGATGTTCGATCATTTGATACCTGCGCAAATAAGCAAGTATATCAAAGCTGTCGATCGTTTCGTTCCGGATCCGAAGAAGAGAACGCTCAACAATGTGACGGAAACCGGAGCTAATTTGCTCGATAAAGCATTGGTCGTTACGATGCGTGGTGTGATCGGAAGCAACAGTGCGAAGATCACGCAAGGACTTGATTCCATCGGGCCGGAATTCGTTTACACGGATCAAGGAGACGGTGTTTATAAGGATGGTTCGCTTGTTCAACACACCAACATCGCGTACACAGCGGGGTATGGTGCAGTGTGGCTCAACCGTGCGGCTGATATGACATTCTTGTTGAATGGTTCACCATGGCCGGTGACGGATCCTAATGTGAATCATGTTTACGATTGGGTATCGGATACGTTTGAACCGGTTATTTATAAAGGACTCTTTATGGATATGGTGAACGGAAGAGGGATTTCTAGACAAAGCTCGGGAAGCGCCAGAGGCACGATTGTTACCTTGCTTCGTTTAGCCGAGGGAGCACCTGCGGACGTAGCTTTATCGATTAAGCGAATGGCCAAAGAATGGATTAAATCGGATACGACATATGCCAATTATTACGAGGGATTGCCGATTTACGAGCTGTCGCTAGTCAAAAAAATGATGAACGATGCTTCGATCCAGCCTCGAGGAGAATTGCTGAAAAACCAAGTGTTTGCTGGTATGGACAGAGTTGTCCATTTACGTGAAGGATATGGTTTCGGGCTCAGTCTGTTCTCAAATCGCATCTCTGCCTTCGAAAAGGGCAATAACGAGAATTTGAAGGGCTGGTATACGGGCATCGGGATGACTTTTGTATATGATAACGATCTTACCCAGTACCGCAATGATTATTGGCCAACTGTAGATTCGTTCCGACTGCCTGGCACGACAACGGATGGATCTGGGAAAGGGACGACACCTGTCGAATGGAAAAGCTACATGAATCCGAAGATTTGGGTTGGCGGCTCGTCCATCGATAACCTTTATGGTGCAGCCGGTATGGATTTCTCACTTGCGCAATCGACTGGTAGTAATCTGCAGGGCAAAAAGTCATGGTTTATGTTCGATGACGAAATCGTCGCATTGGGCTCCGGTATTTCGAACACGACAGCCGGACCGCAAGCGGTGGAGACCATTATCGATAACCGCAAGCTGAACGATGCGGGAGATAACACGCTCACGATAAACGGAACCGTGAAGTCGAGCCAGCTCGGTTGGTCGGAAACGTTGGGAGACGTGAAGTGGGCTCACTTAGCCGGAAATGCGCCGGGTTCCGACATCGGCTATTATTTCCCTGAAGCTTCTAATGTGTATGGTTTGCGCGAAGCGAGAACCGGCGCATGGAAAGATATTAATAGCGGACAATCGGCTGCCCCGGTTACGCGAAATTATTTAAGTTTGGCCTTTGAACACGGGGCAACGCCATCGAATGCATCGTATTCCTATGTCATGCTGCCTCATAAAAATACGGCAGATACAGCGTTTTATAGCAGTACTCCTGATGTTGAGGTGCTGAGTAATACGACGGATGTACATGCGGTCAGAGAGAAGAAACTAGGTATTACGGCGGTGAATTTCTGGAATCCGGCATCCGTTGATTTCATTTCCGCACAACATCCGGCATCCGTGATGGTAAAGGAAACAGACAGCGAATTGACCGTAGCCGTATCCGATCCGACTCAGCAACAAAGCACGATTTCGCTTGAACTGAACAAGGCGGGCTTAACTTTAGTTCGTGCCGATGACACGGTCACGGTTCTACAGACGATGCCTTCCTTAAAGCTGAATATTACGGTTACAGGATCTTTCGGCAAAACGCATGTCGTCACATTTAAAAAGGACACGGCAGCGCCGGTTACGACAACTAACGCGAAGTCTGAATGGCAGCGTACTGCACAAACGGTGGCATTGACGGCAAGCGATGATGGCAGCGGTGTGCAGAAGACGTTATACAGTTTGGATGGTGGCGCCTTTGTAGAAGGGAACAACATCGTTGTATCTGAAGAGGGCATACATCAAATCCGGTTCTACAGCATCGATAATGCCGGAAACCAAGAGCCAACTAAAACGGCAGCAATCAAAATTGATTCTGCAGGTCCCATCATCGTTCCTACCGTTAGGATGGATGTCTATTGGACCGATGGCGGCAGCCTGCAATTCGATATCTCCGATCCGGTGAGCGGCGTGGCAAACGAGTTTCTCGAATTGGACGGTGTTCCAATAAGCCACCCTTATTTATTTAGTCCGTTATCGCTTGCTGTTGGCGAACATGAGGTGAAGGTAAAAACGGTTGATACGGCAGGAAACGAAACTCTTGCAGCTTACTTGCTAAAAGTACGGATGGATGTTGACCATTTGGACGAAGCTGCTCGTTATGCTTACCAACAAGGCTGGATCACCAACCAGGGCATATTGAACAGCTTGCTATCGAAGATAGAAAAGATTCAACGGGAAGATGATGACGATCAGAAGAAAAACGAATGGAATGAATTGGAGAATCACATTGGTGCACTATCCGGCAAAAAGATTGACGCCGTGTTTGCGGAACTTTTTTTACAAGCCATCGCACAGTGTAAATCCTAACAGCTGTTGAGACGCGAAACCCGACTTTGTCCGATTGGACGAATTCGGGTTTTGTTTGCATACGAGTACAAAAGAAATCAATTTAGCTACAAAAAAGATCATTGTTAAGCGCTTTCACTATGGTTAACATTGAAGGGAAGGTAACTGAATGATGGTACATAATGTATATAATGGTCACGAAAGAAAAAGGAGGTAATTATGTCAAGAATATAGTGAGCGCAGTAAAAGGTCAACTCATTGGAAATAGGGAGGAAGATGTAAATTGAAAAAACACCTCAAACAGACCGGTATGATGTTAACCGTGTTCATGGGATTGCAAACTTGCATCCCAACAGCAACCATATTCGCTATAGATCAAACACAAGATCAAGCAAGCTTTTTATCAACAAATTCGATAACAACACAAGCTTTAGAAAATGGCGTTTATGCAAGGGATTACAACGATGGCAATATAAGCGGATGGACCGCTGTCAAAGGAACAACAGCTTTTACTCCGGATAATGGCACTGTTAAAGCGGTAACGCAAGGTGCTGTCATTCTCGCCGATCTGGAATCGCCGAAATATGCGAATGGCGAATATGAAGTCAAGCTGAAATTCAACCAAGTGCCAACCCGATTCGGATTAGTGCTCCGTTATGCGGATAAAGACAATTATAGCGTCATTCAATATGATACGAGCAGTTGGGGCTGGGATGTTGTGAAAAATGGCCAAGAGACGTGGGGGGACATTGCTTCAAGCGGTTCGACATTTGAAGCCAATAAACAGTATACGTTTAAACTTCGTTATGAGAATGACAGCGTGCAGCTGTGGATCGATGGTGTCAGTGTTTTCAACACGACCTTGCCAGGTTTACCGACAAATGCCGGACAAATCGGAATTCGCAGCTGGTTTGCCAACAAGACCATCTTCATCGACGATGTGAAATTAACGGAGGTAAAGGTAAATAATCCCGAACCTAAGCCGATTACGCTCACAGATACGATTACATCCGACCAATTGACTGTCGAAATCGATAAGGAATTCCCAAGGGTGAAGAAGTATGTGTGGAAAAGCAGCGGTGCCGAGATGGATGGTCAATTAAACGGAATCAATGAATTAAAAATCAACGAAAAATCCTATTATCCGACTGCGACGAGCTACGTCAAGAAGGCAGCAACAGCAAGTAAAGGAGAAACAGCCGCTTACACGCTGCAAATCCCAGAAATCAATGTAGATCTGGAAATGGAACTCGAGCTGAAAAACAACGTGCTGAACTTCAACGTGACGAACATCGTGGAAAAAGGCGCAGAGAAAGTAAAAACGATCGAGTTTCCGAATCACGACCTTGTGTCCGTCCTAGCCACACAGCCTAAGGCACAAGAGACTGCCGTATCTGTGACAGGCGGTTGGAACATCATTAACGAGGAATATAACGATCTCAAAAGCGGAGCGACGAATGTCAGCGGAAGTCGTACGTATGCGTTCCTCAACTCAGATATGCTCGCAGCAACTATTGTCAATAACGTTGTGAATGGGAACGATAAGGTTCGTGTGAAAGTCGCTAACGATACGACAGGTACGAAGAAAGCAGCGATGTCAAGCGGCGCGTGGACCTACCACGGAAGTACGAAGCCGGAAATAACGGCGGAGCCATTACCATGGGCTAAAATCATTATTACGCCGGATGCGAACAATGACAGCGCGGTCGACTGGCAGGATGGCGCAATCGCTTATCGTAACCATGCTGAGGCGCCTCTCCGCAGTGAAATGATTCGCGACAACATTTCGTACATAGCGATGAACATCGGTTCTACAACCTCATCTCCATTCTTGCGAACGTTTGATAACGCGAAGAAAATTTCACATTTGACCGACGGCTTCGGACAGATTGTCCTGCACAAAGGCTATCAAGCCGAAGGACATGACGATTCCCATCCGGATTATGGAGGCCATATCGGTATTCGCCAAGGGGGCAAAGAAGACTTTAACTTTATACTTAGCGAAGGCAAGAAGTACAACATCAAGGGCGGCGTTCATATCAACGCGACAGAATACATGCTTGACGCTTTCCAAACGAAAATGGAAAACATGGTGAATCCCCTGAGCAAAGGATGGGGCTGGCTCGATCAGGCGTATTACGTGGATAAGACGAAAGATGTTGAGTCAGGGGAACTAAAGCGACGTCTTGATATGCTGAAAAGCGACACGGGAAATAACCTCGACTTTGTCTATGTTGACGTCTATGCTGGCGTCGATTGGAATGCGAAGAAGCTCGCAGAATATGTGAACGGCAACGGCTGGATGCTGGGCACTGAGTTCGCCGGGCCGCTTCATGAGCAGGCTGCATGGGTTCATTGGGGTACGGATCCTGGCTATCCAAACCAAGGAAATAATAGCTCCATCATTCGTTTTATTCGTAACGGTGTGATGGATGGATTCATGAGTAATCCTCTATTGAAAGGCAATAAGCAGGTTGGCGTTGGATACTGGCAAAACAATCCTTTATTTTACAGCTATAACAAAACGACGGAAGCGTTCTTTGATCACAATTTACCAACGAAATATATGCAGCACTTCCCAATTATAAAAATGACGAATAATCGCATCGATTTTGAAAGCAATGTTTCTGTGGCGCGCGGTCAAGACGGGAAAATTCATTTGTCCAAAGACGGACGTGATGTGGCGATCATGACAGATAGCAGTGAGATTAGCGACAGCACGGTATTCATTCCATGGGATCCGGTTAAGGAGGATAAAATTTATCACTGGAACCCGAAGGGCGGCTCAACGACTTGGACGATACCGGCTTCATGGAGCAGTGTGCAGACTGTGCAACTATACAAGCTGACGGATTTGGGACGCGAGCTTGTAGGCAGTGTACCAGTGACGGGCGGTCAAGTGACATTGACGGCGGAGAAAGGCATTGGTTATGTGCTTTATAAAAATCAGGCACCGGTGGACGCGGAGACTGTTTGGGGAGATGGCGGGCCTGCCAAGGACGTGGGCTTTGACAGTCAGAAGTTCGGTGTATGGCACAAATCATCATCCGCATCAAGTACAGATCATATCGCATTTGCAAAAAGCAGCAATGCTGATGATATGATGCAAGTGAAAGGTCCGAATGACGCTAAGATTGAGCAGGTCATCACCGGACTTACGCCAGGAAAAACGTATACGGCATCTGTTTGGGTTAAGGTAGACGGCACACGTAAAGCGACACTCGGCGTGAGTCAAGGAGGTCAAGGGGCAGAAAACAGCTTGGTAGATACGAAACATAAGTTTTTCGCGCAGCAGCACAAGTATTTCAATACAAACTTCCAACGCTTGAAAGCGTCATTTGAGGCAGTGAGCGACACAGCGACACTGTACCTGCAAGCTGCGGATGGCAATGCAACGGTTTCGTTCGACGACGTGAGGGTTTGGGAAAATCCGACCAATAGGGTGAGTGCGAACGGAGCAACCTTATTCGAGGACTTTGAGAACGTCGATGAGGGATGGGGGCCATTCGTCTATTCGAAGCTTGGACCTGTTCGGACACATTTGGTAGAGTCGGGCGGAAATCAGATCAAATCCTATGTTCTAGATGGCCGTTTCTCGCTCAAAACAAATGAGGAAGGAACGGGTGAATGGCTGCGGACACTGCCGCAAACGCTCCAACTGAAGAAGGATAATATGTACCATTTAACCATGGATTATCATGCGGATATGCAAGATATGTACACCGTTGCAGTTCGCGTCAATGAAAATGGCTTAGTGCGCGATCTTGCTACCCAAAAATTAAATTCAGGTACAGGTAAATTAGATCTAACAATCTCAATAGATGGAACGAATGATGCCTATTTAGCGATTATCAAAAACTTTGATAACAATCAGGCCGAATTGAGCGGTACATTAGTCGTAGACAACATTCGTATCGATGACAAAGGACCTATCGTTCCTGTTGAAGGAGTCTTTGTAACCAAGATAAGTATGAATGAACAGGAAGTAACTGTGAATAAAGGAAATACTGCGCAAATCAACGCACGTGTGGAACCTGCAAATGCATTCAATAAGACGCTGGAATGGAGCTCAGACAAACCTGAGGTCGTTTCCGTTGACCAGACAGGAAGAGTAACCGCAATGAATTCCGGCACGGCCACAATTACAGCGACGACGAAGGACGGCAGCAATTTATCCGCAACCACCAAGGTTACGGTATTTGAACCCAATGTGCTTATTCCGCAGTCAGGCATGACGGCAGCTGCGTCGAGCTTTCAGCCTGGCGATGATCCAGAGAACGCGCTCGATGGAGATTCTTCTACGCTGTGGCATACCAAATGGTCCCCTGCGCATTTGCCTGAGTCGATAACGTTGAACCTTGGCCGGAGCTATGAGGTAAATCAAATCAAATACTTGCCGAGAGCTGGCGCGGGGAACGGTACGATCACCAAGTATAACTTGTACGTAAGTACGGACGGCGAGAACTTTACGCAGACTGCTAGTGGTACCTGGGCTCGTGACGACAGTGAGAAAAGCATTGTATTTGCGAAGACGACGGCATCTTATGTGAAACTTGAAGCTATCGAGGCCGTAGGCAATTTTGCTTCTGCTGCGGAGCTCAACGTATTTAGCGTTCCAGGGATACCACCAGCAGATGCAACCTTATCTGCAGATATTACAGCACCGACCAACTCTAAAGTCACGGTAACGATCAGCTATCCAACTGACGCAGCGGTGAAAGAATACAAAGTGGGCGCAAATGGCACATGGGCAGCGTACACGGCACCTGTTGTCCTTTCGGCAAATGAAACCGTGTTTGCAAGAGGAACGGATGCAATGGGTAACGTATCCAATATAACGAGCATTGTCGTAAGCAATATCGATAAGATTGCACCCGTAAGTGTTGCATCTTTAAGTCCGGCTGCACCTAATGGCAGCAACGGATGGTATACGTCGGATGTAACGGTAAGCTTCTCTGTAAGTGACAATGTATATGGCGTGGCGAAAACAGAATACCAAGTGAATAACGGGGATTGGATCACCTATATCGGTTCCTTTCCTGCCTTTGGTGAAGGGAACTATGAGGTCGGTTATCGCAGCACGGATCTAGCAGGCAATGTAGAACCGATCCAAACCATCGAGTTCAAGATTGACAAAACGGCTCCGATGTTTACCGTGCAATTAGATAAAACGTCCATATGGCCGGCGAATCATAAAATGGTGACGATAAATGCCACGCTGAATTCAAGCGATGCTGCATCAGGCGTTGAATCTGTGGTGTTAACCTCCATTACCAGTAATGAGCCGGATAGTGGTCAAGGTGACATTGGGGCTAATATCGGTACTGCGGCCACTTCATTTAGTTTACGTGCAGAAAAAGGACGCATTTATATCATAACCTACACGGCAACCGACAAAGCGGGCAACCAAAAGGTTACTTCTGTAACCGTCACAGTACCTCATGATCAGTCAGGAAATAATAATAACAACCAATCAGGAAATCAATAAGAAAAGAAACCTCATTTGCAATACGGATCATTCAGGAGGATGGCATTTCTGCTATCCTCCCCTGATTCATTATGCAGCAACATCTGCGAACGACTTGAGATTTTTTAGTAGCGATCAAACGACGGAATAGGGCTGTCTCCTATGCTTTTTTTGGGGCAGCCCTTTCATATTGGATGAAAGATCACCTTTCTTCTATGCAAGAAAAGACTGGCGTGCATAACAAATTGTGCTATGATATTTTACATCTCGGGAAGTAATCCCTTCCTTATAACGTGATGCGAGGTTGAGTACGAATGAACCGATTCAGGAAGCCATGGCGAACGTCTACTACGCTCTACATTCTGCTATTTACGATGGTGGTGCTGCCCATATTGACGATTAGCGCTACTATTCTTCAGGTGTACAAAAGAGATCTGCTGCAGCAAACAACCGACCGAACGCTCCAGACACTTCATGCAGTGACGTACTCGATTGAGCAGGAAATTAGTAATGTCGTCAACTTTTCCGCAGCGGTTGGCATGGATACGGAGGTGTTGGAGACAGCGACTTTACTGCACGAAACAGCCACGGATAAGAGGCAGCCCTACTCCATCTCTTTATCAAAAGCACTAGGAAAATACAGCTCTTCCATGTCAGGAAGGGTGCAGTCGATCAATTTCTTCTATAAAGACGGTGGCGTCTATTCGTACTTAAAAGATTTGGTTGTAGATGATAACAGTTTACGCAAAATGGATTGGTACAAGGCAACGATCGCCGAACAGGATCACGTTCATTTCATTGGCAAACAAAAAGGCGCGCTATACGATTCACGGGAATCTACGAGCATTGTAACCACAATTGCGCCGAGTTATTTTCAAATGCTGCATAATATTGATTTCATTTATTTTGTGTTTAGTCGGGATCAATTCGAGAAAATGCTGTGGCAAAATCCAATCAGCGGATCATCGGCTTTCCGCATCGTAACGACGGATGGCGACGTTATTGCTTCCAGCTATAACTTACCGGCAAACGAGCAGGGGATGGATACTTCGCTAATCAGCCGCATCGACTCGCAGCGCGAGGGCAACTTCGTGGACACAATCCATGGGCAGAAGATGCTGATTGCCTTTGCAACGGTGGACACTGCGAACTGGAAGATCGTTTATCAAATTCCTTACAGCGAGTTGACGGCTAATTACAGCACGATTTACCGATTAGTCCTTTTCGCGACTTTCGTCGTTATCGTTGTATTCCTGATCATTTCTTTTTACCTTGTTCATAATTTAATGAAGCCTATCCATGTGTTAGTGGTGAAAATGTCGCGCGTCATGGACGGGAATCTCAATGTGAAGATCGAGGCTTCCGGTAGCGCAGAGACGGTCACGCTGGGGCTCACGTTTAACCATATGATGGACCAAATCAAGCTGCTTATTAATCAGACTGAACAGCATGAGAAAGCGAAGCAGAAGGCGGAATTCGCTGCGATGCAATCGCAAATTAATCCGCATTTTCTGATTAATACCCTCAATTCCATTAAACTGATGGCGATCATTAGCCGAGTTGACAACATCCGTAATATGACCCAGGCGCTGATCCGTTTGGTATCTTCCTCCTTCAATCGCGGAGGTAGTTTGACTCTGCTTGCCGATGAAATCGAGAACTTAAAACAGTACATTTTCATTATGGAAACACGTTACGGTAATAAATTTGAGGTGAAATGGGAAGTTGATGAATCAGCAACCTCGTTCTATGTGTTGAAGCTGCTGCTTCAACCGATTCTTGAAAATGCTATTACGCACGGTTTGGTTAGTAAAGAAACGAATGGAACAATTACGATTGCTATCCAAAAGGTGGGCCAACAGCTTTGCATTATCATTGCAGATGATGGCGTAGGCATCCCGGACGAGCAGATCGAGAAGTTGCAAGACCCTGCCCAGGATTATACGTTCAGTGGTATGGGCATTCTTAACGTGCATCATCGCATTGGGCTGCATTACGGACAAGACTATGGTGTAGCGATAAAGCGGTTGGAACCGTATGGCACGAAGGTGGAAATTACACTCCCAATCATCCGAAGTCAGGAAGAAGATCGAATCGTTAGTTCAAAATAGATCAAGTAATGGGCAAAATCGATCATTCGGCTGCGTTAAACTATCGTTTATGATAAATACAAGGTACAAACAACCTAATCGATATCTGGTGGAGGGTCAATGCGATGAGCAATAGAAAATGGGTAAGTTCCTTGGCTTTGGCTGGGGTAGTGGCCATGACGGCTTTGACAGGATGCGGCGGTACAAAGACAGCATCAACGCCTGCAAGCGCAGCGCCAGAAGCGACGAAAGAAGCTGCACAGACGGCTAAGCCAGCTCAGCCGGTGAAGCTGAAGCTCGCCATGTGGGATACGAAAGTTGATTTTGAGTATTGGACAGAGAAGGTGAAAGAGTACTCCAAGCTAAAGCCGAATGTAACTGTTGAAGTGGAAAAGGTGCCTGACAACGGAGGGCAATACTTGAAGGTGAGGTTAGCGGCAAACGATTTGCCTGATCTGATGTATTTAAAGCCGAACCACATGCAAATTTACAAGCAGGCGCTGCTGCCTCTGGATGATTCGAATGCGGCCAAAATCAACAAGTTTCCAACTAAAATTGATGGCAAAGTATTGGGTCTTCCTCTCATCTCGTTCTCTGAATTTGTTTATTTCCATCCAAGTATCTTCAAAGAGTTGGGCTTGGAAATTCCGAAAACGTTTCCAGATTTCATCACTACATTGGATAAGATCAAAACGAATAGCAAATATGTACCAATTTCCATTGGCGGCAAAGATGATTGGACATTCTATCCATTGATGGAGTTCGGACCGCATGTTTTATCTGGCGATGAGAATTATTTGGTGAATCTGGCGAAAAATCCAGCGCCATTTGGAGATGGCAGCACCTTTGATAAAGTGGGTAAGGCGATCAAGGAGATTGCCGATAAGAAATACGCTGGTCCTGATGCGCTGTCTGTTTCGTTCGATCAGTCTACACAGTCCTTCGAAGCGAAGAAGTCGGCTATGATTGCGCTTGGCCAGTGGTACTATCCTTCTTACATGGAGAAAGTGAAGACGGATGATGATCTGGGCGTGTTCCCGCTTCCTTTCCGTGATTCGACGAGTAGCGATCTGAAAGCGATGATGATGTCCGATATGAACATCGGTATTAACAAAAACACCAAAAACGCCGAAGAAGCCAAAGCATTCATGGATTGGATGTTCAGCAAAGACATCTACTCAGGTTTAGTTAATAAAGTACAGCAATTCTCCACGGTTAATGACATCACTGCGGATCTTCCGTTCTTCAACAAATGGACAACGGCTAATCCTTCTAAACCGTTTGTTTATTATGGAACAGATGAGGCCTATGCAAAAGTTAGTGCCGCAGCACAATTCGATCCGAAGAAAGCCGCACAAAGCATTTTTGCGGGCAAAGCGATCGATGGGATTGAAAAAGAATTAAATGAAAAGTGGAAGAAAGCGATCGAATCAACGAAGTAATGACTATAGAGGGTACTATTTGAGCGAGACGGAATAGTACCCTTTTTCTATCAATAGAGACTTAGGGGTGAGTGGAGATGAGTTACAGCTTACAGAAGAAAGTTATCATTTGGTCGTTTTTGTTCATTCCGGTTGCGCTCATGCTCTTGTTCCTCTTATATCCCACGCTGCAACTGTTTCGGTACAGCGTAACGAATTGGGACGGATACAGCGAGAGTTTGAAGTACATCGGGTTTGATAACTATAAAAAACTGATTTTTGATTTCCCGGATGCCTGGAAAGCTATTGGCAACAATGGCATCTACTTTGTCGTCCATCTGCTGTTCATTCCTATTGAAGTGATGACAGCGGTGCTGCTCAATCGCACGATACGCGGAAGTTCATTTTTTCGGTTTACGGTGCTTATGCCTTACATTATTAACGGTATTGCCGTTGCTTATATGTTCAGTTACATCTATAACCCTGTGAATGGGCCACTCAACGAACTGCTCAAATGGATGGGGCTGGAGTCGCTCATTACCGGATGGTTAAGCAACTTGAGTATCGTAAATTACTCGCTGGTCGCTGTATCTCTATGGCGCTTCAGTGGTGTTCATATTATCCTCATTCTAGCGGGATTGCAGTCGATTCCCACAGATCTGTATGAAGCTGCCAAAATGGATGGCGCTGGTTTTTGGAGGCAGCTCCGCTATATTACCTTGCCTGGCATTCGGCGAGTGATGGAAATCATCTTGTTCCTGAACATCTCCGGCGCGCTGCTGCAGTACGATATTCCCTATGTGATGACTGGCGGCGGACCTGGAACGGCCAGCTCAACTTTTGGTTTGTTTTCTTTGCAAACAGCGTTTACCTATAACAATTACGGACTTGCTTCGGCCATGGCGGTTAGTCTTCTGATCTTGATCATCTGCTTCTCGTCATTACAAAATTGGATCATTAAAGATAGGAGCGAGTCTTAATGGAACTCACACTAACAGAGAGCAAACGCCAATTGCTCAGTAATGTTCTGTACTATTTCTTTTTTATAGCGATGTGTTTGATTGTGTTCATTCCGATTCTACTTGTCGTATTCGGCTCTCTGAAGACAAATGCAGAGCTGGGGGCGACTTCGCCTTTCTCACTGCCAATCAATCTCTTTCATTTTGAGAATTTTGTAAAAGCCGTTGGCGAAGGTCACATTCTGCTTGGTTTACGCAATACCTTGGTGATGGTTGTTATTAGTATGACCGGTAATGCCCTGCTAGGTACGATGACGGCATTTGTGCTCAACCGTTTTGATTTTAAGCTGAAAAAAGTGGTGCTGCTGTTGTTCATGGTTTCGATGATCATTCCGACATACACGACGGAGATCGCACGTTTCCAGCTGATTCATGCCATGGGTCTGTACAATACTTTGGGTGCTCCGCTGCTCATTTATATAGGGACAGATATTATGCAAATCTATATTTACATTCAGTTTCTGGAAAAAATATCAGCCCAGCTAGATGAAAGTGCGATGATGGATGGTGCATCGTATTTCCGCATTTTCCGCTCGATTATTTTCCCACTGCTGCTACCGGCGACCGCTACACTCGGGATTCTTAAGAGCGTAACCATTATGAACGATATTTATGTGCAAAATTTATATATGCCAAAAAAGGAGCTTGCAACTTTGCCGACCGCTCTCATGGCTTTTGTCGGCGAGCGGAGCTCGGATCTGGTGGCACTCTGTGCAGGTATCATCTTGGTGCTGCTTCCCAGTGTGCTGTTTTACATCGTGTTCCAACGCTACATCTTTAAAGGCTTGATGGATGGAGCCATTAAAGGTTAGTTGCCTAGCAGAAGAACAACTATATGGGGGATGACTTGAGTAGACGATTGGGATCAGGAGTTGTGGGACGACTTGAAGTCAAGGAGGTTGGTGCTGCTTCAAGCGCTGAAGCATGCTGCAGCAAGTCGGTGGGAACGGGTGTTTAACCAATTGGAGAAGCGATTGCAGGGTGTTAGGCAGGAGCTATCTGACAGAGTAAGAGCCTTTTTCGTCGATGCGTTGAGGGAGCTCGGAGCCGTTCTTTATGCCAAAGGCATTCGGGCTGAAGGAGATAAGCGTTTTCGATCCGTTTGATGAAGAAATGCTGTATTATGTGAAGCAGCTTCTAGTACATGCACATTCTGCGATTCATAAAATTGGGACACTAAACAGTGTTGAATTTTCAAGAAGATGACTGGATTTAGCCTGTTTCAAAATGTATATTCTACCAAAAATATCATCTTTTCTACAACTTCATTCAACCGAGAATATGGATTCATTCATTTATTCAAGTGCTTCGGTAAATGCCTAAAAGCTGAATGAAATTTCATTAACCGCAAGCAAACGACAATTGCTCAGTAATGTTCTGTATTATATACTTTTTATAGCAATCGCGGTTCTCGCTGCCCAGCGGCATTATTCTTGTCCAGAAGCCCAGCATGTTTTTTAACATCGCCAAGGTAGCTAGACAGACGAATTTCTATATGAGGGGTAACTACCATGTACAAGATGATGATCGTTGATGATGAACCGTTAGTTCGCTTGGCCTTGCATCATTTGATCGATTGGCAAGCTCTCCATATTGAAATCGTGTGCGAAGCGGTTGACGGTGTCGAAGGTCTCGCGCTTCTTAAGGCCCGTGGCGGCATCGACTTGCTGCTAGTCGATATCCAAATGCCGCGAATGAACGGCATTGAGCTATTAAAAGCTTTAAACGATCCAGCTTTGCCGAAACGTCCGGTTCCGATTATTTTGAGCGCCTATAGCGATTACAGCTATGTGAGGGAAGCTTTCCTGCTCGGGGCTCTCGACTACATCGTCAAGGTGGATATGGATGAGGAGCACATCGTACCAGTAATCACTAAAGCCGTAGAGGAGTTAGTCCGGTTAGGTGGCGTATCGAAGACAGAGGCGATTGAACCTGTGGACAAGCAGCTAGTCCAACAATCGGATAAGGATGCGTTATTACAGAAGCTGCTTGACTTCGATCCGAAGGAAGACGCAGAGTCGTTCGAACAATGGCTATTATCAACAAGCGGTTTGTTAAATGAAACGAACGAGATGGCGATCATCATTCAAATTGCACAAGCTATCGATACGACGAAGCTGCATGGGTTCATCCAACAAACGATCCAAACTGTTCTTCATGAAATGTCCATTTTGCATGAAATTGTTCGACGGGAGGCTGGTGAATATGTCTTATTGTGCGCGTTCCCGCACGATCGCAGCGAATCAGCGATTCGTTCCCAAATTCATAGCGCACTGACCATGATTCAAACTCGCCTGCTGCAATATGTGAACGCTTCTATTTCGGTAGGCATAAGCGATTTGGCAAATGGCTGTAAACAGTGGCCTCGCCTATACCAGCAAGCCAAGCAGTTGGCAGCGAAAAGTTATTTTGCCGGCTTGGGGAAGCTGTTTTATCGGGAATCGGCGTCCCATGAATCCGGTGTGAAAGACAACGGGGACCATGAGTTGTGGGATATGTTGAGAGCTGGGAGGCTTGCAATGCTTCAAGCTTTAAAGCAGCCTGACGAAAGTCAGTGGGTTCGCGAGTATGCACAATTGGAGAAGCGAATGTCTGATGCGAGGCAGGAGCTGCCTGACAGGGTGCGAGCTTTCTTCGTCGATATGTTGTGGGAGCTCGGCGCTGTTCTTTATGCGAAAAGCATACGCTTGGAGGAGGTACAGCCTACTTCTCACAATCCATTTGATGAAATCAAACAGCTGGAGACGCTGGAGGAAACGAAGCATTATGTCAGACTGCTAATTCAGCGTGCTCATTCAGCTATTCACGGAAATGGACTTATGAATGCAGCTCGCTATAGTCCTTCTATTGCTAGTGCAAAGAAATTCCTCGATTTGCATTATCGTGAGGAAATTAATCAGTCGCTCATTAGTGAGATGGTGGGCGTGAGCGAAAGCTACTTGAGCAAGCAGTTCGTTAAAGAAGTCGGCTGCAATTTCATCCACTATTTGACGAAGCTGCGTATCGAAGAGGCGAAGCAGCTGCTCGAACTGGGGATCAAAATTTCGGATATCTCGGAGAGAATCGGATACCTCAACCCCGAGCATTTCAGCCGCATTTTCAAGAAAATGACGGGTTTTAGTCCGAAGGCATATCGGGAGAGTTTGGAGAAAGTATAGGGTAGAAGAACTAGCGATGATCTTACGCTAGTTCTTTTTTTGTAAATATGGCTAATGTTTTTAGAAATAGTCTATTGCTTTGGCGAAATCATCAGTTTTCTGAATGAAAATCAACATGCCATTCCTCATTTTACTCATATTTAAGTCAGGGGCGTTCCATTAATCTAAGGGAAGAGATGCATCTCACCATAAAATTACTGGAGGGTCAATGAATGAAGAAAATGTTAGCTACAACTATGACTGTCTTGATGATGGGCACAATGATTGCTTGCTCCTCTCAGACGGGATCTACACCTAATACAACGAAAGAAACGCAATCGCCTTCTGCGAACAACACCGTGACGACATACCCAATCAAAACCGATAAGACACTTACGTATTGGGGCGAGTTGACCCCGAATTTAACTGGTGTTAAAACAACCCACGCTGAAGTTCCTTTCTTTCAAGATTGGCAGAAGAAGACAGGCGTGCAGCTCAAGTTCTCCGCACCGCCGACGGGTCAGGCCAAAGAGGCTCTTAATGTCATGTTGGCATCCGGGGATTTGCCGGATATCATCGAATATAACTTCCTTACTTTCCCGGGTGGACCTGAGAAGGCGATTAAAGATGGATACATCCTTAAATTGAATGATTTGATCGACAAGCATGCGCCTAACCTTAAGAAATTTCTGAAAGACAATCCCGAAATTGACAAAATGGTAAAAACCGATAGCGGCAGCTACTATGCATTTCCTTTCATTCGGGGAGATGAGTATCTGCAAGTATTCCAAGGTCCAATTATTCGCAAAGATTGGCTGGACGAGGTAGGTCTTCCTGTACCGGAAACGATTGATGAATGGACTACTGCTCTTAAAGCGTTTAAAGAAAAGAAAGGAGCAGCGGCACCTCTTTCTTTCATCAGTAAACCGAACTTTTTCAATGACTCTTATAATGGCGCGTTTCTGGGGGCTTTTGGGGTTAACCGCAATTTCTATTTGGAAAATGGACAAATCAAATTCGGTCCAGCGGAGAGCGGATACAAGGATTATATGGCATTATTCAGCAAATGGTATAAAGAAGGCTTGCTGGATAAAAATATTGCCACCGTCGACTCGAAAGCGTTGGATGGAAACTTCTCCACAGCTAGCACGGGAGCAAGTATTGGGAATGCTGGCGGCGGTATTGGGAAATGGCAGCCAATTGTTCAAGCGAAAGATCCCAAAGCACAATTGGTTGCAGCTCCTTACCCGGTACTGAAAAAAGGAGATATCCCTAAATTTGGCCAAAAGGATAAACCGTATTCTTCTGGAGGTATTGTGGCCATTACAACGAAGGCAAAAGATCCGGAACTTGCGACGAAGCTGCTGGATTATGGTTATAGTGAAGCTGGACGCATGTTTTTCAACTTCGGTACAGAAGGTGTTAGCTACAATTTAGAGAACGGTTATCCGAAATATACCGATTTATTGATGAAAAATCCGGATAAATTAGCTCCGGCGCAGGCGATGTCCATGTATGTTCGCGGCAGCTACAACGGTCCGTTTATCCAAGATAAACGATATGCCGAGCAATTTTTTACTTTGCCAACCCAGCGCGAGGCGATCAATGTTTGGAAGAAAACGGATGTAGACAAATACAGTCTGCCGCCGCTTACGCCAACGCCGGAAGAGAGTTCGGAATATGCAAAAATCATGAGTGACGTTAACACCCTTGTAGATGAAATGACGTTAAAAATCGTTCTTGGAACAGAATCCGTCGATCAATATCCGAAATACCTAGATAAAATGAAATCTTTGAAATTGGATCGTGCAATTGAAATTCAAAAAGCAGCTTTGGATCGCTACAACAAAAGATAATGCGGAACGGAGTGGAGAGGGCTTTGCTCTCTCCTTCCATTCAGAATGAGGTGAGGGAAAAGATGGAGACTACGCAACCGCTCAAAAGTATGGCACTAGCAAAGAAAAAACCGGGCATAAATCGATATGTTCGTGATTTCATAATGAATAAATACTTGTATCTGATGATGGTTCCTGTGCTTGTTTATTATATTATCTTTCATTATGCCCCTATGTATGGAGCACTGATTGCATTCAAAGAATATTCGCCAATGAAAGGTATCCTAGGCAGCGAGTGGGTAGGATTTAAGCATTTTCAAGATTTTTTCAGCAGTTTTTACTTTTGGCGCATTTTAAAAAATACGCTTGTTATCAGTTTGTACTCCTTGGTATTTGAATTCCCAGCGCCGATTATTCTGGCCTTGCTAATCAATGAAGTGCGCAGCAAAATGTTCAAGCGTGTGGCTCAGACCATTACGTATATGCCTTACTTTATTTCACTTGTTGTTATTTGTGGGATTATAACTGATTTTACGAATGCGGATGGTGTGATCAACAAGATCCTTATGACGTTTGGATATGATGGCCAGACGATGCTGCAGAAGCCTGATTTATTCCGTCCTATTTATATTCTATCGGAGATTTGGCAGCGAATTGGTTGGGAGTCCATCATTTATATTGCGGCATTAATGGGTATTGATACCGAGCAGTATGAAGCTGCGCGTATGGACGGAGCAACCAGATGGAAGCAAATCATTCATATCACCTTACCAGGCATCATGCCAACGATTGCTATCATGTTCATATTGCGAATGGGGAATTTATTAAATGTAGGATTCGAGAAAATTATTCTCCTTTACAATCCAGTCACGTATGAAACAGCGGATGTCATTTCTTCCTTTGTCTATCGTAAGGGATTACTTGAATTCGGATGGAGTTACAGCTCAGCAGTCGGCTTATTTAACTCTGTAATCAATCTTATTTTATTGGTTACAGCCAATTATATCAGCCGCAAAGTAAATGAAAGCAGCTTATGGTGAGGTGAAGCAAATGAATAAGGGACCTAGTATAGTTGAAAGATTGTTCGATATTGGTATTCATCTCATTTTAGTAGTGCTAGTGGTTGCTACTTTATATCCATTGTTATATGTCGTCTTCGCATCCTTTAGTGAAGCAGGTCAGCTCGTGGCTCACAAGGGAATTCTGTATAAATCCTTAGGTTTCAGTCTGGAAGCGTACAAAGGTGTCATGAGAAACCCAGGTATTCTGATTGGATACCGCAATACGCTATTTATCGTTGTGTTCGGTATTTTAGTGAATATTTTGATGACTGCTTTAGGGGCTTACGTGCTTTCACGGAAAAATGTCATTTGGAATAAAGCATTCATGCTGATCATCGTTTTCACTATGTTTTTTCACGGGGGCTTAATTCCTTTATATCTGGTTGTGAAGAATGTTGGCCTACTGGACTCGTTGTGGGCTACGATTATTCCATTTGCGATCGGTACCTTCAATCTCATCATCATGCGTACGGCGTTCATGTCTGTACCAGATAGTTTAGAGGAGTCGGCCAAGATCGATGGAGCGAACCATTTTACCATCTTGTTCAAAATCATTATTCCGCTTTCCATGCCGGTCATCGCGGTTATGATTCTCTATTATGCGGTTGATAAATGGAATGCTTGGTTCTATGCTTCTGTATTTATTAAAAGCAGAGACCTGTTCCCCTTACAACTTGTACTCCGTGAGATATTAATCTCGAATTCTACAGACGGAATGTCAGTTGGGGCAGATGCGGGAGATCGACATCAAATAGGTGAAACGATTAAATATGCGACGATTATCGTAGCAACCGTACCTGTGCTTTGTATCTATCCATTTGTTCAACGTTTTTTTGTAAAAGGGGTAATGGTAGGTTCTTTGAAGGGTTAAAACCGAATAAAATCGGGTTAAATAGAGCTTTTGTCAATCGGTTTTGTCATTTTGGACATTCCTCCCCTTGCAATCAGAGGTATAATAGAGGTAAGTGGAGACAATCCCTTCAGACATTCATCTACCATTCAATGGGAGGAGATCCATGTGAAGATCCGATTTCTTTGGCAGAAGCGAAAAAGCATTATTTTTACTTGGTTAATTTCATATAGCGCGGTGTTGTTCGTACCCATGATGATGAGCTGGTTTATTTATATGCAATCCAGTGAAGCACTTAAGAGCGAGATTCATCGTGCGAACGATTCTTTATTGAAACAAGTCCGATATACGATAGATAATCAAATCGATTTAATGAAACGATTGAATATGGAGATCACTTGGAATGCTAAGCTTCAAAGCTTAATGTACTCCAATCTACGGTCAAACGACGATCAGTTCCTCGCTTTTCAATTGGTGAAGGAATTTAGGATGTACCAAACGTCATATGCAACGATCGATGAATTTTATGTCACTTGGGATCAGGAATCATCGATTCTCCGTCCGGGAAATGTTAGGGACCTAAAGACTGCTTTTGATACGATTCACAACACAGGAACGCTTCGCTACGAGCAATGGCTCGATACGATACATAATGCGGCTAATAACCAATTTCTCTTATTGCCTCGCGCGGATGCGGCGAATTCTCAAAACTCAATCGCTTATATCGCACACCTACCTAAGGATTTGAACGGCAAACAAACCGGTACCGTCGTCGTCATGGCAGACATGGAAAGATTTCAGAAGGCGATGGAAACAATCTCAGGATTTAGTGGCGGACAAATTTTAATTCTTAATCATGATAATCAAGTTCTTCTTTCCAATTTACCTGTGTCGGTCAATAAGAACCTTATTTTGGAGCAATTGTTGGATAGGGATGATGTGATGTACAAGCCGGCGCAGAATGGGGATTCAGAGCTATTTTATATGCAATCTGCCGTGTCTGATTTGAAATATGTTTTGGTTATTCCTAGTCGTATTTATTGGGAGAAAGCAGAATATGTCCGTAAATTCACCTATATTAGCATTTTAATAAGTTTAATGGGAGCAGGCGTGTTGACATGGTTTTTTATGCGCCGCAATTATTCGCCTATTCAGCGGCTGGTTCAGTCGCTTTCTGATAAGAATTCCACCCAGGAACGGCCAGATGGCAATGAACTCAACTTCATCCAAAGAGCAATTTCACAAACAAGAAATGAAAAAGATAAAATAGCTTTACAATTACAATCCCATCACCATGTGCTGCGATCCAATATGCTCAATCGGCTTCTGAAAGGGAAGATGGATACACTGATTCCATATGAGGAAGCTTTCAAATCGTTCCATATTGATTTAATCTCTAATGATTTTGCCGTCATTTTATTTGCTGTTGAGAACCAGGACAGCCTTTCCAACAATTTGCCGGGAATGGATATGAATGAAAGAAGGAAACTCATACAGTTCATTATAACCAATGTCGTGGAAGAGCTTGTTGGGCAGCGTGGGCATGCGGGTTATGTGGCTGAAGTAGATGATATGATGGTCTGTCTTGTGAACTTTGCAGAAATCGAAGCTGCTGAAATGAAGCAGGACCTTCATTGGATTGCCACAGAAGCACAGCGGTTTTTAATTCGATTCCGCATGGATCTTACGGTATCCATCGGCGGCATCCATGGCTCCTTGTTTGGAGTCGCCGAGGCGTATAGTGAGGCATTGGATGCCATGGAATATAAGATGGTTCGAGGAAAAAGAGAGATCATCACCTATGATGAGATTCGAATCGATTCCACGGATCAGCAACAGCTGGGCTATTATTATCCGCTTCAGGTCGAGCAGCAGATTATAAATCTGATAAAAATTGGCAGTTTTGATCATGCTAGTGCGAGTATGAACGAAATTATGGAGCGGAATTTCAATAAGCCCCACGTGTCACTAACCTTGGCGAGATGTCTCATTTTCAATCTTGTCGGTACGATGGTGAAGGCGATCAATGAACTAGGAGACGGTGATAGCCGTATTTTAGAAGACAATCCATTGTGGATGGATAAGATCATCGCCTGTGATACGATACTGGAAATGCAGCATGAACTCCAAACCTTGCTCAAAGAAGTTTGTGCGTTTGCAGCTGTGAAAATGGAGACGAACTTGTCCAAAGAGCGTGCAGAGACGCTGCGTGAGCTCATCTCCAAGGTGACTCGTTACATCGACGAGCATTATCAGGATTCTAATTTAAATGTGAATACCATCGGTGAACGCTTTGAGTTAAAAGGTAGTTATATCTCTAAATTGTTTAAGGATCAAACGGGTGAGGGACTGCTCGATTACATCACAAAGGTTCGCATTCAACAAGCTAAACGCATGATCAGCTATAAGCAAGACTCCATATCCGATATTGCCAATTATGTGGGTTACAATGAGGTTGCGACGTTCATTCGCGTGTTCAAAAAGTACGAGGGGATTACACCAGGGAAATTCAAGGAAATGAACTGATTCACGCTAGGTATTAAGGCAATGGAGGGTTACCAGATGAGTAAAAGATGTATAAGTACCTCAATCCTATTGTTCATGTGGGTAATTACCCTATTGTTATCGGCTTGTACTTCTGGAAATAACTCAGCAAAGCCTGCAGAGGAGCCGAATAAAGCTACTACCCAGGTAGAACAACCTGATCAGGCCAAGAAGACGCTATCCTATTGGTCTGAACTTAACGGCAATGCAGCGAGTGTAAAGCCGAACATTCAGGACATACCGTTCTTCCAAGAATGGCAGAAGCGGACAGGGGTACGGCTGACTTTCATTCAACCGCCATCGAATCAAGCGAAAGAAGCGATGAATGTGTTATTAGCGTCAGGCGATTTGCCCGATATGATGGAATATGAATGGGATAACCATCCTGGAGGACCGGAGAAGGCGATCAATGACGGTTATATTTTGAAATTGAATGATCTCATAGACAAACATGCGCCAAATCTAAAAAAATACTTAAGTGAGCACCCGGAAATAGACAAACAGGTCAAAACGGACAACGGTAGTTATTATGTGTTTCCATTCATTCGTGGCGACGAATTGCTTCGAACCTATCAGGGGCCCATCATCCGTCTGGATTGGCTTCAAGAGCTTGGTCTCCAGACGCCGACTACAATCGATGAATGGTATACCGTTTTAAAAGCGTTTAAAGAGAAGAAGGGAGTCGCTGCTCCCTTGACCTTCTTAGGTGTTCCCAATCCGTTATTCGGCATTGAGGGTGGTGCTTTCGTGGGTGCCTATGGGATTAAGAAAGGATTCTACTTGGATAACGGCCAAGTGAAGTATGGGCCGATGGAAGAGGGCTATAAACAGTTTCTCGCTACCTTTCGCAAATGGTATGCAGAAGGGTTGATTGACAAAAATATCGCTACAGTGGATACCAAAACGTTGGATGCCAATATGATTTCAGGAAGAAGCGGGGCAACGATATGGAATGCTGGCGCAGGTATTGGCAAATGGCAGCCCATCGTTCAGGACAAAGAGAAGGCTGCATTGTTAGGGCCTGCACCTTATCCGGTGTTGATAAAAGGCGATAAGCCTAAGTTCGGGCAGCGGAGCTATGCGTATGTGGGGACAGGCGGGGTTGCCATTTCTAGCAAAAGTAAGAATGCTGAAGCAGCTGCGAAACTGCTGGATTATGGATATAGCGATGAAGGGCATATGCTTTTCAATTTCGGGATCGAGGGAATTAGTTATAACCTGGAAGGCGGATATCCGAGATATACGGATTTAATTTTGAAAAATCCCAATAAACTCGCGCCATCTCAAGCCCTTTCGCTGTATAACCGGGCTAGTTACTTCGGTCCTTTCGTCCAAGACGTTCGTTATATGGAGCAATATTACACATTGCCTCAGCAAAGGGAGGCCATTCAAGTTTGGGCAAATACCGATGTTGACAGTCATATACTCCCGCAAATGCCGAAGACAGAATTAGAAAGCGCAGAGCTCTCCTCCATCATGATCGATGTTATGACGCTTGTCGACGAGATGTCGCTAAAAATCATACTTGGCGTGGAGCCATTAGATACCTTTGACAACTATGTGAGTAAAATAAAAGCATCCAAAATTGATCGTGCCATTCAGATCCAGAAATCAGCTTTAGATAGATATTATAAGCGATAAGAGTAATGATAAGAGGGCTAATGCAACGTCTACTGACAATGTGTTAGCCCTTTTTCTTTCCTGCGTTTTCCCGAACATGTAGAACGAAATTAAATCTCTGGAGGAAACTATGGTCTCTCGGTATTCCTTTTTCATCAGATTGATCACATTTACTACACTAATTAGTACGATTCCTCTTTTGTTTCTGGGTATATACGCTTTCTTTCAATCCACTTCTACGGTCCAAACGAAAGTCAATGAAGCAAACGTTTTTATTTTGCAGCAGTCGCAAAGCCGGGTCGAACAGATATTAAAAGTCATCGATCAAGTATCTAGGCGCTACGCGGAAACACCTTTTGTCTCCCTTTCCATCTCCAAACGGATGAAAATTGAAGATTTTCAGGACATTGATTTGCTTGTAAAAGGGCTTCTTGGTGTGCAAACCTATGAGCTGGGTGTTAAGGATGTGGAACTGCACAGTCTTCGGAATGATTGGTATATCAAAGGTGGGGGCTTTTATTTTGGAAAGGACACGGCTATGAAGTCCTTCTCTTTGGACTCCGCATTTAACTCCCGTTGGTCACCTGTGTCTGATCAGGCCTTTACAGGCATCAAGCTGGTGAAAACTATCCCCTCCACGACCGCTGATCCAATGGGATATTTGTCCGTTAGTGTGTCCAATAGCGAGTTGGCCAAGCTGCTGACAGGCGGCTTTTCAACCCGGGAAACGATGATTGTTGACGACAAGATGAATATCATTGTTCATACCAAAGAGAAGAGAATCGGTCAAAGCGTTCTATCCGAGCCCTGGTCGCAGGAGCTGCAAAACACGGGCAATACGCAGGGGTATTTTAACAGCACATCACTTGGCAAGCCGTACAGTGTCGTATACAACCAATCCAAGTACAATAACTGGACCTATGTATCCGTCATTCCGATAGAGGAAGCGAAGAAGGAGTCCGCCAGTATCGGATGGGCAACTTTGACTGCTTGTCTGCTACTTTTGCTTTTTACTGCGCTGCTGTCTTACTTGGGCTCGAAGCGAATCTATTTCCCTGTGCGCAGCCTGATGGAGTTCACCATGAAGAAAAGCAGACCATCCGGAGAAGAAACAGTATTTAAAGACGAATTACTGTGGATTGGTACACAGTTCGCTTCACTGTATCAATCGAAAGAACAGCTGGAAGGGAAAATGAAGATACAGTCAGGCCAACTTATCGATTATTTTATGTTAAAGCTTTTCCAAGGGGAGCTGAACCGAAGTGAATTGGCGGGCAAAGCAAGTCAGTTTCAACTTCCTGCTTGGCGTCGATATGCGGTTCTGGTCATGCAAATCGATACCTTAGCACAAACACGTTACGATGCCAATGAGCAGGATTTGCTGTTGTTTGCGATGAACAATATGGCCTCCGAATTGATACCGGCACCGCAGCGCATTCATGCGATGCCTATAGGTAATAATCAGGTCACACTAGTCGGGAGCGATGCGGAGAGTCACGGGAATCTGCTAAGTGAATTGACTTGTCTAGCTGAGTCCGTACAGCGAGCTGTTGATGAATTCTTAGGACTCAAAGTCAGTGTCGGAATTAGCCGACCGTATGAGACTATGTACGCTACACCGCAAGCGTTTCTTGAAGCCAAAGAAGCCCTGCAATATCGGATTCGGCTTGGGGAAGAAGCCATTTTACATATCGGTGATCTGAAGCCGCCGATGACATCTCAGCCATACTATCCGCATCATCTGGTGTCGAAGCTCACACAGGCCATCACCTTTCTCGATAGGGACGAGGCCGGAGATCAGCTTCGTCAGTTTATTCAAGAAGTACTAAGAGTGGCAAGTGAGCCCACGCTCTATCGTATGTCCTTTGCTATGCTTTTGACAGATCTGGTGCGTGTAACTTACGACATGGGTGCTGCTGGAATCATGATTTCCCAGGATCACCGCAATAAATATGAGCAATTATTCAGCTTGAAAACACCAGAAGAAATTGAAGACTGGTTCAAGTCGCAAATAATTGCCCCCATGATGGAGCTAACTCGCCAAGTACATGAATTTTCCCGTAAAAGCATCTCTCGTTCCGTGATGGATCTGATTCATGATCATTATGACAGCGATTTAACATTAGAGCAGTGCGCGATGAAGTTGAATTACAGCACACATTACATTCGCCGGATGTTTCGTAAAGAAACCGGCTTGAATTTTAGCGAATATTTGGCAGGGATCCGTCATGATATGGCCAAGAGTTGGCTGAGTGGAACCGAGATGAAGATCACCGAAGTCGCCGAACGGTTGCAATATACGAACGCGCAAAATTTTATCCGTCATTTCCGCAAGCTTGAAGGAATGACGCCGGGTCAATACAGAGAGCAGAAGCTAAAGGAGCCAGTGTGAACTGGAGGGCTGATTCCAATGATTACCATAAGGAACGCTAGTGATTATAAGGCACGATTTACAGATGTGTTTTTCACGTAAATAAGAATTGGAGCGCTGCTGATTATTGAATGCAACTGTAGGCTTAGGTAATCTGACGATATCAACCGAATTAAGGAGGACAATGGATAGTGGAACTGATTTCTGCGTCGGTCAAAACGGCAGCCAGGAGCTATACCCGCCACAGAGTATTAGCGAGACTGATTAAAAACAGGTGGCTGTATCTGATGGCAATTCCAGGCATGCTCTACTTTATTGTTTTTAAATACTTGCCCATGTGGGGACTTCTTATCGCCTTTCAGAACTACCAGCCTACACTGGGAATGCTGCATAGCAAGTGGGTCGGGTTTGAGCATTTCGAACGCTTTTTCTTTGATAGCTCTTTTGTCATGCTATTTAAGAACACACTCATCTTGGCTTTTTACAATCTTGTATTCTTTTTCCCACTTCCAATTGTCATGGCTCTATTATTAAATGAAGTCAGGAAAGAAGTGTTTAAACGCACCATTCAAACCATTGTGTATATTCCGCATTTTGTATCGTGGGTCGTTGTCGTGGGGATTTCTTACATTTTCTTTACGACTGAAGGTGGAATTGTCAACGATATGCTTGCAGCGTTGGGATTCCCCAAAGTTGAATTTCTCATTTCAAGCGAATGGTTTCGTACGATGATCGTTTCGCAAGTCGTTTGGAAAGAAACCGGTTGGGGGACGATTATCTTTCTAGCTGCATTGGCTGGGGTCGATCAGCAGTTGTATGAAGCTGCTACCATCGATGGTGCGGGTCGATTCCGGCAGGTATGGCATATCACGCTTCCGGCTATACGAAGTGTTATCGTCATCCTGTTCATTCTAAGACTCGGCTCTTTCCTAGATACCGGATTTGAACAAATCTTCCTAATGCTAAACGCCATGAACCGTGAAGTAGGCGAGGTATTCGACACTTATGTTTATAATGTGGGTATTCAGCAGGGCCAATTCAGTTATAGTACAGCCGTTGGATTGTTCAAATCATTGATCGGACTGATGCTTGTTATGGGTGCGAACCGGATGGCCAAAAAATTCGGCGAAAGCGGTCTATATTAAGAAAGGAACGGTACATAATGATCAGCAAAAGCATAGGCAGCCGTATTTTTGACGGTATCAATTATACATTTCTCATTCTAGTTGCTTTGGTAACCATTATCCCTTTTATCTATATCGTGTCCGTCTCGTTTGCGGAACCGGAAGAGGTGCTCCGGCGCGGCTTTATTTTATTTCCTACTTCATTCTCGCTTGAGGGATACAGATACATATTTTCCACCAGCATCATGATAAGGAGTTTGCTCGTTACAGTAGGAATTACAGTGGTGGGGACATTTATCAATTTGTTGTTTACATCGCTATTGGCGTATCCATTATCGAGGCAGGACTTTGACGGTAGAAAGTTATTTATGATGCTTATTGTATTTACGATGCTGTTTAATGGCGGTATTTTACCTACCTTTCTCGTCGTCAAATCGCTCGGACTGCTTAACAGCTATTGGGCGCTGCTCATACCGAACGCCATTAGTGCTTTTAATCTGATCGTGGTGGTGAGCTTTTTTCGGCAATTACCGGAAGGGCTCGAAGAGGCCGCGAAGATCGACGGCTGCAGCGATCTGGGATTGCTTTTCCGCATTGTACTCCCTTTATCGGCACCGGTACTGGCAACGTTTGCTTTATTTTACGCCGTGGGACATTGGAATACATTTTTCAGTGCAATCTTGTATATCAACGATGCTAAAATGTGGCCGATACAAGTTTGGTTGAGGCAAATCGTGATCTTATCTCAGGGAGGGATCGGCGATTCCACGCAGTTCGATCAGAACTATATAGCTCCACCATCGCAAATCATCAAGATGGCCGTTATCGTCATCTCAACCGTTCCGATATTGATCGTATACCCTTTTCTGCAGAAGCATTTTGCCAAAGGGGTCATGCTCGGCTCTGTTAAAGGTTGAAAGGGTTTTCAAAAATATGAATCACATGAAAAAAATTCGGGGAGGCAATATTTCAATATGAAACGCCAATTGAAAATGAGAAGAACAGGAATTACAGTCATAAGCATCATCGTAGGAGCAGCTGCATTACTCACGGGCTGCGGGAGCGATTCGAGCCCAGCTGCAGGAGGAACTGGAACGAGTGCCGCAACGGCTAGTAAGGAGCCTTTAAAACTAAGCATTATGACGTTAATGTACGCGGAACCTCCCAAGGCAGACAGTGATGTCCAAAAGAAGATCGAAGAATATACGAACACCAAGCTCGATATCTCTTGGGTGCCAAACTCTTCTTATAAGGACAAGGTCAATGTGACGATCGGTTCAGGTGAACTGCCGAAGGCCATGCTCGTGCAAAATAATAAAGACTCCAATATTTTGAGTGCCATTCGTTCGGGCATGTTCTGGGAAGTTGGCCCGTATTTAAGCGCGTACCCTAATTTATCTAAAATGAATAAATCGGTATTCGACAATATTAAGGTGGACGGTAAAATTTACGGACTATACCGCGCCCGTGACTTATCGACCTCTGGGATTATTTTTCGAAATGACTGGTTGAAAACCGTCGGTTTAAGTGAACCGAAAACAATGGATGAGCTTTATAACATTCTGAATGCCTTTACATTTAACGATCCAGATAAGAATGGAAAGCAGGATACCGTTGGCTTGACGGAAGAAAAAGTAATGGATGGTTTTAATACGGTGGCTTCTTACATGGGTGCTCCGAACGGCTGGGAAGTGAAGGACGGCAAGCTGAGCCCGGATTTCCTATCACCGGAATATTATGAAGCGATGAAATTTTATAAAAAACTGTATGACGAGAAGCTCATTAAACAGGATTTCCCTGTGCTGAACAACCAACAGAAAAAAGATGATATCAATCAAGGAAAAGCAGGCGCTGTGATTTCCAATATGATTGATGCAGCGGGCTACCAAGCAACGCTTACCAAAACGTTCCCTGGAGCAGATATCGATGTGGTGAGCCGCATTAAAGGACCAAAAGGGGAAAGGACGTACGGTGGTCAAGGCTATAACAGTGTGTTTATGTTTCCGAAATCGAGTGTGAAGACGGAGGCTGAGCTGAAGCAGATCCTCGGATTTTATGATAAGCTGTCTGACCAGAAAATGCTCGATTTGCTCGGATGGGGCATTGAGGGAAGACATTTTAAAGTAGAAGAAGGTAAACCGGTATTCATCGACCAAAAGCTGCAGGACACAGAGGTTGGATCCAATTATCTCCAATTGCAAGTAGCGAAATATACGGCGAAAACAACAGGTAAAGAAACACAACTGATGGAGAAATACGGAAAAATGATAAGAGACAACGAGGCGATTGCCGTGAATAACCCATCTAACCCGCTTGATTCTAGTACGCAAACGACGAAAGGCAGCGAATTAAAACAGATCATTGACGATTCCCGTACGAAATTTGTACTGGGCAAGCTGGATGAAGCGGGCTGGAAGCAGGCAATCGAGCAGTGGCGAAAAGCCGGCGGCGATAAAGTTATCGAAGAATTCAGTGCGCAGTACGCGAAAAATGCGAAGTAATGATATTGAAGGGGCAGATCTGCCCCTCCTTGAATATCCAACACATCATTCCACATGCCAAAAACAAGTCCCCGTAAAAGAGGGGACCCCTTCTTGCGATAAACGGTAAACGCTTACATTACAATTGATCTTATAAAGGAGGTGATCAAACAGTTCGGACACCCAGAAACGGACATAAGAGCTTAAAAAATCTAATAAAATGATGGAGGTTCATTTGATGAAAAAGAAGCTCGGTTGGAAGTTGTTAGCAACAGTATGGATGTTTATGTTAG
This sequence comes from Paenibacillus sp. Soil724D2, assembly GCF_001427935.1. NCBI lineage: Bacteria > Bacillati > Bacillota > Bacilli > Caryophanales > Paenibacillaceae > Paenibacillus > Paenibacillus sp. Soil724D2. The sequence goes on from NZ_LMRY01000017.1 coordinate 37,785, forward strand.
TTCTATCATTTGTTGTGCCTAGTAAATCGGCATATGCAGGCACGCCTTGGAGCAGCTCCGTATATCCATCTGATTGGACCCCTGGTTTTAAAGATGCGCAAGGCCGATTTCTTCAGGACTTTTCATATGCGGGCTATTGGAGAGGTGAGAAAAGTATCCCAGCCACTCCGCCAGGCGCCACCTATAACGTCGTAACACAGTATGGGGCAGATTCAAGCGGGGCCAATGATTCCACGAATGCCATTCAGAATGCCATTGATGCTGCCGGAGCCGCTGGTGGAGGTATTGTCTATTTACCTGCGGGTACTTATCGTGTTAAGCCGCAAGGAACAGCTACAAGTGCCCTCTGGATTAATAAAGACAATGTCGTGCTCCGGGGGTCAGGTAAAACATCAACGTTCATTTACAATGATTCTACGAGTATGCGGAGCAAAGCAGTCATCCGTATTTCTCCTGTAACGTCAGCGGATTGGTTTACGCCAACGAATACACCTACTTCCATCCGAAGTGATGTGCATCCGTTGGCGATGTCAATTCCTGTTAATAGTGTTAGTGGATATTCGGTGAACGAATTTATTATTGTGCACTCCGATGCAACGGATGCTTTCATTGCCGAGCACGGTATGACCGGTAAGTGGGACGCATCTGTGAAGGGACCAACGTTCTACCGGAAGATTACAGGTATTGATGCTTCTACCAACACGCTTACCCTTGATATTCCTATACGTTATGATGTGAAAACAAGGGATAATGCACGTGTATATAAGATAGGCGAAGCCATTGCAGAGACAGGAATCGAAGATTTGTCTATCGGTATGAAGCAGCATACGGGAACAGGCTGGGGAGATTTGGACTACAACGTGGCAGGCACAGGTGCTTACGATGTGCATGACTCTAAGGCGATAACGATCGTAAATGCCAAAAATAGCTGGGTGGATGACGTCAACAGCTACAAACCTAGTTCAAATAGCGGAGATTATCATTTGTTATCCTATGGTATTACGATCAATCAATCTCGTACAGTCACCATACAGAATACCCATTTTCAGAAGCCGCAGTATAAAGGCGAAGGCGGTAATGGATACTTGTACGCCATACAGGGCTCGGATAACTTGGTGCAAAATGCGACGGCCACGAACGGAAGACATAACTTCAATTTCAGAAGTATGTGGACGAGCGGAAACGTCATTTACAACAGCACATCGAATACGCCTCGTCTGGCTACGGATTTCCATATGCATTTAAGCATGGCCAACTTATTTGATAACATGACGCTGAACGGAGACTTTATTGAAGCCGTGTATAGACCATATGGAACGATAGAGCATGGATGGACAACGACCCAATCGGTGATCTGGAATACGAATGGTACTGCCTATGCCGCTGGACAGTCGTCTATTGTGAAATCAAAGCAATTTGGTCAGGGCTATGTGATAGGAACTCGGGGAGCTGCGAACGGTGTGACCTATACAGTACCTGGTTCTGATGGTTCTGCGCCGCAGGATCTGGTACAGGGTATTGGTACTGGATTGGATCTGGTGCCACAATCCTTGTATTTGGACCAAAAGGCCAAGAGAAGCATAGGAGGGCCCGTTAATCTATTGACAAACCCCGGGTTTGAAACAGGAGATCTGACAGGATGGACGGAATGGCACAGTGGAGCGCTAGCGCAAAAAGTGGATACGGATTTACCATGGAGTGGAAGCTATAAGCTGACCCATTGGGCATCAACGAATTACCAACAAATAACGTCTCAATTGAAGACAGTGCCAAACGGACTCTACTCGGCTAGCGTATGGGTACGCTCCAGTGGGGGGCAAAATACGTTACAGCTATTCGCGAAAAACTTCGGCGCCGCAGAAATCGATGCTGTTATTGGAACCAGTCCAATACCGAATTATACGAAATATACGATAGACAACATCCCAGTGACAAACGGCCAAGTTGAGATTGGGATATGGAATGATGCCAACGGCGGTAATTGGGCGGCACTCGATAGTTTCGAATTAGTGAAAAAGTAAACGTGAACTGACTTAGTGCCACAATCGTTGTATTTGGATCAAAAGTCAAAGAGAGGTTACTGAACCATTGGGCCTCCCTCGCCACCGTAAAGTCGAAATGAAGACGGAGACATGCCGGTAATGGATTTGAAGTGCCGACTGAAGTAATGGACGGAAGCGTAGCCGAGCTTGCTGGCAACAACCTCTACTTTTTCTTCCTCCAAGAGCAGCTTTTTAGCCAATTGTATCCGTTTACGAATCATGTAGGGCTTCGGCGAGATGCCTATCACTTCCTTAAATAACTGGGCAAAATAGGCATGGTGATAACCGCACTGTTGGGCTAGCTCTGATAAGCTCCACGGATGTTCTGGATGCTCTCTGATCATCTGCAGCGCTGGTCCAATCAGGCTTCGCTTGGAGCTATGAAGCGCTAAAATTTCTAATTCTTGGCGAACAATTTCAGCTAATACTTGCATCAGAAGACTTCTTAAAACGAGCGAATAGCCGGGCTCCTGCTCTTTGTATTCCTGAACAATCTGATGCAGCAACCGTTCTCCCGTGACTAGCCTGAAATGATCAGGAATGGCGACGCTGCCATAACCGTCGACTTCAACCGTGTACCGCAGCGGCGAGTCAAATGGCGGTCCGCCTGCAAAGCGTTCCAGCTTAGCGCCAGGGTGAACAGGCTCTGGAGACACTCGGTGCCAATCGAAGTGCAGGCTGATGAAAGTTGCTGCTCTACTCGGATGCACGGATAACATATGCGGCGTCCCCGGTCCATAATAAGCACATTCGCCGGGAAGCAGCGAGTACATATGGGCGCCTATCCATAAATCAATTCTACCGGATAAAACGTAAACAAGTTGGCAATCAGGGATCGTACGAGGGCCGAAAACGAAGCCTGACGAAACATCTTTCTCCACATTGGCATAGTTCACTGCAGGGAGTAATAAGGCTATCGGTCCAAGCGGGTGAGAAGGTTCCATTTGGCGTGCTCCTTCGTCGATTTGTTATTCTAAGCTACTTCGCTGCTATTGGCCAAAAACCTTTGAAAAGTGCAACTAGTTCTAATCTTTATGGCAACGACTATCGAACCATATGCTGATACACTTGATCTTGTAAGCCGAAACATAGGCTTCAACAATTAGCGGACGGGGGATTAGGGCATGCTGACGGCGGAGCAGGTACTGTTGTTTGAACGTGATGGTTTTGTTAAGGGCGATGTTGTGCTGAACGACGAGGAAGTTGAGATTCTGCGTCGTGAGTTGGATCTTGTATTGGAAGGGAAGACCGTTAAGAAACCGGTACTGAATCGCAACTTGGCTTCAGAGAGCAGTGAATATGGCATGAGCATGGAAGCCAGTGAAACAATTGTTCAGGTTGTTAACATCTGGATGGCCAGCGATGTCTACTTGCAGCATGCAGCTAACCTCGCGTTATGCGAGGATGTGGCACAACTCGCCGGTACGGACACACTGCGCATATGGCACGATCAAATTCAATACAAACCGCCTATCACAGGCGGGCCTACGAAGTGGCATCAGGACCATCCGCTGTGGCCGATCATCAAGCCAGCAGAGCTAATAAGCGCATGGGTGGCGTTGGACGATGCTGTTGTTGAGAACGGCTGCATGTGGATGGTACCCGGCAGTCATCAATGGGGAGATCACCAGCGGCATTTGCTTCACGGGGCTGACCATATGCCGAAGCATAAGCGTCCTGAACTGCTGCCTGAAGGTGTAGAGATAAAGCCGATTCCGTTCGAGATCAAGAAGGGGCAGGTTGGCTACCATCACTGCATGACATGGCACGGCTCACTGCCGAATCAATCGCAGATGAAACGGCGTGCCATTGCGGTCCATTATATGCCGGGACATATTCGTTATGAACCTGTAGGCAATCATCCCATGAATAAGCATGTTCATGTTCAACCAGGCGAACTTTTGACCGGAGACGATTTTCCGGTTGTTTATAAGAAGTAACAAAGAATGAAGGGGCAAGTTCTATGAATTGTGACGCTATTCGTGGACATTTAAAAGAATGACTCTAAATTAAGCGGTTAAAAGATGGCTCCTCGGGGTCATCTTTTTTAATGTCCATTGTGTCCATCTTTCGGGTCACACAGCACTAATCTTGCCGCATCATTTATTATGTTTAACCTTAATTGCTGTTTTTGAGTGTGCTACAAACAATGTTATATAACAATTAAAATATTTTAAAATTATTATTGCATAAATGTTTTGCTTAGTTATACAATATAACATATAAACACAGTCTGTATTGGTACAATGGTTCATATGTTGAAGGGAGAGATGGGTATGAGTAGTTTAGCATCGTCGATGGAGTTTGAAAGAAGGAAATTCACAAACCTTCGCGCCTATGATTTTCAGCGGTCTGTTGCAAAACGAGAAGTTTGTACGGAACACGATGAATGCGGTGAAACGGCTCTATATCCATTGTCTCCATTGTCTTTGACACTGTACTATGCCTTTGATAATGATGTGGAAGTGGGATAATTGGCCGACTGCGCAGCGTATATAATAAAATGAAAAAGCCTACCGATTTTTCGGTAGGTTTTTTATTGTTATAGTACATTTATAAAAGTAATTAATTTTATAAAACAGTATTGAACATTGTCTTGTTGTGTGTTATATATTATATAACAAAATGAATTCTGTATTAATACATTAAAGGAGGAAACAACAATGGATTGTCCAACATGCCAAGGTAATGGTGATTTAGAGGAAATGAGAAGCACAGATGAGCACTTTCACAAAGAGGGGTCGTCGATCCATTTTGGTCAGGATCGTATCCTTTGGCCCAACACTTGTCCGATTTGCGGCGGCAGCGGATTTCTAGACGTATCCTTTTAAAAAACAAAACCCAATAAAGGAGTGCATTAGGATCATGAGCAAACAAATTCAACGTGAACAACTGCAAGCAAGCTGGAATTCCAAGCGATTCGAAGGGGTGTCTCGACCCTATTCGGTTGAGGATGTGCTTCGCCTTCGTGGCTCTGTAATGATTAAGCAGACACTGGCTGAACAAGGAGCTCGTAAATTCTGGGAGCGGGTTAACGAAGAAGACTTTGTACCTGCACTTGGCGCTCTAACGGGAAATCAAGCTGTGCAGCAAGCAAAGGCAGGACTTAAAGCAATTTATTTAAGCGGTTGGCAAGTTGCCGCCGATGCGAACTTATCCGGTCATATGTATCCCGATCAAAGTCTTTACCCAGCTAACAGCGTACCTAGCGTTGTGAAAAGAATTAATCAGGCGCTGCAGCGAGCCGATCAGATCCAGCATGCGGAAGGCAAGGGAAGCATCGACTTCTATCTCCCCATTGTGGCAGACGCGGAAGCTGGCTTCGGAGGACCACTTAACGTGTTCGAACTGATGAAGGGCATGATTGAGGCTGGAGCCGCTGCTGTCCATTTCGAGGATCAGCTATCCTCCGAAAAGAAATGCGGTCATTTAGGTGGCAAAGTGCTGCTGCCAACACAGCAAGCCGTAAAAAATCTTATCGCAGCAAGGCTTGCAGCCGATGTGATGGGCGTGGAGACGGTGCTAATCGCTCGAACAGATGCGAATGCAGCAAGTCTCCTGACGAGCGACATTGACGAGAATGATCGGCCGTTTCTAACTGGCGAACGCTCACCCGAAGGATTCTTTTATGTACATGCAGGCTTGGATCAAGCGATTTCACGCGGTCTTGCATATGCACCTTATGCGGATATGGTCTGGTGTGAAACCTCGGAGCCAAATCTAGAGGAAGCAAGACGTTTTGCCGAAGCGATTCATGAGAAATTCCCAGGCAAACTGCTCGCATATAACTGCTCTCCCTCATTTAACTGGAAGAAAAAATTAGATGAACCTACGATAGCGAAATTTCAACAAGAGTTAGGTAAGCTGGGTTATAAGTTCCAATTCGTAACCTTGGCAGGCTTCCATGCGCTGAATCACAGCATGTTTGAACTCGCTCACGATTATAGAGATCGTGGCATGGCTGCTTACTCACAGTTCCAGCAAACCGAATTCGCTAGTGAATCTCGCGGTTATGAAGCGACGCGCCATCAGCGCGAAGTAGGAACGGGCTATTTCGATGAAGTTTCCCAAGTTATTACGAGCAGAACTTCTTCCACTACTGCGCTTGTCGGCTCCACAGAAGAGGAGCAATTTGCTCATTAATAGCCATGCCAGAAGGTTTAAGGAGATGAGGATATTGATCGACCAAACTATGCTAAGGGGAATTGAAATCGAACCGACTTCTACGGAGGGGCAGAGGATTCTCACGCCGGAAGCATTAGCATTCGTGGCGCTGCTTGAGCGTACATTTGGAGCAAAAAGACTAGAGCTGTTGCAAGAGCGCAACCTGAGGCAAAGTCGTATTGATGCTGGAGAGCTGCCAGACTTTTTACCAGTAACTGCAAGGATACGCAGCAGCGATTGGAGCATATCGCCGATCCCTATGGATTTGCAAGACAGACGTGTCGAAATAACAGGTCCAGCTGGCGATCGTAAAATGGTTATAAACGCGTTCAATTCTGGTGCTTTCGTCTATATGGCAGACTTCGAGGATGCTAACTCGCCAACGTGGAACAATACGATCGATGGTCAAGTGAATTTGTACGATGCTGTTCGTCGAATGATCGCTTTCACCAGCCCGGAAGGGAAAAGCTACAACCTTCAAGCTCAGACAGCAGTGCTCAAAGTTCGCCCACGCGGTTGGCACTTGGAAGAGAAACATATGCAGGTTGATGGGCGTCCTGTATCCGGTTCGTTATTTGATTTTGGCCTATTCTTTTTCCATAATGCAAAGGCACTGATTGAGCAAGGAAGCGGCCCCTATTTTTACTTGCCTAAGCTTGAGAGCCATATCGAGGCACGTCTTTGGAATGAAGTGTTCCTATTTGCTCAGCAGGAGCTGGGCATTCCGCAAGGTACGATCAAGGCTACGGTGCTCATTGAGACGATCGTCGCTGCCTTTGAAATGGACGAAATTTTGTATGAACTTCGCGAGCACAGTGCAGGCCTGAACTGCGGACGGTGGGATTATATCTTTAGTTATATTAAAAAGCTGCAGAAGCAGCCGCACGTCATCGTGCCCGATCGAGCGCTCGTTACAATGGAATCGCCGTTCATGAAAGCTTATTCGCTGCTCGCCATCCAGACTTGTCATAAGCGGAATGCGCCTTGCATCGGAGGCATGGCCGCACAAATTCCGGTGAAGAATGATCCGAAGGCAAACGAAGAAGCAATGGCGAAAGTAAGAGCAGATAAGCTGCGCGAGGTGAAAAATGGTCACGATGGCACATGGGTGGCTCATCCTGGATTAGTCCCTGTCGCCAAAGCGATATTCGATGAGCATATGCCTTCAGCCAATCAAATCGACAAGCAGCTTTCTGGTACCAAAATTACCGCTGAACAATTGCTTGAAGTGCCGCAAGGTCCGATAACAGAGACGGGGATTCGGACGAACGTCAGCGTCGGCATTCAGTATTTGGAAGCTTGGCTGCGCGGTTTCGGCGCTGTACCGATCAACAACTTGATGGAAGACGTGGCCACTGCGGAAATATCTCGTGCACAGCTTTGGCAGTGGATCCACCATCCACTAGGAATTTTGGAAGACGGGCGTAAAGTAACGGCAGAACTATTTCAACAGATTCAGTTTGAAGAGATGGCAAAGATGAAAGAAAAGCTTGGGGAAGAGATGTTCCAGCAAAGGAAGTTTGACCAAGCGAATGTTCTTTTTACCCAGATGACGGTTTCACCTGAATTTGAAGCTTTTTTAACCGAACAAGGGTATCGATATTTGTAATTGTAGTAATTTGAGACAGGGCCTTCATGAGGCTTCTGTCTTTTTTTATTTGAATATACTATAATTATTTCAATGTTATAGAACAGTTCAGCGAGGTGTGAACCATGAGCACGGGCCATTCGGAGCTTCATACGAAGCATGAACAAATTACGAAATATATTGAATCCTTGGCTGTAGGCACCAAGCTGTCTGTTCGGCAAATCGCTCAAGATCTGGATGTGAGTGAGGGAACGGCTTATCGGGCTATCAAGGAAGCGGAAAATATCGGTCTGGTAAGCACCAAACGGCGGATCGGTACGATTCGCATGGAGAAGAAAGAAGAACCCGTCATTGATAAATTAACGTTCTCGGAAATCGTCAATGTGGTGGAAGGCGTTGTGCTGGGAGGTTCTTCGGGTATACATAAGTCACTGAATAAATTCGTGATTGGCGCGATGCAGTTGGAGGCCATGCTGAAGTATATTGAAGCAGGTAATTTACTCATTGTTGGCAATCGTGTACAAGCACACATGTGTGCACTAAGTCAGGGCGCTGGCGTATTGATTACCGGTGGATTTGACACCACGCCTGAAGTTAAGGAGCTTGCAGATGAACTGCAGCTGCCTATCATCGGCAGTTCATTCGATACATTCACAGTTGCCACGATGATTAACCGCGCCATGGAAGATCGCCTTATTAAGAAAAAGATTATGATCGTCGATGACATCGTGCGCAAAAACAGCCCTATTTATTCGCTGCTCGCGGCTAATACGGTCAAAGACATGCAAAAACTGGTTGAGGAAACGACGCATACCCGGTATCCTGTCATCGACGACAATCAGGTTCCGATCGGCATGATCACGACGAAGGACATCATAGGTGCGAAGCCGAATCAGCTCGTTGGCACCTTGATGACTCCTAATCCGCTCATGATTAACTTGAAAACGTCGGTAGCATCAGCTGGACATACCATGGTGTGGGAAGGTATTGAGCTGCTGCCCGTCATAGATGCCGATCGCAAGATGATCGGAGTCATTAGCCGTAAGGATGTTATGAAAGCCATGCAGCATATGCAAAGGCAGCCTCAGAACGCTGAAACATTCGAGGTACAGATCTATTCGGGGATCGACGAGCTTCGAGATGAGGAAGGCAAGCTGTATTTCCAAGGAACGGTTACGCCGCAAATGACGAATTTTGAAGGTTTGGTCTCTGAGGGTGTGCTGACAACGATTATGATTCGAGCGGCCTATCGTACGGTTCAGGAGCAAAAGAAAGGTGATCTCATTCTGGATAGTTCTTCCAGCTATTTTCTGATCCCGCTGCAAATCGATGATGTCATCGAAATCGTCCCCTCGATCGTAGAGATGAGCCGCAGATTTTGCAAGATTGATATGGAAATCAGAACGAACGGCACTAGAGTAGCTAGATCCATGTTTACGGCACGAATTTTATAATTGTAATAGAAGATGAGCCACCTGTTGAGGTGGCTATTTTTGCTTTTTGGAAGCATAAGTTTGCACTACAAATGATATGTATTATTTATCTAATGACGAAGCGCGGGCTGGTTATCTTTGTTTAAAATTAAACTGGGGGAGGAGTCACAGCGAATGAATGCATGGATCTTCTACTTAATGCTAGCTTTAGCGCCTTGGGGAAATGTGGGGAACCAGGATGATCACCTCAATCAGGTTTGTTCCAGCATTAATGAAAGCGCAATCATTAGACCGGCTGTGGATACGAAGGTTATCCATTATACCAATCAAGCTATTTTTCTTACCTACCACCATCTGGATGAAAACGAGTCATTTGTGACGATTACCCCGGCTAAATTTAATCAGCACCTCCAGGTATTAAAAGAAAATCATTATAATGTGATCCCGATCGAAGATTATAGCTGTTTTCTAGAGCATCGAAAGTCAATTCCCCCGAATGCTGTCGTGATTACTTTCGATGATGGCTATCGATCCTTTTATGAGAAGGCATACCCTTTACTGAAAAAGCAAGGGTTCCCGGCAACTAACTTTGTTGTTGTCAGTTATCTGGATTCTGAATATCCGTCTCTACCCTTTTTGACCTGGAAGCAAACACAGGAGATGAAACACGATGGATTCAGTTTCTATTCTCATACGTTTGACCTTCACCAAAAAAAGAAGGGGGATGGAGGAGGTACCGTACCTACTTTGACGAATCGCATTTTCCTAGAGCAGGAAAAGCGGTTGGAGACGGAAGAGGAAAAGAGAAAAAGAGTCCGTGAGGATCTTTGGATGGCCGAAGCCCTGTTAAAAACGCAGCTAGACAATAAGCTTTCCATGCTATGTTTCCCTTTTGGGGAATATAATCAGACCGTTATGGATGACGCGAAAGAAATGGGTTTCCGTTATTTTATCACGACAAAAGAAGGGATTAATTCGGGGGACAGCAGAGAAATAAATCGGTTAAATGTTGGCATGCCCTATCTATCCGCGGATAACTTTCTCAGAAAGCTGCAGAACTATGATCGTAAAAAGTAAGGGAAGGAACTTTGCAGAAAAGGCAAGGAGTGAAGGGGCCTGTCCCAAAACTCATATTTGGAAAATTCATCTCCTACTTTGCGAATTTCGAAGCTTGAATACGATTTCCATTGGAGTTAATCCAGTGGAAATCGGGATTTGGCAGCCTTTAAGTTAATTCCATTGGATTTTTTTCAATAAAAGCACGAATTTTGAGGACTGTGAAGCGATTCCATTGGAAGGTCTCCAATGGAAATATGAATTTCGTGCTGAATAGAGTTTCGAATGTCCCATAAGGTCAAAAGACATTTAAGGGGTGTCTTACTTCCGCGCATTAATCAATCCCCACACGCTGTGTTCGGAAAGAAATAAGGGTCTCTGGAGACTCTTATTGCTCACCATTAGCCACTTTTTATCGAAATAGAAGCCTCTGGGGGCTCTTATTCGCGCAGAATGATCCCCACACGCTGTGTTCAGAAAGAAATAAGAGTCTCTGGAAACTCTTATTTCCCACAATTAGTCACTTTTTATCGAAATAGAAGCTTCTAGAGGCTCCTTTTTCCGCTGTTTAATCCCAAACGCAGTGTTCGGTAACAAAAGGGGCTTTTCCCAAAAGGTCATTGACCTTTGAGACAGCCCCTTTCATTTAATATGTAGATGAGAATACGCCTTATTTACGTAAGGCTATCTTCATCAGCACTGCCAGATTGTTCAGTCCGTGCCTCTGCTAATTGTGCATGTGCTTGGTCAAGCTGTTCGTTTGCTTGCTGAACAGCCCTTCTTCGATGAGTACTAATCGATTGTGCTTGATTCAGTTCGCTTAGGGCATCAGCTACCGCATTATGGGCTTCAATTTCTGCATTTTGTTGTTCGGATTGTTGGTTTGACATAGCATGCATCTCCGATCTATGTTTTTTTGGGCAACGTTAATATTGCCACAATTTGACTAAATCATTCGTTATCCGTATCGTAAAAAAAGAAATAATGAAAAGGTAGTAGTATCATATGGGGAAAATTAACAAACTCGGCGGATGCGGTTTTCATCATGTTGCGATACGAGCAAGCAACTTCGAAGCAACGGTTAAATTTTACACTGAAGGATTTGGCTTTACGGAACGTTTAAGCTGGGGAGAAGGCGACAGGAGAGCTGTTCTGCTTGATACGGGAGATGGCGATTATCTGGAAGTGTTTGCGGGTGGTGTGTACCAGGGGCTAAGCCGGGAGGTGCTATTATCCATATGGCGTTTGAGAACTGATGATGGAGCAGTCCACTTTTTCGAAACGCTGGACTGCTTTTTTAAGAGAAGCCTAACGTGTCTTTACACGATAAATCGCAAATGGTAAGATTCAAATCATACACGATATATAATGTGTGATGAAATTGAGGAGGCTGCAACTGCATGAATGATCTGAAACTATGGTATACAAATGCTGCACTGAACTGGTCGCAAGGGCTGCCATTAGGAAACGGAAGACTAGGTTCCGTCATCTATGGTGGGATCGAGAAGGAAACCTGGAGTATGACCGAGGTCACGTATTGGTCTGGAAAAACGGAGAAGACCAAAAGTTATTCCAAGGGCAAAGATGATCTTGATCGGATGCGGCAGCATTTCTTTACAGGCAATTACAAGCGTGGGGAAGAACTAGCTCAGCAGGCACTGCAGCCTAAAAAGCAAAATTTCGGTACGAATTTGCAGATGTGTAATCTGATCCTGAATGTGGAACATCATGGTGAAGATCTCCAGCGTGTACTAAGCCTTGAAAACGCTCTATTTCATACTTCTTACAGCGTAAACGGCAAAAACTTTACCCGGGAAATATTTGCTTCGCACGCGGATGATATTGTAGCTTCGCGCTTTTGGAGTGAGCAAAAAGGGGGCATTTCATTCACGTTAGGCATGGAAGGTCTGACTGACAACTTTACGAAACGGGCAGCCGAGGACGCTGTGATCACTTTTAAAGGACAAGCGACGGAAAACATGCACAGTGACGGTAAGTGTGGAGTTTTCTGTCAAGGAATGGTCAAAGTGACTGCACAGGGCGGTACCATTATTATAGAGGATAATCAGATTGTCGTAAGAAACGCAGATGAAGCATGCATCTACTTTGCCGCAAATACCGATTATGGGAAAAAGGATGAAGGTTGGCTGCAAGCATCTAAGCGCCAACTGGCACAAGCCATCGCACTTGGCTACGCAAAGCTTAAAGAGAATCACATATCCGATTATCATCGGTTGTATGGCCGAGTGAATCTTGACTTAGGTCATTCAGCCGCGTCCTACCTGCCAACGGACGAAAGAATTCGTCTTTTCCAGAACGGACAAGATGATGATCCGCAATTATTTGCCTTATTTTATCAATATGGCCGCTATTTGATGATTTCCGGTTCACGTGCGGACTCTCCTTTACCTCTAAATTTACAAGGCATATGGAATGATGGCGAAGCCAACCGTATGCAATGGAGCTGTGATTACCATCTGGACATCAACACACAAATGAATTACTTTCCAACAGAAGCTAGCAACTTGGCAGAATGTCATATCCCGTTAATGAATTATTTGGAGATGTTATCGCAAGCTGGCAGAACGACAGCGCATGACTTTTATGGATGCGAAGGTTGGGTCGCTCACGTCTTCTCAAATGCATGGGGGTTTACGGCTCCGGGTTGGGAAACCTCGTGGGGACTGAATGTGACAGGGGGCTTATGGATTGCAAGCCAACTGCGAGAACATTATGAATTTAGCTTAGATCAGGAGTTCTTAGCGCAGCAAGTTTATCCTGTGTTGAAAGAAGCCGCAGCCTTTTTCCTCGACTACATGACGATGCATCCACAATATGGGTGGCTTGTAACTGGACCTTCTAACTCACCGGAAAATAGTTTTTATATCGAAGACAACGTTCATCAATTGTCGATGGGATCGACACTCGATCAAGTATTGGTTCGTGACTTATTCGTCTTTTGCTTAGAGGCTGCCGATATGCTGCAAGTAGATTTTGATATGCAAACAAAGTTGAAGCAAGCCATTGCTAAGCTGCCGCCCCTTCGTATTGGGAGCCGGGGACAATTACAGGAATGGTTGGAAGATTTCAAAGAAGCACAGCCGGATCATCGTCACCTATCTCATCTAGTCAGCTTACATCCCGGTAACCAAATCACCCTAAGAGGAACACCAGAACTGAGCGCCGCTGCAAGAACTACACTAGAAAATCGCATGTCTCGCGAGGCGTTGGAAGATGTTGAGTTCACGGTTGCCTCTTTTTCAGCGAGCTTCGCCCGATTAGAGGACGGCGAACATGCTTATAAGCATTTAACCCATTTAATCGGTCAATTGAGCTTCGACAACTTATTAACGTTTTCCAAACCGGGGATTGCTGGAGCGGAGAAACACATATTTGTCGTAGATGGAAATTTCGGAGGGACGGCAGCTATTGCAGAAATGCTGCTGCAAAGTCATGCCGGAGAAATCAATTTGCTGCCTGCCCTGCCAAGGAAATGGCATACAGGTAAAGTTTCAGGACTGCGGGCCAAAGGAAATATAGAAGTTGATATTGTTTGGGAGAACGGTAAGTTGATGGAGGCCACTATTCAAGCATTCTCAGATGGTCGGACATTTCTGCGCTTCCGTGAACAAAGTGTTCCGCTCGATCTAACAACGAATACTGTCTATAAAATCGACAAGCTGTTGAAAGTGACTCAGAAGAAATAAGGAAAATGGTATGCTCTACGACCCAATTGTACCTATGCGATTATGCCCTAAAACTATATAATCAGTCATGTAGTAAGCGCTATCATATAGATGAAGTTCAGTTTTGCATGGACGGTATTCAGGGGGTAGAGGTATTGAATTCACAAGAACAAGCGCGTAAACATACCATTATTTACGATCGCCCGGCAGCGACCTTTTTCGAAGGAGCATTATTAGGGAACGGAGGGTTGGGGGCAGTTGTTACGACCCGACCCGATGCGGTCCTTATTCATTTCGGACATAACAACGTGTGGGATATTCGGATCGCCGAAAATAATCAAGAACATATAGGAACCTTTGAGAGCTTGTTCTCTAAACTAAAGGACATCCCAGACACGTATGCTTCATTAAGCGAGGAAGAGTGGTACCGCGAATATGTCACGATGACTAGCGAGAACTACAACTTCCCATATCCTAGACCGATGCCGTGCGGCTCCCTACTTCTGGGTTTCGACCCGCGGACCACAGAAGTGCTAGGATATTCGTTGTATATTGATTGCGGGATGTGCGAAATCCATTTTCTGAATGAAGGGGCTTCAGCCACGCTGCAGGTTTTTGTCGACCAACAAGCTGATCGACTATGGGTGGCGATGAAGGATTCTGATCAAGCTGGGAAGGCTGCTACTTTCTTCAATCGATTGAAGCTCATCCCGGATCCTTCAACACCCAAGGAGATTCCCTCATTCCGGGCTGCAATCGATACTTCCAATAAGCTTTTAGCGTTCCACCAAACGCTTCCCTTCTCCTGCCTAGAAGAAGAGATGCGAGATGGACATCCTAACGACCGTGCGTTCCGCTTATCAGCAAGGATCGCGCCATCAATTTCGGTACAAGAAAGCAGTCATGAACTGGAAGTGTTACTAGGTAAAGAAGCAGGATTCTTCGTATGCATCAAGTTAGACGAAGGACTTGACTCTGTCATAAGTCATGAAATAAAGCCGATTGATCCACCGACAAATGAGTCATTCGCCTATGCGTTATCAGGTTCGTTGCAAAGTTGGAACGACTATTGGTCGCATTCGGGCATCATTTTGCAGGATGAATTTCTAGAGCAAATCTGGTATCGAAATTTATATTTCTTCCATTGCGCTGTGAAGCCAGAAGCCACTTGCCCAGGTTTATTTGCGAATTGGAGCTATGGCATGATCGGTGCAGATTGGCATGGCGATTATCATATGAATTACAACACACAGCAGCCATTTTGGGTAGCATTCTCAAGCAATCATGTAGACAAACATTTGGCCTATGTGAACATGGTTGATCATATTCTCCCTATCAGCCAAAAGTGGGCGAAAGAATATTACGGTCTTCGCGGTGCCTATTACCCGCATTCCGCTTACCCTGTGGACATGAATATTATGCCTTACCCCGTACCACACTGGGGCTGGGAAATATGTGAAACACCATGGACCGTGCAGAGTCTTTGGTGGCATTATCTATATACGATGGACAAATCGTTTTTGACTGAGCGTGCCTTCACACCAATGAAAGAAGCCGTATTATTTATGGTTGATTATATGAAACGGCCGGAAGCGCATGGAGAGGCTTGGGGTGATGACCGATATCATATTTTCCCAACCGTCGTACCAGAATTGTATGAATTAACCCCTGGGTTCAAGAAAAACAGCGATTGTATCGTCGACTTAACATTAACGAAGTTTCTGTTCAACGCTTTCACCAAGGCGTGCGGCGAGCTAGACCGAAACGATGAAGAAGCCGAACTGCTCGCTGAGGTGCAGGAGGTTTTACATAAATTTCCTGATTATCCGACGGCAGAATCACAGCGGGGTAAAGTATTCGTTTCTGTACCGGGTGAAGATCCCGAAGTCGTCTATAATGTTCCCAACGGGGTTTCAACCATTTTTCCCGGAGAAGACCACGGCTTGCATACATCGCCCGAGCAATATGAGATCGCCGTTAATTCCTATAAGAATCACCGCAACGAAGGTGGAAACGACCTTGTTTTCTATCATCTCGCAGGGGCGCGATTAGGTCAGCTTGATCTGGAACGATTTAAACGTCAAATCAAATACTGTCTGCTTCCAAATGGAACATGCACAGACAAACTACTGCAATCCGGCGGGCGGTATTCCGACACAACGGCTTTTGATTATATGGGATCGATGGGCATATGGTTTGAAAATTTTGCATTGCCCGCTGTTATCAATGAGTGCTTGATGCAAAGCTATAATGGCATCCTTCGCTTTTTCCCTAACTGGGACATAGAGAAATATACGGAGTTTTCCACGCTGCGCGCGGTGGGAGGCTTTCTTGTAAGTGCTGCAGCTAATCGGGAGGATGTCCTATGGATAGAAATATATAGTGAGGCTGGCTCCCGGCTTCAGATCTATAGCCCTTGGGAAAAGGGTGTTAGATGCATACACAGTAGAGGGGAAGAAATGCTGACAGGGAACATCATCACGGTGGACACAATGAAAGGTGAACATATTCGTTTCCTAAGAGCTTAAGTAAAGGTCATTTGCGAAAATCAGAAAAGACCCGTCAAGGGGTTTTTTTTGTTGAAGAATCGTGCTAACTTGTTAAAGAACGTATTCCGAAACCTCCAAAATGAAAGGGAGAATGGTTAGTGCCCAAGTTTTCCAGATTATTTCGAAGGTTTCTGATCTCTTATATCGTTATTTTGATCATTCCCAGCATTGCAGGCTACATGTCATACCGTACTTCGATCACGGTCACACAATCGATTTCCATTGAGAATAATGTGACGCAGCTTCAAAAGAGCCAGGAGATTCTGGAACGCAGAATGGCCGAAGTTGAAAGTTTTACGAGGCAGCTGGCTTTAAACCAAGACCTGAGTGTCCTTTTGAACGAAAAATTGGTCGATGATAAAGCAAATGTGTATGGGGTCTGGAAAATAACGAGAGATATTAAGGCCTACAGCCAAACGAATGATTTTTTGAAGCATTTCTATATTTATTTGACGAATTTTAACGTCGTTATGACGCCAGGCAATGCTTATTTTCGCCCTGAGCATTATTATCAGACTTCCCATTACACCAATCTTTCCTTGGACGAATGGAAAAAAACGGTATTAGAGAAAACACATAGAAGCGAAATCATGCCGCTGAGTCCGTTTGTCAATAACGGCGTCCAAACCTCCGTCGTCACCTTTATGCAATCGCTCCCATTAGACAGCTTCAGTGATTCTCCACCGGCCACGGTTGTCACCATTATTGATGAACAAACAATCAACAGTGTTTTGTCCGGTTTAAGAGATCCGAACAGCGGTTGGACGCATATTAGTGATGCGGAAGGACATACCATTAGCTTGCAGGGGATCAGTCAACAGGAAATGGATCACTTATCTGCTGACAGCCGCTTCGATAAAGAGAAAGTCAGTCAATTCTATGACGATGATCTCGTGATAAGGATTCAATCCAAATTAACGGGTTGGGTATACAGCACAGGCATTCCAAGACATGTCCTAATGGAGAATGCGAATAAAATCAAGTACATCACTTGGTCGGTGACCGGTGTTGCACTAGTGATCGGGCTTTTTGTTGGTTTTATGCTGTCTTATCGAAATACGGTGCCGATTAATAGGCTGCTAAGTGTAATGAAAGACCAGTTTGGCAAGGAAGCAACGACAGAGCGCAATGAATATGATTTCTTGCAAGGTAATATTTCGAATATCATTACGAATAACAAGCGCCTTGAGTCTGAGTTGAATAGGCAGCTTCCATTAATTCGAGATGCTTTTTACAAACGCCTAATTGCGGGAGAATTTCAATCGAGGGAAGAAATGATTTCTGCTGCCGCGCAAGCTGACACAGGGCTAAATATGAATACCGGGTACACAGGTATCGTACAAATCAATGGCTACTCCGGTATGGATAGCGTTGAAATTCTCAACGAGCTGAATGCGGCCAGACTCATCCTGAAACAGATATTAATTGATTCAGGCAGCCACTTGCATGTTCATATGACTGATTTGGGTTCAGATCGCATAGTAACCCTATTTACATCAGGAGAAAAGGATGAAGGTGAAGAAATTGGCAAGGAGGAAATCGAACAACTCGTGGCTAATCTTGCCAATCTGGCCTTTACCGATTATCGAATTACCATTACAGCAGCATTAAGTGATCCCTTTGCTTCCGTCATGGAGATTAGCCGTTCCTATGAGCAAGCCAGACAGGCCTTAGAATACGCCGTATATATGAATAGAAAAGGAATCGTTTGGTACAGTGATACACGAGTAGAGAGTAACACGTATTATTATCCAATCGAAATGGAGCTGCGATTAATCAGTACAATTAGGGCAGGCGATGTGGATGAAGCCGAGCGGATCGTCAAGTCGATGATCGAGCAAAATACAGAAAATCGAGAGCTTTCTGTGGAGATGAAGCATCAGTTCATTGGAGAAGTGAAAGGAACGCTGCTTAAATTACTCGACCAGAAGGCTCTCATGGAATCTCCTATGTTCGAGAAAATCAAAAATCGGATCATTAGCATCCAGGCCTCTGAAGCCATTGAGCTGATTTCGCGTGAAATCAATGAGATTATCTCAGCCATGTGTGGTCTCATCACGAGTAAAAAGAACGATGCGCATATTAAAACAGTGAAGCAAATTAATGAATATATCGCTGAAAAGTATTCAGATCCCGATTTAAATCTGTACCGGATAGCTGAGATTGTAGAGCGTCCAGAAAAATACATCTCCCAATTATTTAAAGAGGTAACGGGGACGAATTTATCCGATCATTTGGAAAAAGTTAGAATGGACCATGCAGCGACTCTTTTAAAAAGAAATCAATATAACGTGGATGAAATCGCTTCGCATGTTGGCTATAACAGTTCACATTCCTTCCGAAGGGCGTTCAAGCGAGTTATGGGCGTATCGCCAAGCTCGTTCAGACAGTCCCCAGAAGAATGAAAATCCTAATCGCTTAGGCGGTTAGGATTTTTTCTGTCTCATATGGCTGTAGCGGGGAAAATGGCCGTTCGAATAGGAAAAATGTCCGCTGAATTCGGGTTATTTGTTCGTAAAACGACGCAATTGTACCTATACGGGAGCAACAATAGACCCCTATAATCAGCCATATAGAAAGCGCTATCAGAACTGCATGAGGAATTTAGGGGGGAGCATTTTGGAAAAAGGGATTGTAATCGAACGCAGCAGAGTGGCACCAAAAGAGCGTGGAGGCCTCCTCACAGCAGCGGCAAAGAGTTTTAGAAAACACTGGCAACTGTATCTTATCGTCATTCCGCCAGCTTTGTTTTTCCTTATTTTTAAATACTATCCGATGTTGAATGCCGTCCTTGCTTTTAAGGATTACAACGTCACTAAAGGGATATGGGGAAGCCCATGGGTAGGATTCAAGCATTTTAAGTTGTTTTTTGATAATCCGATCTTTTGGACGTTAATTAAAAATACACTCCTCATTAGCGGATATTTGTTAATCGTCGGGTTTCCAATTCCCATTTTGTTAGCCTTGGCTCTTAATGAAATACGCAACGGCAAATTTAAGCGGTTTGTTCAATTGGTTTCGTTTGCTCCTTATTTTATATCCACCGTCGTTATGGTATCCATTATCATGCTTTTTCTAGCACCACGGCTAGGCTTCGTTAATGTGGCGATGAATCATTTCGGAATGGGATCAATCAATTTTCTTGGGGAACCCGGCATGTTTCGCTCGATCTATGTGTGGTCGGATATTTGGCAGACGGCAGGCTATTCGGCAGTTATCTTCTTGGCTGCGTTAGCAGGAGTCGATCCTTCACTTTATGAGGCAGCCAAAGTAGATGGCGCTTCACGGTTTCAGAAAATCCGTCATATCGACTTGCCCAGCATCATGCCAACCATCACGATTGTTTTCATTTTGAATGTAGGGAGTGTCATGTCGCTTGGCTTCGAAAAGATCTATCTGCTGCAAAATCCGCTGAACAAGATAAATTCCGAAGTGATTGCCACTTACGTATATCAAATTGGTTTATTGAACGCGAACTATAGTTTTGCTACTGCGGTTGGATTGTTTAATTCTGTTATCAATTTAATTCTGCTTGTTAGTGTCAATATGGTAGCAAAGCGATTATCGAATACGAGTATCTGGTAAACAATGGAGGAACCAAACGATGAATACGATGAAAACGACAATCAGGGAATCGGTTGGCGATAAACTATTTTTGATTAGCATCTACGTGATACTGAGCCTCCTTTTAGTTATCGTCTTATATCCGCTTATTTATATTTTTAGCAGCTCGTTCAGCAGTCCGTCGGCGGTAACCTCAGGCCGTGTGTGGCTCTGGCCCGTAGAATTTTCCCTCAAGGGATATGCAACTCTCATCGAAAACCCGAAAATTGTTACAGGCTACGCCAATTCTCTTTTTTATACGGCTGCCGGAACGATCATCAGTGTAATGCTTACAATCATGATTGCTTATCCATTATCACGTAAAACTTTATTCGGAAGAAATATGCTGATGATGCTAATTACATTCACGTTGTTATTTAGCGGTGGATTGATTCCTACTTACTTGGTTGTGAAACAGATGGGGTTAATCGATACCAGATGGGCCTTATTGATTCCTAACGCGATATGGGTATGGCAAGTGATCATTGCGAGAACGTTCTTCCAGTCTTCGATTCCGGATGAATTAATTGATTCGAGTGAAATAGATGGATGCAGCGATCTGAGGTTCATGTGGAGTGTTGTGGTTCCATTATCGAAACCAATCATAGCTGTTCTGTTCTTAATGTACGCTGTGGGTCAATGGAACGCTTACTTCGATGCCCTTATTTATCTCAAAACCGCCAACCTTTTTCCGCTTCAGCTCATTTTGCGCAGCATTATCATTCTTAACAATAGCTCCAATGCCACAGATGCCTTAAAACAGGTAGAAAGACAGCAGCTGGCAGAGCTTTTGAAATATTCACTGATTGTCGTGGCAACGCTTCCAGTACTCGTCATCTACCCGTTTGTGCAGCGTTACTTTGTTCAGGGGATGTTGGTAGGTTCTGTAAAAGGGTAAGTGAAAGAGGGATAACCTATCCGATTGAAGAATTGAAAGGGGTGATTGACTAAAAAAATAGCGTCTAAAGATTAAACGATAGATAAGCAAACTAGTCAATTCAAAAAAGGGAGCGGATTCAATTGAAAAGAAGATCGGTTAGTAGCTTGGTTTTCATCTTGATGTTCAGTATGGTACTTGCCGCATGTTCGAGTAAAGTGGAGAATACGGCATCGCCGAATCCTTCAACAGGGACAGCTTCGCCAAGTGCAGCACCAGCGGCGGCTAAACCCGTAGAAATTAGCGTCTTTGCTCAACAAGCGAACGACATGGATTTGAAGACGAACCTATTCACGAAGCATTTGGAAAGCAAATTTAATGCTAAATTTAAGTTCGAAATCATCCCTTATGATGGGGCCAAAGAAAAGCGTCAAATCTCCTTAGCGAGCGGCGATTATCCAGAGACGTATATGTTAACGGCCTATATCGACCAATTCTCACAAGCTGATCTTCTCAAGTTCGGCAAGCAAGGCGTTCTGCTTCCATTGAACGATTTGATCGACCAATATGCGCCTAATATTAAA
Organism: Paenibacillus sp. Soil724D2; assembly: GCF_001427935.1. NCBI lineage: Bacteria > Bacillati > Bacillota > Bacilli > Caryophanales > Paenibacillaceae > Paenibacillus > Paenibacillus sp. Soil724D2. The sequence goes on from NZ_LMRY01000017.1 coordinate 59,367, forward strand.
AAGGCGATGGAGAAGGATCCAACGCTCAAAAGCTTCGTCACAGCGCCAGACGGAAAAATATACGGACTTGGCTCCTATACGCAATGCTTCCACTGTTCATACCCGAACAAAATGTGGATCAATACAAGCTGGTTGAAAAAATTAAACCTCGAAATGCCGAAAACGACCGAAGATTTCAAGAAAGTGCTTCAAGCTTTCAAGAAGAACGATCCTAACGGCAATGGTAAAGCTGACGAAGTTCCGCTTAGCGGATCGATTGAGGATTTCGGCGTGCGTGTCATTCCGTTCCTGATGAACGGCTTCATCTATGATGACGACCGGAATTACCTGAACTTAGTTAACGGTAAAGTGGATACTGCGGCCAATAAGCCGGAATGGAAAGAAGGACTTACCTATATTAAATCGTTGTACGACGAGGGCTTGATCGATCCAGGTGCGTTTACGCAAAATGCCGAAGCCTTTAAGAAAATTGGCGAGAACGCTGGCGGACAAATTCTAGGTGCAGGCGCGGGCATGCATCCAGCCATCTTCGTTAACATTGATAAAGGAAATAAAAATTCAGCTGATTATAATCCCGTACCTCCGCTGACAGGACCGCATGGTTCATTAGCAACGCATGATGGAGGCGGCTTAATTCCGGGTGCGAAATTCGTTCTTACGAACAAAGCAAGCAAAGAATCACAAATCGCGTTGATTAAAATGGTTGATTACATGTACACGACAGAAGGACAAACGAATGCAGCATCAGGTATGGAAGGCATCGATTGGAGAAAACCGAAAGATGGCGAAGTGGCTTTAGGCAAGGGAGTTACACCTCAAATTGCAACGATTCCAGCTGTAGACGGGCAGCCTCCTCGTAATGCCGGATGGAGCGGTATGGGTCACTTCTACCAGCCGAAAGAGTACAGAGACAGCTTCGTACAAGGAACGGATGTTTACGACTCTGCAAACTACGAGCGTAGACTCTACGATGCGACGCTCTTGTATCAAGGTCATGAACCGAAGGAACTATTCCCAATGTGGGCGATTTGGATTGATCCGGCACTCACAGACGAAGCGAGCATTCTTCAAACCAACATCAAGAACTATATTGAGCAAAGTTCGCTTCAATTTATTACAGGGAATAAGGACTTGACGAAGGATTGGGATGCCTATGTGAAAGGTCTCGAAAACTTAAAAATGGGCAGATACCTTGAAATTCTGCAAAAAGCTTACGATACTGCAGCAATAAAAAAATAACGATCGATGAAGTAGTGGCCAGGTGTTTGTTCTAGAATTAAAGCACCTGGCTTTTTTTTATGAATTTAAACACTAAAGGGGATGTATGATGTGGGATATATGAATAAGAAAACTAGATTATGGCTGCTGGTTTTTAGTTTCTTTATCACGTTGTTTGCTGTCTTTATCCCGAAAGGACAACCCGTACAGGCAGCTGATAATGGATTAGCGCAAAAACCCTACATGGGCTGGAGCAGCTACAGCATGCAGGTGTATCATAACAACGGAAATTGGATTACAGCCGAACAGATTATAGCGCAATCTGACGCTATGCATGCGACTCTGCAGCCTCATGGGTACAATTATATCAACGTAGATGCAGCCTGGAATGGGAGTATGGATGAATACGGACGCCCACAACCAAGCACTACTTTGTATCCGAATGGCCTTAGTGAGGTCATCAATCATGTACATAACAATGGGCAAAAGTTTGGCCTCTATTTTATACCGGGGATGTCGCCGGCAGCTTATGACGCCAACTTGCCAATCTATGGTACCTCCTGCCATGCACAAGACATCGTGGTCCTTCCATTAACGACGTCGGATTATTGGAATATAGGTTATAAAATTGACTTCTCAAAGCCATGTGCTCAGAGCTATATCAACTCCATTGCCGATGAGATTGCCTCATGGGGTGTTGATTTCGTGAAGTTCGACAGCGTAACCCCGGGCTCCGGACATAATGACACGTCCATTGATGCTCGCGGTGATGTCAAAGCTTGGTCCCAGGCACTTGCACCGCATCATATCTGGTTCGAATTATCATGGGCGCTGGATATTAACTATGCTGACACCTGGAAGAAATACGCAAACGGATGGCGTGTCGACTGGGATATTGAATGTTATTGCGGAACCGCGGGATTGACCAATTGGGCTAACATCGCCAGGCTATTTCCGCGAGCTGGAGAGTGGTGGCGCCATGCAGGTCCGGGCGGATGGAATAATTTCGATTCCTTGAATATCGGTAACGGCGCCATGGATGGCATTACACCGGATGAGCGGCAGACAGCCATGACTTTTTGGGCCATCTCGTCGGCCCAGCTATATACAGGCAATGACTTAACCAACCTGGACGAGTTTGGCATTAAGCTCTTGACGAATGATGAAGCAATCGCCGTCAATCAGGCTGGTAAGCCGGCACATCCCGTATCCCTCGCAACCGAGCAGCAGGTCTGGTATGCGAACAACGGCGATGGAACCTATACCGTTGGACTGTTTAATCTGGGAAGCTCGAACGCGACGGTGAACGTCAATTGGAGCGATATTGGTTTAAGCGGAGCTGCCTCTGTACGAGATTTATGGAGTCATAGCGATCTAGGTGTATTTAACTCGGGCTTCAGTTCAGGGGATTTGGCTCCTCATGCTTCTCGGTTGTTGAAGGTTACATCGCAAGGAGGCGTTTCCTCCATCAATGATGATGATACGGGAATATCCTACACAGGCGATTGGCAGCGAAACAGCAACAGAGGATTGGGTGCTACTCAGAATCTTGCGATCACCGTTATCGATTCATTGGCACAAAACAGCACGATCAGTCCGTCTACTGAGAGTTTTGATAAAAATGTAATCACTCAGACTGATGTAACGACAACGATGACGTTGAATGGAAACACACTAAGCGGTATATCGAATGACAGTGTAGACTTGGTGCTTGGCACCGACTATACGGTTTCAGGCAACTCGGTAACGATCAAGAAAGGTTACCTTGCTGCTCAACCGGTCGGAACTACACAGCTTACTTTCACTTTCAGCGCGGGAGCTAGACCTATTCTGACTATTGCAGTGAGCGACACCTCGCCTAAGAACAGCACGATCCTTCCGTCAACTAGAAATTTTGATAAGAAGGTAACGCTGCAGGCGGATGTTACGACTACATTGCTACTAGACGGTAATCAGTTCAGCGCTATAACGAATGGCGGAACACAGCTTGTATTAGGCACTGACTATACGGTATCTGGCAATACATTAACGATCAAGAAGGAGTACCTGGCCACACAACCGCTCGGGACAACGAACCTGCTTATTTCCTTCAGCGCCGGAAATCCGCAGACGCTAGCTATTGTTGTAAGCAACACCTCTCAAGGCGGATCAATTGCCATCAATAACGATGACTCGGGGATTACGTATTCGGCCGCTTGGCAGCGAAGTACGAATCGAGGGCTTGGTGATTATTTGAATGATGTACAATTCACCGAAAGAAATAACGAATATTTTGAATATGCCTTTACTGGAACGGGTATTGAATATATTACGGAAATGGATTCATCACAGGGCGATGTAGATATTTACGTGGATGGCGTATTTAAACAAACGATTAGTACGTTTCATTCGAGTCGTTTAGCCCAACAACCCGTCTATGGGATTGCAGGATTACCGAACGGTCCTCATACGATCAAGGTTGTGAAAAAATCAGGTTCTTACATGCTCCTTGATAAATTGCGCGTTCTAATCGCTGATCTGATTAATCCAGTTACGGGAAGCTTTGACAAAAAGTTAACGGCACAGGCAGATGTAACGATTACTCTGACGCCAGGCAGCTATACCCTCAGCGGCATCGCTAACGGGGGAACCTCATTGCTTGCGGGTACCGACTACTCGTTATCGGGTAATGCTGTAACGATCAAGAAGGAATACCTTGCGGCTCAACCCATTGGTTGGACGGATCTGACCTTCACCTTCAGTGGGGGAGCTGCCCAGAACCTTCCAATTCAAGTAGGCGACAGCTCGGTGACGATTACACCGGTTTCTATTAACGATAACGATCCGGGTATTGTTTACTCAGGCTCTTGGGGGTATAGCAACAATCGGGGACTCGGAGATTATAACGATGATGTTCATTACTCCGAGGCCAACAACGATAACTTTGAGTATGCCTTCATAGGAACGGGCATTGAATTGATGACAGAGAAGGATGTTTCGCAGGGCGATATCGATATTTATGTAGATAACGTGTTCCAGCAAACGGTGGGTACATTTAACAATAGTCGGTTAGTCCAACAAAGTGTATACAGTATCGCGGGACTGCCGGACGGTCCTCATACCATCAAGGCAGTGAAGAAATCAGGGTCTTTTATGCTGTTGGACAAATTGAACGTGACTCCATCAGCTGCAGGCAGCACAGTTACGGGAAGTGTGTATAGACAGGTGTCAGCACAATCGGTTCAAGTAGTACCATCCATTACGTCAATCCAGCTGACTCCTTCGGCAGCGCCGGAAATGACTGCACAAACGGCTACCTTATCCCATGGCGCCACGGCTAGTATCAATGATGATAATGCTGCCATTCATTATTCTGGATCATGGGGTTATAGCAATAATCGAGTATTCGGGGATTATCAGAACGACGTTCATTACACCGAGGCGAACAATAATTATTTTGAATATGTCTTCAAGGGAACGGGCATTGCGTTGATCACCGAGAAGGATACTTCACAAGGCGATATCGATATTTATGTTGATGATGTATTCAAGGAAACCGTGAGTACTTATCATGCCAGTCGATTAGCACAGCAAACGGTGTACAGCATTGCAGGATTGCCAAGTGGTTCTCATACGCTTAAAGTGGTGAAGAAATCGGGATCTTATATGCTGCTGGACAAATTAACAATACTTGTAGGCGATCTGATGAGTCCTGATACAGGTAGTTTTGACAAAAAGATAACTGCACAAGCAGATGTGAGCACTACGTTGTCACTGGGCGAGTATGTACTTGATCGAATTGTCAATGGTCGTACGACTCTAGTGTCAGGAACCGATTACACATTAGTAGGCAATACGTTAACGATCAAGAAGGAATACCTTGCAGCGCAGCCGGTGGGAACTACGAATCTAACGTTCGTCTTTAGTGGAGATTATAAAAACGACGTGCATTTTACAGAAACAAACAACGATTATTTCAAATACACCTTTAAAGGAACCGGAATAGCAGTTATAACGGAAAAAGATGCTTCACAGGGTGAAATCGACGTTTACGTAGATGATGTTTTCAAACAAACCGTTAACACGTATAATGCAACGCGATTAGTTCAACAAACGGTTTACAGTATTTCCGGTCTTTCCAATAGCTTGCACACAATCAAAGTCGTGAAAAAATCAGGCAGCTATATGCTGCTGGATAAATTAAGCTTTACGGTTGCGCAGGTACCGTCAACTGCTGCCGTAACGACGACTGGGGTCTCTAAGGTCAAGAACACAAGCGCAACAATTGCCGGAAAAGTAACGGCTGATGGAGGTACTGCTGTCACATCGCGAGGAATCGTGTATTCAACAGCACCAACTCCTACAATAGCTGGTTCCGGATCAACTAAAGTTGCCATTGGCTCTGGATTAGGCGAATTTAGTGAGAAAATAAAGAAATTGAAACCAAATACGACGTATTACGCCAGAGCTTACGCGACTAACTCAGCGGGAACGAGCTATGGGGCTGAAGTTACGTTTAAAACAAGTAAGAAATCCGATAATCAGAATGATCATGAAGATGATGACCAGGATGATGAGCAGAAGTAAGTATCCGACCCTCTGCGGGCGAACAAATTTTGTAAGAGTTACGACATAGGTTTCTAAAATATCGAGCCCTTCTAGTTGTCAAGGGGGGGCTCGATATTTATTATTTGATAACCCACAATCATACATGATATATTAAGTGTAAAAAGAATGAGGGTATCCTATGGGCAGTAAAATTAGTCGTGTTAATTTAACCGAAGAAATTTATCGGATTGTCAAAGAAGACATATTAACTCATAAATTGAAATCCGGTGAAAAAATTAACATTGATCAATTGGCGCGCGATTTAGAAGTAAGCAATATTCCGATTCGTGAGGCCCTCTCCAGATTGCAATCGGAAGGGTATCTGAATGTCATTCCTTTTAAAGGGATGTTTGTGAATATGATGAGTGTCAAAGAGTTGGACGAATTATTTGAGATTAGACTGCAGCTTGAACCACTTGCTGTTGAAAAGGCCGCGCTTCTTATACCTGATGAAACACTGGAACGGCTGCAAGAAACTATGAATTCCCTTCAAACTCAGCAATCACCGAGATCTACAAACGGTTTGGGGACTATTAAGGAAATGAACATGTCTTTACATGGCACTATTCTGACCTATTGCGACAATTCCAATTTACAGAATTTAGTTAGGGGGTATATTGAACAGATTCAAAGATATTTAACCTACATCCAATTAAACTTAGATATTAATACCACGAATGAGGAATGGTCGGAACATAATGCTGTCTTACAGAAATTAAAGCAGCGAGATCCCAAAGGCGCATCCGATGCCATGTCCAAGCATATTATTAATTCCCGCAAAAGGACGAATGCTCATTTTATGAAAGCGGGTAGTAACTAGTCGAATTTTATCACGGGGATATGATGAAAAGGAGAGTTGAGATGACTCCAATCGAGAGAAAGGAATCGCTGTTGACTGATGGTAAAAGAATTGTTTTTCTTGGGGACAGTATTACAGATGAAGGGACGTTTATTGCTTATGTGGATGCTTATGTTGAACAGTATAGGCCCGACATTCCTCTCACACTCATAAACCTTGGCGTAAGCAGTGAGACTGCTTCAGGATTAACCGAGGCCGACCATCCATTTCCACGTCCCTGTATCCATGATCGATTAGCAATGGCATTACAAGAAAGCAAACCGGATTGGGTTGTTGTGGGATATGGCATGAATGATGGCATCTATGCACCATTTTCAATAGAACGGTTTCAAGCTTATCAAAATGGTATACTTACAGCCATTCGGATGATCCATCAAAGCGGGGCAAAAGCCATCGTCATGACGCCTCCGCCCTTTGATCCCGAATCTATGAACGTTAATGTTCTTTTGCCTGATGGTCAGAAAGACTACAGCTACAAGGAGCCATATGCACGTTACAATGATGTCATTAGATACTATGCGAATTGGCTGCTAACGTTGGATTCAACGGCTGAAGAAGTCGTGAATATCTACGACCCACTTCTTCAGCATAGAGAACAAGAGCGCGAAATCAACCCTGTCTATCGTTCTGGTGACGGTATTCATCCCAACTCAGATGGTCATTGGGTGATGGCTAGAACGCTTTTAAGTCGTTTATTTCATATTACGTTGGAACAGATGCCAGATTTCGTAGAACAACCCGATAATTCGCAATTATATCAATTGATCCTGCAGCGTCAACAGCTATTAGGCTCGGCATGGAAAGAACACGTAGGTCATACCAATCCTAGTAAAAAGGAAGCTTTGCCACTGGAATTAGCCTTGAGAAGAGGCGAAGAGATCACCAAGCAAATTCGGATGATCGCCGTGAAGTCTCAATAAAATCATTCATGATATAGGAAGTTTCACGCACGCTTCGAGAGCGTACAGCCTGAATACAGCATTATCGCTCGTGGTATCGAAAATGAGTTGAAAGAAATTGATGCGATAACGAGCGGCGTTTAATTCCCTCGTTGAGTACTCATGTATTTTTCCTGAAATTCACCGGGCGGCATGTTATAGTGCTGTTTAAATACATGGGAGAAATGCTTGACGCTGACGTAGCCGACTTTGTCAGAAACATCGTATACTTTTTCCGGAGGAACGGCTTTCAGCAGCTTGGCAGCTTGCTCCATTCGAACACGTGTCAGAAATTTGATATAGGATTCCTGCACGGTTTTATGGAAGATTTGGCTTAAATATCCGGAAGAAATGCCTAGTTTCTCAGCTAATAGGGCTAAGCTCAGCGGCTCGGAGTAATGGGCGTAGATATAGGCTTTGACGCGGCTGACAATATCTTGTTCGCTGACTGGGTTCGGTTCCTCATTTCTTCCTGAGGTAAAAAAACCAAGTGTTTCGCGGAATAAGATAAGGGTGGATTCATTTGTCCATTGTACGCTTGTTTGTTGAGAATTCTTCTGGAGGTGCCGGTAGGCTCTCTCCAAGACTTCTCCTCGATGTTCATTCGTTCCTTTGGCCAGTCTTCGGATCAAATAAATGCCAAATTTAAGTATGCTGGATACGCTGTAGGCCTCCATCTTGTCGACATATTGGTTAATAGCCATAGAGTAAACGATTTCGTTATGATCCAGTAAAGCGAATTGGATGGAGGACATTGTATACTCCAAAGCGGTAAGGCGTGGTTGTTCGTTAAGCAGAGTAAGCTCGTCGAACAGAGTAGGTCCGTCTAAAAAAAGACGATAGTGAAGATTCCTGCTTGCGATCTGATAAGAGGCTTGCAGCTGAAATAATTCGGATTCAAAGGAGCCTAGAGCGCCAGACACGGTGACTCCTGTATTTGTCAGCATCACAGAGGATATTTTTTCATATAGCAATTTACATTTTTGTTTGATATGGTTTTTGTCTTCACCCGTCACAAGAATGCAAGTGTTCTGTTCTTCATCCAAGAATACAAATCCCATTCCTCCGCCTTCCTCGGATAATTCGCTCGCGATTTGATTCAGAATAAATCGAAAGATCGATTTATCGCTGAACGGAATACCCTTCATCGCAAGTTGATCCTCGTGCAAATCAAGCACCATAATCATACCTTCGGTTTCAATCAGCTGTACCTTCAGTCGAAACACGAGCGGATACAGCGCTTTTATCTCCACACTGCTGTCGCTTACCAATGCTTTCAAGAATTGCTTCACCACTTGGCTTTGACTGTCTTTGCTTATATTTTTCATTGCGAGAAAAGCAAGCTCCTCACGGGATTTCCGCTCCAGCTGATCGGTTATCTGTTTGATCGTTTCGATCAGATCATCTTTAACCACTGGCTTCAGCAAGTAACTATGAACACCATAACGGATTGCTCCCTGCGCCATAGAGAACTCGTCAAAGCCAGAGAGAATCAATACGATCGGCGGCTGATCCGTTTGTGATAATCTGCGGCACAGCTCCATCCCGTCAACCACAGGCATTTTGATATCGGTAATGACGAGATCGACCCGCTGTTCCTGCAGCTTTTCCCATGCTTCTTGACCGTCCATGGCCTCGTCAGCCACTTCCCAATCGAGATGATTTTGACTAAAATGCAGCTTCAAAAATTCGCGGACCAACGGCTCATCATCAACAATCATGACTTTATTCATTTTTATCTGCTCCTTTCCGGCCCATAACGGGGCAAATGGATCCAAACGGTCGTTCCTTCATTAAGCACACTGTCCACGGTTAATCCATAATCGGGACCATATTTTAGCTTAATACGCTTATTCACATTGATAAGACCGATCCCCAGACCATCACGAACCGTCTTTCCAGGTACCGGTTCCTCCATCTCTAACCGCTCCAGCTTACGGCGGAGCTGAGCCAATGTCTCGTTACCCATTCCGTTCCCGGTATCTTGTATGGTGAAGAGTATCTCCTTTTCTTTCGTTTCACTTAAAATCGTTAGGGTTGTTTTCTCGCGTTGAGCTTCACATCCGTGAATGACTGCATTCTCTACAATCGGTTGAAAGAGCAGGGCAGGGAGTAACCGATCATATAGAACAGGGTCAATCTGGATCGAATAGTCGAGTCTTCCTTCGTATCGGCTGCTTTGGATACTCAGATAAGCTTGAAGAAGCTCGAGTTCACGCTGGAGCGGGATTTCTTTATCCCACATGGTTATGCTGCGCATCAAATCGCTTAACTTGTGGATATGGTCCACGGCTTTTTCGTGCTTGCCCGTTTGCATCAACATCGAGATCATATTTAACGTATTGAAAATAAAATGAGGTCTGATCTGGTTATATAAAGCTTGAACCTGTGCTTCTTTTTGCAGCAGTTCCGTTTCGTACACTTTCTTGACGAGCTGTGTATTCTCTTCCAACATCTCACTTACTCTAGAGACAAGCCGATTAAATGAGGTACCTAAGTATCCGATTTCATCTCTTCTGAGGTCGGGAAAACGAACAGATAAATTGCTTTGCTCTACTTCTTTCATCAAATGTACAATAGTGAATAGCGGCGCCAGAAGCTTGCGTATAAACCAATAAAGCAAGATAAAAGCCAGGGCTGAACAAACCAGCGCCATCCAAAAGCCGAAATTTCTTGTTTCCTTGGCCTTATGATTTAACTCTGTCAACGAGCTTACGGCAAGAATGGTCCAATTTGATCTAGGTAAAAGAGTTGCATTCAGCAAATAAGGGGTGTTGTTATCCTGAACGGATAGCATATTCTTACCGCTTTTTTGTATAGCTTCATAAAATTTCTGGGCATTCAAATTCTTCGTATTGCCGTAAATCACATTGTGTTTCTCATCAATAATGAACAAGCCTCCGTCAATTCCCAAGTTAACCTTATCGCAGATGATTTCAATGCCTTTGTAGTTCGCATCGACTTTAATAACGCCAAGTATTTTCTCTGTATTGCGTGTACTTCTAAGTTGTTTGACGATGGAGAACACCTTGGGTCCTTGGTTTTTCACCATCTGCTGGGTATGCGTCGGCACGAAAATGGAATCCTGTGTTGTCATGGCTTGCTTATACCAATCGAATTCTTGAAAACGGCTTTTTGTGTCTACGCTGATAGGAATTCTTCCACTGGTATACACATCATCCGTTAATATGAACACACGGTTAATATCTTTGCGGGGATAAATCATCATTTCTTCCAAATAGCCCTCGATCGTGCGGCGTTTCTGCAGAAGTTCATAATCGGAGTTCTTCGGATTATCTTCTATGGCTTTCATGACGCTATCATTCATATAAGGCGACAAGGAAAGCCGAAACAGATCGTCAAGGTACGTATCGATATTATAGGAGACCTGCTCAATAATTTGTTGGACTCTATCGGAGGACTGCGCTTCAAAATCCTTCGTATACTTGGAATAAGAAAGGATCGATTCTAAGTATACGGATCCAAGAATGAAAAGCGCGGAGAAGACAAGCAATTTTCTCTTGATGCTCCACTCACGGTAATTTTTCCATCGATACATATAATCTCCCCCCTGAATTCAGTGTAAACGCTGCCATTATAGAGGGCAATCTGTTTTTGCGTGATCTGTAAAAATCGTACCTTGATCTAAAAAATGCGGTGTATCTCGTCGATTCAATCCGCCTTATGATAAAACTGTAACCAAGAATAAAGCGGGATACGATAAAGGGAGGATATCTATGAACACTAAGAAGATGAGTATGCTGCTTAGTTCCATCATGATCTGCGGGATCGTTGCCGGATGCAGCCAAAAAACGACTGAAGCGCCAAAAGATGCGCCAGCTACAACTGCACCTGCACAAACAACGAGCAAACCCAAAGAAACTGTAAAACTTAAATTTTTCACAGGAAAAGTGGAAACGGTTGATTTGATCAACACGATGATCGAGAAATTCAATTCGGAAAACCCGGGTATTGTTGTTGAACAAGAATATCAAAAAGATGCAAGTAATGTGATCAAAGTGAAGTTCGCTTCTGGTGATATTCCAGATATCACAACGGTCGTTGAGCAGGATTATATAGACCAAGGAAAATATCTGGATCTTTCGAGCGAAGCTTTCTGGTCCCGTGTTCTCCCAGCCATCAAGGAATTGTCCACAGACGTGAAAACAGGTAAGCAGTTCCGTGTCGCGACGAACGTTACAACGGCTGGTATATTCTATAATAAAAAAATATTCAATGAACTTGGGTTGAAAGAAGCTTTAACATGGAACGAATTCAAAGCTAATTTACAAACGATCAAAGATAAGAAACCAGATGTCGCTCCTATCTTTATAGCAGGTAGAGAGTCCTGGACATTGGGTCATTTCATTGAGTTCTTGCCTCACGGTATCATCAAACAGACCCTAGGTGTAAACGGATCCCGTAAAGCATTCATCAATAATGAATCTGATAAATTGGCATTCGATGCAGAGAATGGTTCCATTGATACATTTGCCAAAAGACTACTTGAGCTCAAAAGCGCTGGACTGATGAACGGTGACGCATTGACAGCTACTTATGATAATCAAAAAGAGGCTTTTGCAACTGGTAAAGCAGCGATCATCAGTCAAGGTATGTGGGTATTGGGCGATCTGCTAAAAATTAATCCGAATATTCAAAATGACATCGGCTTCAGTCCATATCCGTCCATCCAAGATGGCACTAAACCGGTCGTGCTTTCCGCAGACGACTCTAGATACGCAATTACTTCCCAGTCCAAACACCCAGCAGAAGCGAAGAAGTTCCTTGAATTTCTGATCAAGCCTGAGAACCTGAAAACATACAGCGAATTCTTAAAATCGCCTCCTGCATTCACGGATGTATCCGCAGATTGGGGTCCATTGAAAGATCAAGTTTCGCAAGCTTTGAAAACTGGTGTTAACATTCCGTTCACGGATACACCGTCTGGCTTCTCTGGCGATGATGCAGGAAGAATGGTTCAAGATGTACTGGCAGGCAAATACACCAAAACGATTGACTTTGCAAAAGCTTACCAAACGGCTTGGGATAAAGCCTGGAAAGCAACACATAAGTAAGGCTAACTAAGCTGAGCCCTACGAGAATAGCCAGAGTTAAATGCAATAGACTCGGCTTAATCCGGGTCTATTGCGATGATTGGAGAGAGAGATGGATGAAAATACTGCATAAGCTAGGGAACAACCTGCACAAATTAATGGCGCTTCCTGCCATCATCCTATTTGGACTATTTTTCATATATCCGTTGACCCAGGGGATCGGAATCAGTCTGACCGACTCCAATGGGATATCTCAGCCTCAATTTATTGGGTTTCAGAACTTTGTTGAATTTTTTAAAGATGAACGTGCCAAAAAAGATGTGGCAACTACTGTTCTCTTTGCTTTGGGAAGCGCTCCGCTGCTTAACTTATTCGGCTTTTTGTATGCGTTGGTATTGGATCGTTCCTTCAAAGGTAAAAGTGTAGTCCGAGCTATCATTTATTTGCCGGCCGTTATTAGCCCACTCATCATGGGGTATGTGTGGTACTTTATCCTACAGCCGGATCGCGGGTTCCTATATCACTTCCTTCAAAATTTACATTTAGGCGCACTTAGCGGCAATTGGCTTGGTAATCCTAAATCTGCTCTCATCGTTCTAATTCTGATTAACGTATGGCAGTTTGTGGGCATGACCATGATTATTTATTTGGCAGGGCTGCAATCGATTCCCAAAGAGATGTATGAGGCGTGTGAAATCGATGGGGCTGGCTATGCCAAATCGTTATGGTACATCACCATCCCGATGCTTGTGCAATCTATCAAAATTAATGTTGTGACGAATATAATCGGCTCGTTGTCTGTATTCGAAGTTATCATTGCTCTAACCGATGGGGGACCAGGTTACAGCACCGAATCGCTTAGTATATACATTTTGAGAATGCTGTATGGCAGTTTTACCGGTTACTCAACAGCAGTTGCTATGATATTATTCGCTCTCATTATTATTCCTGTGTTTATTTTTATGAAATTTATTAAAACAAGAGAGTTCGAAATGTAAAGGGGGCTTCGTTATGAACTTGATTCGAGTGTTTAGCAAATATGCTTTAGTGACAGTTATGGCGCTGCTGTCCTTAATTCCGTTCTATATCTTGCTTTATTTGGCTCTAAATACGCCTTCGCGCACGCTTTTTAATGGCTTTGTGCTGTTTCCCGATTTCCATTTTGCTAACTTTTCACAAGCCTGGAAAGTATCTAAGATGAGTGCAGCCATTGGCAATTCGCTGATTATCGCAATAGGCGGCGCACTTTTGATAATCCTTGTGTCCAGCTGTGCGGGATATGCGATAGCCAGGCATCAAAACAAATTCCATGCGATCGTGTTTCACGTTTTGCTAATTTGTATGATGATTCCAGCGATTATCATAACGGTGCCTTTGTATACACTCATGAAGTCGATTGGCGGTATTAATACTCATTGGGCCATGATTTTACTAATGGCTTCCAACGGTATCCCTTTTTCTGTGTTCCTGTACGCCAGCTTCATTAAAGTATTGCCTCGTGAAATTGAAGAATCAGCAATTATTGACGGTTGTACACCGTTCACTGCGTTTTGGCGAGTCACGTTCCACTTTCTTCGTCCAGTCACAGCTGCGGTAGTCATCTTGCAGGGCCTGGCGATCTGGAATAATTATGGGCAAGCGGTGTTTTTCCTGACAAGCCAAGAGATGCGAACGATTCCGCTAGCCGTGTCCATGTTTTTTCAACAGTACGGTGCCCAATGGAACCTCATGGCTGCTGCCGCTGTAATTGGTCTAGCTCCTGCTGTCATCGCATTTTTAATTTTCCAAAAATACTTTGTCAAAGGTATAACTGCTGGGGCAGTGAAAGGATGAGGAAGTATGTTCCCACAAATAAAAGACATATTCGCAAGCAAGGCGCAATTTGTTACAAATGAACCCGTTTCGATTGAAATTGAACTAGATAACCCGGCACAACATGAAGCTCAAATTCATCTGGATATCAAAATTCTCGATTCGAACCGGATCATAAAGATATGTTCACTTGATCTTACTTTACAGCCGAATTCAAGCTCAACCCATGTGGTTGAAATAACATCTTTTGATTCGGATTTTCAAGGGTACGGCGTTGATGTTGAACTTATTCAAGACGGAGCAGAGCCGCAGCACTTTTCGAGTAGCTTTGATGTGGTCTCCGACTGGAGGAAATCACCTCGTTATGGCTTCCTAAGCGATTTTCATTCTCGTGAAGAAGGTGATACGACTGATGTTGCCAGCCTTAATAAGCTGCACATTAATTTAGTTCAATTCTATGATTGGATGTACCGCCATAATGATCTCGTGCCTCCCCAAGATGTGTTTACCGATTTAATGGGGAGAGAGCTGAGTCTGAAGGTCGTGAAGGAGAAAATCGCGCTATGCCATTCTTATGGGATGAAGGCGATTGCTTATGGAGCTATCTATGCGGCAAGCAAAGCCTTTTGCGAGGAGCATCCGGAGTGGGCGCTATATTACAGTAATGGCCATGTTGTTGACTTCATCAACATCTTCTCCATCATGAATATCAATGAAGAATCTCCTTGGCACAAGCATATTATTGATGAATACAAAAAAACGATCGAAATCGTCCATTTCGACGGTATTCATATGGATACCTACGGATATCCCAAAACGGGTATTTCTATGCTTGGCGGGAAACAGAAAGTCGAGCGGCTCGATAAGCAATTCCCGATTCTTATACGTAACACCCGTCAGGCCGTAGACCAGATTAAAGACGATGTTTGTCTCATTTTCAACAATGTCGGGAATTGGCCGGTTGATACCGTCGCTTTGGCTGAGCAGGATGCCATCTACATCGAAGTATGGAATCCATATGAAAAGTATCATCATATTCAGCAAGTGATTGCTTGGGCCAATCACTTGGGCAAAGGAAAGCCAGTCATATTGGCTGCTTATTTGAAGCCTTTTCGTTTGGAGTCAGAGGAAACCATTGAGAAGGCTCACATGTCTGCACTGCTGCTTTCAGCAATTATTTTCTCTCACGGCGCTTATCATCTGCTGTTAGGTGAGCGCAATGGTGTTCTCACGCAGGGATATTATGCCGACTATACGATTGTAAGCGATGTGTTTATGAGAAATATTAGGAATTATTACGATTTTCTCGTAAGATATGTGCATTTGCTGCAGGATTCAACGCTGCGCGACGTATCAATGACGCATGTGCAGGGCGATAATTTGGAGTATGTGTTTGAGAATGTCTCTTTCTCCACATATGGAGAACCGAATAAAGTTTGGACGGTTGTTAGGGAGAATGAGTCACATAGGGTCATCAGCTTTATTAATCTCACAAATAATTCAGAGGATTACTGGAATGAAGGTAAATTACAGCCGACGCCTGTAGAAGGAATCAGAGTGAGAATTCAAATCGATGGCCCGGTTAAGCATGTATTCACAGCTAGCCCGGATGTCGAGATGGGCAGACCGCATGATTTAATCTATACAATTGAGGACACCGAACGCGGATTAATTCTTTGTGTTACCGTACCTAAGCTTTATGTGTGGAGTCTGTTAATTATAGAGGTATAACATAGAACACAAAAGTACCGTCAGGATTCGAAACTTCCCTGACGGTACTTTTGACACTTACCTGATCATGAGTCTGGACCAGCTATGTTGTTCTTATTGAACATCAGCGACAACGAATTTGTCGTTTGCTTTTTTGGTCGTATACGTTACACCGTCTTTGGTAGTGAACTTAACTTGATCCTTTGAATTCGACGCGTCAAACGTAATATCTTCTTTTTTCGTTGCAAGAAGGTTAGAAGTGAAGAACGATTGTTTGTTTGTTACGATAGCATTATCCACTTTTTGATCAGTTAGGTAATGCGCAGTTAATTTATCAGCCATAGCAGTATCGAAATAGCTGGAAAGAAATTTCACAGCTTTTTCTTTGCCGTCTGCCGCTTTAGGGTTGAGGATAAACGCGCCATCGGTGGATTTGGCTTCCGCAAAGAGGAAGTCCACTTTCTCCTGAGCGATTCTTGCAGCTATATAGCCTTTCATATTAATGGCATCTTGGCTTTCAGCAGTTGCTTGCGGAGCAGCGGTTGTGTTCGATGTAGCTGCGGCTACTGGGCTTGGCGATGATTTCGGTTGATTGGAAGAGCAAGCTGCTCCTGTCAACATCACGGTAAGTAAAATGAGTCCTGCTGTAGTTTTTTTCAATGTCATTGTCGTGCACCTCTTCATTTCCTCATTCGAATAAGACTAATTTTGTAAAATTATCCGAAATATATAATATTTTTTTAATCAGCAATATAAAAATATATAGGAAATTGTGAGAAATTGCAAATTCTCTTCATTTAACAGATCGACTCTATATAGAATGTTTGAAAGTTTGGATAGAAAGAACCTATTAGACGATGAAACCATGTGATGCTAAAATTTATCCATGTTATAAATCCGATTAATATTATGTGTATTGTGGGGGATGCGTAAGATGAAATTTGCTTTATTTAGTCTAATGATGAATCTTCCTAACGCTGTGACTGGGGAAACATTAACGGTTCAGCAGAAATTTCAGAATGTGATTAAGCAGGCATTACTGGCAGAAGAGCTTGGCTTTGAGGCTTATGGAGTAGGTGAGCGGCATGGCGCGCCGTTCCAGTCTTCTTCACCGCCAGTCGTTTTAGCTGCCATTGCAGCTCGAACCTCTCGTATACGTTTATTAACCACGGTAACGGTTCTAAGTGTGTTAGATCCTGTTCGTGTGGCCGAAGACTATGCCACACTTGATCATCTCTCTGGAGGGCGTTTGGAAATGATCATTGGGAAAGGGAATGATCCTCGCCACTATCCGCTATTCGGAATAACCGAGGAAGAACAATGGGAATCTCTTGCTGAGCGATATGAGCTACTGAAACGCTTATGGCATGAGGAAAATGTCAGCTGGGAAGGGCGGTATCGTCCAGCACTTCACAATGTCACTACTGAACCAAGACCTTTCCAGAAACCAATCCCAGTGTGGCATGGCAGCGCATCAAGTACACGATCCACAGAGTTGGCTGCGAAACATGGAGAGCCGATCTTTTCATCAAATACCTTTCATCCCCAAGCTAAGTACAAGGCGCTGATCGACCACTACCGCGAACGGCTAGACTATTATGGTCATGATCCCAATAAGGCCGTTGTTGGATCAGGTTTCGGTAGTTTATACCTGGCGAATACGCCCGAAGAAGCGATCAAGCGTTATCGCCCTTATTATGATGCCTTGCATGCAACAGCTTCAGCGCAGCATAACCAATCTCCATTCAAGGATTTGGAGGACACTATCAAGAATGGTTCTGCGCTCATAGGGAGCCCCGAAACAGTCATTGAGAAAATCCTGAATTACCATGCGGCCTTTGGGCATCAAGTTGTAAGCATTAGTGTGGATGGGCTAACTGAAGCAGAACAGCGTGAACAAGTTGAACGATTTGCGACTGAAGTAGCACCTGTCCTTCGCAGAGAGCTTCCAAGTTCGGTTTGGAGAAGTGAACCTTCGCCGCAAAGCCATGCCGCAATCACGGTATCAGCAGGTTAGGCGGGCCAATGAGGCACGAAAAAGGTTAATATTTTACCCAAAAAAGTAAATTCATGAACTAGACGATAAACACCTTATTCATTATAGTGGGTTTTAAGATAACAAACCCAAAAGAGGTGTCCACTTGAATAGTCGATTATTGTTGGAAGCGCTGCAAGCTGCAGAGAAGGACCATGCTTCCCTTTTTAAAGAAGTCAGAACGCGATCTGTGGATATTCGCTCAGGTATGGACAATCCGCTGCTTGCTGCACACCGGATAGAAATCCGGCAGTTAGCTGCCCAATTTCTCACGAAGCCCATCGAGGCGCTGCCCTTCAGCGCATTTCGGTTATTTCAAGTAAATGGATCGAGAAAAGAGTTCGAGAAACTGTACTTCGATCGTCGACGTCGGCTTGCTGCTTTTGCAATCGCTGCTTTAACGGAAGATGATGCTGCATTCATTCCTGCACTCGAGGACATCATCTGGGCCATATGCGACGAATACACATGGTGTTTGCCTGCACACCTGAATGTTCATGATCCCGAAGCAGAAGATGAGGCGCCAAGACATGTAGATTTGTTCGCTTCCGAGACGGCACATGCGTTGAGCGAGATTTGTCATTTGTTCAAGGATCGACTTGATCCACAGATTGTTAGACGTGCACGCCACGAGGTCATGCGAAGAGTACTGCAGCCTTATATGCTGCTCAAGAAAGTGTTTGGGTGGGAGACAGCAACGAATAACTGGTCGGCAGTATGCGCAGGAAGCATCGGAATGGCTGCTATTTATATGATTCAGGATTCGAGAATCCTGATGCCTGTCTTAAATCGCGTTTTTGAAGCGATGGAGTGCTTCCTTGAAGGATTCACCGAAGAGGGGGCGTGTCTCGAAGGCCTCGGTTACTGGTACTATGGTTTCGGTTATTACGTATATTTTGCTGAGCTGCTGAAGCAGCGTACAGGTGGACAGGTCGATCTGCTTCTGGATGAAAAGAAAGCCCAGCGTATTGCGGAGTTCCCTCAATTCTGTTTTCTACAGGAGAATCATGTGGCGAATTTCTCCGATTGCTCGCGTACAAGCGGCATTCAGACCGGCTTATTCAGCCGTCTATGCCAAAGGATTGAACAACTCCGTACGCCGTCACTGTCGCATCGCTCGAATTCAATTGATCACTGCGGCCGCTTCGCTACGGCACTTCGTGATCTGGCTTGGACGGACTATTCGCTCCTGGAAAAAAGGGAAGGGCTTCCGCTTCGCTCAGAATTCCTTCAAGAAGCCGAATGGATGGTTAGCCGGTGTCAGGTGGGAGGCAAACTCATCAGCTTTGCTGCCAAAGGCGGACATAATGCGGAACCGCATAATCATAATGATATCGGACATTTCGTCTGGGTAGTGGACGGCGTCAGGTGGTTCGAGGATCTTGGTGCCGGTTTATATACAAGACAATATTTTGGCGACGTACGTTATTCGATTCTTTGCAACAGCTCGGCTGGGCATAGTGTTCCCATCATCAATGGCTGCTTTCAAAGTGAAGGAGAGTCGTATCGCTCTAAGGTAGTGGAAGTGAGTATTCAGGATGGAAGAGATCGATTCCTGATGGATCTGCGGCAAGCTTATGACGTACCGTATCTGCACAAGTTGGAGCGATTGTTCGATTTGGATAAGCTGCAAGGCAAATTAACGATAACGGACAGCTATGAATTCACGGAATCTCCAACATCGATTACAGAGCGTTTCATTACCCTCTATCCGCCAGAAGTTGGTAAGGAAGGGGAAATCATTTTAAGCGCAAGTGAAGGTCGGAAGCTTCGACTTGTATATGAAGCCCACCAATTGAATGCAGTGATTCAGACTGCTGAACATTTGGATCATTCTGGGAATACCGAGACTGTGTATCTGATTGATTTGCAGAGTATGGATTCGGCCAGACAGCAGGTCATATCTGTGACGCTTGAGCCTATGTATGAATAAGGTATTCCGGTTGATGTGATGGTTATGTCACATATATTGACATATGGCAACATTTTTTATATAATCGAACCATCACAAAGAAGTGATCACGTAGAAAATCTAACATTTCTTTCTTTTATGTTCTAGTCGGCAACGAAGCCTATCCGTTACAGTTTCTGTGATGGGATAGGCTTTTTCATGTGTAAAAAGGAGGAACCACTTTGTTCAAACTATTTCATTCATCATCGTATGAAAAGGTTCATGGGGATTTATTAAAAATGGCTACAGGTGATTTCAGTATGAACTGTGCCCCTGTTGTTGGTGAGAAATCATTAATCAGTACGTTGAAAAAAACAATTCGCAGTTTGAAATCTCTCATCCGAATCGTCGATAAATCGTCGAGTGAGCTTTACCACAAGATGGAGGATACGAGCACGAGGTCAACTCAGATTACTGTGCAGGTAGAAGAAATAACGGCAACGATGCGGGAAATGGCTGAAGGTATGCAGGATACCTCCGAACATGCCCAGTTCATATCAGATCAAATCCATCCTATCCACATCTTCCTTGAAGGAGTTAAAGATAGCAACAGTGCTATCGTCCAATCATCAACTCAATTTTTGGGAGAAGTAAGCTCCGGCAGAGTTGAAATGAGTGCAGCGATGGAACAAATGCAGTTAATCTCCAAGGATAGCACGCAAATCTATGTGAAAATGGATGAATTGAATAAAGCTCTTGAGAAGATCGCAGACATGACCATTCTAATCGAACATATCTCGAAACAAACCCAATTGTTAGCGTTAAATGCGAATATCGAAGCGGCGCGTGCAGGAGAACAGGGAAAGGGATTTGCAGTCGTTGCTCAAGAGATTTCGAAAATGGCCATTCAGACGAAGCAGGAAACGGTTAACATACAAGAACTTATCCAAACGGTTACTTCTAGTGCAGACGGATTGCGAGGTTCGATTCACCAGATGCAGGACACGGTTGGTACAGGAGCGCATACATTGCAAGGAGCAGTTAGTAAGTATGAAAGGATGGAGACGTTTCTTGATCAACTTTTGGGGGACATGCAGGAAGTAGATGGTCGCTTAGAAGGTGTTACCAGCAATACATTGTCTATTGCAAATTCGATTAATCAAACGTCAGCAATGATTCAACAAGTAGCGGCTGGGAGTGAAGAAGTTTTGGCTGCTGCTGATGTTCAGCTTCAGAATATCTTGGGGATGAATGAAAGTATTCAAGAAGCAACAAGGAGCAGTCTTTCCTTACGCTCGGTAGTTTCGCAATTTAAATTGCCTTCACTCCAGCACTCTCATGCCCTGCAGAAAGATTTGGATAAGTGGATGGAATGTGCGACGGGCATGAGAGCGATCATGGTTTCGTTGATTGAAGCGAGGAATCCCGAAAAAATAGCCGATTGGTACCAGAAAAAAGTGGCACAAGAGGTGCTTTTACAAACATGTATGAAAGAGCTGGAAAGTAAGTTGAAAGAGGCGAGTGATCGAAAATACTTCTCCTCGTTGCGCTCTGCGTGGGATGCTTTTGGTGTGATCAAGGATCAAAATGCAGCATGGATGCTGGAAGGGCAATATGATAAAGCGAAGCAAGCGCTGATTAGCCGCGGGCGAGAGAGTTTTAAACAAGCGGTTGATGTAGCTACGGAATGGATGGAGCAAGTCCACAGTAAATGATTCATCTTCTGATAAATAGGTTAATGAAGGGAAATGCTTCACCTAATCTATGTTGATCCTCGCTTTCGTGGTCGTCATTTAGGGAGACAGCTGCTTGATTTTGTAGTGGATGAAGCCCGTGAGAAAGGTAGGGAAATCATTCCTTCATGCTCATTCGCGTTGCAAGAATTCACGCGCCATCAGGAGTATGCAGATGTATGGGCGAAGACGGATACGAAGTATTCGGATAGTTATAGTTCGAAAAGTACAAACCTATAGAAGAGTGGCTGTCCCAAAAGTAGTCGAAGTTATCTGGAAGTTAGGCAGTACACACAGAGTTTGCCGACCTGTGACGCAATGATGAAAAGTATCGTTACAGCACTAAAATGATGATAGAGCTCCCTTGCAACAATGTAAAACATCATTCCATCAACCTTTTATGAACAGTTATTCGTCCAATCTCCCTCGTAACGATATAAAACATCGTTGCAGCAATCGTAATGCTACATCAACTTGAATCTAACGATGAAATACATCATTGCAGCAAAAGTATGGTGAGTGTTTTTATTGACGGTTTTCAGGTTTCCGGTTTGGAGGATAGAGGCAATAAGGGAAGCCTGTGCGTCTTTTTTCGCAGCGAAAGGAGCGAAAGTTGTACGCTGTACAACAATTTAGGTGATATCTTCTCTCAAAGCTGTTGGATGTTGTATTTCGTGCAACAATTCTATAAAGCCCCCTAATTAAGTTGGACACTTTTAGGCTAAGAAAATACAATGAAATTAGCCGGAGGTTGTTCGTATGAGGGTAAAGC
>NZ_LMRY01000018.1:0-81879 GCF_001427935.1 Paenibacillus sp. Soil724D2
CCACGCGTTCCCATCTCGAACACGACCGTTAAGCCCTCCAGCGTCGATGGTACTTGAACCGCAGGGTTCTGGGAGAGTAGAACGTTGCCAAGCAGTACCCGCAAGGGTATTAGTAACAATGTAGGGATCACATCTAACTATGACGCGGGGTGGAGCAGCCCGGTAGCTCGTCGGGCTCATAACCCGAAGGCCGCAGGTTCAAATCCTGCCCCCGCAACCAATGATGCGAGTCATTAGCTCAGTTGGTAGAGCACCTGACTTTTAATCAGGGTGTCGTAGGTTCGAATCCTACATGACTCACTTTGCCTTATTTACAGCATGCGCGTATGGCGGAATTGGCAGACGCACTAGACTTAGGATCTAGCGGGTGACCGTGGGGGTTCAAGTCCCTCTACGCGCATCAAATCCTCAGCAGTATTTATACTCCTGAGGTACCCATGCGGAAGTGGCTCAGCGGTAGAGCATCGCCTTGCCAAGGCGAGGGTCGCGGGTTCGATCCCCGTCTTCCGCTCCATTTTATTAAGCGCCCTTAGCTCAGCTGGATAGAGTATTTGACTACGAATCAAAAGGTCGGGAGTTCGAATCTCTCAGGGCGCGCCATTTTTTTTAGAAATACATATTACTTTCGGGACGTAGCTCAGCTTGGTAGAGCACCTGCTTTGGGAGCAGGGGGTCGCATGTTCAAATCGTGTCGTCCCGATCATAGTAAAGCATAATCTAGTAGTGAATTCACTGCTAGATTATGCTTTTTTTTGTATTAAACGATAACGGTTAATTGCATTGTTGAAGGTTAGTGGCGTTAAGGAAGCGAAGCAGACATTAACCTCTTTCCCAGTTGTGCGTTAACTGAGAAAGAGGTTATTTTTACCTATAAAATAGAGGAAAATGTCATATCATGTCGAATAAAATATGAACAGATTATTGGTCTAAGGGGAGAGTTTGATGAAAGTAAGTCATTCAAAATGGATTGCGGCTTTGATCGTTATAATCATATTGTTGGTAACGTTATCTCATCTTGATAAGGTTTCTGCAGCGGTTTTGCCGGGTAGCTCAGGTGTTTCAGTTGCTTCTATTGAAGTCACCGTGAAAAATACTGAGTCACAACCAATTAGCTCAGCTAAGGTCTTTGTTACCTCAGAGAGCTTACCGTTTCCATTACGAATTCAGTTAGACGGAGTCGGTCATGGTAAAAACAAGAAAATTTACCAGTTGCAAATTATAGCATCTATATCTCAGCTCCTGGATATTTCAATGATACATATATCGGCGGTCAAGTGAGTGGTAACTATTCGCATAATGTGACGTTAGAACATAGAGGCGGTTATACCGCTTTTGAGAGTTTTAACTTTAAAGACAATCTTGAATACTCTTCATTAACTGAAATTCAAGGAACGGTAACATGGAATACGTATGGAACGGTTCCAGCCAATAGCCAAATAAATATAAAATTTTTAGACAGCTATAATTCGGTAGTTGGTAACGTGTATTCAAATATTAGTACGACGCTTAATCAATTTACTTTGCCAACGGCAATACCCATTCCAGCGGGAGCGACAAGAATAGGCTTGGAGTTTCAAAGATACCAATTGGGCCGGTGGAGTTATTGATGGAGTGCTGAATTGGACTGGTTCTACGAATGAATCTCAAGTTACAGGGTACCGTGTATACTATCGTACAAAGAATGCATTAAATGTCTACCATCATTTGGGTATTGTCGGAAAAAGGGCAGATAAAGCTTATCAGTTTACTCTGCCGACGCTGCCATTAGATGTCGTAGAAATCGGGGTAGTAGTAAATAACAGCAATGGAGAAGAACCTGGAAGTTGGCCCATTGTCTTCATGTATGACAATCGTTTATCGGATCCCTTAACATATGTCTCTACAACATCGAATTTACCTGTGCCGAGTAATTTCGAAGGGCAACTGTATTACCCGCAAGCGGGGAAAATAGCTGGTTGGCTAAGATGGGAAGTATCGTCAGATCGTAATATTCTCCTTCAACTAGCTGGTCAAACGATTTATTTTACCGATGCAAATGGAACGAAATTACAGTTGATCGGTTCTGCCTTGGAACCTCCTATCATAGATAACCATATGAATTACAACGGTTTAAATATTAACGAGCCTATCATAATCCCGAATGGCGCAACGCAGATTGCAATATACTCTGTACTAGAAAGTGGTAAAGAGAATGACATACCTGCCTATTATCCGCTTCCCCCAACGATTCAATTCACAGATTGGGACGAGCACTATCGAAGTATCCGTGGACATATCACATGGAATCAGGACAACAATGAGTCGAACATTAAGGCATACTATGCTTATTTTACAGGGTATAATGTGAGTCCTGTTGAAATAAGTCATGTAGCCAAAGGAGCACCATGGAGGCTTTCCATTCCGACGCCTATCATGATTCCTCAAGGAGCAAATTTTATATCCATCTATACAATGGACTATAATAATCACTTGTCACTTTATGGCTCACCGGTCTATATTCAAGACAACTATTCTTCTTATCAGGTACAATATGCGCTTAAGCAAAGATACTTTACGGGAATTACAGCAATCGACATCAAGCAGATTCTATTAACTCTCAACAATCCGTCCAACCCTTTCTCCCAAATTAGTAAAGAGGACATACAGGTCTTGTTATCACTCATTAAGCCGATTATGTCAGCTAACTAGAACTTTATGACTATTTAAGGTCAGTCTATTTCATTAGAAATATGCTGGCCTTTTTCCTTTTGTTTCGGGATTTACGCAAGGTATCTGACAGCAATCGAGATAATAATCCAAGAAATTAACAAAAAGTGAGTAATTATATCAACAAATGAGTAAAAAAATATTAAAATAATGGAAATTTTTATTTATAATAGAGGAGAATCTCCTTATTAAGAAGAACTAGTACTAATTAAATAGTTGGGGAAGTTTATTTGAGAAGAATAAGAGGTACATCTATGCAGAATTCATTGTTTTTTAAAAATGTGATAAATTCTGATTCCATCTTCGAATCGATCGGACAATTGAGTGATATCGCCAAGAAAACAATTGGCTGCGAACATATCTCTCTCTTTCTTATAGACGAGAAACATCAGAGCACCCCAGCATCTTATTCGGTTAATATTAGTACGGCAGTCATGGACCAGTTACAGCAAATAGTGCTGCAAACACAGTTTTTTTTCAGAAATCCCGATGGTATACGTTTATCTGTACATAATGCAGATAGTCATTTGAAAAATTATCTTATCATGAGTAAATACGAGTGCATATACGGTTTTCATATAAAGCATGGTCCTTCTTACGGAGCTTTATTATTCTCATTTCCTACAGATATTCAACTTACGGAGGATCAATTGCATCTGTGCAACCTCATTAAACTGCATATGGAGCAATTGATTAAAAAGATTCAATTCCGGAGACAAGTACTGAAACAGAAAGCCTACGAGAATCTTTTTAATACGTTGAGGGTTAAAGATAGCTTCACGGTCGATCACTGTTACAATGTCGCTTTCTACTCTACTTTGCTTGGAGCGAAAGCGAGGGTAAGTGAGGCCGAACTGGAACGATTGAAGTTAGGGGCTCTTTTGCATGACATTGGTAAAATAGCAATTCCCGATCATATTCTGATGAAACCTGGGCGGTTATCAGATGAAGAATTTAACGTTATTCGCCAGCATCCTGTAATTGGCTATGAGCTGCTAAAGGATTTGCCGGATGTTGAGCATCTTCTGCCTATTGTAAAATGGCATCATGAACGCATGGATGGGAGAGGATATCCAGACAATCTGCAGGGTGAAGAGATTCCCTTGCTTGTCCGCATTGTAAGTATTGCAGATGCATTTGATGCGATGACTTCTACGAGAGTATACCGAGATTCGCTGCACGTGCATGAAGTCAGGGAACAACTTCTTATTCACGCAGGCAAGCAGTTTGATGAGGAATTGGTACGAATTTTCTTAAGTATCATCGATGAGCAGATGCAGATGAATGGATAATAACTTATCAACATGCAATTATTTTAGGAATGAAAGCTGGGATAGATTAATGAAATGTCGCATTCTTATCGTCGATGACGAACCCCATAATTTAAATATACTGCGTATATTTTTAAATTCGTTACACTATGAAATCATCACGGTTGAGGATGGCAAAGAGGCTTTCTCTATGGTCAAAGAGATTGCACCTGATCTTATTTTACTTGATGTGATGATGCCTGAAGTGACTGGATTTGAAATATGCAAACAATTAACAGCTGAAAGCGATTTTGATATTCCGATTATTTTCTTATCTGCAAATGCACAGAAGGAAGACATTTTACAAGGACTACGCTTAGGAGCCATTGATTATTTGACCAAGCCATTCGATCTGGATGTACTGGAACGAAAGGTTGAAATTGCCCTCCACCAAAAAGCGAAGGTTAAAAACTTGAAGAAAGACAATAAACAATTAGCCAAATTGGTGTATGTGGATGCGTTAACTGGTTTATATAATCGAGCATACTTGGATATTACCATTCGGATGATCAAAGAGGGAACCAAGAAGTTTCAAGCCGCTATGATGGTCGACATGGATTATTTTAAGGACATTAATGATAACTATGGTCATTTGGTTGGAGATCAAGTATTGAGAGAAGTAGCAACCATCATATCGTCGAAAATCTCTTGCGAGCATGATCTAGCCTTTCGGTATGGCGGGGACGAGTACTTGGTCTTACTCCAAAATGAAGCGAACTGTGTAGAGATTGCAGACAGCATTATTAAGGCTGTCGATGGTTTAAAGGTTAGCCTAGCACCGCATAAATCACAGGAATTTTCAGTGAGCATCGGGTTGACGAATAATTTCGACCCTACCTCGTTCGATCAAATCATTATGCAAGCTGATTCTGCACTTCTTGGGGCCAAGAATAATGGAAGACATCAAATAAAGATTCGATAATAAAAGGGGAATGGGTGGGGCATGGTCATGGAATTGAAAAGTTTTCAAAAGTTATTTCAAATGACGAAGGTCATTAATTCTCAGTTTGAAATGTCTGAAATCCTGCAGGTCTTCGTTGACGCGATAGCAGGAGAGATTACGCAAGCAGATCTTGTTGGTTTTTTCCTGAAACAGCCGGATGGTACTTTTCAAGGATATAAAGGCAATAAATTGCCTGTGGATATAACGGAGCTGTTAATTGATCCTAGAGAAGATGAGTTTGTTAGGGATATTTTACGCAACCAAGCTAGCGACTATATCTCGGATACGAGTATCGACCTGAGGTTGGATCAATCCAAGAGACAATTGTTAAAAATTAAATCAATCCTCGGGATTCCCGTCATTGTAGAAAATGACGTGTTTGGGCTTGTCTTCGTCCACGATTTCGGAAAACCGATGAATATTACCCAAGAGCAGATGGAAGTTACTGAAGCTTTTGTTAACATGGCCAGTGTGGCGATTCGTAATATCCGTATGTTCGAGCAAAGGCAGCTTCTGATGGAGAAGCAGCAGCTTCTTCTTGACGCGACGAAAGCTTTATCGGAGTCTTTGTCGGTCAAAGATGTTTTGAACACTTTTTTCCATTACATGCGTAAAGCCAGTGGATCTAAGGATATCGGTATTCATCTATATAATGAAAAAGAGCATACGATTGAACCTTACCAATTGTCTTCTGAGAATGTAACGGTTGACGAATGGAAGGTTAAGCATAGAGAAGTCAAGTTAACCATTGAAAATGACCGCCTGTTGTATGAAGTCATTACTCAGAAGAAATCAGCGGCAATTGAGGATGTGTACGCGGATCCGCGGCCTAATCATAAAGCATTCGTCTCTTTTGATATTCGAAGCATTATGGTTTTCCCGCTCGTGGCCAAAGGTTCCGTTTACGGTGTCGTTGCGATTCCGTCTATCGGAAAGCCAAGGAAGTATGAAGCGAGCATATTGGAATTCTGCCAATCGATTTCTGATGCTACAGCTACAGCACTTTCGAATGCTCAGCATACGGAGACATTGGATCATTCCGTCAATGAACGTTCTATAGAACTGCAGCATGCTAACTTCAAACTAGAGGGTCTAGTACGTGAACTAGAGCATCTGAATGAGTTGAAGAGCGATTTCATCGCGACACTTTCGCATGAGCTGCGTACGCCAATTACAGCGGTTAAAGGATCTGTAGACATTCTTAGCAAAGGGATTCTCGGGGGTCTCAACGATTCGCAGAAGGATTTACTAGATATAGCGTCCAAGTCGATCGAGCGTTTGCTGGATCAAGTGAATGAATTGCTGGATTTCGCTAAAATGGAAAACGGTAAATTTGAACTGGTGTATACCGAAGCTGATTTCAAAGAAATCATCAAGGAATCAGTTACTATCGTACAGTCACTGATCAATAAGAAGAAACTGATTCTGGTTGTTGAATCAGATGCAGAAACGGATACGATAGTAAGCGTCGATAAACAACGCATTCTGCAGATTCTATTGAATTTACTCTCCAATGCGATTAAGTTTACGCCTCCTATGGGTGTGATTACCATTAAAACGATATTCGAAGAAACGGTACTTACGGTTGAAGTGCATGATAGTGGCATAGGGATCCCTTATGAGAAGCAGAAAAATATTTTCACGAAATTCTACCAAGCCAATAATCAAATTAATGGGACAGGCCTAGGTCTTGCGATTTCAAAACAGCTTATCGAACTGCATGGCGGTCGAATTTGGTTTGAGAGCACGGAAGGTCAAGGTTCGGTATTCAAATTTACTTTACCTAAAGGAAGGGAGTAACCAATATGCGGGCGATTGAAGTAGGATTGAGATTTTTAGTGCAGCAAGGTGTGAGATATGTGTTCGGTATTCCAGCAGGCTCAATCAATGCAATCTATGACGCCCTTTTGGACATTCCTGAGCTTAAGCCTATTGTAGCTAAGCATGAGAACAGCTCAGGTTACATGGCAGGTGCATATACGAGAATTACTGGTCTCCCATCGATTTGCGTGGCATCTAGCGGACCGGGAGCGACGAACCTCGTGACGCCGGCTGCGAATGCTTGGAAGCAGAAGCTTCCTGTTATATTCATCACAGGCTCGGTGCCATCTGGAAAAATGGGCAAGGGCGGCGCGCAAGAGCTGTATGCAGAGCCGATCTTTGCATCGATTACGAAGATGAGCCGAACGGTTCTAGACCCTAATCAACTGCCGGAGATTCTGGCAGAGGCCTATCACACAGCGATTAGCGGCGTGCCAGGTCCTGTGCATTTGGCAATTCCCATTGATATTCAAATGACGGATATTGGCGATAGAGAGCTTCCGGTTTTACCTCCAGTTCAACAGCCAACGATGGATTTGGCGGCAGCTGAGGCGGCTGCTAAGCGGATCAAAGCAGCAGGTCTACGTGGAGCGATTCTGCTAGGTAATGGCGCTAAAGCATCCTCTGACAGTATCGTACAGCTGGCTGAAACACTTGAGTGGAGAGTGGCAACAACGCCACGCGGTAAAGGGGCCTTTCCCGAAAATCATCCGCTTTCCTTAGGGATATATGGCTTATCAGCGAATATCAAAGCGAGTGATTACTTGAACGGTAACGATCATGAGGTACTGCTGATCATCGGTTCAAGCTTAGGCGAGCTAGCCACAAGCAACTGGGAATCGCGATTGGTTGCGGGTAGAGAGCTCATTCACATCGATTACGATCAAAGTGAGTTAGGAAAGTGCTACGAAACCCAGTATCCTGTACATGGTGAAATCAAGCTTGTCATTGCGGAATTATTAGATCAACTTTCGGCCGATGGACAAGATAGATCATATGCAAATGAGGCATTTCAAGGGCTAGGGGAAGCAGCAGCAGCTTCTGAACAGGTCGAAGAGAAATGGAATACGTTGTCGGCGATCCGTCGTCTCAGTGCGACAGCACCGAAGAATGCTCGATTCTTCCTAGATATCGGTGAATTCATGACCTATTCGATCCAAAACTTATTGATTGAGAGCGGACAAGAATTCGATATTGATATCAATTTCGGAGGCATGGGCTCTGGAATTGGGGGTTCATTAGGAGCACAATTAGCAGAACCGACTCGACCAACAATTTGTATTACAGGCGATGGCTGTTTCTTCATGCATGGTCTCGAAGTGCTAACCGCTAAGGAATACAATCTTCCGATTCTTTTTGTTGTCATTAACAATGCCCGGCTTGGGATGGTTTATCATGGTCACATGCTGCAGTACAAAAGATGTCTGGAAGACTTCTCGCAAGAGAGAGTTAGTATTGCAGGTGTTGCCCAATCGCTTGGCTTGCGTCATGCCGAGGTTAGATCTTTGGATCAACTGCAGGGAGAGCATATTCAAGAGTGGCTTTCTCACGGAGGGCCTGTGGTTGTTGAAGTTATTGTGGATGGCAACGAAATTCCGCCAATGGGTGAACGAGTTAAGTTCTTGCAAGGGGCAACGTATTAATTGGCATACATGGACGTAGGAATAAAAAGTTTTTGGATGTTTGTATCCAAAAGCTTTTTTTTGCATCTAGTTCAGCGAAGAACTGTATTCTTGGCCAAGTAAATGATATGGTGGAGAAGAGTAAGAACAATAAGGAAGGGGCACTTCATTCATGTTGAAACGAACAATAGGTCGTTTGAATTACGAAAGCTCAGTCGTTATGTTTGGTGCAGCAAGTCTCGGGAATGTGACGCAAGAGGAAGCGGATGCATCCATCTCTTTTGCCTTGCAGCATGGGGTTAACCATTTTGATACCGCTGCCAGTTATGGGAATGCCGAAGTACGTATGGGTCCTATGATCAGTCAAATTCGCCAGGATATTTTCTTAGCTACGAAAACAGGGCAAAGAACGAAGAAGGAAGCGAAAGAAGAAATTTATCGCTCTTTGGAACGGATGCGGGTTGATTCTGTAGATTTACTTCAACTGCATGCGGTAGGCTCTATGGAGGAGTTAGACCGGTGCACAGAAAAAGGCGGAGCTTTGGAAGCAGCCTTGGAAGCGCAAGCGGAAGGTATTGTTAAGGAGATTGGCATAACTGGACATGGGCATGATGCTCCGAGTGTACATTTGGAAGCGTTACATCGTTTTCCTTTCGCAACCGTGCTCCTGCCGCTCAATTATTATATGTATAGTTTGCCGGAGTATCGGGAAGCTTTCGATGCACTCATGGAAGAAGCCAACAAGCAAAATGCAGCTGTCAGGGTCATCAAAGCGATTGCTAAGGCTCCATGGGGAGAGGGGGAGAAGCGCCCTTATGCGACTTGGTATGAACCTTTTGACCAGCAGCAGATGATAGATGCTTGTGTGCATTTTGTGTTATCTTTCCCTGGTGTTTGCGGATTCGCAAGCGCGGGGGACATTCATTTATTTCCTAAAATCGTCGATGCCGTGGAGCGATATGGCTCTATGAACGATGAGGAAGCGGAGCGTATCCTGGGCAGTATCAGCGGATACACCAGTATTTTCGGAGCGCCGACCTCAATCGCTTAATATTTTAAATTAGGGGCCCTTCAGTTGTTTTTATATGCTGGGGGCTTTATTCGTCGTTTAAATTGGTAAGAGTTCCTTTCCCTCGTGCGTCGCTAACTGCAGGAATCCTGCGAATATATATAAGCGTACGTAAGGAGGAAGGTAAGATGTTTAAATCATTTTGGAAGAAAAAAAGGTTTTGGCAAATTTTTAGCGTTGTTGTACTGATGGCGTGTGTGATTGTATTCGTGGCTTGTTATTCCTACATTCGTGGGCTCGATGTATCGAAGTTAAGCCAGCCGCTGCCAGAGTCAACACTTGTGCTGGATAAGAACGGTAAACCAGCTTCACAGTTATCTGCTTCAAAAATTGAGCCTGTCCAGTTCTCACAATTGCCGAAGGTACTGACAGATGCGGTTGTGTCTGTAGAAGATAGAAGATTCTATGAGCATACGGGTATTGATATGAGATCCATCTTCCGTGCAGTCGCTCGCGATGTGCTGCGAGGCAGCTATTCGGAAGGAGCCAGTACGATCACACAACAGCTGGCTCGTAATCTGTTTCTCAATGCGGACAAAACACTTGGCCGAAAGCTGAGAGAAGCTGCTTATGCGATTAAAATAGATACAACCTACAGTAAAAATGAAATTCTAGAGATGTACTTAAACAGCATTTATTTCGGGGAAGGGAGCTGGGGGGTACAGGGAGCAGCTAGAACGTATTTCAACAAAAATGTGAAGGATTTAACCTTGCCTGAGGCAGCCGTTCTTGCCGCTCTCCCTAAGGCTCCTAGTCGCTACTCACCGTTTAATGATGAAGGTCAGGCACTAGAGCGAAGGAATACTGTGCTTGTATTGATGCGTGATGAAGGTAAAATCACCGCGCAGGACTATGAGAAAGCCAAATCTTCACCGTTAGGTGTCGTTAAGTCCGATAAAGGCAACGAGTTGAAGGGACGCTATCCGGCTTACGTTGACGCGGTCATTAATGAAGCTGTTCATGAGTATGGGTTTACAGAAGAACAGCTGTTGACGGGTGGCTTGCGAATCACGACGGAACTAGATCCCTCGGTGCAGAACGCAGTTGCGGATGTTTTTAAAGACGAGAGTCTATTTCCGGAAAGCAAGCCAGATCAGCTCATTCAAAGCGGCGCTGCAATTGTAGATCAGCGAACCGGCGGGATTCGCGCCTTAGCTGGAGGACGAGGAGAAGGAGTCTTCCGTGGGTTTAGCCGTGCCACGCAGTTAAAGAGACAGCCAGGGTCATCTTTTAAGCCGATTGTTGTCTATGGACCCGCGTTGGAGAAAGGCTATATGCCATCTTCCCTCTTATTTGACGGTCCATTAAACATCGAAGGCTACCAGCCACAAGATTGGGATCACCAAACGAGAGGACAGGTGACGATGCAAGAGGCTGTTGTTTCTTCTTGGAACGTGCCAGCCGTGTGGCTGCTTCACGAGATAGGGATTGATCGTGGACTCCAATTTGCTAAGTCCCTGGGCATTACTTTACCAGCTCAGGATCGTCAGCTTGGCATCGCACTTGGCGGGCTCTCAGAAGGGGTGTCGCCGCTTCAGATGGCGCAAGCATTCAGCGCCTTCGCCGCCAAAGGTGTTCTGCATCAAGCGCATACGATCACGAAGATCGAGACGAGCAGCGGTCATTTGCTCGTTGGGGCAAGTCCGAAGGGGACTCCCGTGATGCAGCCGGAAACAGCGTATGCGATGACAACGATGCTGCAAGTGGCTGTTGCGCAGGGAACAGGCAAGAATGCAGCTATGAATCGCCCTGTTGCAGGTAAATCTGGCACAACGCAGCTGCCGCAGACGAAGGAATTCGAAGGCTTAGGCAGCGGAAGCGCTAAAGATGCGTGGTTCGTTGGTTACACACCGGAGCTAACGGCTGCGGTGTGGGTTGGTTATGATCGTACGGATAAAGCGCACTACTTAACGACATCCGGCGGAGCTGTTCCTGCTGTTTTATTTCGCGAGATGATGAGTAGGGCCTTGGCCCAAACACCTATTGTTCCTTTTGATATGCCGATTGTGGGGGCAGAGACTCAAACTGCTAAGGATTCGAACTCATCGTCCTCATCTGGAGACTCAGACCAGGACAATAAGGAAGATAAAAAAGAAAGTCAGCACGGACATGGCAAGGGGAAGAAAAAATAGATATACAGCAAAAAGCCGTCGACATTCCTTAATGGATATCGGCGGCTTTTATTGTGATGATGGGCCAGTTTTATGAGTTTAGTCATCATTGTGGCTGCTGCGATTCTACTTTTCACTCTTTTTGTGATCATCGTTTTTTCCTGAATGTTCATTGTTACCGTGTACTTTGGATTTAGTGTTGTTATTTTCTTTGTCTTTATTCTTGTCTTTATTCTTGTCTTTATCCTCATCTTCGTCATCATCTTTTTGCGCGTTCTTAACTTCGTGGGAATCCTGCTTCTTTAGCGTATTGGGCGCTTGTTCTTGTTCCCATTTCGTTTTCATATGGATATTTAGTTTACTTGCATCCAAGTTATAGTGCTCAGCAAGCAGCTGTTTTAATGCCTGCTCAGCATTTGAAGATTTGAGGTCAACGGAAGCAAGCAGCATTTTGATCCATGCAGCGGCTTGGTCCCCTTTGAGATGAATCGTACCGCTATTTTCAGGCTTCATATTCAGATCGTACAAGATGCCATTCGCACCCTTGGTTTGTGTAATATGCAGTTTAAAATGCTTCCCATCCACCTTCAGGTCTATATCCTCCAAGTTAGGATAAACTTCATTGTTCTTCTTGGAAGGGGGTTGTGTGCTGGATAAAGGTTCAATTGGCACAGTTGCTGCAGGTTGCCCGCTTGTTGCTGACGGTGCTGGTGTCGATGTTGGCTCAGGGCTCGCTGGTGTCGCAGGAACGGCCTCAGTCACGGGTGCCCCGGCACCAGTTGAGGTCGCTTTCACATAGGCAGCCTGCTGCTTGCTATTGACGATTAATTCGATCTGATCCCCAGGCTTTAAATCAGCCAGTTGGGCTTTTTGATCATTTCGGTAAACCCATACGGATTTGGCTAATGGAATTATTTGATCACCGGTATTTGTGTTTATAGTGACAGCATCCGAAGCGATGGATTTAAATGTCCCCAGGACGGAAGTCGAAATCGTTGTGTTAGGTGAAGTTGCCGCATAGGCCGTCCACCCACAAAGCATCAAAACGACTAGGGTAATAGATAATATCGTGATTGTTAATCTTTTGCGCATAAGAAGCACCTCCACTAACAGCTTTCGATTCGAAAGGTTGTTTTGGGACGGTACCCCGCATCGCCGAAAAGCCAAAAACAGAGCTGACCGAGCCTAAACCATGCATAAGATGGACGCAATCAGGCAATGGTAAAATCAACTAAACGGCAGGGGAGGTTGTCAACATACTCAATAAATTGCTGCTTTGGTCAGGATTTGTGCTGCCCTGGTTATCTTTATTTTTGATGAAGAAGAAAAGTATTTATAGGTATATGCCTGTCTGTATTTTCTCGGCTCTTTTGGTCACGATCGTGTATGAGATTGGCTATACATATAAGTTGTGGATATTAAAAGATGCCATCGTTCCATGGGGCTATGTGACAAATACAGCCTTTGCCTATGGGATTTTTCTTGTCGGAACTTTGTGGGTTTTTCACTTTACATTTGGGCGGTTTTGGTTATATGTCGTTGCTAATCTGTTGTTGGATGCCTTTTATGCCTTTGTGTTTCATCGGATTGAGGAAAAGCTAGGCATAGCGGATCTTGTCAGTGTGAAGCACTATCACATCTTACTCATCATGGTGGGGCTTTCATTAATCCTGTATCCGTATCAGCTGTGGCAAGAGAGGGGCTGGAAAAGTATGGATCACGGTGACCGCGATGATATCACGGTAAGGATCAGTACCCCGACTTGGTTAACGAAAAGAGAAAAAGCTAAATAAGTAAGCCGCCTCATCCTAGGATGGGCGGCTTCTTTTAATCGGTGTCATTTTGCAGACGCTGCATGAATTCCTCAGCAGCGCGGTACCCTTGCTGACGCAAATACCAGTTGTTGGCTGCGGCTTCAACGAGTCCGGCAACATCTCGTCCAGGCTGTAGTTGGATTTCGATATGTGGAATTTTAATATCCATATACTCGGTGAAACAGGGTTCAAGCTCCAAATCGTTGTTGAGCGCGTGCTCCTGCCACTTCGTAAGCTCAATATCGAGTACGATTCGTGTTTCGTCTTGGAAAGCTTTGCGGCCGTAAAGCCGCGAGACGTTAATCAGTCCGATGCTGCGCAGCGCCAAGAATTCCTTCGTCTTCCCATTATGGGTACCGAGCAGGGTCTCGGGGCTAATCTTCTTCAGTACGACAATATCATCGGCTACGAGGCGATGTCCTCTGCGAATTAAGGTGTGGGCGGTTTCACTCTTGCCAACCCCAGACTTACCGCGAAGCAGAATGCCAATCCCCGAGACATTGACGCAAACACCGTGAATGGCAATCTCCTGAGCGAGCGATTTGCTCAAATACAAATCAACTAAGTCCTGAAACTTACTCGTGGGGGAAGCCGTACGGAGGAGCGGGATTCTCTCTTCTTCGCAATATTTGGTTAAATATTTCAAGCCTTCTTGGTTTCTCGTCACGACGAAACAAGGCGGGTGATATTTGACAATATTACCGATATGAAGATTTCTTTCGTTCTCGCTGAGACTGTGCAAATAGGTAATTTCTTTCCTGCCTAACAGCTGAACGTGCGCTTGCGGGAAGTATTCAAAATAGCCGACAAATTCAAGTCCAGGGCGATGTGCCTTTGTTTTGGTAATCGGACGGTGCAGTTCCGAATGTCCGGCAAGTATTTCGAGCGAGAAACGCTCAACCAAATCTTTCACTGTGACGGGCTTCACAACAGTCCTCCTTAACGTTTTACTTTTACTATTCTAATTGATATTGACAATCTATCTCTAGTAGATTCGCTTGCGAGTAGCTACTATCCTGCTATGAAAGCGCTTGAATAGATAATAGTCAGCTTTTCGTTACAATTGAATGCTTTGTTGGTATGATAATAGGAGAAGCTTTTAGGAGGAGTAAAAAAATTGGACACTTATAAAAACTGTCAAAGCTGCGGGATGCCGCTCGCTCGTGATGAGCAAGGCGGAGGAACAGAGAAGTCTGGCAGGAAGAGCAAGGTATACTGCAGTCATTGCTACCAAAACGGTGAATTCACTTTG
This sequence comes from Paenibacillus sp. Soil724D2, assembly GCF_001427935.1. Classification (NCBI taxonomy): domain Bacteria; kingdom Bacillati; phylum Bacillota; class Bacilli; order Caryophanales; family Paenibacillaceae; genus Paenibacillus; species Paenibacillus sp. Soil724D2. The sequence goes on from NZ_LMRY01000018.1 coordinate 14,649, forward strand.
CCTGATTTAACCGTAGAGCAGATGAAGGATCGGGTGAAGCAGAAGCTGGTTGAGTTTGGTTTTCCGCGGTTTCTTACAGGCCTTTTTACTCGAAATATCCCTAAGCTAAAAAGATGGTCACCAAACAAGTAATTGAGTTTGACTGCCATGACGACAAAAAAGGCTCTATGCAAAGGATTGCACAGAGCGAATGCCAACAGTGACTTTCGTATGTTATGTAAAAGAAAGCAGCTTATCTGTTGAAGCCGCATTTTTTAGCAAGTGTTGGCCATGTTGAGAGAAACATGCTTTCCCACCTGTCTTCAGGTAATACCATGATCCATTTTGCGATTTGGTCCAAGCCCATTTCACATAATGTGTGAACAACTTCTTCTTTTTCACAACCGGTTTTTAATGCTAACATCTCAAAACCACCTCAGTCGAATGTATTCAAACAATTATGTATATGCAGCCGTGTGCAAAAGTGTGACTGATTTTTTTGAATGTGAATGCTGGGATGCGGATTGGGTTGGCGAAGAAGCGGATAAATCGTCATTAGCGGTGTTAAGAAGAGAAGAGGCTGAGCAGTTGTTTGCTGCGCAGCCTCTTTGTTGTGCAGATGAGGGGTTTGGGTGAGTAATCCAGCCCCTTATTTGTGCTAGCGGGGCGGAGATTTTGTCCGGAAAATTCCGATGGTGAAAGGCAGAGCTTGTTAATCTGATACGATGTTTATCATCGTTAAGTATAGGGATTGCTCGGATTCATCACGTTAGAGATGAAAAACATGCTTACAGGAAGGGAATAGGGCGATTCCCACGAAAAAAGCGTCTGGAACGATGAATTTCATCGTTAGAGTGTTGAGATTGCTTGAATTCATCACGTTAGTGATGAAAAACATGCTTACAGGAAGGGAAAAGTGAGATTTCCCACGGAAGTAGCGTCTGGAACGATGAATTTCATCGTTAGAGTGTTGAGATTGCTTGAATTCATCACGTTAGTGATGAAAAACATGCTTACAGTAAGGGAAAAGGATGGTTTCCCACGGAAGTAACGTCTGCAACGCTGAATTTCATCTTTAGAGAGTTGAGATTGCTTGGATTCATCACGTTAGTGATGAAAAACATGCTTACAGGAAGGGAAAAAGGAGATTTCCCACGGAAGTAGCGTCTGGAACGATGAATCTCATCGTTAGAGTGATGGGATTGCTTGAATTCATCACGTTAGTGATAAAAAACATGCTTACAGGAAGGGAAAAGTGAGATTTCCAACGGAAGTAGCGTCTGGAACGATGAATTTCATCGTTAGAGAGTTGAGATTGCTCGGATTCATCACGTTAGTGATGAAAAACATGCTTACAGTAAGGGAAAAGGATGGTTTCCCACGGAAGTAGCGTCTGCAACGCTGAATTTCATCGTTAGAGAGTTGAGATTGCTCGGATTCATCACGTTAGTGATGAAAAACATGCTTACAGGAAGGGAAAAGGATGATTTCCCACGGAAGTAGCGTCTGCAACGCTGAATTTCATCGTTAGAGTGTTGAGATTGCTTGAATTCATCACGTTAGTGATGAAAAACATGTTTACAGTTATGGAATAGGGTGTTCATTTCAATTCATTGAGAATGAGAGGATCAAGAGTTTGCAGTACTTGATCAAGCTCTAAATCAGATATATCGTCATCGCTATAACGCGCTTGGTTGTAAGCTGATGTAATGGCATGAACGGCTTGGCTGGACAGCTGATATTGGTTGGATAGCTCCAATTCTGTTTCATTTGGGGTATGGGCTTTATTGTAAGTATAGCCTTCCTCAGCAGCTTGCTGGATCAAAACACGATAAAGGAAACGGATGCGCTCCCGATTGTTCGGCAAATGTGGCCATTTTGGTTCATTTGCTTTCCCCCTCGACCAACTCTTCATCGTTTGCTGCCACCACATGCGCGGTAGTTCTTTCCAAGCTAGAAGATTCTCTTTTTCATCCGTGAAGCCTTCAGTTCCTTCGCCTTTCTTGCTTCTAAATGAACGGTTCATCAAGCGTCGGATAAGCGAGACCAGAGCAGGTGTCAGCTTGGCAATGATGATATAGATGGCGCAAAGGATAAGAGCGATAACTATGAGATAGCCGAAAATGACCTGGGCATAGTGAAGCAGCATGTCAAACCAGCTTGGTTCCCTAGTGAGAGCAGGAGGTGGAAGCGGCAATGGTTGTGCTGAAGGACTTGGCTCTAGCGGCTGATCAGACGACGGCTCGGACAGCAAAAGACGCAGCAGCCAAGCGATCGAAGCACGAAGAAGAGAGCCTATTCCTTGCTGCAATTGCTGAAAGTAGGCAACAGCTGCGATACAAGCAATTAATGTAATTAACCAAATGCGGCTTGAACGCTTCACTGACTCAGATAGTGACGATGCTGCAGCGCGTTCATTGCCTGCTAACGTGGCGCTAAGGAGCTGAGAGCGATTCGTAGCTAAGAAAAAAATAACCAGCGAACAGAACCCGAATCCATTCATCCAACCTATATACGGATGGAAAAGATCCAACCGTGCCATAATGGGGACTCCTACGAAATAAACCAATCCTGCGGTAACAAATATGCTCGCAGGGAAGAGCGAGAGCCATCCATCCTTGGTGCAGCGAATTCCGCGATAAGCAAGTAATAACCCAATGGCTGCGCAGGTCCAGCCATGCCAGTTGTTGCCTTGCAGGAGGTAGGCTATCATTAAACCTGCTCCCGCACAGAGCATTAACTCGTAGAGAGTGCGAGTTAGCCATTTTATACGTCCAAAAAAGCAGCCAAACACATAACAGAGTAAGAACTGTAAGCAAGTTATCCAGAGTAAGGTCTCAGATAAATAGACCTGGATAAGAACTATAATCGGAAAGAAAATAATGAGTTCGAGTAAACCATACAAGATAGCTAGATAAAATTCTCTCACAAGAAAATTAGTTCGTTGAGAAGGCGTTTGAATAGGCGTTAACATTGGAAACACCTACCTCCTCTCCATTCAGCTCAAGAAGGCCATGCTGCAACGGGATGATAAAAACAGAATGTCCTAACGATTCAAGTCGCACAATACTTTCTTCGATCCCCTTAGACACGAAGGAAGTCAGCAGGATGATGTCCATCACGTTCCCTTCTTGTTCGATTCCATGATCCAGGAAGTCTTCGAAGGAGCGAGAGCAGGAGATGGCAAGCTTGGCCATCGTTTCAAAAAGGTGTTCCAAATTTGGCCAACCACCTTCGGGGGCGAGGTACACGGGAACTCCAGGTTGACCCTGCAGAGAGCCGTTGTAGCCAAAACCAACAGGAATACCTTGGCTCACGGCATATTCAGCAAGTGTAGCTGCGTACGAGAGAGCTTTCTCAACAAGCTCGGGATCGGTCACAGCATCCCACATCGTTTCCGTTATTTGTGTATTTACGGCCAAAAGCAGCCTAGGGTCAGCAGTGAAATCTCGATTATATACTTGGAGTTTCTGGCTGCGTGCAGTCGCCTTCCAGTGGATGCTGTTCATCGTATCTCCAAAACGATATTCCCGTGAGCCGGAAACGAGGAACGGATCCGGCATGATCCAGCGTTTGACGGTGATATCGCCTTGCCATCGGCTGGAGAGGAGCGGGATATCATCTCTGCTTACCAAGCGAGGGTAAACAAGGAGCTCCAACTGCATGCGGTGGATTGAAGAAGCAGCTTGCACACCAACCAAATCTCCCATTGAAGCGGCCACCGTTTCGAGCTTATACCAACCTCGCTTCGCACAGTGTACCCCGTGACGTCGAACTATTTTTGTATAAGGCATTAGGCTGAACAGACTGCGATGATTCTGGAAAAGAGCTCCGCTGCTCACTGCGAGATTGCTCATCTTCGCGAAGTGAAGCCCCGCGTGAATTGTTGATTCCAAGCGAAGCCAAGGAATTGGAGCCAGCTTGCGATTGACGATCGTTTCGATCATGACAATGTCGTCCCCGGCATGGCAATGCGTCGTACTGAAGGCTCGCTCAATGCGAAGCCCGCGAAACCCCCAGCGGGCAAATAGCTGATGCTGGAGGAGGAACAGAGCGACAGTGATGATGAGAATCCAGCTAATGCTCATCGGCTACCCCAGCTTTACTTCCGTAGGAACGGGGGTAGCTGCAAGGATGCTGACCAGCAGCGCATGCACCTGCTGGTCTTGTTGGCGCGATCGCGTACGCAGCAGGATGCGATGCGCCCAGACGGGCCCCACCAGCGCCTTGATGTCGTCCGGCAGCACGTAGTCGCGGCCGCGAAGCGCCGCGTACACCTGCGCCGACTTCATCAAGGCGCGAACGCCGCGCGGGCTGACGCCAAGCGCGGCATCCGCATGCGCGCGCGTCGCTTCCGCGAGCTGCACGATGTACTGCAGCAGCTCGTCGCTGACGCGCACCTGCGTGAACAAGTGCTGAGCTTCGAGCAGCTCAGCACGGCCCACAACCGGCAGCAGCTGATCGAGTGGATCATGCTGCTGGTAGCGCTTCAAGATCTGGACCTGCTCGGCTGCGGAAGGATAGCCCAGCGAGAGCTTCATCAGGAAGCGGTCGAGCTGAGCTTCCGGGAGGGGGAACGTCCCCTGATTCTCGACAGGGTTCTGCGTGGCAATGACGAGGAACGGAGCTTCGAGCATGCGCGTTTCACCGTCGATGCTCACTTGGCGTTCCTCCATGCTTTCCAGCAAGCTGGACTGCGTGCGCGGGGTCGCGCGGTTAATCTCATCGGCAAGCACGATGTGAGCGAATAAAGGACCTGGGCGGAATTCGAATTCGCCCAGCTTCTGGTTGAAGAAATTGATGCCGCTTACATCTGACGGCAGCAAGTCGGGCGTGAACTGGATGCGCTTCATTGTGCCATCGAGGGAACGGGCCAGAGCTTTAGCAAGCTGCGTTTTCCCTGTACCGGGAACATCCTCTAGCAGCACATGCCCGGAAGCAATGAGTGCAATGACCATAAGCTCGACGGTATCGTCCTTGCCAACAATGACCTTACCTACGTTTGCTTTAATAAGTGAAGCGATTCGTCCTATTTGTGCGAAATCCAATGGGTTTTCCTCCTTGTTTGTGTGAGCAGTTTTATTGTAATCCGTGTCTTGTAAGCAGTTTTACTACAATTCCTGTCCAATGAGGGAACGTCGATTCGTTATTTCTTTCGTTTAGCTGTTTTCAGGGGCTTATGCGGAACCTCGTTCCGCTATTCCTTGAAAATTGCCGAGAATTGCTCGATTTTGACAAAATAACGCATCGTAGTTCCCTTTGGGGAACGGAAACGAGCATTTTGCAAGAAATAGCGTACTCAGGTTCCCTTCATCATCGCGATGACCCAGTTCAGCGACGGCCGAGTGGAGTTTGATCGCGAAGTCCAAGTTCAGCGACGGCAGAGTGGAGTTTGTTTTGCAAAGTCCAGTCCAGCGACGGCCGAATGGAGCTTGATCGCAAAGTCCAAGTCCAGCGACGGCAGAGTGGAGTTTGTTTCCAAAGTCCAAGTYCAGCGACGGCCGAATGGAGCTTGATCGCAAAGGACCAATTCAGCTGTGGCTGAATTAATGTTTAATTCCTTAAGACTGCACCATGCTAAGCAGGAGATTGTCCCAGATTGATGTCCTTATTAGTGGGTTTTCTTTCTCTCACTTAATTTTAACAGACAAAAGGTGATTTTTGCCATTACTTCCTCATTAGAGCATCAACCAGTTGTGTATTCCATAGGCAGTTAGTACAATGATGTTTATTAAGAATACGCTTACGAGAAGTGTTTATGAAGTAAGCTTTTTATACGAAAAGCTTTAGGAGGAAGAGCATGTACAAGCTGCTACTAGTGGATGACGAAGAGGACGTTCGAGAAGGTGTCGTCCGTGAGATAAATTGGGAAGCTATTGGCTTTGAAGTGGTAGAGAAGGCGGAGAACGGCAGGGAAGCGCTGGAAATGGTTGAGCGGCTGCAGCCGGATGTGGTTGTGACGGATATTCAGATGCCGTTCATGAATGGGCTCCAACTAGCTGAAGCGGTCCGTGAGCGTTTTCCGACGATTAAGCTCATCATTCTTACGGGGCATGATGAGTTCGAATATGCCCAAAGGGCTATTAAGCTTCATATTGATGAATATGTGCTTAAGCCTTTTTCCGCGCAAGAGCTTATCAATGCTTTGCTGAAGGTGAAGGAGCAGATTCAGGAGGAAGTGTCTCATCGGGAAAATGTACAGCTGCTGAAGGAGCATTACCGCAAGAGCATGCCTGTGCTTAAGGAAAATTTCTTGGCGACCCTGATGAACCGGAAACTCCCGCGCGATGAAGTGTATGAGAAGGCGGCAAACTATGGTATTGAGCTCAGTGGGAATAGCTATGTTGTAGCGGTGCTTAGCATCGACGGTGTGCTCATTCATGAAGAGGATTTGGAGAATCGCGGCGAGCTGGCGAAGTCCGTTTCTTTGAAATACTCCGAGGATCAAGCGCTGAAATATTTTGCCCTGCTGAATATTACGGAAGAGATCGCCGATAAACGGCGTCTTGGTCTTGTTTTCATGCATAACGATCAAGTGGTTGTGCTCGCCGCGAGGGAAAGTACAGATAGAGAAGCTGCGCTTCAAGAAACGATGAAGGTGCTGGAAGAAGTGCGCCAGAACGTTGAGAAATATTTGAAGTTTACACTTACCGTTGGGATTGGAACTGTTATGAAAGACGTAACCAAGATTAGCTATTCGTATGAAGACGCCGTGTTGGCGCTGGATTACCGGCTTATCTTAGGCAACAACCGCATGATCTACATCGATGATGTGGAGAAGCGAAACGTGGAGAAGATTCGTTTTGACGATGTGAAGGAGCATGCCTTGACGCGCTGCATTAAGGTCGGGACGAGTCAGGAGATTCGGGAGACGATGGATGAGCTTTTTCAAGGGATAGAAGGCGGTGTTTCCGTTAAGGACTACCAAATTTATTTACTCGAAATATTGACTTGTATTCTGAAAGCGGCCAAGGACTCGAATCTTAACGTCGATGAGGTATTTGGCGATCATTTTATTCCTTTTACAGAGATTAATAAATTCACATCCTTGGAAGAAGCTAAGCATTGGCTTGCCGAATTATGTGCCAGCATGATGAATCATATCGCGACGGATCGTCAATATACGTACAAAAACCTGGTCGAAATGGCCAAGGATTATACGAAAAGCCATTATCACGAAGGAGATATCACGATTAATAAAGTGTGCGGCCACCTGCATATTAGCGCGGGGTATTTCAGCAGTATTTTCAAAAAAGAGACGAAAATGACCTTCGTGAACTATTTGAATCATATTCGTATGGAAGCTGCTAAGGAGCTCTTGCGTTCTACGGATATGAAGGCACTGGAAATTGCCGAGAAGGTTGGCTATGCCGATGCCAATTATTTCAGCTTTTCGTTCCGTAAAAATGTCGGTGTTTCCCCCAAAGAGTACCGAAATAACAGTTCCAAAGGGCTTTAGTGGTAAAGGAGCGGGTGGTAAAGCTTGAAACGTAAAGTAAGAACACTATTCGAGGCCTTGTATAACGTACTGCTGGACACGATGAGGGTGAAAAGCATTCAATTTACGATTACAATGTCGTTTATTTTGATTACGGTGATCGTCATGCTGATCGTTTCGCTGGTGCTTTATAATAAATTTTCTAGAACAGCGGAAGAGAGCGCTTTTCTGAATACGCAGCAGGTGATTGAGCAGGTACAGTTTAACTTGGAGCACTATATTAAAGGCATGGCGGACACTTTCGAGGTGGTCGATGCAAAAATTGCTAAGAGCCGCGGCATTCCTACGGACAAGCTGCTCGAGCAGTTGGAAACGATCGCGAGTACGCGCGAGGATATCGTCTCCATTCACCTTTTTACAGCAGATGGTGGACTAGTTACCGGCATTCCCACGACCGAGATGCGTAAAAATACGCGACTTCTCGAGCAGTCGTGGTTTAAGTCTGCGCTGGATAATCCGAACCATCTCACTTTTTCCCTACCGCATATACAGAATCTGTTCAAGGATCCATACAAATGGGTCGTATCCATGAGCAAAGGTGTTTCCATTGAAAAGGATGGGAAATGGGTAGAGGCTGTGCTGCTCGTAGATGTTAATTTCAAGACGCTGGATGACGTGTTTCGTACGGTTTCTCTTGGCAAAAAGGGCTATGTTTACATCATTGATGACTCTGCCGGTAACATCGTCTACCACCCGCAGCAGCAGCTTATTTATATTGGCTTGAAGTATGAAAATGTGGAGCAAGCGCTCAAATTTTCGTATGGAAAATACATGGATGTCAGCGATGGCGAGTCGCGGCTCAATGTGGTCAGGACGGTTAATAACATCGGTTGGAAAATTATTGGCGTCTCCTACATGGATGAAATGGTTACAACACGGAAGGAAATCAGTACGTTCATGATTTGGCTTCTCGTCATTGTCCTTGTTTTCATTTTGTTGATCTCATCCTTCATGTCTGCGCGTATTTCACAACCCATTAAGCGACTAAAGAAGTCGATGGAAATGGTTGAAAAGGGCCATTTTGACACCTATATTCATGTCCGGGGCGCTGATGAAGTGGAGCAGCTTTCGCGGAGATTCAATCTGATGGTCTCACGGGTTCGTGAGCTGATGGATCAAAGTATCCATGAGCAGGAGACGAAGAGGAAGAATGAGCTGGAGGTCCTGCAGTCTCAGATTAATCCGCATTTTTTGTACAATACACTCAATTCCGTTGTTCGCATGGTGGGTAATGGGAAGAAAGAAGACGTCGTCAAAACCATCACGTCCTTGTCTAAGTTTTTTCGGATATCGCTGAGCAAGGGCAAGAATATCATTACAATCGGGGAAGAGATCGAGCACATTCGGAATTATTTGATTATCCAGAAGATGCGGTATAAAGATAAGTTCGATTACGAGATTCAGGTGGATGAAGAGGTACTCACTTATAAGACACTGAAGCTGATTTTACAACCTTTTGTGGAAAACGCGCTTTATCATGGCATTGAATATATGGTAGACGAAGGCCTCATTCACATCTCGGTTGGCAAGGACAGTGAGAAGATTTTATTTGAGATTAGAGATAACGGTGTTGGTATGTCGGAAGAAACGCTCAAAAACATCATGACCGGTCATGTGAAAAGTGAAAAAGGGTCAGGGGTAGGGCTACGAAATGTACATGAGCGGATCCAGTTATATTTCGGTTCGGAGTATGGGGTCAAGGTTGAAAGTGAGCTGGAAGAAGGAACGACAGTCAAGGTTTGGATTCCAGTAGTTTTGGAAGATGAATAGGAAGGAGAAGCCATGGATAAAACAATGAAAGTAAGACCCCTACTATTTGCCGTCCTGGTAGCCGTCATCTCCATGTCCTCCTGTTCCAAACAAACGGAGGAGACCACACCAACGGAGCAGAAAAAACATTTTGAGGTTGTACTCCGAAGTCAAAACGGTGACTACTGGAAGACGGTGAAGATCGGCGCCGAGGTGGCCGCGAAAGAATTTGATGTAGCGCTGGATTTCCGTGCACCAGGCGATGAAGCGGATGTGAAGGGACAAATCGCTCTAGTGGAGCAATCGATAGGCAGCGGACCGGACGCCATTGTACTCGCTCCTAACAGTTATAAGCAATTATCTGGGGTTGTAGATGATGCGTCAATACGGGGAATTCCTGTTATCACGATCGATTCTGAAGTAGAGTCACGCAAAGCCAAGAGCTTCATCGGAGCTAATAATTATGAGGCTGGGCAATTGGCTGGCAAACAGCTCATCGAGTTGGCTGGGACAAGCGGTGATATTGCTATTGTTAGCTTTATGCAAGGAGAGCGCAATACAGAGCTTCGGGAACAGGGTCTTTTAGAAGAATTATCTAAATATCCGGATGTTAAGGTGATTGATAAGGTTTACAGTATGACGGACTATGAGCTTGCTGCGCAGCTAACCCGTAACATGATGGAGAAGTATCCCCAATTAGACGGAATTGTTGCTCTGAATGAAATCTCGTCCATTGGCGTTGCGCATGCGATTCAAAGTATGGACCTTCAGGATAAAGTGAAAATCATTACGTTTGATAGTACCTCCGAAGAGCTGGAGCTCCTTCAAGAAGGAGTCATCCAAGCGACCATTATTCAAAATCCATTCAGTATCGGATATTTAGGTGTGAAGAACGCGGTTGCAGCTTCGAATGGGAAGAAGGTTCCCAGCCGCGTGGATACAGGGATTAAAGCCATTGATCTAGGTAATATGTTTTGGTCAGACAATCAAAAGCTGTTATTCCCATTTATAAAGTGATGAGAATTTCGATAGAACATATGAGGATATTGCATTTGTTTTGCTGTTTTGATCCAGTATAGTAAGGAATGTAAATAATAAACAACACAACCTTTTAGGGAGGGTCTTATCTTGAAAAAATTGATTACTCTTGCAGTAGCAGGCGCATTGGTTGCAACCGTGGCAGGCTGTGGCAATAAAGCAGCAACACCTTCACCTGCTCCAGCAGCAACTACTGGTGCAGCAGCAACTCCAAAAACAGCAGACACAGCTAAAAAACCAACAATTGGTGTAGCTATCTACAAATTTGACGATACATTCATGTCTGGTGTTCGTGCCGCGATCGCTGATGCTGCTAAGGATAAAGCAACAGTTGATATCGTTGACAGCCAGAACTCACAACCAACACAAAATGATAAAGTGGATCTTTTCATCACGAAAAAAGTAAACGCTCTAGCAATTAACGCAGTTGACCGTACAGCGGCAGGCGTTATCATCGATAAAGCAAAAGCTGCAAACGTTCCAGTTGTTTTCTTGAACCGTGAGCCGCTTGCTGACGACATGAAGAAATGGGATAAAGTTTACTATGTAGGCGCTAAAGCAGAGCAATCCGGTACAATGGAAGGCCAACTGCTGGTTGACTACTTCAAAGCTCACCCAGAAGCGGATAAAAACAAAGACGGTAAAATCCAATACGTTATGCTCAAAGGCGAGCCAGGACATCAAGATGCTGAGCTTCGCACGAAGTTCTCCATCCAAGCGATCACAGATGCTGGTCTAGGTGTAGAAAAAGTAGCGGAAGATACAGCTATGTGGGACCGCGTTAAAGGTCAAGAAAAAATGGCAGCATTCCTAGCTTCCAGCGAAAGCAAAATCGAAGCTGTTCTTGCGAACAACGATGATATGGCTCTTGGCGCTATCGAAGCTTTGAAAGCAAAAGGCTATTTCAAAGATAACAAATTCTTACCGGTTGTAGGCGTAGATGCTACAGCTCCTGCTCTTCAAGCGCTTAGCGACGGCACATTGCTCGGAACAGTTCTGAACGATGCGAAAAACCAAGGCGCAGCAACAACGAATGTAGCAGCAGCACTTGCTAACGGTAAAACACCAAGCAAAGAAACAACAGGCTACGATGTAACAGACGGTAAGTATGTATGGATTTCCTACAAAAAGATTACAAAAGCTAACATGAACGAAGCGAAGTAATCCGAATAGAAGCGGGCAAGAGCAGCGATGTATCATACGCGGGCGCTCTTGCCTTCCTTATTTGGGAACCCGTGCAAAGGTAAAGAGACAACGAAGAAAGGCTTCACTTTGTGGGGATTATCGTGAGCTGTAGGGGGAGTTACCATGACTGTACATGACTATTTATTGGAAATGAATCAAATCTCCAAAGAATTCCCCGGCGTCAAAGCGCTGGATAACGTTACCCTCAAAGTTCGCCCGGGAAGCGTGCATGCGCTGATGGGAGAGAACGGTGCGGGCAAATCGACGCTGATGAAATGCTTGTTCGGTATTTATAAGCCGGATGGCGGAGAAATCAAATTGAATGGCGAGGTCGTTTCCATTCAAAGTTCGAAAGATGCATTAGAAAACGGTATTTCCATGATCCATCAAGAGCTTCATCCCGTTCCTCATCGTAACGTAATGGAGAATATCTGGCTTGGCAGATTTCCGCTAAAAGGGATCGGACCTTTGAAATTAGTGGATCACAAGAAGATGCGTAAAGATACAGAGAGCTTATTCAAACAGCTCCAGATGGATATTAAACCGGATACACTGGTCGGAACGTTATCTGTTTCTAAAGTACAATCCATTGAAATTGCCAAGGCTGTGTCATTCAATTCGAAAGTCATTGTTATGGATGAGCCGACTTCTTCCCTAACGGGTAACGAAGTTGAGCAGCTGTTTCGCATCATTCGCGACCTGAGAAGTCGTGGCGTTTCGATCATCTATATTTCACATAAAATGGAAGAAATTCTTGAAATTTCAGATGAAGTGACGATTATGCGCGACGGTACCAAGATCGGTACGTGGGCATCGTCGGAGTTAACAACTGACATGATTATTTCGAAGATGGTCGGACGAGATCTGAAGGAGCGTTTCCCTGAGCGCAGCAATGTGCCGAACGGTGTATTAATGAAAGTCGAAGGACTGACATCTGTCATCCCAAGATCATTTAAGAATGTATCCTTTGATCTTCGTAAGGGAGAGATTCTTGGAGTCGGCGGTCTTGTTGGTGCTCAGCGGACGGAGTTAATTGAAGCTTTGTTCGGGATGAGAGGTGTTGCTTCCGGCAGCATTTCCATGCATGGCAAGCAAGTAAAGCTCAAGTCGCCGATCGATGCTATTAAGCAGAAAATCGCTTTGCTCACGGAAGAGCGTCGTGTAACGGGTATTTTCCCCGTATTATCTGTTCTTGAGAACACTGTGATTGCGAACTTGGGCAGATATATGAACCCACTGGGCTTCATTAACGAAGCTAAGCGTAAAGTAGAAGTTGAACGAAGTATCGAAATGCTTCGGGTGAAGACGCCGAATATGCACGCGCTGATCAAGAACCTGTCAGGCGGTAACCAACAAAAGGTGCTGCTTGCCAGATGGCTGCTCACAGAACCGGACGTACTTCTGCTTGATGAACCAACACGGGGAATTGACGTAGGTGCTAAATTCGAGATTTACTCCATCATCGCTGACCTTGCGAAGCAGGGGAAAAGTATTATCATGATCTCTTCTGAAATGCCCGAACTGTTAGGGATGTCAGACCGAATCATGGTCATGTGTGAAGGACGCCTTACAGGCATTGTGGAAGGAAATAAAGCAACTGAAGAAGAGATCATGCGCCTTGCTGCACAGCATATGGCATAATGGAGGGGGCCAAGAACCATGAGTACGAAGACAGAAACATTGAAATCCAGAGATATTAGTGGGTTCGTGACCAAATACGCAATTTACATCGTGCTAGTCGTGTTAGTTATCGGTATCGCGATATATGATCCACGCTTTTTATCCGTAAATATCCTTCGTGATATTTTACTGCAGTCATCCACGCGCGTTATTATCGCATTGGGTGCGGCATTCATCTTAATCACAGGGGGAACGGACCTTTCGACAGGACGTATCGTCGGTTTGACTGCCGTTATCTCCGCTTCCATGCTGCAAACGCAGGAGTATGGAAGAAGATTTTTCCCGAATTTGCCGGAGCTGCCATTGATCGTGCCGATCCTTCTTGCGATCGCAGCCGGTCTATTGGTAGGTCTAATCAATGGGATCATTGTTGCAAGATTCAAGGTTCCACCGTTCATCGCAACTTTGGGTACGATGGTAGCTGTATACGGAGCTAACTCCTTATACTTTGATATGAAACCGAATCAGTCACAGCCGATTGGCGGATTGAGACCAGATTTCAGTAAGCTGGGGACAGGCGCGATCGGAACCGGTTCGACTTATTCCATTCCTTACATTGTCATTATTGCCATTGTTGTAGCTATCATCGTTTGGATTGTGTTCAATAAAACGAAGCTGGGGAAATATATGTACGCAATCGGCGGCAACATTCACGCAGCGGTTGTTTCAGGTATTAACGTAAACCGTTACCTCATCTACATCTATTCGCTTGCTGGCGCTTTATATGGTCTAGCAGGGGTGCTGGAAGCAGCAAGAACAGGTGGCGCAACGAATAACTACGGGAATATGTACGAGCTTGATGCGATCGCAGCTTGCGTCGTCGGTGGCGTATCCACTTCCGGTGGTATCGGGACTGTACCTGGTGTTCTTGCAGGGGTTTTAATTTTCAGTGTTATCAACTATGGTTTGACGTTTATCGGAATTAGTCCTTACTGGCAGTTGATTATTAAAGGCGTAATTATCGTCGCGGCTGTTGCCTTCGATATGCGTAAATACATGAACTCCAAATAAAGACAGTAAACACCAAGACGCTTTATATCATTTGGTTATAGGTAATAATGTGAAACAGGCTGTCGCGATTTAACGACAGCCTGTTATCCTGTATTAAATGAAAGCGATTACTGACGTGGAGGGCATAGTCATGGCAAATCATAATTCGGCTAGCTGGAGAAAGCAAATAGTATCAGTTTCCTTGAGAAGCAAAATTGTAGGCACATTTATTATTGTATCTTTACTCGTTGCAGTAACCAGCGGCATGTCGTATACATACTTAAACAAAGTGGATAGCTCTTATTCCAAGCTCCTAAATGATAATGTCACAATTATTCGAAATGTGTCAGAGATCAAAGAGAAAACGCAAATACAGAACAGTATGCTGTTCGGATACGTTTTAGACCCTACGAAGGACAAAGAGAAGCTTTTGACAGAAATGAATGGAACCCTTTCTTCGATCATTACAAAGATGGGAGAGGTTTCAAAGAACGAGGATGAGCAAAGTGCTATCCAATCTATGGCAGATTCGAACATGACGTTTGCTCGCTTAGTGAAGAAAGTGGCGGAATACGCCGACAAAGGGAATGTGGCTCTAGCCAAAGCGGAAGCGATGCAGTGGGCTATTCCGACAACGGAAACATTGACGCAGGCTGCCGCGAAGATTGAAGAACTGGAAAGGAACGTTCAAGAGGAAGCTTCGGTCCGCAATCATGATGTGGTTGTTTCGACCGTTCAAACGTTGATCTGGGTCAGTATAGCAGCCTTTCTTTTCGCCTTGGCCATCGGCCTCTTGCTGTCTCGCACGATTGTAAATCCCATACGATCTATGGTACAGGCAGCCGAACGAATCGCAGCATGCGACTTAACGGTTGGTGACATTAACGTGAAGAATAGGGACGAATTACGACATTTGGCCACCGCTTTTAATCAAATGAAAGCCAATCTGCATAGCTTAATTAGTCAGGTAGGTAGCAGCGCCCAGCACGTAGCTGCTGCCTCGGAAGCGCTTAGCAGCAATTCTGAACAAGTTAGCGAATCTTCGGAGCGTATTACATACACAGTTCAAGAGATTTCGATGGGTACGGATGCGCAAGTGCGCAGTGTACACTTGGGAGTCTCCATCATGGAGGAAATGTCAGCAGCCGTTATTCAAATTGCAAGCGTCACGCAGTCGGCTAACCATCAGTCTTTCCTCGCGCAGCAAGAGGCAGGCGAGGGCAATGCGGCTGTCGAGACAGCGATAACACAGATGAATGCTATTTATCAGAAGATGATGGAACTTGCAGAATCGGTACAGAGTCTTGGTCAACGGTCTGAACAAATCGTCAATGCGAACGCGATGATTGCAGGTATTGCGCGGCAGACAAACATGCTTGCGCTCAATGCCTCCATTGAAGCGGCGCGTGCCGGAGCCGCTGGTAAAGGCTTTGCGGTCGTCGCCGACGAGGTCCGCAAGTTATCTATGCAGACTGGAGCAGCGGCGGAAGAAGTCGCCCATCTTGTTTCCAGTATTCAGGATGAAACAAGAAAGGTTGTCAGTTCCACCGAGGCAGGGAGCCGAGAGGTGCAGACGGGGCTTGAGGTAGTCGGCGTAGCGCGAGATACCTTCAAACGTATTCGCGATGCGATGGACGAAGTTGCGAAGCAGATCGAGGAAGTAGCGGGAAGTTCGGGCGCTATATCCGAGAAAACACGTGCAGCCGTGGATGTGATTCGCGCGATCGATGAAGTAGCCGGGCAGACCGCTGCGGGAGCAAGAAATGTATCTTCCAACATCGAGGGTCAGTACGCCAGCATGGAGGAGATTTTCTCCTCAGCGACAGTGCTGAACAGCATGGCTGCTGATTTGCAGACCTTAATCGGAAGATTCCGCGTGTGAGGAGTAAAGTTGACTCCGAATTTCGGAGAATTCCTCGGTTGGGTTGGATGAGCTGGCTAATTTGGCTGCTTTTGAGTGCTGAAGAGGGCTGAAGAGTGCTGAAGAATGCTGAAGAATGCTGAAGAGTGCATGAGATTGCTAAACAGCGGCTAAAGAGTGCTTAAGAGGAACGACAAGACGCTATTTCGGGAAAATTGTGCTGAAAGTCGAATCTAACGGAACGTGACGGCTCTATTTAGGAAAATAGAGCTAATTAGGACGCGAAGCAGCGAAATAACGAATCCTCGTTCCTCTTGGGTCATGAAACGGGCGTTTTTTCGTCAAATAAGGCATCTACGTTCCCTTTGCGGAACATGCAATCGTAAACAGCTTTAAGCACAAAAGAAGGACCTGAGGCAGCGCCGCAGGTCCTTTATTTTTATAGTGCCTAATCTCTCACTTCTACGATAAGTTCAATTTCCACCGGTGTGTGAAAAGGCAGATCGCTCGTGCCAATCGCTGAGCGAGCATGTTTGCCCTTCTCGCCGAACACAGCCACTAACAAGTCAGATGCGCCGTTGATGACATAGGGTTGATCACCAAAGCCTGGAGCGCTGTTGACGAAACCGAGCATTTTTACGATTTTGACAACGCGGTCCAAATCTCCAAGATAGCCCTTCATAACAGCTAAGCAATTGATAATGGTTTGGCGCCCTGCCGCTTGCCCTTGCTCAATGGTTACTTCACGGCCAAGTTTGCCTTCGAACATAAGTTCACCGTTAATGCGGCAATCCTGACCGGATAAATAGATGAGATTCCCTGTCTGATTACAAGGGATATACGTGAAACGCGGTTCCGGGGAAGCGGGAAGCGTGATACCTAGCTCTAGTAGACGTTGTTCAATTTGGGACATCGTGTTGACCTCCTAGTTAAATGATGATGAAATCGAATCGAGACTGCCGATTCATTCGTTATGCCTCTTTATTCAGAAACCATGGACGCCATTTTCGGTTATAACTCAATCAGCGATTAATACACGAAAGTGAGCATCCGTGGTTACCATTGTTGTATTTTCTGCAACAATTCCCACTCGCAAAGGCCATTTGACCTGTTGATGTTGTAGTTTGTGCAACATTTCGAGCCCATTAGTTGCGAAATGACCTGTATAGGGCTCAATTGTTGTACATAATGCAACATCGAAGGGAAAGAGGCGAGATCTGGGCAGCAATTGTTGCACTTTCTGCAACATCATTCAACTGAGAATATGCCTTCATTCTTCCATGATTCATCGATACATCCATTCATTCATTTTTCCATCATTCATTCATCCGGCAACCTCAAGTGAGCATTAATGATTACCGATGTTGTATTTTCTGCACCTCAAGTAATCATGTATGACGATGGATTTCGATTAAGAGATCTCAATGTAGTATAAGATTAGATGAATGAATCGACGGTCTTTAAATGGCGTAATGATGCCAGATTGATAAGCTTACTCCAACATACCTCGTGCAAGCACCGGAAGGCGCTCATATGTATCACCGCGCTGCATAATAACCTGATTATGCAGGTTGACTGTGCTGCAAATGTGATTAGGGATAATACGCAGCTTGTCGCCTACCTGTATGTTGGCTGCTTGGGCAAGTGGCCCAAGATCAAGCATGCCATGCTCTTCAGACAAGCGAACGAGAATGGAATCTTCTAGATTCATGATGTGGCCGAAGCCCCGCAGCTGAAGCGGGGCTGTGTCCGGCTGCACATCGGTAGCGAATGTTTTGCTGCCGCCATCGATGATCGCGAGATCCGCCGCCGGGCGGCTAACGACCGTGACCAGCACGCTGCCTGCGCAGTCTTCGATGTCGCAGAGGCCTAATCGGGCTTGCATCCGATCATAGTACACGTAGGTGCCTGGGCGGACCTCCGTTACGCCTTCTACCGTAGCGGCCGAAGCGGCCGTCGGTGTGGATCCGACGCTAACGTCCGTGATAGCGATGCCCTGCGCTTTAAGACGCTCGGCCAACTTCACCATTAGTGTGCCTTCTTCTTGACCGGCTGCAGCCACGTCGAGGGTAGGCTTCCTTGCTAGCAGGCAGCCGCGAAACGTATAGATGCCGGTCAGCCGCAAATGCGGCATGAGGGCGATTTCCGCGGCGAGCGCGGAGGCCTGCTCGTAAAGTACGCCGGTTCTGCGAAAGCCGGTATCGATTTCCAACCGGACTTGCAGCGAGTGGCCAAGTCGGCTAGCGCACTGCTCTAATTGCTGAGCGCCTGCCAAGCTATCGACGCCTACGATCAGCTCGATTTGCTCGCTCAAGCGAATCGCTCTTTCAATCTTGCTAGGAGTCACAAGCGGGTAAGCGATGAAAATATTGGTGACGCCACCCGCCGCCATAACCTCTGCTTCGGACACTTTCGCTACCGTGATACCGACAGCGCCAGCCGCAATTTGTTGGAGTGCTACGGAAGGAAGTTTGTGTGTCTTCGCATGCGGACGCAGCTTCACCTGATGTTGGCTAATAACATCAGCCATTGCTTGAATGTTTCGTTCCATGCGTTCCGTGTCAATAAGCAGGCAAGGTGTTTCTAATGTTTCCAGTGTTTCCGATGTCTCCAGATTCTCCAACGTTTTCATCATCCTTCCACACTCTCTTTCACGGCATTTTTGCCTTCCTCTAAGTGACTATAAAGGGTATACTTTGAAATATTCAAATAAGTGCAAATCTTCTCGCCGCCTTTTTTAATCAGAAAAGCACCTTTGGCATCCAGGAGTTGAATCATGCGCATTTTGTCTTCCTTGGTCATAAACGCAACGGGTTTGCCTACTTGCTCTTGTGCTTCTTGAATTAGGGCATCAAGCAGATCGCTTACACTCGTAACGAATGATTCCTTTACTTCTGCTTGTTCCCCAGGACGTATAAGCGTCTGCAGCGTTTTCTCGGCGATCATCAGCTCTGTGATATCGTAGTTAATGCACAGCGAGCCAACGATAGTGCCTGCTTTATTTTTCATATACATCGAACTGGAGCGCAGAATGCGTCCATCTTTGGTTTGTGTTAAGTAGTTAAACTTGTTGCCGTTGACATGATTACCCCGCAGCAGCTCCAAACCGAGATTCGTTCCGGGATCTCCGACTTTACGTCCTGTGATGTGACCATTCGCAATCGCGACGATGGAGCTGTCGTAAGGACCTGTCAAGTCATGCAGCACGACTTCGCAGTTGTCACCGAATTGAGCGGCAAGTCCTGTCACAAGATCCGTCAAAAACCCAAATTCATCTTGAATTGATTCCACGCCTGTCATCTCCCTTTGTAAGGTTATCTGAGCAAAATGGTAACATAAACCGATTGAATGTCAAACGAAAAGTTTGTTTAGCTGAAAAAAAGTATGATTTTCTAGCGATGCTCATGTTAATATGTAAAACAAGACCGAAGGAGGGAACACCCATGAGACGCTGGTTTGCCAAATCCCTGAAACGTAAACTGTCTTTGCTTATTTTGTTCGCGGTTGTATTACCCCTGCTTTCAATGGGGATTGTTTCCTATAGCATCGCAACATCGGTGACGGAGGACAAAGCGAAGCAGGCGGGCATGAACACGCTGAAGCAAATGTCGGATAAGCTTGATTTTGTTATTCAAGATGTTGAGAATATGTCGGTCTTTCTGATCGGGCAAAAGGATATTCAAACGTATCTCAATAACGAAGAAGGGGACGTCAACAGCTATTCTCTTATCGTGGGCACCTTATGGAATCTATCGTATTCCAAAAAATACATCTCCAACATTACGATTACACCGAAAAACGGCAACCCTGCACTTTCTACAACGACCATAACCAATTCAGGATTATTTCCTCTCTCACAGCAATATGAATCCGTTTACAAGCTAGCTTCCAAATGGTGGTCTCCACTGTATGAAATTCAAACATCGGACGGACCGAAGAAGGTCATTTCACTCGTCAGACCCATTCGTGACGTCAGTACTTTCAAGACTGTAGGTACGCTTACCGTTTCGCTTGATCAGGCAGAAATCGGGCGTTATTTGACAGGTGCAGGATGGGAAAGCAGCGGGTTCGTTCTTTTGTTAGATCAGTATGATCAGATCATGTCGGGTGGCGATCCAAGTTGGTTAGCACGAACTGTCGGAGAAGTTTTTCCGAAAATGGGTGAGCTAACGGAGACAAGCGGTGTGCTCAACGTACAAAGAGACGAACAGCCGCACACGGTTCTGTTTAATCCGATTCCTCGGTTAGGATGGAAACTGGTTGGTTTCATCCCTACACAGATCTATCAAAAGCAAAATGGTTACGTGCTTACAGTGACAGCTGTTACGATTGTAATTGCACTGCTGCTCGCAATGGGAATGGTGCTCTACTTCTTGCAATGGGTAACGAAGCCTTTGATAAAACTGACCAAATATCTGAAGGATCTGAATCCAGATGAGACGATTCCTACCTATGAGGTGAAAAGCGTCGATGAAGTCGGACTGCTTGTCCACAGTTATAATAAGCTGAGTGAACGGATAGGTAGACTGAAGGATCAAGTACAGCTGAACGAAGCGATGAAAAAGGAAGCGGATATTATGGCTCTGCAGGCGCAGATTAATCCGCACTTTCTGTATAATACACTTTCCTCCATACATTGGATTGCCTTAATGAATAAGGATCGACAAATTGCTGAAATGGTGGGTGCGCTCAGTGATTTCTTAAGATTTAGTTTGAATAAGGGCGAGGAATTTTGCGCCGTTCAGCAGGAAATTTCTCATGCACAGAATTATGCCTATATACAAGCTATTCGGTTTCCTGATCAGTTTGAGATTGAATTTTTTATCGATCCCGCGATGGTGCAAACCTCGATGTTGAAGTTGCTTCTACAGCCGTTGATTGAGAACAGTCTTATTCATGGTATCCAGAAGAAAAAAGCGAAGGGTCACATTTATGTGCACGGAGAACTGAAGGATAGTCAAATGAAATTCGTTGTTGAAGATACTGGAATAGGCATGGATGAGACGAAGCAACGCGCGATTCAAGATCAGCTCGCTTTGGCCAATCGTCAGCTGGGCATGCTAAGCGAAGTCGCGAAAGAATCGAAGATAGTTGTTACTAGCTACGGACTCATCAATGTTCACCGGAGATTATTACTGCATTATGGAGCGGAGTCTGGGCTTATTGTTGAGAGTACGCCTGGCGTTGGGACGAGCATTTCATTTTCAATTCCTCTTTGGATGGGAGAACTAGCGACATGAGAATCTTGATTGTAGACGATGAGGTTATTATACGAACAGGCCTTTGTACCGTAATTGATTGGAAAGAGCTCGGTCTAGAACTGCTTCCGGCCGCCTCTTCCGCTGAAGAAGCCTTGGAGCGTATTCCTGAAGAGAAGCCGCATATTGTGCTGACCGATATTCGTATGTCAGGTATGGACGGTATCGAGCTTGCACGCGAGGTGAAAGCGATACTGCCGGATACGGAGATCGTTATCCTGACGGGTTACGATGACTTCAGTTATGCCCAGCAGGCACTGCGCGAAGGTGTGACCGATTACTTGCTGAAGACAAGTCGTCCGGAAGAGATTATTAAAGCTGCGCTGAAAGCGAAGCAGAACATTATGGATAAATGGGAGTCGATTAAACAGGATAATCTTCAACAGGCTGCACTGCGCAATCAGTTGTTAGAACGGGTGCTCAAAAGGGGCTTGAACGACGATAGGGAAGCCCAGGAACAGTTGCAAGTATGGTTTCGCAAGAATGGTGTAGATGTTCACCCAGAGTCAGGTGAGTCTGCAGCGATGCAAGTTCTCCTTATCTCTGTATCCGGATGGGGGGAGACGCCTATCTTGGAGCTTCTGCAAGGAGCCGCAGAGAATATCCTCCTCGAGCTGCTCCCGTGCGTTACGCTTATGAAAAAGGACCATTTGCTGCTTGTCGTGCGTCACGAAGTTGGGCTTACTGATCAAGCTGGGCTGACAAAGGCTCTTAAACGCGTTACCGAAACACTCAAATGCTCGGCTTTTGCAGCACTTGGAACTGTAACGCAGGATTACGAAGGCTTACAGGAATCTTATCGTACGGCGAAAGAAGTTTTTACTTACCAAGGGCTGCTAGGAGCACGAGGACTGTTTACTGTTGAAGATATCAGGGAGCGCAGCGGAGGTCGTACGGTTTGCACCGAGAAGGAAGAATCGGAGCTTACGGCGATCTTGATGAGCGGCAATGCCACAGAGCTGAGACACTGGGTGAATCAGAAGGTGCGGGCTCTAATGGAAGATGCCGCAGCGACGCCGCTGACGGTGCAGGGCTATTTGCAGTCAATGATCATAGCCGGTCATCGATGGCTTGAAAGGGCCAGTTCTTCCCAAGAGGGGACGGTTCCTCTTAGTACACTCCCTACCTATGAGGGGGAAGGGCGTCCAGAAGATGAAGTCTTTAAGGTGCTTTCTGCCGTAATGACGCGTTTTCATCAAGGCTTGGATCAGAATCGCTACGCCTATATTCACAAGTCCATTGCCTATATCCGGGACAATCTGCATCAGCCGATTTCACTTCAACAGGTGGCTGGATTCGTCCATGTGAATCCCAATCATTTTAGCGAGATATTCAAGCGGGAGACAGGCTGTACGTATATCGAATTCGTCACTCAGGAACGGATGAAACGCGCTGCGGATATCCTCCAGGGCACTCAGACCAAAGTCAGCGATATTGCCAGAAGAGTTGGTTATGAAGATATCAAATACTTTACGCAGCAGTTCAAAAAGTATACAGGAAGAACGCCGTCTGAATTTCGACATGGGAATAAAGACTGAATAATGTCCCCCACTGCTCCGAAGTTTCTCCCGTACCCCCTCCTGAATATGTCCACTATACTAAAGTTCATAGAGAGAGCTTGAGCTTATGTATCTAAGAAAACTTTAGGAGGTCTAAACAAATGAAAAAGTCATTGATCGTTACACTGGCGTCTACGGTTGTCTTAGCTTTTTTAGCCGGTTGTGGTTCAAGTGGAACAAAAGAGGGTGCGGCTGGTACCACGTCTCCCAAATCGACGGATGCAGCCAAACCAGCTGAGAAAGTAAAATTATCGATTTGGCACAACTATACAGGCGAAGATCTTCGCGCCAAAACGATGCGTGAATATATGGAGAAGTTCAAGAAGGATCACCCGAATGTCGAATTAGATATACAGGGAATTCCGCCCGATGGTTACCGTCCGCGGTTGAAAACAGTTGCTGCCGCTAATGAAATGCCAGATCTTTTCGTGATGTGGCCAGGTGTCATGACCAAGGAATTCGTCAGTGGTGACTTGATTCAGCCGATTAATGAGCTGTTGGATAGCAAAGCGGAATGGAAGAACGGTTTTATGCCAGGGTCCTTTGATGACTTCACGATCTCAGGCAAAACCTACAGCGCACCGATGGCTCTATCTCCTACTTCGATCCTTTACTATAACAAAGAAATCTTTAACAAATATAATGTACAGCCGCCTAAGACATGGGACGATCTCATGAAGCTGGTGGATACGTTCAAAAAGAATAATGTTACGCCAATCGCACTTGGCAACAAAGCGGCATGGGTTGCGCAGTCCAGCATTCTCAGCTCACTTGCAGACCGTGTAACGGGTACGGAATGGTTCCTGAAAGCAGTGGATCAGAATGGTGCTAAATTTACGGATCCAGAATTCGTTCAAGCCTTGACGTATCTTCAACAGCTTGGTAAGGCTGGCGCTTTCCAAGAAGGCTTCAACAGCATTGATAATACACAAATGGAACAAATGTTTGCTCAAGGTAAAGCGGCCATGATGATCGATGGTGGTTGGGCATTACCGAACTTAGCGTCGAATACATCCAAAGAAGCATTAGCTAACATGGCTGTTACCGTTCTGCCAACCGTGCCTAACGGCAAAGGTGATCCGAACACCCTTTCAGGCGTAGTAGGAACAGGACTTGGGATGAGTAAGAAAGTTACCGGCGCTCAGAAAGCCGCAGCCTACGAACTGATCTATACCTTGTCTGGCCCAGAAGCACAGAAAGCCATCTTGGAAAGCAACCAGCTCGTTAGCTACAAAGTAGATTTGGATACAACCAAAGTATCTTCCTTGTTTGCAGAAGTGTACAAAATGATGAACACGGTCAAGAAAACGCCAGTTTACGATGGCAAGCTTAGCTCCGCTAGTGCCGATGTCGTGAACAATGGTCTTCAAGAGCTCCTTATGGGCGGCAAGCCTGAGGACATTGCCAAAAAAATTCAAGACGCGCAAGCCAAAGCCGTCGGCAAATAATGTATGGCCACAGGACTCCAGCCAAAGCCCGGCTGGAGCCTTTTTTCAAAAAAGATAGCAAGGAGGGAAGTTATGACCGTATCCGCAAGAATCAGAGGATTCATTACCATAGGGCTGCTTCCGGCCTTAGTGCTCTATCTGTTTTTTGTCATTGTACCGATTTTCTGGTCGGCGTACTACGGCTTTTTCGACTGGAAAGGTATCGGAGCAGCCAAATTTATCGGGTTTGACAACTACGCAGAAGTGATCCAAGATCCAATCTTCTGGAAAGCCTTTAAAAATAACATGCTTATCGTTGGAGCTTCCGTTTTCGGTCAGGTACCGATTGCTATGGTATTAGCGCTTCTCCTCATGCGCAGTACGCTATTTCAACGTGTTATTCGAGCCTCCGTCTTTATGCCCATGGTGCTATCCTCGGTTGTTGTCGGGATCATCTGGGGATACATTTACCACCCGCAAATCGGTATTCTCAACTTCTTACTAGAGGGTATCGGGCTTGATAGCTGGAAGAAATCTTGGCTCTCCGATCCGAAAGTATCGATGTTCGCGCTCATGGTGCCGATCATCTGGAATTATATTGGTCCATACATGATTATGTTCATTGCCGCACTACAGAATATTTCACCGGAGATTGAAGATGCCGCTCAGCTGGACGGCGTGGGTCCGGTGCGCAAATTGTTTGCAGTGACATTGCCTATGATTTGGGATACCGTCAAGGTGGCCGTTGTGCTTTGCATATCCGGAAGCTTGAAGGCGTTCGATCTTATTTATGTCATGACGGGCGGTGGACCGGCGCACTCCACGGAACTGCTTGCTTCTTATATGTACAACAGCACATTCAATGTGTATCGTTTCGGTTTTGGCAGCGCCATTTCCACGGCAATTATTATTCTTAGCTTGTTCTTAATCGTTGGCAGCCAATATCTCATGAAACGAGACTATCGTTAGGAAATAAATTCTCTCAGGAGGGACATCTATGGAGCAGGTAGTATCGATGCAGACGGGTTTTCCCGCTGGAGGTAAGAAGCGAAGAGGGTGGGCGCGCGGTGTCATCAACGTCTGTTTGACCCTGTATGCACTTGTCACACTGTACCCGTTGATTTGGTTATTTATGAGTGCTTTAAAGTCCAATGAGGAATTTCATTCGCGGCCCTTTTTACTGCCGACTGTTTGGAAATGGGACAATATCGTCCGGGCATGGAAAGTATCAGGAATGGGCCTTTCACTCTGGAACTCTACCGTAGTGACGGTGGCCTCACTGGTACTGACCCTAGTCATTGGAGCGTTGGCAGCCTTTGTTTTATCGCGTTTTGAATTTAAATGGAAGCCATTTTTTATGGGCTTATTCCTACTCGGAATGCTTATTCCAATCCATAGTACACTCGTACCTCTATTTATTATTATGAAAAAAATCGGCCTGCTGAACTCGTACGGTGCACTCATTTTACCTTATGTGGCCTTTGAACTGCCATTAGCCATCTTCGTCATCGCGGCTTATTTAATTACGATTCCCAAAGAAATTGAAGAAGCGGCGTTAATCGATGGCACTGGCTATTGGGGCATTTTCTTTCGGATGATGCTTCCGCTTAGCTTGCCAGCGCTCTCTACGGTTGCGATCTTAGGATTTTTACGTTTTTGGAATGATTTTGCGTTCGCGTTAGTCTTTATCAGCAAGCCTGCGCTTAAGACAGTGCCGCTGAGTTTATCTGCTTTTGCTACAGGGTATATGACCGATTACGAATTGACGATGGCTGCACTTGCCATTGCCGTACTGCCAACCATTATCGTGTTCTTGCTGTTCCAGGAGCAGATCATGAAGGGAATGACGGCTGGTGCTGTCAAAGGATAACTAAAATCGCCATCCTTGGATTCCGAAAAAGAATCCTAAGGGTGGCGATTTTTATTTGTGTTCATGACCATCCCTCAAGCTCGTCCTCATAGTTTACTAACAAAATTATGCTACGATTTTGGAGGGGGGATAGCATGAATGACATTACTTTTGAAACATTACAGGATTTGATTGCCAATTTCTCTATCGTCACCGCTTATTTATTTTTGACCAGTCAAGTGATTTATAAGGATTGGAACTTAGGTACGCCTACTACTCTGTATACCAGACTTCATATAGGTGTTTTAACTGGCATTTTAGGTATTGTCCTTATGGAATTTACAGTTGAGCTGAACGGTACGATTTTGGATTTTAGACATCTGGCAGTTACGATAGCGGCACTATTCGGTGGAGTTTACTCTGCCATAGTTACGGGGATCATTATCTCCCTTATGCGCTTATTGGCATTTGGCGCTCTAAGTCCTGCTACCATTTTTGCTGCTTCAAACACTCTTTTAATTTCGGTTATGATTGGGTTGGTTTGTACAAGGAACCTATCCTATTGGAAAAAATGGACGTATGCTCTATTGGTTAACAATCTCTTTACGATCATCACTTTTCATATCAATATGGGGAATAAGGGTACGATTCCGTCCCTTATCTATTTGATAATGATGACTTTAGGCGGAACGTTAACAGCTTATTTGACACAATTTCTGATTAAAGCGAAAACCCATTTCCAAATGATTGAAAAGGCAGCTACGTTTGATTTTCTTACTGAGCTCAATAACCATCGTACATTTGATGAGGCATTCAATTCTTTATTGCTGGAAGCAAAGGATAAGGACGAAGCCTTGACCTTGATGATCATTGATATTGACCATTTTAAAAGAGTGAATGATACCTACGGTCATCCTAATGGGGATACGGTGTTAAAACAATTGGGGAAATTGTTAAAAGATGCCTCTCGCTCTTTCGATATCGTATCACGTATCGGTGGGGAAGAGTTCGCTATCTTGCTATACGATTGTCCACATAAACATGCCTTAATCATTGGGGAGCGAATTAGAATGGCTGTCAAAAACCAGGAATTTCTGCTGAATGAGGGGAAGGTCATACAGATTACGGTATCTGTAGGCGTTGCCACATACCCTGATACCAATGAGAATATCATAGAAGAAGCAGATAAGGCTCTGTATAAAGCCAAATCATCTGGTAGGAATTTGGTTTGTTCGAATCAATCTGCTTGAATGAATCATAGAAGATATTACCTGGAAATATTTTGCAGGTTATTCTCGCGGCACCCTTAAAGCTAAAAAAGATCCCCGCCCGCAAGATGACTTTCGTTGGGATATTAGATAATAGGTAAATAGATAAAAGGAAATAGGTAAAAGAAAATAGATAAAAGAAAATAGGTAAATAAGGAAATAGGGGAAGTAGGTAAACTGAGGTAAACAGGTAGGGTAATAGGAAGGCAAGTTGTACATCGTACAACAATTTCCTTGATTTTTTCCCTGACAAGCAGAAGATGTTGCATATCGTGCAACAATTTAGCCTTTTTATCGCTGAAAAGCTACTATTCGGCTAAAATTGTTGTATTATTTGCAACATTCACGGGGAAAACACAGATTAACTTGCGTAATGTTGCATGAAATACAACATTACGCAAACGATTAAGCAAATGATCCTACATACCACTCATGACTTGCCCTTGCGCGTCATCTCCGCAAGCCCAACCCACTGCTCCTCGGTCACCTCGAGCAGATCGTTGAACTGCCCGGCGCCCTGCAGCCATTCGCCGCCGTCGATCGTGACCACTTCGCCGTTAATGTAGGCGGCGTAGTCGGAAATCAGATAAGCCGCGAGGTTCGCGAGCTCATCCTTCTCACCGACCCGCCGCAGCGGCACGCGGTTCAAGAGCTTCTCCGACAGCTCAGGCGTCGGAGCCAGTCGGCTCCACGCGCCGTCGGTCGGGAAGAGCCCCGGCGCGATGGCGACTTGCCGGATGTCGTGCCGCGCCCACTCAACGGCAAGCGAGCGCGTCAGCGCAAGCACGCCGGCCTTGGCCGCAGCCGACGGTACAACGAAAGCCGAGCCGGTGGAGGCGTAAGAGGTGACGATGTTCAGCATCGTACCGCCGACGCCTTGCTCGATCCATCTTTTGCCCACTTCTAACGTGGTGTAGAACGTCCCATGAAGGACGATATTCAGCACCGCATCCACGGCGCGAGGAGATAAATGTTCTGTCGGGCTGGCGAAGTTGCCGGCTGCATTATTAATCAATACATCGATACGGCCATAGTGCTGTTCCACAGCGGCCACCATCTCGGCAACTTGAAGCGGGTCACGCACGTCACAGCTTTTGTAGAATACTTCTTTGCCATCACTACCCATTTCGGCAGCTGCTTTAGCAAGTACCTCCTCGCGTCGGCTGGTAATCGCGAGTTTAGCGCCTAACGTCAGAAATTTCTCGCCCATTGCTCGCCCCAGACCGGTACCGCCGCCTGTAATAAGAATAACTTTATCCTTCAGCAAGGTTGAATCGAACATATCCATCGCGCCCTCCATCATCAGTTTACGCTGCTAATAATTAATGCTGTGAATGCTGCTCTATTGCTGCTGCTCTAGGAACGCAGCTTCGAATTGCTCGATCCGGCTTGCTAAATCTTCTGGAAGCGGGGTGCCTTTTTGTGTATGAACATCGACATAGACGCCAGTGCTGGTAGCGAAGCTCACAAGCTGCTTATTCTCCCGCTTAACAATGGCATACTGAGTTTCAATCGATGAAGTGCCGATCCGGCTCACTTTCATATAAATATCGAGGTTATCGTTAAAATGAGCTTGAGACTTATATTCGACGCTTTGGCTGACGAGAAAGAAGGTTTTATCAGCCAGATTACCATCCGCATTTGCAAAAAATAAACCCAAACCATTCATATACTCACAGCGGGCTTGCTCCATGTAAATGACAGAAGAAAGGTGACTCAGGTGTCCGTTCGCATCGGTTTCACAGAAACGAACTTTCGTTGGTGTATAAAAGCGGAAGCCCTCTAATTCGAAATTGTTCATTGCGATCTAGTCTCCTGTAAAGTAGGTTTGATACTGCTCGCGAAGCTCGCGTTTCATAAATTTACCGACCGACGATTTAGGTATTTCGTGGAGGAACACAACATCGTCCGGAATCCACCACTTCGTGAATTTGTTTGCCAAAAAGGTGAGTAAATCTTCTTTGTTGTCATCCGTTTGTAATGCGGCGTCTTTCAGGACGACGAAGGCGAGAGGCCGTTCACCCCATTTGGGATGCGGCACGCCGATGACACAAGCCTCGAACACATTCGGATGCGCCATTAATGCGTTTTCTAAGTCGAGAGACGAGATCCATTCCCCGCCGCTTTTGACCAGATCTTTGGCCCTATCCACCAGCTTCACAAATCCCTCAGGATCAATAACCGCGATATCTCCGCTGTAAAACCAACCGTCCTGGAACGATTCCTGCGTTCGGGCATCTTTGTAGTATTCCGTAGCTACCCATGGCCCGCGCAGTAGGATTTCACCCATTTCTTTACCATCCCAAGCTACCTCACCACGAGGTCCGACGATTTTCATATCAAGTCCAGGCACTAGCAGGCCCTGAGTAGCTCTCGCATCGTACTGTTCATCGTATGAGGCCTCTTCCTGATAGCTTTTGAGGCGGGCTACGGTAACGAGAGGACACGTTTCTGTCATCCCATAGGCATGATAGAATGGAACCTTGAGCCGCTGCTCGTAGCTTTCAATCAGACTGCGCGGGGCAGCAGATCCACCACAGATAACTGCGCGAAGGGATGATAAGTCTACTTGCAGTAATTCCTGTACCTTAAGTGCGGCTGTCCATACTGTTGGAACACCAGCAGCAATCGTTACTTTCTCCTCAGCGATCAAACGAAGCAGGATGTCCGGTGTCGGCGAAGGTCCCGGAAGCACTTGCTTGCTGCCGAACCAGACAGACGCGAATGGAAGTCCCCAAGCATTAACGTGAAACATCGGCACAATAGGCAGAACGATGTCGCGTTCAGAGAGTCCTAGTGTATCCGCCAAGCCAATGGAGAGGGAATGCAGGTAGATCCCGCGATGGGAATACACCACACCCTTGGGATTAGCCGTTGTCGCAGATGTATAACAGATGCCTGCGGGAGCGCTTTCATTTATATCGGCAGCGTATATATACTGAGGGTCGCCGCCCTCTATCATGTTCTCATATAAATAGACGGGATGTAAAGAAGTAGGCGGCAATTCCTTTTTGTCCGTCATCAAAATATAGCCTTCTATCGTCGTAAGTTGATCCTGAATCTTCTCGATGATAGGGAGTAAGGTCTCATCAACGAAGAGGAAACGATCTTCCGCATGATTAAGAATATACGCAATATGCTCAGCGGGGAGTCGGATGTTGACGGTGTGCAGCACAGCCTCCATACAGGGGATGGCGAAATAAGCCTCTAGATGCCAGTGATGATTCCAAGCAAAAGTAGCAACCCGATCTCCAGGCTTTACACCAAGTGCTTGCAAGGAGCTGGATAACTGCTTCGCTCGTCTCCCAAAATCAGCGTACGTATACCGATGGATACCGGTGCTTGTACGTGAAACAACCTCTTTTTTGGGGAACAGGGTTTGTGAACGTTCAAAGAGAGAGCGCAGCGTTAATGGGAAATTTCCCATGTGGAAACACCTCCGGAGATTGTCTGATTCTATTGTAATATATAAGCCGGAAGGACAGGATATGTCCCCAAAAACAAGTGATTGTAAATAAAAAACCGACTCCGCCGCATGTGGACCATGCAGATGGAATCGGTTTAACGCTATCAGCTCTTACGTATTCAAAATAAACTTTTCAAT
Source organism: Paenibacillus sp. Soil724D2 (assembly GCF_001427935.1). Classification (NCBI taxonomy): domain Bacteria; kingdom Bacillati; phylum Bacillota; class Bacilli; order Caryophanales; family Paenibacillaceae; genus Paenibacillus; species Paenibacillus sp. Soil724D2. The sequence goes on from NZ_LMRY01000018.1 coordinate 45,594, forward strand.
AACATGTCTGACGCCATCGTCGTTATTGCTCTTCGTCACGTAGTTCGCCAGCTCCTTGAGCTGCGGCAGCGCGTTGTCCATGGCAACGCCAAGTCCAGCTACTTCCAGCATTTCACGGTCATTCCAAGCATCGCCCAGGGCAATAACGTCATCTAAGGAGCAGCCGATATGCTCAGCAAGGAAAGTGATCGCATGCCCTTTGGTACCTTCCTTGTGCATGAATTCCAAGTAGTGCGGTTTGGACTTCGTAATGTGCAGCTTGTCTCCGAGCAGAGGCAGCAGCTCTTCGCGCAGTTGGTCGCAAACTTCCGGCGTATCGATGATAAGCATCTTAGGTTGCGGGATATCAATCCATTGGCGCAGATCACCAATGATATAAGGCGTTTTGGAGAGACGCACGTAGGCTTTAATTTTATCGTTATCTTCACCTGCATAAAGCTCATCCCCATGGTAAAGCTGTAAATGAAGGTTGCGTTTTTCACAGAAATCGAGCAGGAGGCGGGCGCTTTCAACTGGAACTGTACGCTCGTAGAGGACTTCTTCATCAAGTAGATTTTTGATTAAAGCGCCTTGATAAGTGATAATCGGAACATTAAGTCCGATCTGGTTGGCTATCTTGGCTGCGGATGGGAAGCTTCTTCCCGTTGCAATCGTTACGGTTACTCCTTTGGCAACAGCTTGGTGCATTGCATCAATAGTCTCTTGTGAGATGGTTAGATCATCACGCAGCAGCGTATCATCTAAGTCAGCGGCAACTAGTTTGTAAGTCATGTAGTTCTCTCCGATCCGATAAGTAGTCTATATGAAAAATTCTGCTATAAGCATACCCGAATTACTTTGGAATTGCTACAATAAAGCCTATAGTTGATAGGTTAAAAAGGAGGCACGTAACCGATGGCATCCCCTTATACGGACAAGCTAGAGATTTGGCTTAGAGAGCACCGCAACAAGGCAAATGCGCCAAGTATGGAAGCCTACATGAAAAATCATTTCCCATTTCTCGGGATCCGAAATCCAGAACGAGTAGCATTGACCAAGCAATTCACCAAGGAACATGGCTTCCCCAAGGGTGAGGAGGGGGTCAAAGTTGCCGAACAGCTCTGGGAGTTGCCGGAGCGCGAGTTTGCCTACACGGCATTATTGGTCCTAACTGGGCTGCGAAAGACTGCAGAACGGGAGCATATCGATGTCTTGGAGCATTTCGTCGTGACCAAATCGTGGTGGGACACCGTGGATATGATCGCTGATCACTTAATCGGCTTTCATTTGCAGAGGTTTCCTGAGTTGATTCCATCCTATGTGGATAAGTGGCTGGCTTCGGATCATATGTGGCTGCAAAGAACGGCGATATTGTTCCAACTAAAATATAAACAACGGACGGATGTACCGCTTCTGTTTAGCTGTATCAGGCGCATGGCCGATTCGAAGGAATTCTTCATCCGCAAAGCAATAGGCTGGGCGCTTCGTGAGTATTCGAAGACAGACCCTGCGGCGGTGCAGTCTTTCGTTGCAAGTACAGAGCTTTCGCCGCTAAGCGTGCGGGAAGCGTTGAAAGTGATTCATCGTAATGAAAAATGAAATAGGAGATCCACAGAGGGGAATGAATAAATCCTTGTGTGGATCTTTTTTATTTCCAGAAATTCATGCAATGTCATTATACCTGACGCATATATTAATAAAATGAAATATTGTCATGTATATTGACATAATCATAACATTCGAGTAAAGTTATTAAAATTCTTTAAAAGCGCGTTACGAGAATGAAAGAAAAAGGAGAGATGGAAGATGAATAACATGCGGGCTAACGATCTATTAGCGAGATTACCCAAGGTTGATCTTCACTTGCACTTGGATGGCAGTGTGAAGCCAGAGACGATTCTGGATCTCGCTCGTAGGCAAGGTATTGAACTCCCTGTTTATGATAAAGATGGACTCATTCCGCATATGCGAGTAGGTGAGGAGTGTGGGAGTCTCATTGAATATTTAAGCAAATTTGATTTTACTACACGGTTTTTACAATCAGCTGAAGCCTTGGAGCGGGTTGCCTATGAGGTTGTCGAACAGTCCGCTGAGCATAATTGCAGATATGTAGAAGTTCGTTTCGCACCGCAGCTGCACCGGAACACCGGTTTGACGGTTGAGGAAACGATTCATCATGTGGTAGAGGGAATGAAGCGGGGACAGCGTGATTTTGCTGTGAGAGTCGGCGTTATTGCGATTTGCATGAGAAATCACTCTTGCGAAAGCAACCTAGAAGTGATCGAAGCGGCTGCTAAGTATGTAGGGAAAGGCTTAGTCGCTGTCGATTTAGCTGGTGATGAGGCGTCGTATCCGCCGGAATATTTCCGGGAGGTGTTTGCGGAGTCTGGAAGACTTGGTATTCCAGTCACAATCCATGCTGGAGAAGCAGCGGGAGCGAAGAACGTGTTTGAGGCCGTTACGAATCTCGGCGCTGTTCGAATTGGGCATGGTGTTCGATTGAAGGAGAACAAGTCCATATTGGAAATGGTCAAGGATCGCCGTATCCCGCTCGAAATGTGCCCGATCAGCAACATCCAAACGAAGGCCGTTTCCGGTTGGGAAACGTATCCGATTCGCGAATACTTGGAGCAAGGGCTGGTCGTAACGATTAATACAGATAACCCCAGTGTATCCGGAACCAATATTACGAATGAATACCGGGTACTCAAAGAGCGATTTGGCTTTACAACACCGGAGCTGGTTAAACTGATCATGAATGGCGTAGATGCCGCTTTTATGGAAGATCATGATAAGCTGTCGTTAAGACGAGAGATGGAAGAGGAAATGAGTAGTTTAGGCGTGCTCAACTAGTAGCTTAATGAGAGAGGATTCGTTGCGATCAGGCAGCGGGTTCTTTTTTTATGAGACTTGACAATATAGGATAGGGGGGTATACTATAAATCTAATATCGGTATTCAAAGAAGCCAAAGGCCGTTGTGGATGAACTGCTCAAACAATGAATACCCTAATGAGATCATTTAACATAATAGAAGGAGTGTTGGAATGTCTACTATCATTTTGAAAGTTGATGGAATGTCCTGCAATCACTGTGTGAATTCGGTTGAGAAAGCGGTGAAGGAGCTGGGTGCAGAAGGCAAAGTGAATCTGGCTAACAAAGAAGTCGAAGTACAGTTTGATGAAAGTAAGCTTAGCATGGAAGCGATCAAAGATGCGATCGAAGAGCAAGGCTACGATGTGGTGCAATGATGAAGAAAATAGGCGTAATTCTCCTCACAGCGGCTATATTATTGAGTGCTTGTGGTAAAGCAACAACCACCGAACACTCAGCTCATTCAGAAAATAAAGAACAGGAACATGCTGGCCATGGCAGCGGTGAATCGGCGGATAAAGACGGTACTCAGGCCGTATTTAAGCTTTCGTCTGACCCCGTACAAGCCAAACAAGAAACTGAGATGACGATACAGATCCTTGATAAAGATGGGAAATCTGTAGATGAGTTTGACCTAAACCATGAGAAAAAGATGCATCTTATTCTGGTTAGCCAGGATCTTTCCTATTACAAGCACATTCACCCGACCTATCAAGGTAAGGGACTATTCACGATTCGTACAGCGCTTCCTGCAGGCGGGAACTATAAGTTGTTCGCTGACTTTAAACCTAGCGGGCAAGCGCAAATAGTCAAAAGTCACGTTATCCAAGCAGGTGGAGAAGCTGCGCCAGCCATAGCCTTGCAGCCAGACAGTAAGCTTACCGCAACGGTGAATGGTATGGAGATATCGCTGGCGGCTGATCATCTCATGGCAGGAATGGACCTGAATTTGACCTATACCTTTAAGGATGCAGCTACGAAAGCGGCAATAACCAATTTACAGCCCTATTTAGGTGCAGTAGGACATGTGGTTATTCTTGATGAGAAAGCAGACCAATATCTGCATGTTCATCCTGTAGATGAGAAATCATCAGGGCCAGAAGCCAAATTCAAGACATCATTTCCGAAGAGTGGAATTTATAAAATATGGGGCGAATTTCAACGGGATGGTCAAGTGATAACAGTTCCGTTTGTCGTAAAGGTGCCGTAAATGGAAACGTATATTATTACAGGCGGTTCAAAAGGACTCGGTGCTGCGATCATTCAGCAGCTTCTACAACAGGGAGCTGCGATTCACTGCATTTCTCGCAGCTACAGTGAAGCTTTGCGCCAAGAGGCGCTGCGCGCGGAAGGTACACTTACCTTCCACGCTTACGACTTGGCGGACACGCAAGGCCTGGATTCGCTCATGGAGCGAATCCTCTGCACGGTGGATGAAGCGGATTCCATCACGCTCATCAATAATGCTGGCATGCTCGAGCCGATGACGTCGATCGGCCGAGCAGACCATGACGACCTGCAGCGCAGCCTGCAGGTCAATCTCATCGCGCCCGCGCTGCTGACGAACAGCTTCATTCGGCTCACGCAGGCGTGGCCGATCATGAAGCGGGTCGTCGGCATCTCCTCGGGCGCGGGGAAGAAGCCTTACCCCGGCTGGGGTGCCTACTGCATCGCCAAAGCCGGGCTCGATATGCTGACGCGCTGCGTAGGCGTCGAGCAGATGAACCAACCGCACCCGGTGGAGATTTACTCCATCGCGCCGGGTGTGGTTGACACGGATATGCAGCGGGAGATTCGCGCTGCTGAAGAAGTGGACTTCCCGCAGGTGAGCAGGTTCGTCCAGCTCAAAGAGCAGGGCGAGCTGCAATCGCCCGAAGCTACAGCGAGGCAGCTGCTTGAGCTGCTGCAGACAAACGCTTTTGCGCAAGGCGAGATCGCCGATCTGCGCACCAAAAAGCCCGAATCGATGTAATCCGATTCGGGCTTTTTACCATACCTTATTGAATGCTCCCTGACACAGCAGTACCTGATGACAGCTCTGAAGTACAGAACTTACAGCGTGTAGCTTGTACGGGAATTTCGGACAAGCAGTGCGGACAAGATTTGGATGTTACTGTTTTTTCTTTCGGCTCTTCTTTTTTACGGAACTTGCTAAGCTGTTTAATAACAAGGAAAATGACAAAAGCAACAATTAAAAAGTCTAGGAAAGTTGAAATAAATTGTCCGTAATTAAAGGTAGGCGCACTGGCTGCAACCGCATCTTTAAGGGTATTGTAATGAACGCCGTTTAATGAAATAAATAGATCATTGAACTTCACTTTGCCAATTAGCAGCCCAACAAGCGGCATGATCAAATCATTCACGATAGACGTAATGACTTTCCCGAAAGCGCCCCCGATAATAACCCCAACTGCTAAATCTACCATATTCCCTTTGAACGCAAAATCTTTAAATTCCTTCAGCATCGCTTCGCTTACCCCCATGAGACAATAATTGTTAGTATTGTAGCATATTTGATTGCACGCAAACAATTGGAGGGTGTTTGTAGGATGGTTGTTCGTTCCTACTTTTGTGCCAATCTTGACGGAAATTTCTTGGCTTTAGGTTCAGTGTCTTCGTTCCTGCTGCTTCCGGTATTGACTCGGTGTCATCCCTTTAATGCGCAGAAACGTACGTGAAAACGTGGGATATGAGGAAAATCCGGACTCATACGCTACGTGAGAGATGGGCAGATTGGAAGAAATCAGCAGGCTGCAGGCATGGCGAATCCGAAGCTCATGCAGGAAATCAACAAAGTGGATGCCGAACGATTCCCCGAAATGCGTACTCAATTGGGTCGGATGAATGTGAAACTGTTCGGATAATGACGTTAAGGATAATGGGTCCAAATAATGATCGTAAACATATTGCACGACGGACCAAATGTCCTTTGAGGATACGGTACGCTGCCTCTCCGTCCGTGCTGTTTCGTGGTTGTCGCTGTTTCGGACAAACAACGACAACGCTTCCAGCAGCAGAGATCTGAGCATGATCGGCCTCCAGGCCAATGATGAATCGTGTTCATTGTATATGCGTTCCCACAGTCGGAGGCCTTCCTCGTAAGCTTTGCCCTGTAATTGAATGTGAGCCGGCTGGGTGTTGTCACGGCCGAGTAAAAACTCATGCAGGCCCCAAGCGGATTCAGGTCCTGAAGTGAGCAGCTTCATATCAAAATTGCAAATATACATCAGCAGTGTCTCGTCTGCATCGGCTTGGTACTCATGAATCTGATAAGGAAGCAGGAGTACAATCGTGCCGGGCAGCATGTCATGCTCGGTCCCGTTAATCCGTTCTTTACCTTTTCCCTCCAGCACGAATGAGAATTCGATAAAATCATGACGATGGGAAGGGACCGAGGTATACTTCTTTTTCTTCATATGAAAAGGAAAGTCCGAGTCGATATTCGGGTATTCGAAAAGGTATTGAGGGTACATGATACGCTGTTTCGCCTCCTGATCTTTGTAGCACCATTATAACTGCTTCGTTTTCGTAAAGAAATGATAGGAATATTAAAAATTTGAAATATGAGCTGCTGCTTTGCGAGCTACAATACAGTCATTACCTAACTACATGATGCGCAGTGGCGCAAGGGAGATGGAAAATATATGACTAAGACAATCGAAAACCGCAACGCGTTTCACGGCATCTTTACAGCACTGCTGACTCCGATGCACGAGAATGGTGCTATCGACTTTGATTCTCTAGCCCGTCTGGTTGAGCATCAAATCAGGCAAGGAATTCACGGGTTTTACGTAGGCGGAAGCACCGGTGAAGGGTTTATTTTGACAACTGAAGAGCGCAAGCTGGTGTTGGATACGGTCGTCCGGATTACAAACGGGCGCGTAACCATTATTGCGCATGTTGGATGCATCAGTACGATGGAATCGATCAATCTGGCTAAGCATGCCGAACTTCAAGGCGTCGATGCCGTATCCGCGGTCGTTCCGTTTTATTATAAAGTGTCAATGAAAGAAATACGTGAGCATTACGAATCGATCATGGCGGCTGTGTCACTGCCAATGATCGTCTATCATTTCCCTGGTGCAACGGGAGTTAGCCTGTCCATGGACTTCTACGAGCAGATGAGCCGTCATCCGCAATGTATAGGCGTCAAATTTACTTCACTTAATCTGTTTGAAATGCAGCAAATTCGCGCAAGATGCGGACAAGAATTCCTTATCTATAACGGACATGACGAAGTTTATACTGGCGGCGCATATGCAGGTGCAAATGGCGCCATTGGCAGCACGTTCAATATGATGCCCGGATTGTTCGCTCAGATGTATGAGCTTATCTCGACGGAGGAGAACCCGCCTATGGCGTCGTTGCAGTCTATGCAAGCGGAAGCCAACAAGGTAATAGCGCACATGATTCAGTTCGATGTTCTCGCCTATGAGAAATACATGCTGTATCTTCAAGGCGTCTTGGCAACGCCAGTCGTCCGTCAGCCATTGAAGCAATTCACTGCCGAAGAGCGGGAGCAGATCGAGACGTTCTATGCGCAGAGTGATGTACTGCGCCGTTACCGATTCGTTGCGAACACCGAACGTTAGGAGAGATCGCTTTGATTTTTGATACGATGAACCAGTGGGAGCAAAACCAATGCCAATACGGGGATGCTGTGCGCCGCGCGCTCTCATTCGTCGCCAAAGTGAATGTCGCTGACATGCCGTCTTCGCTCGAGATTGAAGGAAAGCTGATGTACGTGATGAAGCAGAGTCCGACGACTGGAGCATTTGAGGAACGGCTTGCTGAAATCCATGCGCAGCACGCAGACATCCATCTCGTAGTGGAAGGAGAGGAGTGGCAGGGTTTCGCCACGGCCTCTGGCAACAACAGCGCGGTGGAAGATCGGCTGGAGGAGAGCGATTACGCGCTCTTTGAGCATGTTGAGAACGAGAAGCGCATTTTGCTCCGGGCAGGAGATTTCAGCATATATTGGCCTGGGGAAGTTCACCGCCCTAACTGCCATTCTGGGGACGGCGTTCACTTAGTGAAGCTTGTTGTCAAAATCCATCGTGAATTGTTTTGAGGAAAGTGTAAAGAGACATCTCGGATCATGGATGGCGTTGAAGCGCTGCTGTCGGTTCGGGATGTTTTTCTCAATAATGCTGCCCAAAGAAATTAAATATGTATTGTAAAATGCTAATATACGCATGTTTAAACGGTGCTGCATTGTTCTTTATAATCAAAGTAACAAATTACTTTATTGTTTTATTGTGATTGTTAACCACAAAAGACACAGGGGTGACAATATGAAGAATTTAGTGAAAAAGGGAGTCGTCGTTTTATTAATTACGGGTGTTGCAGCGGGATGCACGTCGAATCCCAAGCCGCAAGCCGGCGGAGAAGCAGCAGGAGGCGGTAACGCCAAGCCAGTGACGCTAACCATGTGGGCAGGCACGGGGTTTAAGGATATTGAAGGCTACGATAGCAAGAATTATGGAGATTGGGAGAAGCAGAAGGCAGGAGAATTCCAAAAGCTGCACCCGAATGTAACGGTGAAAGTCGAATCCGTGCCGTTCTCAGACATCGAGCAGAAGGTTAACGTAGCTGTCGCGGGCAATAATCCTCCAGATGTTTTGTACGATAACATACCGATTCGGATCAGCAAGCATGCGCGAAACGGTGTGTTAGAAGAGCTTGATGATGTCGTGAAAGAGGATAAGGCAGACTGGAAAGAAGCGTTTCTCAACATGGGTACGATCAATGGGAAGTTGCTTGCGCTACCTTTAGGGAGTGTTCCGCAGGTTGTCTTCTTGAATAAAACCATTTTCGAGAAAAAAGGGGTATCTGTGCCACAGGATCGCTCTTGGACTTGGAATGAAATGAAGGACGCCTTAAAGAAGGTGGCCGATAAAAATACGTATGGCATCGCTTATTTTGCCAAAAGCGAGCAAGCGGACCAACTGATGGTTAGCAATTTGCTTTCCGCCGGCGCCCAGTGGGCGAACAAGGATTTCACGCAGTACACCGTTAACGGTCCCGAAGGTGTCGAAGCACTAACCTTCATGCTGAGTCTTCAAGACGAAGGGCTGGTTGCCCCAGGCACCGCTACCATGGATGTAAATGCGAATTTTGAGCTATTCAAGCAAGGCAAGCTGGCCGTTTTGAATCACACATCACCAGTATACGGTGATCTGGAAGTTGGGAAGAAGAATGGCGCGGTCGATCCGTCCGTGGAGCCGTTCGGAATCATCCCCGTCGTGAAAGAAGGGGTGACGCCTCGGATCACAGTTACTGGCGAAAACGGGTACGCGATTTTTAAACAGAACGATTCGGAAAAGAAAAAAATGGCTATCGAGTTCGTGAAGTTTTTGACCAAGCCGGAAAATATTAAAGCGATTAACAAGGCGACTTATGGGATAGCAGCGCGCAAGTCAGGCACTTACGAGATTCAGAATAAAGATGCCTCCCAGTTGTTCGAGCAGCTTAACAAATTGGAAATCGTCGATTTAGGTAAGAACAGAGCGTACTTCTCTACGCTAAGACAAAAGTTTTATCCGGAAATGCAAGCCGCTTTTCTGAAAGCAAAGAGTCCGAAACAGGCACTTGACGATTTCGTGAAAAATGCAAACGAACTGGCAGCCAAGAAGTGAGAAAAATGTTTATCGAAGTATATTCAGAAGAATACGGTCTGTGAAGTCACTTCGTCCTAGTCTGTCTCACAGTACTGGGACGAAAGTGTTTTAACTGCCTACGATATGATGAAGATAGCTGAGGTGATTTGCAGATGAAGCTTCGTGAATGGATGTGGAGTTATTTTTTTATCGGGCCTAACCTGGTATTTTTAACTGTTTTTATGATTCTTCCGTTATTTTATACGTTTTACTTAAGCTTTTTTGAAGCTGACATTTATTCCTCCACTTTCGTTGGATTGGAAAATTACCGTAGTTTATTCGGGGAAGAGTTGTTTCGCAAAGCGTTTGTCAACACGTTTTATTTCGTTCTGATCATCGTTCCCTGCGTCGTCGTCATTTCGTTAGTCTTCGCCGCATTGATGCAGGGATTCCATAAGCTTGGCAAAAGCTTTTTTCGACTCGTGTTTTATTTGCCGGTGGTCAGCACGCCGGTCGTACTTTCCTTGGTCTGGGGCTGGATGTATAATCCTAGCTTTGGCATTATCAAGTATTTTTCAGAGAAGCTCGGTTTCGGTGCGGTTGATGTGTTTTCAGGGCAGTTGAGCGCGATTCTAGCGCTATCCGGGGTTGTTCTCACTTGGATGGTCGGTCAGCCTATTATCTTGTATTTGTCGGCGATGGATGGCGTATCGAAAGAGTTGTATGAAGCTGCTGAAATCGATGGTGCTGGTCCGCTGCGATCGTTCTTTAGTATCACGCTTCCGATGATTTCCCATACAACGGTATTAATTGTGATCACCTCGACCATTAGCGTGTTCCAAATATTCGTCGTCATCCATTTGCTTACCGGCGGCGGTCCGTATCATGGAACGGAATCACTCGTGTACACCATTTACCGGACAGCTTTCGTATCTCTGGAATTTGGTAAAGCATCGGCTCAAAGCGTCGTCCTGTTTTTTATTATTTTAGTAATCTCGCTGCTGCAATTCCGACTCATGAAATCCAAATCGGACTAAAATAACAGCGTAGATTAGGGTAGAGGAGAATTGAAGCAGATGAAATTACAGGTTGTTTCCAGGTATGCGTTGCTTTTGTTGGCTTCAATCGTTTTTGTTTTCCCGTTATATTGGATGATTACAGGCTCCTTTAAAACTCAGGTATCGATCTGGGCTATTCCCCCGGAATGGATCCCATCCCAGTTCAGACTTCTTAACTATGAGCATATTTTCTCCACGACGCCAGCGACGCTGTGGTTGTTCAATAGTGTGTTTACGAGCTTGGTAACTGTCGTTTTTGTCGTTGTTTTCTCAGCAATGGCGGGATACGCGTATGCCAAAAAGAAATTTCCCTGTGATAAATTATTTTTCCTTGTTGTCATTGGCACGATGATGATGCCGACTCAGGTTACACTGGTTCCTTTGTACATCATTTGCAGAGAGCTCGGCTTGATTGACAGCTACTTGGGGGTCATCCTGCCTGCGATCGCCTTTCCGTTCGGGGTGTTCATTGTACGGCAGTTTGCCAAATCGATTCCCGATGAAATCGTTGAATCAGCTAGAATAGACGGCGCCGGCGAAATTCGTTTGTTTGCAACGATCGTACTGCCGCTCCTCCTGCCAGCGCTTGGGGCGCTATCGATTTTCGCCTTTATGCACACGTGGAACGATTATTTATGGCAGCTTATTATTTTGCAATCCAAGGAGAAGCTGACGCTCCCTCTCGGCATCTCGACGATTACGTATTCCGAGAACAACGTGAATTACGGCTATGCCATGGCGGGGGCGTCGTTGGCAGCCATTCCGATGATCGTTTTTTTCCTAATGCTGCAGCGAAGCTTTATTAAAGGAATCACGTTAGGATCCGTAAAAGGATAGGCAGACGGCCATTACTTGAGAAAGAAGACCTGTGGCTTGCCATCTTGGTCTTCTTCTTGTGCTTCGATGTAACAACGCATCGATCTCGGGTTATAATTGTGTAATGGGGGTTGATTGTGTGAAAATCATTGTCGTTGAAGATGAGGTAGACATCTTAAGGGGAATTCAGGAGGTCATTGACCACAGCCAGCTGCCCTTTGAACAAGTTTTCGCGGTTCACACGGCCGAGGAGGCTTTGGAGCTAATCGAACAATACAGACCGGAAATCATTTTAACAGATATTCTGCTGCCGGAGATGACTGGTTTAGATATGTTGGAGTCCGTGAAAGCGTTGGCATACGGGCCAAAGGTCATTGTGATCAGCAGCTACAATAATTTTATATATGCCCAGCGTAGTATTCAACTGGGAGCGATCGACTACATCCTAAAGCCGATCCATAAAGAGGAGCTTGCCGAAAAAATCGGTGTCGTATATGACATGGTTCAACGCGAGCTCATCAGTCAGGACCAGATTAAGAATCAAATCGCTTATGCCCGTCTAGGCACAGAAGCGCTGCAGGAAAAGTTTGTGCAGGGGCTGTGTATGCAAAAGACGGCACTGCAGGAGCATATTCATCACCGGCTTCAGGTATGGGGTATGCAGTGGCTGGAGACGGATTCGTACGTATTGATTTCGTTAAGCATAAATAGGGAAGATGTACGAGGCAAGCAGGATAAGGATATGAATCTGGACTTGTTTGCCATCGGTAATATTGCGGATGAAATTTTGAAGAGCTACCAGCCTTCCGTGATCATTCGCAGCATTCATCATGACTGGGTCATCCTTACCGCGTGGGAGCAGGAACTGTCGATTGCGCAAGATATCCACGAAAGGGTGTTGAAATATCAGAAAATCATTCCCGCTATTGGAATCAGCGAACGGCAGCACTCCTTTCAAGTCATATCGGAAGCGTACGAACAGTCGCGCAAGGCGTTAAAGGTCGCATTAATGAACAGCAATCAACGAATCGCCAGTTACGCTGATATTATTGATCGGATTGACCATGAGGACATTGGGCTCGTCAGACAATGGGTTGCTGAGGCGGTGCTGGGAGGGGATGCGGAAGTCGTAAGCTTGTGGCTGGAGGAAATGATCCATCGCTTCATCCTAGACAGAGATGTAAGTAAGACTGGTGATTTGTCGATCAAATGCTTCGAATGGATCTTGGAGGTTCATTCCTGTCTAGCTGAAAAGGTGGATATGGAAATCAGTCATTTTCCGCTGGAACTGTGGGAAAAGGCGGAGCGCTGCCCAACCGTGGACGATTTGAAGCGGCTGCTGCGGGATCATCTGAGCGAGCTGATGAAGCTTGTCGCCGATCAACAGCATCCCAGCTTGCCTAACTTTATGATCGATAAAGCGAAGCGGATCATCGACGGGAAGTACGGGGAAGCGATCACTCTGCAGAGCGTAGCCGACGAGCTGAGCATTCACCCGGTGTCGCTGAGTAAGCTGTTCAAGAAAGAGACAGGACAAAATTTTTTGGATTATTTAACAGAAATCCGCATCGAGCAAGCGAAGCGTATGCTGCGCGACACGAACTTGAAAATCTATGAAATTGCCGAGAAAATTGGTTATCAGGAAATCCAATATTTCGGTAAGCTGTTCAAGAAAAGAACGAACATGACCCCAAAGGAGTTCAGATACGGGAGATGAAAACGTTAAGAATCAGCAACCTTACCTTGTTCGTTAAAATGTTCATCCTCCTGTTTCTATCCGTTTCATTGCCGGTTACGATTCTTGGAGTGTGGTACTTTAACAAATCCAGTGAGCAAATCGAGCATGTCACATCCGCCTTGCTGATGGAAAATTTGCAGCAAAACCGTCTGCGTATCGAGCAGTTTTTCAGGCAAACGGAACTTCATTCGGAGTCGATCATCGCTTCCCAGAAGCTGGAGGTGCTTGATAATGAGCTGGAGGATCGGCTTTTTCTAAGCAGATCACTTTCGTTAATGAACGAATTAAAGGGAAGCTACGAGCTAACTATTTACCCTGCTGATGAAATGAGGTATAGAACTTATTCTTTATTGATTCAATCCGGAGTGAAGTCGCCTAACTCAGAGTGGATTGAAAAGGCGATCCAACTTAAGGGGAAGGGCTATTGGTATTTCGATAACAATTCGTTTATTTTTGCAAGAATGATCCGAGCGATGTCTGATCTGCGGCCTTTGGCCGTTATTCAATTGAGCTTTCCAGCAACTCTTGTCAACCAGCAGATCCTGTCGCCAGCGGAGTACCCGAACTTTCAGCATTATATCGTCGACGACGAACTTGAAACCGTTCTGCTTGCCGGCAAGGATAGGACACTGTATCCGAAAGAGGATTTTTTCCTTTCGGAAATTCCGCTCGCCGATCTTCCATGGAAGCTGGTCGCTGGCATTCCCGAGAAAGATTTAATCGGTCCAGTCGAAACGATCAAACGCTTCTCTTTGCTGCTAGTGTTGGCGAGTATCGGCTTAATTACAGTGCTGCTTGGGCTGATAACGAACAGCTTTATATCCCCGATCAAATATGTCGTAGGCCAAATGAAAAAAGTCCAATTGGGGCAGCTTGTACCGAGCGGGAGGTACGGAGAACGAAGCGATGAAATCGGCCAGCTGGCCAGAGGGTATAATTCCTTGATTTTCGGCTTACAGGAGCTGCTCGCGACGACCAAGCAGATGGAATCTGAGAAGTCTAGAACGGAAATGCAAATGCTAATTCATCAGATTAATCCCCATTTCTTGTACAATACGTTGGACGCAATTAAATGGCGAGCAGACCACGTAAAGGAAGAAACGATTGCGGAGATGGTCACATCGCTAAGTAATTTAATCAGATACAGCATCAATAATGGGGAAGAGTTCACCACTGTCGAGCGGGAAATCGAGCATGTCAAAAGCTATCTTAGCATCGAGTCGCTGCGAAATCACGATACGTTCCAGGTCGTTATGAACGTTCAGCCGCGTGCCTTGAATATGCCGATATTAAAGTTAATCATCCAACCGCTTGTAGAAAATTCGGTACGGCACGGATTGAGCAAGCTATCGTCCGGACAGGGCAAAATTCTCGTTCGCGTGTTTATCGAGGGGGAAGAACTGGTGTGTACGGTAGAGGATAACGGTCCTGGTGTCTCCGAAGAAGTGCAAACCCGAATGATACAGCCGAATTTGCCGTCGGGGGAGACAGGCGGGGTAGGACTATATAATGTCAATCGCAGGCTGAATATCCGATTCGGATCCCACTATGGGGTGTCCCTGACCAACAGGGAAAATGGCGGATGCAAGGTGACGATTCGCCATCCTTTGATGTAAACGGGCTTAGAAAAATTCAGGAGGTGAATGGGATTGTACAAGCTGCTTATTGTTGAAGATGAGGAGATCTTTAGGAGAGTGCTGCCAACAATTATTGATTGGAATTCCATTGGTTTTGAAGTAGCAGGGGTATGCGAAAATGGATACAAGGCTCTGGAGTTCTTAGACAAAACAGAAGTAGATGCTATTCTGACGGATATACGTATGCCCGTATTTAATGGTCTTGAATTGGCTATGGAAGTAAAAAGCAGGTTTCCAAAAACGAAGGTTACTCTATTCAGTGCCTTCAATGAATTTGACTATGCAAGGAAAGGCATCGAGTGTGGGGTGTACGGATATATTTTAAAATCTGATGGGGAAGATGAAATTGTTAATCATTTTACAAAGCTAAAAGGAGTTCTACAAAAAGAGAATCAAATCCGTATGGATAGTGATGATATTTGGAGGCAGCGGGAAACCCTCTTTAAAGAAATGATGGAAAATCATTCGGATATGGATGAGAAAGCGGTTGCGAGGGTTCAGAGAGTTGGTATTTTTGTTAAGAATAAAGAGTACCGCATGACTTTGTTTCGAATAGATGAATATAAGCATATGACCTTTTATTTCGGGGCGGACAGAGCACGTAGTATCCAGGAATTTATCCGCGGGTATTTATATGAAAATATCGAAATTCAAAATAAAGGCTCGGTTATTTCGTTAAATGAGATGATCTGTGTTTTATGGACGCTTCCTGAAAAAGATTTTGTGCAAACTGTAACTGAAGTATATGAGAATTTGAAGGAAGAGCTAGTCATGTATAAAAAAAATGAAGAAGAATGCCTTGAGATTTCTTGTGTTATTGGAAGTATGGCAGCTAATTTACAAGAACTTTGTTATTCGTATATATGTATTAGAGATGCAATCCTGCACAAACCCTATATTGGCAACTGCATGATCCATTATAGTGAACTAGATACTAACAGCAAGCGGATATTTTCTTTCATGGAAGAAGAAAGGTTGATGAAAGAAATCATGATGCTTGTTACTGGCAAAGAGCATGTGAAATTAATGGAGTATCTGGATGCACTCAAAAATCAATTTATAGATTCCAAATTTACGGATATGGATATGATTTTAGGTTTTGCTGTTAAGCTAGTTTTAACTATAGTGGGCGAATTGGGAGAAATGGGGAAAAAAACAGATGCGTTTTTAGAAAAATCTAACTATATGATAAAGGAACTAGGATATTGTGAGACGATTGTAATGATTTTCAAGAAGTTGGAAGCGTTTACTATAGAGGTCTTTGATTTACTTAATGATGAGAACAATATGAAAAACAGAAGGATTGTTGATGAAGCCCTGGCGTATTTAAGGAAAAATTATTCGGGTCAACTAAGCCTTGAGGAATTAGCGAGGTATGTAAATGTTCATCCAGTGCATCTTTCCAGACTTTTCAGTAAGGATACAGGAAAAACATTTAAACATATCCTCACTGAAGTGCGAATTGAAGAAGCAAAAAGGCTTCTAAAGGATATAAACTATAGAGTCTATGAAATATCTAGTATGGTTGGTTATGAGAAACCCCGTTATTTTAGTGAACTTTTCAGAAACGTCACAGGACTTACGCCATTGGAATACAGAGAAAAATACAAAGGGTGACCTGAATTTATGAGGAGTTTGCATGATTAAATTTAACTTTAAAAAGTCTCTGGAAAAGAAAATTATTTTATTTGGCATTGTTTTTTCAGTGATATCTATAACATTAACTACCTTAACCTGTTATTTGGTCACGAATAAACTTATTTTGTTTCAGTTTGAACGTGTAAATGATATAGCTACAGGTGCAGCGGTAGAGAAGGCCAATACTTATTTGGGCGAAATCGCCAATATGGTTAGTTTATCTATGAAAAATGAGTATTTTGATAGGATTATCAGTTCAGATGAATCTGACCCTTATGTACTCATAAAAGCACAAAAGGACTATGAGGATTTTCTGAAAAATCTGATTCTAAGTAATGATAAAGTGGATTCCGTACTTGTTGTTGATAATAATAGAAATATTTTCATCGGGGCTAGTAATTCTGTAGGAAAATCCTATGACAAATACGGAACTGCAGAATTTTATAACCAATTAAAGAAACCTTATCTGCAAAACGCTGAAAGTCAGTTTTTCCTTGATCGATACAGAGAAGGGTTATATGAAAGGTTAGCTATTATAAGTCCTATAACTGAGCCTTATACCAATGAAATAAAGGCATATATGGTTGTGGTGTTGAGTTCAAAATTTATTGAGGAGATGCAGTTTGCAGGGAATGGCATTTTTATTACGGATCATGCAGGGAACACTGCTGAAGTTTCCTACGATCAACATACAGGTGAATTGGCTGAACAAAAATTCTCATTTAAAAATTCGCTAAACTATGAAGGGTGGACGATAACCAATACGTTCACTTTTGACAAGCTTCAAAAATCCATTAATCAGAACCTTAATACCAACATTCGGATCGGAATATTATGCCTGATTTTATCCATCATTGTGCTAGCTATTACAGGCAAAAAAATTGTTAAGCCTATTAAAAATATGGAAGTACAGATAAGTTCACTCAATCACAGCTACATTGAAAATAAGCCAATAGCATTGTCTAAGAGGAGAATTAGCTTCAAATTGGCTTTGCTAATTTTATATTCCACAATAGTCACTGTTCCAGCTGTATTCATAACAGGCAGCTCTTATATATTTGCCAAGCACACGGTAGAAAGCAAAGTAGGGTCTGTCTTTGAATATAGTGCTCAAATTCTCTATCAACAGATGGCGTTTGTTTACAATAATTATCGGAGGATGACCATTGAGACTTCCTCTTTCAATGAGAAGGTTCAAAAGCTTCTGGATGTTAGCAAAACTTCCAATAACGTGGATAAAGAGATTCGGGATGAGATGAATAATATCATTCTTTCCAGAAATTTATTTGATAAAGGAATATCGAATATAACCATTTATGACGCTGATCAGCGTCTGGTATATTCCTCTACCTATGGAAGGCCATTCATGATGCGTCCGGATGCCAAATCTGATTTAGATTATGTCAAAGATCATTTTAGCACTTTATTATGGCGAAGCTATACGGATTCACCTTTTAATAAGAAAGGTATACGTATAGGCATGCAAATAAGAGGTGTTGCAGATGGTATTGAGGCTGGAAAACTATTAGGGTTTATTTTAGTTGATTTCAATGGGGAAGATATAGAGAAAATGCTAAATGTGTTTTCTAATATCAGCTATTTGGATTTATACCTTGTGGACCAAACAGGCAAAGATATATTCAGTGATATCGGCCGAAGTCAAAAGAAAAGCTTGTTAGAGGTTTTACCGTACAATAAACCTTCCTTAGAACAGAATGAAAGGGTGATTTTCCGGGAAGGGGGAAATAATTATCTGATGATTTCTAAGTACTTTGCTGAAAATGGGTGGAGTTTAGTATTCCTTTTAAAGGACTTTAATGAGAATGAATACATCCTTTTTTATAGCATAGTGGTTCTCTTAGGACTTATCATACTAAGCTTTGGGTTTTCCTATGGATTCTCGTCTATGCTTTCATTGAACATATCAGCATTGGTTAAAACAGTAAGAAACGTGAAGAGAGGAAACCTGAAGACCCGTTTTAAGAGCACCACGGAGGATGAAATCTATGAATTAGGTAATAGCTTCAATGAGATGCTTGAGCGTATCAATCTACTCATTGAAGAAAAATATATATCCGAGGTTAAGATAAAAGATGCTGAACTTAAGGCCAAGGAATATGAATTGAATCTTCTACAGTCACAAATCAACCCTCATTTTCTTTACAACACCTTAAAAACAGCTCAATATATGGCTTTTGCTAAGGATCCTCGAACAGAGAAGATGATCAAACTGCTTATCGCATTGTTTAAAACCAGCATCACCCGGGGAGAAAAAGTGGTAAAGGTTAGTGAGGAAATCGCTCATGTGAAAACCTACGCAGATATACAGCAAATGAGGTTTGGGGACAAAATCAAGGTAATCTTCGATGTAAGTGACGATATGTTAGAAACTCCGGTTTTGAAGCTGACCCTGCAGCCGATCGTGGAAAATGCCATTTATCATGGCCTGGAGGTAACGGATCATGGAGGCACCATCGTCATAGAGGTTCGAAAGATGGAGGAGAAGTTGAGTATAACAATCAGCGACAATGGTGTAGGAATGACAGAGGATAAATTGAATGAAATCAAGGCGAGGCTTGAGGGGAAAACAAAAGGAGAAAGTATTGGAATCATCAATGTTCATGAACGAATCAAATTATATTTTGGAGATGATTATGGTATTGAAGTAGATAGTACTGCTGGAAAAGGTACCAAGGTCATCATCCATTTTCCTCTGTTAGAGCAGCAGGGTTACTTTTTTTGAGTAGCCCGGCTGCTTTTTTTAAAACAAAGCTTGAATCAGGTTAAGAAAACGTAACAAATGTTAAGTTAGAGTCATACTCATTGCTTTTGAAAACGCTTTATAATTAACACTAGTAGTACTACTGATGGATATCCAATACGAAAATTATAAGGAGAAGAAACATGGATGCTGAAGTAATAAAAACCTCCGAACTGTTTATTAAGAATAATTCAAAGCCAGGTTTTAATAAAAAACTGAAACATATTTTAAAATATAAATATATGTATCTCATGCTTATCCCTGTGCTCATATGGTATGCGATCTTCTGTTACGTCCCGATGTATGGAATCACCATGGCTTTTCAGGACTATACGATGAGCAAAGGATTTTTTCACAGCCCGTTTGTCGGATTGAAACATTTTAAAGAATTATTTGGTGAGGAAGATTTCTGGCGGGCATTTTGGAATACCGTTATCATTGCGATTTACCGACTTGTCACACAATTTCCAGTTCCGATCATTATCGCATTGCTTCTAAACGAAGTAAGGCATCTCAAAGTCCGCAAAACGATTCAAACGATTATCTATTTACCGCATTTTATTTCGTGGGTTATCGTTGCATCCATATTTATCACATTTTTTAGTCCGGAGTCAGGGTTTCTCGCAGCAATGTCTAATGGCCATGCTGCTGATCTGCTGACAAAACCGGAAATGTTTAGGCCGGTGCTGATTTTAACGGATCTCTGGAAAGAGTCGGGATTTGCCACTGTCATCTATATTGCGGCCATGGCAAGCATCAATTCAGAACATTATGAAGCAGCTGTCATAGATGGAGCCGGAAGATGGGCACTTGTTAGGCATGTTACAATACCTGGCATTCGTAACGTAATATTTATCATGTTTATCTTAATTATCGGCAGGGTTTTGACGTGGGGATTTGACCAAGTATATAACTTCTACAATCCAATGGTCTATTCAACAGGCGACATTCTAGATACCTACATTTACAGAACCTCTATGGGAGGTAACAAATTCAGTTACGCAGCAGCGGCCGGGTTGCTAAAGTCTGTTATATGCGCAGTTTTACTAATAGTTTCAAACAGGATTGTAAAGGCATTTGGTCAAGAGAGTGTCTACTAACATAGGGAGGAGGTTAAATAGTGTTTATACAAAAAAGGTTTTCATTGGCTGATACGATCATATATTTAATCCTCGGATTATCAGCTATTCTCATAGTGCTGCCTTTGTGGAGACTCTTGGTAATATCTTTTTCCACACAAGAAGTATATATGACAGACCCCTATCACCTGATTCCAAAGAGTTTCAGTATTACAGAGTATAAGAGAGCTCTAAGCAGCATTGGAGGAATCGTAAAAGCCTTATTAAGATCCGTGGAAATAACGGCACTTGGAACATCAATAAGCATGATCCTCACCAGTTTTGGCGCTTATGCACTATCCAAAAGGGATCTTCCAGGCAGGGCAATCATATTTCGCTTAATTGTATTTACCATGTTTTTTGGCGGCGGATTGGTTCCATTTTATGTACTGGTCAAAAATCTGCATCTCATAGATACGATATGGGCGTTGGTTTTACCTACTGCTATCTCTTCTTATAATCTGATTATTATGAAAAATTATTTTGCCAGTCTTCCGCCAAGTCTAGAAGAAGCTGCGAAAATTGATGGTTATAATGATATCCAAATCCTGTTTAAAATTATTATTCCTATATCTAAGCCTGTTTTTGCTGCTGTCAGCTTATTTTACGGAGTAGCATTATGGAATGACTACTTCTTAGCGATATTATTCATAAATTCAAATGATATGTTTCCGCTTCAGGTGTTATTGCGACAGATGATTATTCAGGACTTGGTTACTGCGGAGGTAGGGGTCACGACCACGGGATCGAATATTGAGCAGTTTAAAATGGCTTGCATTTTCATTGGAATGATTCCGGTGCTTATCATTTATCCAATCATACAGAAATACTTTACCAAAGGAATCATGATGGGTGCAGTAAAGGAATAATGGAAATCCTCCACGTGGTGGATTATATATGGCATTAACAATCAATAAGTTAAAAGGGAGAGGTAAAAGATGAAAAAACGTAGTTTGATCATTCCTTTGTCTATGTCAGTGCTGCTGGCAGGTACAGTATTAAGCGGATGTTCACAAAATGGACAGCCAAATGCAACAGAAAGCCCGAAAAATTCGAGTGGACCAGCTGCAACCACCGCGCAAAAACAGAGTGAACCAGTTCCAATCCGCTGGGTGCGTGCAGCAAATGAGCAGGACCCCACAAAGGATCGTATCCTTCTGGAATTGCAGAAAAGATTGAATATTAAGCTTGAAATTGTAAGTATTCCCAATGATCAATTTGCAAACAAACTTAACCTCATGATGGCTTCTGGCGAACAATTTGACCTGGCTACGGTCGACCCCGGTAAGACATTAATCGAATGGGCCAAGAATGACTTGATTTTGCCTTATGATAATTATTTGAAAAGCGGCAAGTATCCGAACATTAATGCAATCGTGAATTCCGAAGTTTACAAAGGCTTCAAAATAGATGGAAAATCTTATTTCAAGCCGCTGGGACTTGCTCCCATGCAGTGGGGTTTTATTATCCGTCAAGATTGGTTGGATAATTTAGGCTTAAAAATGCCGACTACAATCGATGAATTTTATAACGTCGCAAAAGCCTTCAAGGAAAAAGATCCTGATAAGAATGGCAAAGCTGACACCTATGGCGTTTATACGAGGGCAGGCGGGTATGCGGATCCTTCCATTACTATGCTTAGCCAGTATATAGAAAGAGCATATGCCATAGCAGGCAGGACAGACAATTGGGTAAAACTTCCAGATGGAAACGTTACACGATTTGAAGCTTCTCAAGCTGGAAAAGATTCGGCTGCTTTCTTTAGAAAGTTAGTAAAAGAAGATCTTATTAACAAGGATTGGCTTAGCTTAAAACCGGATGGTGCCCAAGGCCCTGAGTCGGATGATTTTGGGGCAGGAAAATACGGTATAGCCGCTACCACTAAGCCTGACACATTTGTAGATAAGCTTAAGCAACTTAATCCTAATGCTAAGGTTGCCTATCTTCCACCGCTTAATGGTGTGAATGGCGTACCTGCTAACTTAGGTCATTCTGGCGGTTACTGGAGAGGGAACGTTATACCGAAGACTGCTAAAAACCCTGAGAAGGTTTTAGAACTAATCGAATATACCCTGACTAAGGAAGGCAGAGAACTAACCGAGTTCGGAATTAAGGGAATTCACTTCACAGATGTTAAAGAAGAAAACGGCCGCATCGTTTATACACAAAATAAAGCTGAAGCTGATAAAGATTGGGACACTAAAAAGAATGGTTATCTGTATCCACTGGCATGGGGTGCGATGAATTATTTTGAATATGCTTACATCCCAATCAAGGAAAAGAATTATAACTATGACGAGGCATTTAAGAACATACAGCCAATGATTACTTCAGAAATGGCAACAGGCGCATTCCCAGATTATTTTGCTACCAACGCTAAGTATACAATGGCTCCACCGTTAATGAATGTTTTTGATGAGAAAGTTCTTGGAGACCAAGGAAAACTAAGATCAGCGTTCGGAGAAGGTTGGTTGAAGGCAGTCATGGGCGACGACTTTGAAGGTGCTTGGGCTGAACTTCAGAAAAAGTGGCTGGCAGCAGGCGGTCAAGATGTTATCACCGCTGGACAGGAATACTATAAGAAAAACAAGTAACTTAAATTTTAGCAGAAGAAGCCAGATGCAGGTCTGGCTTCTTCTAATTGAGCTTCCTATATGTTGAAGGAGATATTATAAATGATTTTTAAAAATGCAGAGTTATTTAATATAGAAGAAGTTCATGAACTAAAAGAAGAGGGTGTTTATGCATTATCCCGTATTCCGGAAAGAGTTAGGGCCGAGCTTAACGACAAAGCTAAGAGGGCTGCTTATTTCGGTTGTGGTACAGAAATAAGATTCAATATTGAAGATGAATTTGTAAAACTTGTATTAAAGAGGGCACCGAAGGAAGGGGCAGTACTTGATACAGGAATTGTAGAAATATATTTTGGAAGTTTCCAAGCTTCTTGGGAATATAGCCCCAGAATATTAACAACTGAAGCAATTACGGAGATTATTATCAAAAAGCCTAAACATATAAAAATTTTAGAAAGGCTTACCGAGGAACGTGGACTTCCCTTTGATCCAAACCTAGTAAGAGTGATTTTGCCTTATGATTGGAAAAACTACCTCATAGATATTGAAGGGAATTGTGCGCCTCCAAGGGCTGAGCAGGTTCCAAATCAAAGATATTTGGCTTATGGTTCTTCTATTACTCACGGAAGTTCAACTGTTGGACCTAATGCATCTTATGCCATGAGAACTGCAGAACTTTTAGAAGCTGATTTAATCAATTTAGGATTTGCCGGAGGCGCTTATATGGAAGCAGCAATGGCAGATTATATTGCAGCAAGAAGTGATTGGGATTTTGCAACTTTAGAGATGGGGATAAATGTAATTGAACAATGGAGTGTCGAGCAGTTTGCAGATATAATTGACTATTTTATTTCCAAAATAGCTTTAGCAAATAAGGACAAATGGATATTCTGCATGGATGTATTTACCTGTTATCTTGATTATGAAAATAGCGATAAAATCATAAAGTTTAGAGAAATTATTAAAGAAAAAGTTGCAAAACACAAGCTGCCGAAACTTGTTCATCTATCTGGTACCGACTTGCTTAAATCTGTAACAGGACTGACAATCGACCTGACACATCCCTCAGCCTTAGGTATGGAGGAAATAGCTAGGAAGCTGAGCTATGAAATAAGTAGATACAGCAGGAATTTAAACCACTCATTAAAATCAGGATCGAAGGGAGCTTATGAGAATGATTAAAAAAATAATCTTGTTCTTATTTATATCCGTATTTGCTCTTGTCCAAATTCCGGCATCTTTGGCTGGGGGAAGCCAAGTAGCAAAAGCTTCCACTGAAGATGGACCTTATTTTCAAAACATGGATTTGTACGTAGCGGGGACAGAAGGATACAATACGTTTCGCATTCCCTCTCTCTTAACTGCCAAAAGTGGGACGCTGCTGGCGTTTGCTGAAGGACGCAAAAACAGCGCTGCCGACAATGGCAATATCGACCTGGTGCTGAAACGGAGCTTCGATCAGGGGCGAACATGGCAACCGCTTCAGATCGTTTGCGATGCGGGGGTCGATACGTGTGGCAACCCGACGCCTGTGCAGGATGAATCTACAGGTCGAATATGGCTGTTCGTGACCCAAAATTACAGTGCGGATACATACGCTACAATTGTGGGTGGAACGAGCCGTGGCGTGCGCACAATATGGAGCACCTACAGCGACGACGATGGAGCGACATGGACACAGCCGGTCAATCGCTTCAGCGAAGTGCAGGCTCCGAACACCCGATGGGACGGAACTGGTCCGGGGATCGGTATCCAGCTTCGGCAAGGTGCGGCCAAGGGAAGGCTCGTGATCCCGGCCATTGATCGAAACATTCAAAGTGACGATCATGGCGTGACTTGGTACGAGAGTGGAAAGCTGCCGCCCGGCTTGGGCGAACCGACTGTCGTGGAATTGACGGACGGAACCCTGATGCGCAACGACCGACTGTCTAGCAACCAGGAGATAAGAAGGCGGGGAATATCGACCAGCCCCGATCAAGGTGCTACTTGGTCACCGATTTCTTACGATAATACACTGATCGATCCGATTTGTGAGGCGAGCATCATCAGGTATATGCCTTCTGACAACGGGACGGGTAACCGCATGCTGCTGTTCTCCAACCCGGCCGACACAGTGAGCCGGGACAAGATGACTGTTCGAATCAGCAATGACGATGGCCAAACGTGGCTGACGTCCAAGACGGTTTACCAAGGGCCTTCCGCTTATTCTTCATTGGCGATTTTACCTGATGGTAAAGTCTCCCTGCTCTTCGAGGGAGGCGAGTATACGCCTTATGATAAGATCATGTTTGCGGTATTCAATCTCGAGTGGTTTCAAGCCGCTGAACCGGATTTGGACAATATACTGTTTTCCGACGGCAGCTTGACTCCCATGTTCCGAGGGGATATCTCGGACTACCTTCTTGCCTTATATAGCGGAACCGAACAATTGACGATTACACCTGTTACGTCGAACAAAACCATCGCAATAACGGTGAACGGTGAGCCGGCGGCGGCAGGAATACCGAAAACGATCCTTTTGGGCGACTTACAGGCCATTTCGATCGAGGCAAAGCTTGGTCAAAGAGTTCGGCAGTATAATCTTCACCTTGATAGAACGAGTGCGAAGCCGGAGCTGCTCATGCATTGGGATTTCGATCAATCAGATGCAACCGGCATCTCGGATTTGACCGGCAAGGGACATACCGGAGTAATGAGCAGCGGCGCTGAGCTTCGTCCGGGCTTGGCCGGAAATGCGTTGTACTTGAACGGTACTCGGGCGAATGTGGAAATCACGAATGAGGAAGATTTGCATCCCGGTACGGACAACTTCACGTTCTCGGTATGGGTCAACCCCGAGGCGTTGTTTCAGCCCATGCACGTTATATATTGGTATGGCAAGGCAGGCAAAGGACTTCCACAATGGTGGTTTGCCGTGCATAATACCGGAGCGGTCCGCATGAACATGGCCGGTCTGCCATCCGGGAAGGAAGTAGGCCTTGCTACACAAGCGGGACTCGTCAAGACAGGGGTTTGGACGTATCTTACAGCTGTTCGGGACGGTTCAGTAAACAAAATTTACGTCAATGGCGAATTGGCCGCCACTTCTGCCAAGTTTGACATTCCATCGATGAATGTAACGAACCCCAGTGCGCCACCATTGGTTGGTTATGATAAAGGGGCGGTTGCCAACCGTGACTGGAAAGGGTACATGGATGAGTTGCAAATTTACAAGTATGCCATGAATGAAGCGGATGTCCGGAAGCATTACTTACGTATCGACAAGTCAAAACCTGTGACTCAGGCTGCTGTAGAACCAAGCGTACCGAACGGCGCGAACGGTTGGTATACCTCTGATGTGACGGTGACGCTTTCCGTTTATGATGATTTTTCCGGAGTTGCTCGAACAGAATACCGGTTGAACAGCGGGGAGTGGAAAGCTTATGAAGGAGCGTTTGCCGTCTCCACAGAAGGAATGAATATGCTGGAGTACCGAAGCGTGGATCGGGCGGGCAATTTAGAAGATTCCAAGAGCATGGCTCTCCGTATTGACAAGACGGCTCCAAGTCTAATCATTGTGCCGGATAAAACTGAGTTATGGCCGCCTAACGGTAAGTTGGTTCCGATTAAGGTGGACATCCAAGCGGTAGACAATACATCTGGAATAGCTAATATCAAGCTTGTTTCTATCACCAGTAACGAAACTGATGGCAAGAAAGGTAAGGTGGATCAAGAAGCCGATATCCAAGGTGCGGAATATGGAACCGACGATCGGACTTTTTTACTGCGAGCCGAACGTAATGGTGACGGTTCAGGACGTATCTATACGATTGGATATACGGTTACGGACCTAGCTGGCCATGTCATGAGCAAGATAGCCGCTGTATCGGTGAAACATGACCAATCCCAACATAACCAGAATTCTCAGAATGATAATGATGGGGCTGATTCGAATTGACTTGGGCGTTTATGCAATAGAGAGAGGATGGAGAAACTGTGATAAAAAAATTTGCAGTAAGTCGCGATGACGAATGGTATGAAGCATGGCCAGATGTGGCTCTGACGGTTGGCGGAAAGCTTGTTTGCGTATTCTCGCAATGCACCCACCATGGGAATCGGTCAGCTACTCGCCTGATGATCACGGAGAGTACTGATCGAGGAAGAACTTGGGGGAACAAGAGGCCATTCACTGAACTGACAAACGGCCGACCGTATTGGAATTGTGCCCGTATATCCCGGCTCCGTGATGGACGGCTCATCATTGTTGCGGACCAAATAACGAAGGAACGGGAAGGCGGTGGCCGTAATTACTTATGGATCGGTGACGCCGAAGGAACGAATTGGACGGGACCGATCGAGACTCCACTGGAGGGGATCGTTCCCGACAAGCTTTGTGAGCTCCCGTCAGGCCGATGGCTGCTGTCGGCCCACTCAGCCAGTGGGCAGTGGCTCCGATATTCCGATAATCAAGGGAAGGAATGGTCGGAACCGGTGCTAGTTGCAGCACAGGAAGGCCTGAAGCTGTGTGAAGTAAGTATCCTTCCACTAGAAGACGGCACACTTATGGCCTTTTTGCGAGAAAACTCCGGTGAAGGCTGGGATTGTTATAAAGCCATATCCTACGATCAGGGCGAGAGCTGGAGCGGGCTTTATCGGATGCCGTTACCGGGCTGCCATCGGCCTGTATCCGGTCTGCTGCAGAGCGGGCGCGTCCTAATCACATACCGGTTCATGCAGGGCGGGAAGGGGTGGCTCGGCACATGGACGCAAAACTTCTTTGCTGCTTTGACGGATCAGGAATCTGCCAAGGCGCAGGAACGGCGCGATCAGTGGACACGGATATTGCCAGTCGATTTCGACCGCAGTCCGGTGGCCGATCTCGGTTACTCCGGATGGGTACAGTTTGAGGACGGGGAAATCTATGTTGTCCAGTACATTGTGGATGACGCGCCTAAAGGGCAAATTCGGGGATACAGCCTCCGAGAGGATGACTTTTTAATCGCAGCGGAATAAATGGAAAGGCCAAACACCCAAAGAATGAGTGTGGATGAGGCGGTATCGGTACCCATTATCCATACTCGATTCTTTGTTGGATTTTATACAAAATAACCGGATTCTATGGTATGAATTGTAATCGCTTACATTAGATTACAGGATGAAGATAAGGGCAACAAAAACTTTATTCTTGATAAGATTACCTCCGATGTTTCGATAATCAAGGGAAAGATTGGTGCGGAGCCGGTGCTAGTTGCGGCGGATCCTAGTCTCAAACTTTGTAAAGTCAGTATTCTTCCATTAAATGAGGAACTCTTGTGGCATTTATGCGAGAAAAAATCTATGTCGTGCAGTACATTGTTGATGACGCCCCAGAGGGGCAAATCCGGGGATACAGCCTGCAAGAGGACGATTTTTTACTTGATCAAAATCAACATAGATTCGTTGTTTCTCTTACTAAGTTGGGAACGAGTATGGAAGAGCTACGAACCATTTCGCCATGGGCGTAGCCTTCATCATCACTCGTTTTTTCATTATTTAATTCATAGAGTACAACAGCTAAACCTCCTGTGATGCTAACCTATCTGCCCCCCCCCCCCCCCCCCTTAAGTACCTCACGGAGCGTTTCAATCAATGCGAAGTGATCTTCAGACGTCCCAACTGAAATCCGCACATGATTAGGGAGGTTCCAAGCTCCGCCATAACGAATAATAATTCCTTTATTCATCAGCTTTTCATAGATGCTTTTAGCGTCCGGGCCAAGCTCAACCAAAAGGAAATTACTCATGCTGCGTGTGAAATTCAATCCCATTTCCTGCAAACTTTCATATAACTCCTCTCTCCCGCGAGCGTTCATCTCACGTGTCGCATTAAGATGCTGATCATCCTTAATCGCCGCAGTAGCGCCAACTTGTGCTAATGCATTCACATTGAATGGTTCTTTGACCTGGCGGATACTATGCAAAATACTTGGGGACGCGATACCATACCCAACACGTATACCAGCTAATCCGTATATTTTGGAAAAGGTTTGTGTAACGACGATGGGGTAGCCCAAACGTACAAGCTCCAACCCATCACTATAATCATCCGCTGTTACAAAGTGACTATAAGCCCCGTCGAAAATTACAAGAACATAGGAAGGGAGCTCATCCATAAGCCTATGTAAATCCTGGTTCTTCATATAAGTGCCTGTTGGATTATTAGGTGAGCAAATATAAAGCAGTTTGGTTTGTTCCGTTACAGCAGCGAGTATATCGTCAACATCATAACGGTAATCTTCGCGAAGCGGTACTTGTACGACACGAGCACCCATTAAATTAGCCCCGAATTCATATTCGCTAAAAGTTGGAGATGGAACAATAATCTCATCCCCTGGTTCCAGGAAAGTTTCCGAAATAAGCGTAATAAGTTCATCGGCCCCATTGGTTATAAGGATTTCATCAGAAGAAAACTGTAATCTCTCCGCTATTGCCCCCCTAAGATCAACCGTGTCGGCGTCTGGGTAGCGGTGGATATCGGTCAGATAAGATTGAATGGCTGTTAGTGCCAATGGTGAAGGACCTAAAGGATTTTCGTTAGAAGCAAGCTTGGTGACCTTTTCGATACCTAATTCTCGTTGAACTTCCCAAATGGGTTTCCCGGGAGAGTAAGGCTTCATGCGTGAAAGGACACTGCGAGGGCGAATGTGTTTAATTGTCCGACTCATAATAATCACTCCTAATTCATTTTAGTAAGTCTATTTTAATGCGTTACTATAATAATACATTAACTCGTTAATGCAGTAAAGTATAAATAATCCCCGTATCCCATTTTTTGGAGAACATAGTATAATAAACGAATAAGAAAAAATTTATACTAGGGGAAGGGACTGCAGCATGATGGGGAAAAATAGATTTGGTATCCGTTCCAAGATTATGATTGGGTATATGTTCATCATTGTCTGTTTAACCATTTCATTTGTATTAGTCAATTACCAAGTTACCTCCATGCAGGAAGATAGAAATTATATCATCGAGCATGATTTTGCCGTCCATAATGAAACGAATCGTATCGAAAAATATGTGATGGATATGGAAAGCGGGCAGCGGGGCTATTTACTTACGGGTGTGCTCAGCTATTTAGAACCTTACAACATAGGAGAGTCGAAATGGCGGGAATCCTACAGTCGTCTCAGTCAGCTAAGTCGGGATAACGTCATACAGGAGCAAAATCTTTCTTCCATTAAGGCGTCAATCGAACGATGGCTGCAGCAGAGTGGAGGAAAGTCCCTATCTTCAATGAGAAATAACATTAATAACGAAACGTATTTTGATTATAATTTTTTACTTGGGAAGCAAGTTATTGACGATATACGCTCACAACTGGATCGTTTTCGAAGCGTTGAAATGGGACTTACCAAGGAAAGATCGGCGCATTTAGATGCACAGAATCAGATGCTTACTAATTCTTTATTCGTCATGTTAACGCTTGTTGTTATATTTTCAATATCGGCTGCACTATTAATTTCCCGATCTATCGTAGGCACGATTAAGCAAGTAACAAGAAGTATTATGAATTTAAGTTCATCGAAAAGAGATCGTTCTAAACGTATACAAGTTACCATGAATGATGAGGTGAAAGATCTTGCGGAAGCAACGAATCTTCTGCTTGAGAATCAAGAAGAGATGGAATGGCAGCAGCGAAAATTAACGGAAGTCGTTCATATGCTGCAAGGTATTTCAGACCTGGAAACACTCGGGAAATCCTTTATTAGTAAAGCGGCTGAGCTGTTTGATGCTTCTTTCGGTCTTTTTTATCTTCGTTCTTCCTATGAAGGCAAGGATTCTATGATTAAGTTGGCTTCTTATGCCGTCATGGGGGGAAGTGATGACATTGGGGTCCATCGCTTCCAATTGGGTGAAGGGCTAGTCGGTCAATGTGCGGTAGAGAAGCGAATGTTTCACTTAACCAAAGTACCAGCTAGTTACATTACCCTATCGTCTGGACTCGGAGCGGCGCAGGCGCAAAGTGTTCTGATCGTACCCATTATACATAACAATGAAGTTATTGCTGTCATGGAGCTGGCCTCCTTTGATAAATTTACTCCGCTGCAGCTTGAGCTGCTTGAAGATATTCTCGAAGTACTAGGTACAATTGTACATAGTGTGCAAACGCGTGTTGAAGTTGAGAGGCTTCTAAAAGAATATCAGATCATGACGGAAGAACTTCAAACGCAGCAAGAAGAACTGCACATGACGAATGAACAGTTGGAGGAACAGAATCGTTATGCGGAAGAAAGGTCACGAGAATTAGAGAATATTAAAGCATCATTTGAAGAACATGCGATTCAGCTGCAGCAAAGTTCTCGATATAAATCGGAATTTTTGGCGAATATGTCACACGAACTCCGTACCCCATTAAACAGTGTGCTTATCCTTTCTCAAATGCTGCAAGAAAATAAGCAGGGTTCATTGACCAAAGAAGAGCAGGAGTACGCCCGTGTTATTCATTCTTCAGGGAATGATCTTCTGCATCTGATTAACGATATTCTTGATTTATCCAAAGTCGAAGCTGGCAAATTAGATATTCATGTCGGTGAAATGAATGTATCTGAGCTTCCAGATATATTGCGAAGTCAATTTGCAAAGGTAGCCGAACAGCAAAATCTCACTTTCAGCATCGTGCGCGATTCACAGGTTCCAGACATTTTTTATACGGATGAACAACGATTAAGCCAAATTATTAAAAATTTACTCTCTAATGCCTTTAAATTTACACATAAGGGCTCCGTTCAGGTGAATTTGAGTATGTGTAGCGAAGAGCAGATTAAAGAGTTTCTGCCATTGGCTAAACATAGACAAGTTTTGGTCATATCCGTAAAAGATACTGGGATTGGGATATCTCCTGAGAAGCAGCAATTGATCTTTGAGCCATTTCGCCAGGCGGATGGAACAACGAATCGTAAATATGGAGGGACAGGCCTTGGGTTATCGATAAGCCGTGAATTAGCCCGACTTCTCGGTGGGAGGGTTATCATGCAAAGTGAAGAAGGAGTAGGCAGTACCTTCACGCTTTATGTTCCATCATTGGAGCAGGTCTATAACGAAACTGAAGCCATGCAGAAGGAAGCAGCAGCTGCGTCTTCCCCGATGATAAGTGACTTTCTGCTTAGGGATGCCTATAAGAAAGCCGCTGACCCAGCAGAGAAGAACAATTTCAGCGGAAGAAAAGTACTTGTCGTCGACGATGACGTTCGGAATGTGTTCGCTCTAAGCAATGCATTTGAGAAAGAAGGAATACTGGTTAGCGTTGCCCATAATGGACAAGAATGTTTGGAGATTATGAAGAAAGATCAAGATATCGACCTCATCCTTATGGATATCATGATGCCTGTTATGGATGGTTACGAAGCCATGCGAATGATTAGGAAAGATACTCGATTTGAGAAAGTGCCGATTATTGCCTTGACAGCCAAAGCTATGAAACAGGACAGGGACATTTGCTTGCAAGCAGGAGCATCCGATTATATTAGCAAACCGCTTAATTTAAGCCAATTGCTATCCCTGATGCGTGTATGGCTCACCAAATAGAAAGACCTTTGACCCTATCCATTTTTGGATGTGGTCAAAGGTCTTTTTATTTTATGAGGTTAATAATTAATGATAGCTTACTTCTTCAAATCCAAACGCACATCGCGACCATCGTCCTGCACAGATAGTTCTTTACCAGCGGCTTTCAGGGAATTAGCGTAACTCACCCAAGCGTCCAGCATGATGGAGCCATCTTTCCAATCCTTCACTTCACCGAATACCGTAAAGCCATCGCCGCTGCCAGTAGCCATGAAATCATTGGTTGTTACTTTGAACGTACGGTCTGTATTAAATTTGCCATCGACATAGATAGGAGTACCATCTACCAGAGTGATTTTGGAATATTTCTCACCGAGTGGCTTCGTGCTGTCCCACTCTACTTTCAATCCCGAGAATTGAATAGCTGGAAGATTGGTATACTTGTCCGTAACTTCGAGTGCTTTTTTGATTTGTGCAGCAGTCATTGTACCCGTAACGTTGTAATTGCCGAAAGGGAACACTTCAAACATTTTGCTGTATGTCAGCTCACCTTTATCTACATCAGCGCGAATACCGCCGATATTAGTGAAGGCGATGTCTGATTTCTCAGAAGCGCGCATGGCATCAGTAATACTATTCCCTAATTGGGAAGCGCCATCCCGATCAACTCCGCCATTGACAGCAAAGCGGAAAGATTTACGAGTTAGCGGCTCTGCAGCAACGACTTCAACCTCTCCGGATTTCGCTGAAATTTTGGCTTTATAATCTTCAACCGTTTGGTGAATCTTCGCGTCAGCTGTTGTCAGGTTCGTATATGTTTCAAGCAAGCTTGCATTTGAGGATACGACCTGTTTTGTGGTTTTGTCTACAAACAGTTGAATGTGCCCAACCGCATAAAGCCAGCTTTGAGCCTCAACAACAGGAATGCCATTCACGGTACCGGCAACACGCATATGGGAGTGACCACCGACAATCGCATCAAGGGTACCATTCCCGGTGCCTTTTGCAAGATCAGCAAGCTCGCTAATGATTTCAGCAGATTTTTGGTTTTGCTCACCAGGTAGGTGGGAGGTAACCATAATGATGTCGACACCTTTAGCACGAAGCTCTGCGGATAATTCTTTAGCCATAGGAACCGGATTTACAAAGGAGAGGCCTTCAATGTTTGTTGATTTCGTTGTTGTTGTCGTTTGTAGCGTTGCGAAGCCGATGATACCGATTTTCAGGCCATCTTTTTCAACAATCACATAGGGCTGTGTCCAGTCAACGCGTTTACCTGTTTTATCATCGATAATATTAGCCCCGAGAATAGGGAATTTTGCTTTCTTAATGTTGTCGATCAGAACGTCACGACCAAAGTCGAACTCATGGTTTCCGATAGCCGCGGCATCATATTGTACTTGCGCCATTGTATCCATTACGGATTGACCATTTGTCGTATTGGAAATCAATGTACCTTGCCATGCGTCACCGCCGTCAACAACGACTGTTCCTTTTGGATTTACAGCACGGAAATCGGTCACGATACCGCCGAGTGTTTCGATACCGCCTTGACCTTGATTGCGCTTTTTATCGAAGCCGACTTCGATTTTACCGTGAATATCGTTTGTTGTTAAAATATCAACCACTTTAAATAAAATGGGCTTAAGTGCCTTAGCTACTTCATCACGTGTTACTTCTGCAGTAGGGTTGAAGTTACCGTCAAGGGTAGGTGTGAAAATTCCGCTGATGACGGCATAAGCGACATAAGGACGGGATTCTTTAGCGATGGAGGAGGAATCTTTGAAGTAGTTCAACACATTCTCGTTTACTTTTGGCAGTTGGCTGCCAGTTACGACTTTAACGATCAACTCAGCAAGCTCTTGACGAGTAACTGCAGCATTTGGGTGAAAAGTACCGTCAGCAAAGCCGCTAATTAGTTTAGCTGCAACAGCATTCGCAACCGCTTGTTTTTGCCAATTTGCAAGGTCCGTGAACGTGACAGAACCAAGATCTGCACTTTTCAATTTGGCAGCACGGTTAATCATTGTTACCACTTCAGCGCGCGTAGCGGCATTTGCACCACGGTAGTCTGTATCCCCGTAGCCTTCAATAGCGCCGTTATCAATCGCAAGACGCATATCTGATTTCATTGAAACGGAAGAAGAGGGTGCTGCTGTTTCGGCAAATGCTAGACTGCTAGCGAAAGAGCTAGTAAGAACAGTAACAAGAGCGAGCGCTGTAAGGCGGGTGGTCAATGTTTTTTTCATGTGTTAACAATTCCTCCTTCAAATTAATAGAACTTCGGTTAATAAGCCCATCTATTAGTATAAGGGGAAATGGTAGATTTTGAGAAGTAAAGAAATTATTATTAGATGAAACAACAAAAAAAGCCCTTAACCTTCCAAAGGTTACGTGGCTTGTCGCTCTGTATAAACTTCAAAATGATAGATTGTATTGCGTGTCAGTACCCGGAAATCCATTCCGTCTCGATCTATGGCTTGAACTCTAGTTGTTTTGAAAGGTATGTACCTATTAACGCCTGATAGGATCATTGGGCACCCAACCTCAGTAGGATTCATTTCACGGAATGTTTGCCCTTGAATTTCATCAAAATCGAATCGTTCCGATCGATGCTTGGGTGTAATCCCATCCACTTCATAGATTTGAAGAAGCTTTAGTAATCTCATATTTGCACCCTCCTACCTCATCTTCTTAACTCTAGTATACACTGACTTAATATCTAAGGCGAAATCTATGAACCTAACATAAACCTAATAAAGTTCTGACACTTTCCTAGATTCCAATATATACAATTGATTCATTGATATCGGGGGTGTTGATGGGATGATGCACGCAAAAATCCTTGTTGGGGAAAAAGAAGTTCTTATGTTTTTTGAATCCATGTATCAGGATCATTTACAGATAGCGGCTCAAACCATAATGAAGCATTTATCCAATGCTCAGGTGAGAAAAGTATTTGATGATATTGGTTTGGTGAATATTACGAATAAGGAAGTAACGCTCTTCTCGCTGGATGGCGAGATGGAAACGCTTAGTATCTATTAAAAACGGTCTAGTCCAATCATGCTCTTTTCGTTACAATAGAAGGAGATGAATGGAGGAGGTTATGTACAGATGGCAGTTTTGAAAATGGAGCATGTCGGTGTAATGGTAGCGAACTTGGAAGCATCGATTCGTTTCTATGAAGATATGATTGGACTTAAGCACAAAGGAACATTGTTACATACGAATGGTGTGATTAAACTCGGTTTTCTTGGTTTTGAAGCATTAAATGAAACTGAAGTTGAATTAATAGAGGGTTATAACGCAGGTTTACCGCAAGAGGGCAAAGTTCACCATTTGGCCTTTACTGTGGATGATATTGAAGCTGAATTTACAAGAATCAAAGGATTGGGAGTTGATCAGTTGGATGCTGAAATTACGACCCTTCCGAATGGCTCCAGATACTTCTTCTTTAATGGTTTAGACGGAGAGCGTATCGAATTCTTTCAATCTACACGCTGATTCGTTAATAATCTGCTAGATAATGCAACCCTTTTACTAGAGTTGTAGTCTCCCCTCTGAATCTTCCTTCAATAGATAGAATGGAATACTAATGAACTTCAAAGGATGCAGAGGGCTGCATCCTTTTTTATTTAGACTTTTCTGTAGGAACAATTCAAAACAATTGCAATTGTGGAACATTTCTAAAGGGGTTGTAATTGGTTTCTCTGCGTGTTACATTATTCCTCGTTGCTTTGAAGCGGCAAATCACCATGAGTCATTAAATGGAACTTGCACTCAAACAACAATCTATGTTATTATAGCTTTCCTACAGAGAACGACAGAGATTGACAAGAAAAAAAGTGCTTGCAATTGATGGACGAGCTGTGGTATATTACTTCTCGCTGCTTCGGTAACACGGCAGTGAGCGAAAGAAATTGATCTTTGAAAACTGAACAACGAGTGAGTAAGCACGAACGAGAAATCG
>NZ_LMRY01000019.1:0-126298 GCF_001427935.1 Paenibacillus sp. Soil724D2
AATCCGCATGCTCATGATTGAAGAACATCGGAAAGCCGTATGAGGGAAAACTTCATGTACGGTTTGATGAGGAGGGGCTGAATATTCAGCCCTTTACTCTAGTTCATGTATGGGGTAGGATGCTTCAACGGATATGAATGATACAACGTATCAGGTAATTCGTGGGAATGTTGCTGAATGGAGGGGGAAGGCATCTGTTAGAGACTACGAATTCCGATCTGTTCTTCGCTTACCATCCATAATCGTTTTGTGGTGTCCAGGTTCTGAGCGGGATCAGACGGAATTGTTGTTTGCATGTCGGTGTAGTAATAACCATTATGACCAGTCATTTCGTCCGAGTCTGCTAACCACACCAAAGTTTCGGCACCTTTCTCCGGACTGCGAGAGAACATTTTCATCACGGCCATCGTCATACGGGCTAAAAGTCCGTTGTTCTGATTGAAGTTCGTAGAAACTAGACCTGGATCAAAGCAGTAGGCGCTGACTCCGGTCCCCTCTAGCCGCCTAGCCAATTCAGCGGTGAACTGGATATTGGCGAGCTTAGTCTCAGCGTAGCGAAATGTAGGACCACCAATAAAATTGTGGGGAAAGCTATAAAGGTGTTCCGCAGTGAGATCATCAAAGTTGATACCCTTCTTGGCCATCTTGTGACCATGAGATGCAGTTGTGATAACTCGGGCATGCTCGCTTTCCTTCATGCGATCAAGGAGAAGTGTAGTCAGAAGGAAAGGCGCCAGATGGTTTACAGCCCAAGTCATCTCCATACCATCGTCGGTTAATTGCCTCGTTTCGAACAAAGCGCCGGCATTATTGACCAGAACGTCCACTTTCGGGCATTTGGCCAAAATATCAGCCGCTACTTGACGTATAGACTTTTGTGAAGCCATATCAGCCAAGAATACGTCCACAGTGGTTTTTCCACCGGTAGATGCCATTATTTGGGCCGCTACTTCATTTGCTTTAGCTTGATTACGAGCTACGATTCCTAAGTTTGCCCCCCGAGCTGCGAGCTCTTTGGCCGCGGCCAATCCAATACCGCTTGTTGCCCCAGTAATTACTACATATTTGCCTTGTACTGTCCATTTACTATTCGTTATCATTTTCGTCATTTATATTCCACCTCTCGATTAATGAATGAATCGTTCATTTATTAAATATCATAATTTATACCCTGTGTATTGTCAATAGGGAATCAACTAACTACAGAAAAAGTTAAACATATTGCGATTCTTGACGCTAAGACTGATGCTTATATCAAAAACTTTGGCAACCAAGGCTTGTCACCGGAATCATCTTACGTGCTACGTCAAGAAGAATTCGTACTCGTTAACGCGTACGGAAACCGCGACGATGGCGAACTTCAAGACACAGACTCCGGCTTTACGAATATAACCCATGTTTATTCTACTGGACTTTTTGCGGGATGGATTTGCCATGCTGAATGATTTATCGCAGATGAACGATTGTATGGGATTAATGCTTGTCTTTTAGAAAAATTAGAGTTATTATGGATTCGTAAAATCGTTAATGGAGGTGCTGAATGAAATATTCTCAGGCGACCGACTATGCGCTTCATGCAATGCTTTATTTGGTAACGGCAGCTCCTGATAAGCCTGTTGGCGTGCAATTGCTTGCTGAAAAATTGGGCGTTTCGCAGACCTATTTGTCCAAGATGATGACCAAGCTTGTCAAGGCAGGATTGATTCAGTCCACGCCCGGCGCAAACGGTGGATATCGCCTCAGACGGAAACAGGAAGATATCTCCTTTCTCGATATCATCCATGCGATTGAAGGGACCGCTTCCTTGTTCGAATGCAGCCTGAATCACGGAAGTGAATGTCTGATCCAGCAGGTTGTGATCGACGCCGAACGTCAGATGGAGCAGTATCTGGAGAATAAAAAAATAGCGGATTTGTCGAAATTAATCAAGTGAAGAAGGCTTGGAATAAACCTGTTTAACGAACAGGTACGAAATCGCTGATACGGAAAGTGAGGACATATCAACAATCAAACGGCAGAGATGTCGTTTTTTATTTATATCTGTATAATAGAAATAACTTGAATTGATTGCGAAGAAAGAGGTTGTGGAATGTCTTCAGAAAACCCGAAAATCAATATACTCGGAGACTTTTTAAAATCCCGCCGGGAACGGATCAAGCCGGATCATGTCAGCACTGTCGGTCGCTTTGGAACAAGAAGAACGCCGGGATTACGCAGAGAAGAGGTTGCTCATCTTGCGGGTGTAAGCATCACCTGGTATACCTGGCTGGAACAAGGCAG
The DNA here is from genome assembly GCF_001427935.1 of Paenibacillus sp. Soil724D2. Classification (NCBI taxonomy): domain Bacteria; kingdom Bacillati; phylum Bacillota; class Bacilli; order Caryophanales; family Paenibacillaceae; genus Paenibacillus; species Paenibacillus sp. Soil724D2. Next base: position 2,281 of record NZ_LMRY01000019.1, read on the forward strand.
GGCCGTCACCGCCTCAAGAGAAGTGATCGAGAGCGTAGGTAAAGCTTTACAACTATCTTCAGAAGAACATCTTCATTTGCTTCGTTTGGCAAATTATAGCGGTGAGGGGGAACCTTACCCGAACGCTAAGGAAGTAGATCCAGGGCTTCAGAACATTATCGACCAATTGAGCTATCCTGCAATCATCGCAAATAATCGAACTGAGGTGTTGGCCTTCAATCAGATGGCTTCTGAAATCATTGCGGATTTCCATGCGATTCCCGCAGAGAATCGCGTGATGTCACGGTTGGTATTTACCGATCCAAACCTGCGAAAGCAGTTGGCAAACTGGAAGGAATTTGCTGATTATACGATAGGGGTATTTCGTATGTATTTTGACCAAAAGGCCGGCGATCTTTGGTATGAAGATTTCGTGCGGCGGATGTGCGAGGAAAGCGAGGAGTTTCTAACGTTATGGCGTTTGCATGATGTGCATATTAAGAAAGCTATACTTTATACGTTTGATCATCTCGTCGCAGGGAGATTAAACTTTCAATTAAACACCTTTTCTAATATTAACGGCAACGAAAACCTACACTGCTGTGTATTTACACCCATTGCAGGTACCGACACTGAGCAAAAATTAGTACATATTCGCAAATAAGCCTGTTAGTCTGGATACCTGTATAACTGCAAACAGGTTGCCTCCTTGGTCGTCGAATATAATAGACTTATTCTCAATCAAGGAGGTTTCACAAATTGAAAGCTATCATAATTGACCGACCAGAAGGACCTGCAAATTTGCAGCTGCGAGAGAAGCCTGATCTGCAACCGGCCCCCGGTATGCTGACCATTGACGTTGCTTATGCTGGAGTAGGTTATTTCGAAGTTTTGCTTAGTCGTGGCGAATTCATTACCGCTTTTCCGATGCCGCTTACTCCAGGTTTGGAAGTGTCGGGATATGTACGCGCCATTGGAGAAGGAGTAGAGGGCTTCTACATTGGTCAACCCGTTGCCTCGATGACACTGCATGATCTTAACGGCTTTGCATCAATGGCGAATGTACGGCCAGATCTGACGGTTCCGTTAGATCAATTAGGAGCTGACCTCGACTTAGCGACAGCTGCAGCTTCCATTGTAAATCTGACAACCGCTTATTTGGCTATAAAAGATGTTTATCGAATGAAAACGGGTGACAACATACTCGTTCATGCAGCGGTTGGCGGGCTGGGCAGTTTTCTGGGGCAAATGGCGAATCGTCTGGGAGCAGGCAAGGTACTCGGAACCGTCGGAAGTGCTGAGAAAGTAAAGTTGGCCGAATCCCTCGGGTACGACGAATTATTTATTCGTTCCGATTTTGTGGAGCAAACCCTACGAGCAACCGGACGAAAAGGTGTTCATGCTGTCTTTGATCCTGTCGGAGGGAATATGCGCAAACAAAGCTTAGAGGTGCTTCGTCCGTTAGGGCAGCTGGTTGTAGTTGGAAACGCAAGCGGAGAAGAGGATGTTATGCATTCTTATAATCAAATTTGGTTTTCCAACAAACAGTTTGCTGGTTTTACATTAGGCGGATACAGCGACAGTAATCCTGTGGAGACAGGGAAAGCAGCCCGAGAAGCGTTAGGAATGCTGGCAAGAAAAGAAATACATGCGGAGATTCAAGGCGTGTATCCTTTGGAAAATGCCGCAGAAGCACTTGCTCTATTGGAAGAAAAGAACACGGTTGGAAAACTGGTTTTGCAAATATAAACCTGACCGCTGTCTCATTGAGAGACGTGCTGGTCGAGAAAACTTTTCTAAATGATTAAGAATTTCGAGGGGAATCCGTTCAGTCGGGAGAGTGCATCGCCGGAAGCGATGAGGTCAGGGGCTCAATCCCCGTCAAGCGGGCGAGGAGCAATTTTTTGCGGAGAACGGCGAAGGTATTCTGAATTTCACGAAGATTTCGAAGGTAGCGGAGGCAGTTGGGACTCAGTGACTTGTCGTGGAGCAGGATCAAAGCCGCCGAGATCCGTTCGAAAGCTTAGCGATAAGCTATAGGAATTTGCAACATTTTGACCTCATCATCGATGCCACAAATTAGGAACGGCAAGGTAGTACTCGACTACAATGGTACTTTAAAAGGCGCTGAAAAAGCGTCTTTTTTGAATTCTGTAGGAACAAACACATTATTACATTGCAGGTTGTGGAGACGTCGTTTTTTAATAAGATTCTTGTGATTGGGCGATGTCAATGTACGATGTCAATAACCTATTTAAATTGTATTAACGAAACTTGCCTTGTCGAAAGTAAAACACACCCATACAATTAACTTATCCTATATGAGAACGAGTGGATATATGAAAACATTAAAGAGATTGTACATACAATGATGATATACATAATTATAGGAGGTACTATTCTAATGATGAATCAAGTGAAGACGTGGTTAGAGCAAAATGAAAAGTCGATTCAATGGCTTACTAACGAGATTGGAGCGAGCAATTCATTGATGGGGAAAATTCTTAACGGAGAAAATGACTTGTCGCCGGAGCAAATGGTTCAAATCGCACGGGTAATAGGCATCACATTGGACGAATTAACTGCTGAAACGGATTCAGACATATCCACTTCGCAGATAAACACTAACAGGATGCATGACAACGAGTTGGAGATTGACGCATCACTCGTTAAGCGGTTACTCGCTGCGCAATTTCCGCAATGGGCAGAGTTACCGCTCAAACGGGTTAATTCAAGCGGGACGGATAACGCGATTTTCCGGCTCGGGGAGGATATGGCCGTACGAATGCCTCGCATTGAGGGGGCCACTGGACAGGCTGAGAGGGAACAGTTGTGGTTGCCAAAACTTGCACCACATCTACCCCTTGCCATTCCTTCCCCACTCGCGATAGGAGTGCCCGCCGAGGGCTATCCTTGGCAATGGGCTGTGTATCGGTGGTTCAATGGCGAGGACGCGATCATCGGTCGCATCGACGATCTAGGCCAAGCGGCGACCGTGATGGCTCAATTCGTAGCAGCCATGCAGCGGATCGATCTCGCCGATGTTACGCCCCCAGCATCTTCCCGAGGCATGTCGCTGGAAAAGAGAGATAACGTCGTCCGCAAAGCAATCGCAGAACTGCAAGACATGATCGATCAAGATACGGCAACCTTAGCGTGGGAAGCAGCCTTGAAAGCGCCAGAGTGGGATGGGCCGGCAGTCTGGATTCACGGAGACATCCATGCAGGAAACTTGTTGATCGAACAAGGGCGGATAAGTACCGTTATCGACTTTGGATGTATGGGTTTGGGTGATCCCGCATGGGACATGCTGTTTGCATGGAGCATCCTTAACGCAGAAACACGGGTAATATTCCGTAGAGAGCTGCGGCCTGATGACGCAACCTGGGCTCGTGGTCGCGGTTATGCGCTGTCAATGGGATTGATTGCCCTCCCTTACTACCAGGACACCAACCCAGTGTTCGCTGGCGTCGCAAGGCGTATAATCGATGAAGTTCTCACCGATTACCTGAAAGGTGCATGAGAGCGACCAATAAAAGGGATTTCTCCGGTTCCAAATTAAAAGCAGCCTCTGTGAAGAAGCTGCTTATTTGTATGGCAATATTCAGTGGTAATCACTCTAAACAATAATGTTATGCTTATCCGGCAGTTTCATCAAGGTCTTCGTTGTAAGCCATTATCCCTCGTTTAAAATAATGAAGCTTTTCGTCTGAGGTAGTTTCCATTAAATTGGTGATCAGCAGTTCAACACTTTCTTTGTAGTTTTGGCTATTGTACAGAGCCATGGCGAGAAATACTTGAATTGCCCGATTTTCTGGAAATTCCCTAACGCCTCTGCGCAACGTCTCAACTGCTTCTTTGTAGTACCCCAAGTAGCGGTATGTACTCCCCAGACCCATTAGGCATCTTTCTAGGTCAGGACCAGATAGCCCCAACTTAAGAGCCCGCTCATAGTATGGAATAGCCTCACGTCCAAGGCCGGAATTGTCATGCACTATTCCGGTTTGGTAGTTGATTTCCGCATCATCCGGGTAATCGGAAAGTAATGCTAATAACTGCTCGCGAACCTCTCTTAAGATCGCTTGATCTTGCTTGGCTCGCCCTTCTTCACGCCGTTTAATTATTTTGCTCAATTCGTTTCTTGTCATATTTTCACCATTCCCAAGTTTGGCAGTTTTTTTAGGATGAGACTATCTTAACATTAACATACAATGTCGAATATTAAATTCCCTTGTTCCGACCGGAACAAGGGAATTTTTTAACTATATTACGATTTATTGCAGAGACGCAGCCAAACGGATCAAGACGTCAGCCTGGTGGTTCGTCAGGCTTTTGTCGGTTTGCGCTTGCACTTCATTGATAAAAGCATCGTAATTACTGTGCTCAAGCTTTTTCACAAGCGAGTTCGTAACACCTTCTGCTCCCGGTCCTGTCACAAATGCACGGGTTACGTTCGCAAGGGAACTAACGGTCGTCTGCACCGTGTATGTAAACGATGCAGATGCTGCGTTGCCGGCGGCATCCTGAACGTCGATGGTTACGACGTGCGAGCCAAGACCGAGCTCATAGGCCGGAGCATCGACAAGGAGTGCGGTGCACGGATTATAGACGAGGCCCGAAACCGTATCGGAAGCGGTACATTTTATTTGAACGGTTTGGTCTACGGAGAAAGTGGACCCGCCGCCTATTTGAATCACTGGGGCTGAACGGTCGATGCGAATTTCCATGTTTTTCGCTATTTCCACGTTGCCGGCGGCATCCTCGGATCGGTAAAGAAGGGTGGTCACGCCGTCTGCCCCAACGGTAACAGGCCCGCCGTACGGCTGCCAGCTTGCGCCGTTGTCGGTACTGTATTGCGTTGAACTGACGCCGGTCAGGTCGTCCGTCGCCGTAAGCTTCACCGTCGCCTCCGAAACGTACCAGCCGTTACGCATCGTTCCTTCACCGGTTGCCGTCGTCACAGGTGCTGTCACATCAAGTACGTTCGTTATCGCAATCGCGTTGCTCGCCGCACTTTCGTTGTGGATTCGGTCCACAGCGGTAATGACATAAGTATACCGCGCACCGTCAACGGCAGTCCGGTCGACGAATGATCCCTTCGAGCCCTCCTGCTTGCGGACGGTAGCGACGATCTTCGACGCATCCTGCAAGCTTCCTGCCGTATCGCCCTCGAAACGGTAAACGACATAGTAGGCCGCGTCTGCTGTACCATTCGCCCAAGTCAGCTCAACGCCGGATGGTTTACTGATGGCGGAAGCGAGAACAGGGGAGCTTGGCGCTTGATGGTCGAGCCAAGGCATCGCAGGGACAAGTGCCGGGTAGCGGTAGAGATCGGTTTTTAACCGGTCCGTAAAGCCCAGCGGATTCGCCGGCAGCCATTTGGCACTGAAGAAGATGCTTCCTTTGACGTTGCCGAAATTGCGATTATAGCTTACTTGGTCCGGCATTTCGTTCGGGTTCAGCCAACCCGGATCATTTGAGCCGATGCGGTAGGTGGCCTGGCCGCTGTAAAGGTGAACGTTTTTACCGGCAACCGCGCCGTTCCACCATTCGATCAGCTTGTCGTACGCGGCCGGCGAATAGCCCATGTACCAATAGATTTGCGGTGTGATGTAATCGATCCACTGCTGATCAACCCATTTTTTGGAGTCCGCATAGATGGCGTCGTAGCTGCTGAGACCATTCGTATCGGAACCTGCTGGATCTTCGCCTTTATTTTTCCAGATGCCGAACGGACTGATACCGAATTTGACATAGCTTTTCTCCCGCTTGATTCTGGCGCCTATCTCCTGTACGAACGAATTGACGTTGTTACGTCTCCAGTCCGCCTTGTTTGCAAAGCCCGCGCCGTATTTCTGGAAAGCCTCCTGGTCGGGGAAGTCGACACCGCTGACCGGGTACGGATAGAAATAATCGTCAAAATGAACCGCGTCGATATCGTAATTTTTCACGACTTCCATAATGCCGTCCATGATGAACTGCTTCGCTTCCGGAATTCCCGGGTTGAAATATAACTTCCCGCCATACGAAACGACCCAGTCCGGATGCTGGCGTGCAGGGTGATCCGGCACCAGATTGTCTAAACGGTCCTGCAGGCTGATCCGGTACGGATTGAACCAAGCGTGGAACTCCATATTTCGCTTGTGCACTTCCTCCAACATGAACGCAAGCGGGTTATAGCCGGGATCTTTTCCTTGCACGCCCGTCAGCCATTCCGACCAAGGACCGAATTGGGAAGGGTAAAAGGAATCCGCAGTCGGCTTTACCTGCACGATGACTGCGTTGATACCCGTAGTTTGCAGGGGCTCCAGCAGCTTTGTGAAATCGCGCTTTTGCTGCTCCGGGTCCGTTACACCTTTGTCCGGCCAGTCTATATTATCGACTGTAGCGATCCATGCTGCTCTGAGCTCGGACTTTGGAAAGGCGGCCACTTTGTTCACCACCAAGTAGAAATCGCTTGTTTTCCCGCCATACGTTGCGGTAATCCGGGAGGTGCCGAAATTCAGCGCCGTGACAACACCGCTTGCACTCACCGCAGCGACCGCCGGGTTGCTGCTCGTATACGTAACGCCTCTAATCAGTTCGACTTGCTCCGGAAGCCATGTGTAGGTGCCAAGCACCTTCGCCTGTAAGGTATCGCTAACCGTCATCGTATGGAGCTCGGTAAGCTTGATGCTCTGCAATACCGGTACAGGGGCGTTTACATTCAGCGTATAAGCCGTTGAGACGCCTTTATAGGACATTGTGATCGTTGTCGTTCCGGGTTTTACGGCTTTCACCACGCCATCGGCATCGACGGTTGCAACATCAGGAGCACTGCTTTCAAACGTTGCTCCGCTCAGTACGCTAACGGGTTCGGTCATGTCCGTGTACACTGCGTACAGGCGTATTTTGTTCGTAGAGCCCGATTCCAGCTTCTCTAAGGAAGATTGCTCTAATCTAGAAGGCACGGCTGTGCTCGTTGAGACGGTCAGCACATAAGATGCTTCAGGAGCCGTCCCATAGGAGGCATAGATCGTGGCTGTGCCTGGCTGCAGTGCCCGGACTGTGCCGTTTGTGTCGACTATTGCGACCTGCTCGTTGCTACTGCGGAAGGATAGCCCGCTTGTAACAGGGACAGGCTCCACTGCGTTCTGGTAAGTCGCGAATACTTGCGCCTTCTTCGATTCCCCAACCTGAAGAAAAGGTAGATCTACCAAATCGAGCCCATAAACGGTCGAATCTGTGTAAAACGCCGTCAACTGGTCCAAATAAAGCGCACCTTTGTTTTTGTTGTTATCTTTTGTCTCCGCGACATAGATTTGATTCAGCTTAATCGGAGCTCTCAACGAGCTCGGAACGGATACTGTGATGTACTTCCAGCCGGTCCAGTTCAGTCCATTGCTGGTGGTGAAGTCAAGCGCGGAGACAGTTCCCGCCGAATCTTTGACTTGAACGCGCAGCCAATGGTTATTGCCGTCGCCGTACACCCAGAGGCCGAGTCTCTTCGGAAGTCCCTGCAGCGTTCTGCCTGTTGTGCCGTCCGCATCCTTGAAGTTGACGTAAGCCGCCGACGTTCCGGTCGTGCCTGTAAAATCGTAGGACAATTTTACAGTATGATAGCCGTAATAAATCGTTTCCGGTCGGCTGATAAGACCGATGCTTGCCGTCGCCCTCGCCGAGGAAGAGAAGAGATTAGCCGTTTGCTCAAAGCCTTCCACACCGACGGCAGCCTGCACGCCGGCTAACGCCTGCACATCTGCGCTCAAAGCAGCTTCCGTGTCCGCGCTAGCAATAGGTACACTAAACATGATTGTGCTCAAGAACAATAATAAGGCCATGGTAAAAGGGATTGATGCTGCACCGCTTTGAAAAGATTTCTTCAATGGGATTCACTTCCTTCTCGGAATGTATTCGCTTACATGAAAGCCGAATAAACGCTGGCCTCCTTTCTTCCTTTCTCTTGGCAAATGTTATAAAAAATTTCGGCTGCTTTTAGCATACAAAATAATATTTCAACATTCAATAACATATGTGAAATTTTATTTTATAAAACAAAAGTTTTTTCGGTGAGTTTAATCCGGCTTCCACAAAGAAGGCATCTCCAGAAGCAGCGTCAAGATGAATGGGGTGTGGGAGGGCAGTTATGAGTGGTAGGAAATAACTTTATGAGCAAGCTAAAGCTATCGTTCATGTTTATGGAAAATTGTGGTATTATCAAATGGTGTCTTCATTATGTTGAAAATTAAGGAGGATTGAAATCAACTTGAAAAAATCGATTATAACTCTTATTGGAGCTTCCCTTCTACTCAGTACTAGCGCAGGTGTTTATGCAGGTGCAAATTTGGAGGAAATCCAAGCTTATTTAAACAATGACCTAAAAGTAAAAGTAAATGGGAAACAGGTACAATTGTTAGATGCAGATGGAAATGTAGTTACTCCTATTACCTTTAACGGAAACACATACTTACCAGCCAGAGCCATTGCAAATTCTTTAAATGTCGCTGTCGATTATGATGCTGCAACTAGCAGCGTATTATTTGGTGAAAAAGTTGAGGGCACTCCTATTAACGCCGATCAAGTCTTTTATCAAGCTGTCAAAGATCCTAAATTAACACAATACAAAAGCAAGGATTATATCGAAGTTATTAGACAGATAGGGACATCAGACTCTAACTTCACGTTGAAACCTAAGAAAAAGTTCCAATCCCTTTACTTGCAAGTAGCTGCTATTGGAACTGATGTCGATATTAAAATTATAGATAGAGACTCAAGATTATTAAAACAAGATACTGTAACGGTTAATGATGGTTTGAAAGTAATAGAAGCTAATATCGCAGGACTAGATGAAGTTACTGTGCTCTATGCAACCGACAAGGATACAGCAGAAACTGGTGTTTTTATACCACTAACAACCTCATATTATAAGTAATCAATAAATAAGAATGCCTCTTAAAACGAGGCGTTTATTGTTTCTAAATCTATTTCTTAGTGTAAAAAGAAGATTAACATTGGAGTTGTTTTAAAGGTATAAAACTATTAAGTTTTAATAATCACAAGTAAATTATCCAGTATATTAGGAGGGAACTTATGTTCAGCGTTACACCCATTGCATATATCAGAAACAGTAGAGAAGTAATAGAAGATGATTATTGGGGCAATGTTGTATCCACTATTGAACTCACAAGCGAATTTAGCGAAGAAAGCGTAAAGGGGATCGAGGATTTTTCCCATCTAGAAGTCATTTTCTATTTTAATCAAGTGAAAGATGATAATATTCAATTCGATGCCAGACACCCTCGGAATAATAAAGAGTACCCTAAAGTAGGGATTTTTGCACAGCGGGGTAAAAATAGGCCGAACAAACTGGGGTTAACTACAGTAGAGGTTTTAAAGCGCGAGGGAAAAAATATTTACATAAAAGGTCTTGATGCAATAAACGGGACACCCGTGTTGGACTTGAAGCCTGTAATGAAGGAATTTGCCCCGAAAGGAGAGATCAAGCAACCATACTGGGTATCAGACCTTATGAAAGAATACTGGGAATAATCAAAGCTTAAACCTGCTGCACTCACTAGTCAGTGGTCGAATTGACATTAGGTTATTAATCCCGATTTCATTGGAGAGTAATGATGATAATATAGATTTTGATCAACATAAAAAAGACTACATTCACCAGTAGGAGGATAGGTGATTGGAGTCTTTTTGCACTTGATCCTACATCAAAGAATTAACGTTGAAAGCCTTGCAGTTGTTGTTCAGCCATTTGTACCAATCTTTTTGTAATACCGCCACCGATAGAGCCTGCGTCGCGTGTAGCGAGATTTCCATTGTAACCATCTGGTTGTAGAGGTATTCCTAATTGTTGAGCTACTTCAAATTTCATTTGATTTAAAGCCGCTCTTGCTTGAGGAACAACTAATGTGTTATTGTTTGCCATGGAAAAAATCACTCCTTTTTTTGGTGTACTCTTATAATGTGGAGTGGAAGGAACTATTATACATTCACATTTATTGCGGTTATGAAAAGGCAAAGTATCGAAAACATGTACATTAACGAATTTTGTTGAGCTAATGGAGAATATATGAATATGTAAGTAGCTAAAGGAGGCCTGTATGTATGAAGTCTCATACATCTGACCGTATTAAAATCCCGCCAGGATTTTGGGCAGGATTGCGTCAAATAGGGATTGCCGCCCACGACGTAGCTCGCAAAGCACGACTGCCGCTCACCATTATTACTGAACCAGTAGTCACCACTGCCCAATATTTCGCGATCTGGCAGGCTTATTCCGATCTCATTGGTGATACTGCCAAAGGAATCATCAAGCTTGCGACCGTCTTTGAAACAGCGAAGTACCCACCGACCGTCTTAGCGACTTACCACGCTCGTGACTACCGCGACGCTATAAACCGAATGGCTCGGTATAAACAACTGTGTCCCCCCGAAAGCTTACGTATTACCGAGGAGGGAGAGCACTGTATAATCGAACTGGAATGGCTGAATACTGAGCAACCCGTTCCGTCGTTGCTTGTTGGTATCACGCTGGCATTTCTTCTGGAGCTTGGCCGCCGGGGCACAGGTCAACCTTTGACGGCGCGGTTCGTCGAATTTTCGCACGCAATGGGAGATGTACAAGCCCTTGAAGATTATTTCGGATGCCGTGTCCGGATTGGTGCAAATTGTAACCGGTTGACGCTACATCGAAGCGATTTGGACCGCCCCTTTGTCTCGTACAATGAAGAGTTGCTGGAGATCCTGACTCCCGTTCTGGACCGATCGCTCGATGAACAGCAGCGCAGCCGCTCATTACCCGAGATGGTCAAATGGATCATGAAACGCAGCCTCACAGGAGGGCGCCCCGACATTCAGGCTGTCGCAAAGGAGCTCAGTATGAGCGATCGTACCTTGCAGCGCCGGCTTACTGACGAAAACACGAGCTTCAAGCATCTGTTGACACAAGCTAGACATGAGCAAGCACGAGAGTACCTGGCAGACCCCTCGCTCGATATTAAAGAAGTTTAAATTAAAAGGAGAAATTTATGATGGATATGGGATTAAACAATAAAACAGCCTTAGTTACAGGATCAACGAAAGGGATAGGTAAAGCAATTGCCATTGAACTTGCCAAAGAAGGTGTTCATGTACTAATTAATGGACGAAATTATGAAGAGGTGGAACGAACTGTAAATGAAATGAAGTCAGATTTCCCGGCTACTTCTCCTCAAAATGCAACAGCCGATATTGTGGATATTGGGCAAAGAGAAGCTTTATTTGATAAATACCCCAATATTGATATTTTAGTTAACAATATGGGTATTTATGAAATTAAGCAATATGATGACGTTGACGATGAAGTATGGGAAAAATACTTCCGTACTAATGTTCTTTCTGCAAATGGATTATCTAAATTTTATTTACCTAAAATGTTGAAAAATGATTATGGCCGCATTATCTTTATTGCGAGTGAAGAAGCAATTATGCCTTCAGGACTAATGCCTCAGTATTGTATGACAAAATCAATGCTATTATCTTTGTCAAAAAGCTTATCTAAATTAACAATAGGAACAGAAGTTACAGTCAATACGATCATGCCTGGACCAACACTTTCTGAAAATGTGCATCAAATAATTGCGGGTATGTACCCTAATGAAGATATGACTTTTTCAGAAAAAGAGAAAGAATTTATGACTACAAACCTGCCTCAATCTGAAATACAGCGATTTATCAAGCCTATTGAAATAGGTAGACTAACTGCATTTGTATGTAGTCCTTATGCATCCGCATTTAAAGGTTCTCCAATCCGTATGGATGGGGGAATGGTACCGACTATTTTTTAGTATTTAGTGGGCAAGTACCAAAAAGGGACTATATTTAGAACGTACGTTCTGATAGAATGATAAAAGTCACTGAAATCAGAAAGGAATGATACTCATGAACGCTATAGAAGTAATATTATTGAATTTTGAAGAAGTTCGACGTAGAAGTATAAAAGTGTGGGAAAGTATTCCTGAGAAAAGTCTAGAATGGAAACCAGACCTCAACGCTTTGAGTATTAAAGATAAGATCCGTCATGTTTTGGACAGTGAGCATTATTATCACCTTGCATTGCTTAATAAAGGAAGCTTGAGTTCTTACGATTCACCATTTGAAAAGCGGATATTTACAACAGTTAAAGATGAGCTAACTTTTGCTCAAACATATAGAAACCAATTTATAAATACGGTTAAATCGTTTTCTGAAGAAGATCTATCCAATGTAGAGATTAATCGAAGCGATGTGGGGTATGTTCGAACTTTAGGAGATATGTTGATGAGAATTGCTTACCACGAATCTGTTCACACTGGTCAACTATTGGATTATATGAGAACAGCAGGAATTGAACGTCCAAAGGTGTGGGACTAGGTTCTCGGCCTCACAAGCTAAAAAACAATATAAAAAAAGTATTTTCTTCCTTTGTCGATTTCACCATTGTTCACTCGTTGTATTCATAGAAGGACAATTTTGTGTTTCTATAGTTTTGTAATCAATAGTGAGTCAGTTAAAAGGAGAGATGGACGATGACAAGAACAATTTCTAAAGGCCGACTATGGACGGCAAGAGTGATGAGCGGAATAGCGATTTTGTTTATGCTGCTTGACAGTATCATGAAATTATTTAAACCTGCGTTTGTTGTTGATTCTACCGTATCACTTGGTTACCAGGAACATCATATTTTTTTGATTGGCATACTCGGACTTCTTTCTACTATTCTATATGCATTACCTCGTACAACGATCTTAGGTGCAATAATGTTGACCGGATATTTTGGCGGTGTGATTGCGACACAGGTTCGACTAGATGCCCCACTTTTTTCTACGATCCTTTTTCCCTGTTATCTTGCAGTGTTGGTTTGGGGAGGCCTTTGGTTGAGGAATGAGCAAGTGCGCAAATTGTTTTCTTTGCAAAAATAGTTGAGATACTTTTAGTGAAATCAAGTTGGAGCGAAACATTCGTCATTTATTTTGTATCATAATTAGTAGCGTTCACTCTATTGGGTGAACGTTTATTATTTTTGTGGGAATGCTGGAAGTGATTGTATAATAATAATAACTCACCAGATTTATTTATTGTCTCAGGTACAATGGATAGATGTAAACATTATCTGGAGTCAGGAATTTATAAAGTATTTAAGGCAATTGATGAAATTAACGAGCAAACTATTGGCTTTTTATCTTTGTGTGAAAGTTACTCTCTATATGCTCTTCCAGAGTTCGATAGAGCTGTATCGTTTTACGAAAATAATAATTTCGAAATTACCGGAGGAAGGAAAATGAAATTAACAATGGAGTGAGTTCATGTGGCTTAATAAGTGTAGAGAAGAGGGTGTTAGGGATGATTTTAATAACTGAATCGAATTTCCTAGAAGATTATTTGGTAGAAACGGAAGAAAGCCTATGAATTTGTTCGTGATGAAATATCTCATTCTGTAGTTTATACATAGCGTCTATTTTAGGCAATGTTTAGGAGGATTCGTGTGTTTAAGAAAATCCAAGGGAACGCTAGAGGCTGCTTAATATATGAACCGATGTTTATTTTACCGTACAGTATGCTTACAACGTATGCGACAGTATATATGTTTCAATTGGGAGTCAGTGAGAGACAAATCGGTTTAATTACTTCGGTGGGACTGATTATGCAGATCTTTACTTCTTTCATCAGTGGATACCTTACGGACCGGATGGGTAGGCGCCGGGCGCTTCTCTATTACGATCTTGTAAGTTGGAGTGCCGCCGCACTTATCTGGGCTGTATCGCAAAATTTCTGGTATTTTCTGATTGCCGCGGTATTTAACAGTTTCCTTAGGGTACCCAATACAGCATGGTACTGTTTGTTGGTGGAAGATACCGCTCAAAATGATCGATCTAATGTATTTAGAATTCTGCAACTCATCGGGGTGATCGGGGGATTGTTCGCTCCGCTAGGTGGACTGATGGTTAATCATTTCACACTTATCCCTGCAATGCGCATGATGTACGCCATTTTCTGCGTTAGCTTAACGGTGATGTTCTTCGCCCGAAACTTCGCCACTCATGAGACGGAGATTGGAATCCGAAAAAGAAAAGAGAGCGCATCTTATAATCTGAAGGACACCTTTCAAGCTTATATCGATACAGTTAAGACCATCCTGTCAAACCGGGCGTTGATGATTGTCTTTGGTGTATACATTTCCTTTAACTTTCAAGTAACTTTGCAAAATACATATCTCTCGATTTATCTTGTTGAAGCTTTGAATATTAGCGACGCACTCATTTCAATATTTCCAGCGGTATCTTCCTTAGCAATGCTCGCATTAATGTTCCTCGTTGTTCCGCGCTTAAAAGAGAATAAGGCACAAGGTTACATGATATGGGGATTTTCACTTGCAATCGTGTCAAAAATTATATTAATTGCCGTTGCCCCTGGGCAAATTACTCAGGTGATAATCAGTACAATGCTTGCCGCTGCTGGCAGCATTATTTCAAGTCCCTATCTGGAGGCGGTTGTAGCAAATTCCATAGATGACGAACAACGTGCCAAAATGTTTTCGATTCTGCAAGTTCTTGTCTTACTATGCATCTCTCCATCTGGCATAATCGGGGGGTGGACGTATACCATCGATCCCAGGCTGCCTTTCATCTTGATTATCATATCTTCCATCGTAAGCATCGTTTTGATGATCATGTTAATGCGTAGGGAAGCCAAAACATTGGTTGATCATTTAGATGTTCATACTGGGTGACTCCATGTAGGGATGTTAGCAACCTTAATAACGGAGTAGATGCAAAACATACTCGTTGACTTAAACAGCTGATGAAGTACCAAAAGATGAAGTTATTTAAACATAAATGAGTAAAGTTCAAATACGGTATTTAATACAATTTGAAAATGTGAATCAATTAATGGTTGGTGAATTAGATATTACTTGTCATACACCGCTGATTCAACCAACTCTACTTCTTTCTCTTTCGTCCGCTGTTCGGATAAGGGAGATTAACAGTCTCACGATCAAAAAAAATGCAATTAAGGTTACAAAAGAGTGCATCCAGGTCCAAGTATAGTACTTAATTAATTCGGTATATCTTTCTAAAATGAACTCCACTGTTGTCATTAGAGCACTATACAAAACAGCCTGTGCCAATACCCCGACAAGCTTCGATTGTTTCGTTGTTAGGTTGAAAAGAACATTTAACGTTGGAAATGCAAGATAATCGAACAAAACCGCTGATGAGAAGTATTGACTGAGAAATCGGACGGGATGTTCATAATAATGCTGTTCAATTAGAATTACGGGAATAAAACTGCTAAAAAATACGGTAATTAGATATACGATTAAAGAATCTCTGATAAGTGATTTCTTTAAGATTATGAGTAAAATAATTAAAGAAACAACAAAAACAAACCATTGAATAACTTGATTAAACATTTGGCTACCTCATTTCAAAAATATCACCTAATGAAAAAAAGATTCATGAACTATATATTTCCAAGAAGGGGAATGTTAATACGTGCACGAAGGGGTTATTAATCACTAACGATTTTGGGAATTACAACCAGTAGTGACGTAAAATATAGATGATAAGCGAATAACTATGCGTATAAGGGGGGGACGCCAATGGTTATCATCGGAAACCGCTATACGCTCAATCAACCGCTCAAGAGGATGGCGAACGGGTTGTGGATAAGTGGGATGGATCTGACCTTCAAACGCGATGTTCTTCTATATACTTGCCAAGAGACAGACGAATCAGCGCATCAGGAAACCTTAGGATGGATGAGAAAAGCATCCCAGTTGTCCGACGAGCACTTCATGCATATTCTCGACGCAGGTTCAGAAGACGGAACGTTGTTCGCTATTGTTCAAGCGTTAACGGGAAGTCCTTTGTCTGATCGACTGAGTGTCTTGGAGATTACGGGTCACAAGGCGCTTACGTATGTGTACGAGCTGGCCAAGGGCATTAGAGAAACTCGCCTCAATCGACTGCTTGAATGTTCGGTTGACGCGGAAAATTTATGGATTGAAGATAATGGCCGGTTGCGAATCATGAATTATTGGACGGAAGGGAAGAACGGACGACGCGGTGTGCCGGGGCTGGCTTTGCTTCTGTACCAGCTGTGTGCCAAAACGGATATTCCGACATCCTCTATTCGTGCATACGCATTCGATCTGAATCGGTCGTTTGCGGATTTCTCGGATGAAACTCGGGAACGTGCCGTAGATTTGGCCTGCAAGGCGTATGAAGGGACATGCACGCTTGCTGATTTTCAACAGGAACTGGAAGTAATACTCGGTATCAAAAACGAGAGGAAGACGCAACTTCTTACATCGGCATTACCGGCTAAAGATATGAAGTCATCAAACGGACGGAAGCGGAAAACCACCGTACATGAGTTTGTAGCGCCTAAAACCGGGGTGCGGAGGGCTGAGAAGCAAAAGGCAGAGGAGCATGAGCCCAGGGAGCTTCAGGCGCGCATAATTAAGGCTACTGACCGCAAAATAACGAAACTCAGCGAGCTGTTCCGCGAATCGATTCAGCTGCGCAAGTGGCATCTGCTTTCTACGGCCGTCTTCGGAGTATTCGTTCTACTGCTCTGGCTGTCACTGAGTCCAGACCCTAAGCCGCAGACAATTCCGACGCCCGCTTCTACAAAGACATCAATGAATCGTACCGAGGCTTCTAAGCCTGCAGCATCGGCATCCGGGATGCCGGCTCAAACAGGTGCGCCGACGCGGACGCCTATTGACGCCGAAGTTCAGCCGGCAGTCAATGACGAAGTACAAGCCAAGGCGGGCGTCGTTCCTGATTTGGTCACTTATACAAGGGAGGATGCCGAGAAGATGGCAATTGCCTCCGGGCTTCGATACCAGTTTTTCCTGGAATCGAATGTTGCCGCGGTTAAGGGAGTCGTGTTTAAGCAAGACCTAACTCCCGGCACTGTCGTCAAAAATGGCGACCGCATCACGTTCTGGGTGAGCAAAGGGAAATAAATAGGAGACGGTTGTAGGTTCTTCGAGTGTTGCGACTAATTCACACCGCCGCATTGGGTGAAATATCCATCATCTCCAATCAAGCTGCGGTGCATATTTTTTAAAACATTGCTGTCACGATATTTGAATAATAAAATAAGGGCTGCCCCCAAACAAGTTCATAAGCTTGAGTGGGCGGCCTTTTTGCTTATTTCCATAATGGGCGGCCTTTCTTGTGGATACGTTGCCAAATAGTTCCCTTTCAGAACAGTATGAATATACTGAATGAAGCATCGGCCTGCTGGAAGGGGAGACAGAATGAAGCGAAAGTCTTGGCACGTCTTGAAGCCTCGAGTCTATAAGCTAACACCCCGCATAATAGCAACTATTCCTGTAAAAAGCCCGGTCTCCAACATCGTCGTTAATCCAGTGACGAATCGCGTGTACTTTTTACAAGGCGAAAACGATTTGAGTGTTCTGGATGGGAACACAAACAAAATCATAGCAACATTGAAAACGGGACAATTGCCTTTCCAAATGGCAGTCAATACGAGAACGAACCGTATTTATCTTGTTAACTTCTTTGATGGTACTGTTTCCGTTATTAACGGCCGCACGAATCGGATCATCACAACAGTAAAAGTGGGAGAACGCTGTGATGAAATCGCGCTTAATTCCCGAACGAATCTGATCTATATAGCGACCATATCCTTATCGTCTAAAAAGGCCGATGTTGCAGTTCTAAACGGGAGTACCAACAAGATCCAACAAAGAATCCCTTTTATTGGACGTCCTTCAGAAATTACAATTGATGAAAGAACGAACCGAATTTATGTGACGAACACCAGCAAAGATACAGTATCAGTTATTGACGGAAGTACGAATAACATTCTGACATCTGTCAAAGTGGGGCGAAATCCAGTCATAGCTCCCGCCTTAAATACGAGGACAAACCGCCTTTATATTGCAAACAACCTAAGCCGATTCTGTTCTGTATTGGACCTGCGAACGAATCGAATACACAATATACAACTCGGCAGACTTCAAAGTGAAATTACACTTAACCCTGTGACGAACCGAATCTATGTATCAAGCGCGCAAATATCAATAAAGGGGCGGTTGTTTGTCATTGATGGCAGACTTGATCGTGTGATCAGAACCTTAACTATTCCTTCTTCAACAAATATGCTGATCAACCCGCGTACGAACCATTTATTCATTTCGGAGTTTCGGGAGACCGGAGCATCTCCGCTTAATGTCTATAACGGCAGCACTCTGAAGCGTATCGCAATTCTTCGCCTCACCAAGAGATCAGGTGCCACGGTGCTAAACCCGCGAACAAACCGAATCTATTCAGGCGGCGAATCTAACATTACCGTTATTCAGGATTAATCCATCACTTTTTATACGAAAAAGCAAAAAAACAACCCCCGCGATATCCGATATCGGTGGGGGTTGTTTTTTCGCTAATCTTCTAGTCACCTCTATTAATATTGGGTTTCATCTTTACTCGGATCATAGGTAACGAGAAATATTCCACTCACTTGATCGAACAAATTAATAAATACTTGTTGGGCATCCTTGTACGGCATGGGTTGACTAATGATTTTTCCATTAGAGAGTTGTACAACGAATTTCATTTGATCAGATGTGCACAATTTTTTCGCCTCCTACTAATCAATCAATGTCGGATCATTTCGATTGATTGTTCATACGTTATGTATCCTGATTAGATTAATTCTATCGGAACAGTAATTAATAACAATCCCCCATTCGGGGTAGATTTTGGGGGATCTTATCTGAATAATTCTAAAAATGGTAATGATTCTTAGAAAAAGAAAGAGTCTCAAGAGTAGTCTTTTGATCTTACGGAAAACGATAGTGCCATGACAACAGGCTGCCAGCATTATTGGCAGCCTGTTTAGGTTACGGGAAACTATGCGGATAGTAACCATTTATGGTAAAATTGCTATGTTTAGCAACAATGGGGGTTTTTCTCATTGTTGGAGTTAGTCATGTGAATTTTGCCAGTAAACTTATTTGGCTTCTCGGAGCAGATCCTGTTCTGACATAATTGTTACCCTTGCCGCGTCTATTCCATTTTCCGCCAATAACAGCCGCATCCTTCAATCAAATACATCGGGTCATTAATTCCGTGTATATTTCTGAAGTTGTTGACAGCGGCAGCGCAATTCGGCAGACAATAGTCATCAATGATAATAAATCCGCCTTTGGATACTCTCGGGTACAGATTATACAAGCAATCCATGGTCGAACCGTACATATCTCCGTCAAATCTCAACACCGCTATCTTATTAATCGGAGCGGAAGGTAAAGTGTCTTTAAACCACCCCTTTAGAAATCGGACTTGACCATCCAAGAGATCATATTTTCGAAAATTTTCTGTTACCTCTTCCAAAGAAACTTTCAAAAAATCAAAAGTATGGTGAATATCGCCGCTATCTTGCGCACATTCCGGTCTGGGCAATCCTTCGAAAGAGTCGACCACCCACACACTTCTATCCTGGATCCCGTTAACTTTGAGAAAACCTCGCATAAAAATGCAAGCTCCGCCTCTCCAGACCCCGGTTTCTACAAAATCGCCCTCTATATTGTCATTCAATACGGTCTGCATGCATTGCTGCAAATTTTCCATGCGAACTCTGCCGATCATGCTATGAGCGACAGGAGGCCAGTCAAAACCAATACGGCGCACATCACGGTTGGGATGAAAACGTTTAACAACCTCCAAATCCTGGGCACGCAGTTGAATCATTAATTCAGCAGGAAGATGAAGTTGTATATCCGGTGTCAAAGGCTGATATCGTTCGGCATCTTCATGCCAGATCTCAAATAAAATCGCTTTTTTTAGGAGTTCCAAATACATATCTTTAGTCAGATTGTAAAGCGTATGTTCGACTTTTTGTCCAGAATTCCCTAACGCCTGATTGTCTTCCACCGGTAACTCCCACCTTTCGACTAATGAATCATCTTATTCAATGTATGATTCATTCCTCCGATAGATTGGACGAATATTCCTCCACAACTCACCATTTTCAATCTTGCAAGTTTCAAACGGGGCGTACTGTTTTGCTCATACAAAAAAACCTCCAAGTTATCATGAAGGTTTCTTACGCAACATTGCTGGTTATAGGGTGACTCTTTTGAAATTCGGAAACGGCTTGTCCGCTTCAGGCAACGATGAAAGGCTTACCAACTCGGCAACTTTCATCATGTTTTCCCATATCGGCCATACTTTCGGAGATGTATGCGCTTTGTCCTTGGCTTCCTCGGACAACCATTCGAATATTTCAATCAGCGTACCGTCTACAGACTGCAGCGTTACTGGCGTAAAATCCGTGATTCGGGACGTGTCCTTTGACAATCTCGGCTAGTTCGCCTTCTTTACCCGGATGGGGGCGGTACATCGCCATGGTAAACATACTGGAATTAGACATGTGAAGCCTCCATTGAAAAGAAATATATTTCACTTGTGAGATTAAGTATATCAAATTGTTCGTCTCGCCGCGACTATAGTACAACCTATAAGAAAGCTGTGAAGTAAAACAATTTTTGAATGACATATGTATGTGAAGGTTTAGATATCTGTATTTGAGATGCCCGACATCATTATTCTGTATTATGCAGGATAATAGAATCATTGTATATTGAATGAGCAGATTAGAAGATCTGATATTTTTTTAAATACAAACTACCTATTAATAGGTAGATAACAAAGGAGAATGGTGAAATGAATATTCAAGATAAAGTAGTAGTGATTACAGGTGGAAGCAGCGGTATTGGAAAAGCAGCAGCAATTGAACTGGTGAAACAAGGAGCCAATGTAGTCATCAATGGCCGCCGCGAACAAGCGTTGGTTGATGCTGCAAATGAAATCGATTCGACAGGCGCGCATGTAGCTTATGTTGCCGGCGACATCTCAGATCCCCAAGTAGCAGAACGCTTAATCGGCGAAGCACTTTCGCGCTTTGGACGTATTGACACGCTGGTGAACAATGCCGGCATTTTTATAGCGAAACCATTCACAGACTACACTGAAGCGGATTTTGAATCGGTACTGTCCATCAATATGGCAGGATTTTTCCAAGTTACTCAGCGTGCGGTGAGCGAGATGTTGAAGGCGGGTTCCGGCCACATCGTCAACATCACGGCAAGTGGAACCACAGAGCAGCCCCTTAAAGCCGTACCATCCGTACTTGCCGCACTGACCAAAGGAGGCTTGAACGCGGCAACAAAATCGCTGGCGATCGAGTATGCGGACAAGGGTATTCGCGTGAACGCAGTCGCGCCAGGCATCACCAAAACGCCAATGCATTCGGTAGAGACACACGACTTTTTGGCTAAATTGCACCCAATGAGCCGAATGGGCGAGGCTCAGGATATCGTTAACGCCATTGTGTATCTAGAATCCGCACAATTCGTGACTGGAGAGATTCTTCATGTCGATGGCGGTCAAAATGCCGGACAGTGGTAAGCCGTAAGTAATCTTTGGAATACGGACAAATACTGAAAATGGCTGGAGCTGAGCTATTCGCCTCACTAACACTTTGATATTACTGGCAAAGTTAAGTAGTAAACAAACATTTTTTTATAAATGGAGGAGGAAAGAGATGCTATATGAGCTGCGAGTATATGATGTAAATCCAGGTAAGATGAAGGTTATCCAAGACAGGTTCAGAGATCATGTTATTCAATTATTTATGAATCATGGTATGAAAGTGACGCATTTCTGGGAAGATTCAGATGAAGCGAATAACCGTCTTTATTATGTTGTTGAGCATGCCAATATGGAAATGCGTAACCTTAACTATGATCGTTTCCGCAACGATCCTGAATGGATTGAAGTAAAACGAATCTCAGAACTTGATGGACCCTTAGTTAAGAAGCAAGAAAGTATATTTATGCAAAACGTATCATTTTTCGCTAACAAATGAAAATCATACAGGAACCTGTTTGTAAATTAAAAATGATTTCTAAAAACAATAATGAAATGGAGCAAATAAAATGAAAACTTTAGTAATCGTTACTCACCCGAACATCGACGCATCCAACTGGAATAAAGCATGGGTGGAGGAATTGCAAAAGCATGACGATATCACGATTCATGAATTATATAAAGTGTACCCAGACGAAAATATTGATGTTGCTAGAGAGCAGCAATTGATTGAAGCGCACGACCGGATTATTTTTCAATATCCGCTTTATTGGTACAGCACACCGCCATTACTCAAAAAATGGTTTGATTCTGTCTTGCTATACGGCTGGGCTTATGGTCCGGATGGCACAAAAACAGCGGGTAAAGAAATCGGTGTTGCGATCTCGACCTATGGTACGGAAGAGTCGTATCAAGCAACTGGGTTCAATCGCTTTACCCTTCGAGAAATATTACGACCTATAGAAGCACTTGCTCATTTTATTAGTGCCTCTTATCTGCCTCACTTTTCACTGAACGACACTTCTATCGTTACGGATGAACGATTAGCACAGAGCAGCATCGATTACGTGAATCATATTAAAACGGTAAAGCCAGTTGTGGTGGACTAATGAAAGACTTGATCATTGATGTTTATATGGATACGATGTGTCCCTGGTGTCGTATGGGAACTAGCAGTCTGCGAACTGCTTTGAAACAATTGCCAGAAGGCACTAAGGCAACTGTTCGTTGGCATGCTTTTCAGATTAATCCTGGTATTCGTCCTGAAGGAGAAGATTATCGTCAGGTTATGATTGGCAGATTAGGCGGGGTTCCTCAATTCGAAGCAAGAATGAAGCAGTATAATGAAACCGGTGCACATTTCAACCTTATATATAACATGGATAGTGTGAAATATACACCGAATACTACCTTATCCCATCAGTTAATAGCTATTACGCCAGAGAACTTACAAGAACAATTGATCGAGAAAATATATACGGCTTATTTTGAAAATGGGATCGATATCGGTAATGTGGATGAACTTGTGGAAATAGCAAGAGCAAACGGGATCACTGACGATGCTGGTGAGCTCAAAAGGCGGCTTATTAAAGGCGATGGGATCGAAAAGGTGGAATTAGCACAGCGCAATGCGGAGAAGCTAGGTATCAGAGGGGTGCCTTATTTTGTTATCAACGAGAAGGTCAGCTTATCTGGTCTACAATCTCCTAATGATTTTATAAAAGCGTTTGAAAATAGTTAAGCTGCACGGTACAAGTTAATCTTGGATCAAGGAGAATGATAAAATGAAATTTCAAGGTAAAGTAGCAGTAATTACAGGTGGAAGCAGCGGTATTGGAAAAGCAGTGGCAATTGAATTGGTGAAACGAGGAGCCAATGTAGTCATCAGTGGGCGCCGCGAACAAGCGCTGGTAGAGGCTGCAAAAGAGATGGATCCGACAGGCGCGCGTGTCGCATATGTTGCCGGTGATATTTCAGATCCCCAAATAGCTGAACGCTTAATCGGCGAAGCACTTTCGCGTTTTGGACGTATCGACACACTGGTGAACAGTGCCGGTATTTTTATAGGGAAATCATTCACGGACTTCACTGAAGAGGATTTTGAATCGATACTGTCCATCAATGTGGTAGGATTCTTCCAAGTTACTCAGCGTGCGCTGACCGAGATGTTGAAGGCGGGTTCCGGTCATATCGTCAACATCACAGCAAGCGGAGGCGCAGAGCAGTCTCTTAAAGTCATGCCAGCCGTACTTACCGCATTGACCAAAGGGGGCTTGAATGCGGCAACGAAATCGCTGGCGATTGAGTATGCGGACAAGGGCATTCGTGTGAACGCAGTCGCACCAGGGGTTATTAAGACGCCGATGCATTCGGTTGAGACACACGACTTTTTGGCTAAATTGCACCCATTGGGCCGAATGGGCGAGGTTCAGGATATTGTTAATGCCATTGTGTATCTAGAATCCGCACAATTCGTGACTGGAGAGATTCTTCATGTCGATGGCGGTCAAAATGCCGGACAGTGGTAAGCCGTAAATAATCTTTGGAATGGGGACAAATACTGAATTAAGAAAAGGAGGATGGCGTTTATGCTGTATGAACTGCGGATTTACCAAGTTGTTCCCGGCCGCATGCAAGCGATACTGGATCGATTTCGGGATGATACGATAAGAATTTTTGCTAAGCATGACATGAAGGTAACTAATTTTTGGATAGATGTGGACGAATCAAAGGATCGGTTGTATTACGTACTTGAGCATCAGGACGCGGCATCCCGTGAACAGAACTTCCAAGCTTTTCTGGATGATTCAGAATGGCTGGAGCTTAAGGAAAGAACTGAACGAAACGGCCCCCTACATGAGAAAATCGATATTATCTATATGAAAAAAGCACCTTTCTTCCAAATCGATTAAAAGCCAAAACACTATCCTACAAGGATGAGGGATGGAAGTGAGGGGAGGAAGATGAATATGAAACTTGACACAGAACTTTGTCGCATTTTCAATATTCGCTACCCAATCTTCTTAGCTGGCATGGCAGGTGGACCTGGAACGGTCAGCTTGACTGCGGCCGTATCCAATGCGGGTGGGCTTGGCACACTAGGAGCCGCATATATGGAGCCCGAAGCGATCCGCAGTGCGATTCGAGACATTCGTAAGTTAACGAACGCTCCCTTTGGAGTGAATTTATTTGCTATTCAGGCTACCGATGACAATAGGAGAACTGAAGAAGTTCAACGGGAACTGAATGATATGCGAAATAAATTCGGGCTACCGCTGGTCGCGGGAGAAGCCGTGCGAACGCCAGATCATTTCGAGCAACAATTCACCGTTGTGTTGGAGGAAAAGGTCCCGGTTGTCAGCACGGCGTTTGGCGTTCTTCCTGCACATATGACTGAGCAAGCCAAAGCGGCCGGCATTCGAATTGTCACAATGGTGACGACGGTCAATGAAGCGCTCCTTGCTGAACAGGCGGGATGCGACGCTATTGTGGCTCAGGGCAGCGAGGCCGGGGGGCACCGTGGGACATTTGACATCTCCAATCGTCCCATGGGGGCTAATATTGGCACAATGGCCCTAGTACCGCAAATTGTTGACCGTGTTCATGTTCCGGTCATTGCGGCAGGAGGGATTATGGATGGCCGCGGGCTTGTCGCCGCCCTTGCACTTGGGGCACAGGGTGTGCAGATGGGAACGCGCTTCCTGACTGCGGTTGAATCAGGAGCGCATATCTCGTATCGGCAAAAACTGCTTGCCAGCACCGAGGAGAGCACAGTGATCACGAACGTGTTTTCCGGTCGTCCGGCCAGAGGGGTTACTAACGAATTTATCGAAACTTGGGAGAAGAGCCGAGTAGAGCCGCTTCCGTTCCCTACTCAAAATACTGCGACAAGGGATATTAGAAATGCTGCTGCCAAGCAAAATAATCCCGATTATATGTCTTTGTGGGCAGGACAAGGTTTGCGGATGCTTACTTCTGGCCAAAGTGCAGAGAGTATCGTGCAGGAAACTATCATTCAGGCGCAAACGATTCTTTTAAGACAATAATAACTAAACATATCATTCCGAATAGGGGAGAATTATTATGCCGATCGTTACGATCCAAGTGACCCGTGAGGGTACCACACCAGATAGTCAGTCTGTCACAGCCGAAGAAAAGGCGGCGCTCATCAAAGGGGTCAGCGAGGTTCTGCTCAATGTTCTGAACAAGCCGTTAGAATCTACCTTCGTAGTTATCGAAGAGGTTGATACCGAGAATTGGGGTTGGGGCGGACTACCTGTGTTGGAATATCGCCAGCAGCTTGCTGCTAAGATGAAGTAATCACTTTAATATCTTTTTTATCGAACCCAGTGCCGACACGGCACTGGGTTTGGTTTTTATAAGGGGCGTCTTTATTCATCGTATATGTCTTACTCTATTTGGAATAATAGCAGTGACTGTGTCAATCAGGAGGAGTTTTCATGAGATGGTTTATAAGAGGTAAAGATACATTCAATAATTATGAAAACCTTCCCTCAATGAAAAGCAATAACCTGGAGGAAGACAATAATCATGAGTTTACATCGGATATCGAGCAAAACGAAAAGATTTTAAGAGAAACATTCCAGGATTGTTCTGACTTGGAATACCGAAGGATCGAAGGTAATCATAACCTTCAAGGGCTCATTGTTTACATAGATAACTTGATTGATACAAAAATGCTTGATGAGCATGTAATTAAACCAATGCTCACGAGCATAACAAATGATAAATTTCCGAAGGAAGCAGGAGATCTTAAAAGTGAGATGATCTCCGTTGGAACCACGAACAGCTCTACAAAAGTATCGGAAACCATTCGTAACCTATTAGAGGGTTATGCCGCCATTCTAATTACAGGTAGCAGCAATGTGATAACGGTCTCAATTCCCGGTTCATCCAAAAGAAGTATTGAAGAAGCTTCATCCGAGCCGGTTATACGCGGCCCAAGGGACGGCTTCATTGAGCAGATTTCAACAAATATAAGTCTGATACGTACCAGACTCAAAACATCCAAATTAAAGGTAGAATATATTACCCTAGGAGAGCTGTCCAAGACTCGAATTGCCATTACGTACCTAAAAGGTATTGTGCGGGAAACATTAGTTGACGAGGTTAGAACAAGATTGAATTCCATACAAGTGGACGGTGTACTCGAATCGGCGTATATCGAAGAATTTATTGAGGATCAACCGTATTCACCATTTCCCCAAGTTCACAGCACAGAACGTCCAGATGTGGTGGCTGCTGAATTACTTGAAGGAAAAGTTGCCATTCTTGTGGATACTACCCCATTTGTCCTTATTGTTCCGATGACGTTCTGGACAGGACTTCAGGCAAGTGAAGATTACTATAGTCGTTGGCCAGTCGCTACCTTTGTTCGATGGATTCGATTCCTCTTTATCAATTTAGCGATATTTGCACCTCCGCTGTATGTAGCTATTACGACCTTCCATCAGGAAATGATACCCACTAATCTTGTGTTGAGTATTGCTGCCTCGAGGGAAGCCGTTCCCTTTCCCGCGGTGATTGAAGCTTTACTTATGGAAGTCATATTTGAAGCCCTGCGGGAAGCCGGAAATCGTCTGCCTAAACAGATAGGCCCAACCATAAGTATCGTTGGAGGTTTAGTTATTGGCCAGTCATCGGTTCAAGCGGGATTAATATCTGCTCCAGTCGTCATTATCGTGTCCATCACTGGCATTTCGGCGTTTACGATTCCTCGCTATAGCTTTGGAAATGGGATCCGATTACTTCGTTTTCCAATGTTATTCTTAGCGGGGACACTGGGCCTCTACGGTATTGTTCTAGGATTGATAGGCATTATATTACACGTGACTTCCCTTCGTTCCTTCGGGGTTCTTTATTTTTCTCCAGTCTCTCCATTTAAGTTGACCGGCTTGAAGGATGTTTTGATAAGGATACCGATTTGGGCGAAATTTCGATCGGGGGTTAAGCGATGAGAAGACTAAAATATATGATTCTTCTCGTATTTGTCTTTATTAGCGGTTGTTGGGATCGTATGGAAATGAATGATCTTGCATTTGTCACGGGTACTGCGATGGACCTGACGGACGACGGCAACATGCTCTGTTCCCTTCAAATCGCAACGCCATCTACGGAAGGAGGAATGAGTGGCGGAGGGGGCGGCAGCAAAGATAAATTTTACGTTATATCCGCAGAGGGAAAAAGTGGAAATGAAATTCATCAAAAACTTCAGAAGAAAAGCTCACGCCATTTGTTCTACTCTCATCGCAGCATTGTGTTTATTAGTGAACGTTTAGCTAAGCATGGAATTCAAGGTGTATTGGATATCTTTACGCACGACCCAAGAAATCGCTTAAAGACTTATATCATGGTTGTTAAAGGGAATGAAGGGCAGAATATTTTGCAAATAAATTATCCTTTAAAGCAAGTGCCTATTGAAGCAGTGAGGGAAATGGAAAATTCGGGAGATGATTTAGCAGTAACATTGAAGGATTTTTTTATTTCATCTGAAAGTGAGGGGGTTCATCCCGTCGTGGGGGTAATTGAATCCGAAATCCACTCCAAAGATCCACATAAGCAACTATTTAGATTAGCGGGCGCCGGCGTTTTTAAAGATTTAAAACTTTCCGGTTTATTAGATATAAATGAAACATTGGGTCTGATGTGGATGACGGACAAGCTAAAGTTCGGTCGAATCACGGCAAATTTACCCAAAGGTAATGGGGAAGTTGGGATGATGATAACCCATGCTGACCGCAAGATCATTACGCAGACTGGGCATGATTCTGTACAATTTAAAATTCAACTGGAAGCTCAAGGAAGTTTGGTCGAGAATAATTCCGGTCTGGATATTAACGAACCAAAGAATTTGAAGCTAATAACAAAAGCGCTGGAAGATGCATCCAAGAAACTAGTCCAAGATGTTATATTTAAAATCCAAAAGAAATATAAAGTGGATAGCGTGGGCTTTGGCCAAGAAATTTATAAGCATAACCCTGAAAAGTGGGCATTTTTGAAAAACCAATGGGATACTCGGTTTCCAGAGGCAGATATATCGGTTGAAGTTAACCTGATAATTAAAGGAGAGGGAATGGTACATTCTTCCTTCGAGAAGGAGTCCGAATAATAATGGTCCTGCAAATATCAACTTTTGTTATTTTCACGTTGGGTTGGTCTTACTATAAAGTTCAGATGTTTCTAAATAAAAAACAGCCTAAAGTAGCTGTTATATATAGTTGTTTGATGGGATTATGTATGATTCTAGGTTCTTTATTACTTGCCCATGTTCATATTAACACAACAGCTCCTGTGAGATTCATTTTTGAGCCCATCGGAAAAATCTTTTTAAAACAATGAAATCTAAACAACTGACTTCTTCCAGCGCCTCTTTATCGTATCAATCATTAGAAGTGTAAGGGGTAAAATGAATTGTGTGAAAATGGCATAACTTGGATAAGAATATTTAAGAAGAGTAGTCAAATCGGTGGAATAAAATTTAAAAACCGAAACCGATCCTATCGCTCCCAAAAGTGTTACAGGGAATACAAAGTCCCTGTAATTTCTAATATTAAAAAAATGGCTTACACTTAGACATATAATAAAGCAGATGAGAGCATCTTTTACAAAGCAACCCATAACCCATATAGCCACCCCTAAAGCTTCCAAGCGTTCAAAACTTCCTGTTATACCTATATACCGAATTACTTCTAACACTGGAAAAGTCAAATTATCGGTTATCGGCCCAAAGATCATAATCAGAGGTATAATAGCAATGAAGAGAATACCTGTGATAAGCAACAATGCGATGAACGAAACTTTGGTTGCTTTCTTCGGTTGATTCAAATAAGGAAGAAGCCACCCCAAAATAAAAAATTGACTTAAGTAAGCTGTTGGGAAAATGGACGCCTGAAGGAGTGGAACCATTCCTTGACTCATCACAGGAAGGATGCGCTCCGAATCAGATTCTGCGAGCATGAGTATCAAGAGTGGAAGCAACAAAACAAAGATGAGTAAGGAAATATACTCATTAGATCTTGCGATAGATTCGATACCCATATAGGCTGCTAAACCGCATAAGAGTGCCAACGTTAGACTGACAACGATACCAGGAGTTCTCATGAGCAGAACGGTATTAATAAACTGTATGTGCTGATTAAGAACGACGAAATCATAACTAATCCAGTAATAAATAAAATAACAACCTAAGCATTTTGCAGGCCATTTCCCTATGATTTGAGAGCTGTACTGTATAATCGAAAGACCAGGGTAGCGATTCGACAATATGATCATCACCCAAATCGTTAATGACCCGATCAAGACAGCAGGAAAAATCGTTATCCATGCATCTTGCTTGGAGGACTTCGACTCCAAACCTGGTATGATAAGAATGACGATAGGGGCTATAAAGGAGAAAATTAACAAACATAATTGAGTTCCCGATATTTTTTCAGCAGGCTTCATTTGCGTTTCTCCTTCAGATCAGATTCTCTCCAAGTATTCCCTTCTTAACCACATGTATACAGGTGGTTAAGAAGGGAATACCTCTTCTAGATCAAATCCACCTACATAAAAAATAGAAAGCCTGATCTGCTCAAGCTTTCTAATATAAGAAAATGTCTACTCTAACCCCAATTCTCGGTGTTCAACCCTCGATAACTGCGAAGATAAATTCTAACGGCTTGTTCAGAACGTTGAGCAGAGCTCGCTAGCCCCTTCAATGAGCGCCAACCTTTCTTCCGCCGTGACAGACTGAGGATCTGGTGCGGTGCCCTCATTCAGTACTTTAGCTAAAATGGGCTCGAATCTCCGATAAGAAGGCTGATAATGCGGGCGTGATTAAAGCGTCTTTGCGCCTGATGAACACGGTTGTGACGATGGCATGCTTGCCGGGGATCTCATGGCAGCGGATTCGGCCTTGCTTTTCCGACTCGGCTATGATTGAACGCGGTAGAAGAGCAATGCCGAGGCCGGCACCTACACAACCAATAATCGTTTCAATCGATCCGAATTCCATCAGCTTAACGGGCAATATACCTTCATCATGGAGCAGCTGATTTAATTTTGCCCGGTAGGAACAGCCGTTGTGGAATACGAGGAGCGTAGCCAGCTGCATATCATGGAGGGAATTAACAGGCGGATGGGAGACCGAGGTGACAAGAACCAGCTCCTCATCAATGACGTTTTCCTGAACCAAATCGGGATGTTCGACGGGACCGGTCACGAATGCTCCGTTCTGCTCATAATGAAGAACGGCATGAATGTGCTGCTCCGAAGTACCGGTAATTAAAGAGAAGTCGACCGCCGGATATTCGGTATGATACTTGGTAAGCAGCGTAGGCAGTCGAACGGCGGCTGTTGTTTCCAGAGACCCGATATGAAGCGGTCCTGCGGGAACGGAGGAGTCTCCGACGGCCAATCTGGCTTCTTGAATGACATGCAATATTTTCTCTGCATAGGAAACAAGGATTTGTCCGGAAGGGGTAAGCGTAATACCCCGATTGTGGCGGTAAAAAAGCTGAGTCTGCAAATCGGTCTCCAGCTGTTGAATCTTATGGGTGACGTTGGATTGGGCAAAGTTTAATTTATGAGCCGCTTTAGAAATGCTGCCTTCGTGCGCCGTGGTAAAAAACACTTTGAGCAATTGAATATCCATATAAACCTCCTGTATATTTAGATTTAGATATCTGAATTTAAGATATTTAATATCACTATTCTGTATTATACATGATAACTGGAATCATTGTATGATGAACGAATGAATGAATGAACAGATGAAAGTAGAGATAGGAGGGAAAGTGATTGGAGAGAAGGACTTTGATCGTTTTGCTCGGAGGCATAGCAGCATTGATGGTGGCTATGGGAATCGGAAGGTTCGCCTTTACTCCTATCCTCCCGATGATGATAGATCACCATCTGCTCTCCGCCGCGGGTGCGGGTTATCTGGCTTCAAGCAATTATTTGGGGTATTTGATTGGTGCGTTTGTCCTGACTTTGGTCCAGGTTAGAAGCCGATCCATGCTGCTGTTCTCCGGGTTAATCGTATGTATTGCTACCACATGGGGAATGGGCCTGTTCCACAGCCTAGATGCCTGGCTTGTACTCCGGTTTTTGTCGGGCCTTGCCAGCGCAATCGTATTTGTCATCGCCTCTAGCATCGTACTGGATCGTTTATCGGCGCTCCAAGCCGGAATATTCTACGGAGGCGTGGGAGCGGGCATTCTGCTGACCGGACTTTCAGTTCCGCTGCTTGCCCGAAACAGCGATTGGACCGAAGTATGGAAGGGACTGGGACTGATCAGTCTGATCTTAGGTCTGGCAGCCTGGTATTCATTGCGGGAGAGGCATATTGTCACGCAGACGTTAAGCCCATCTCATGACCACGCCCATCATTCTTCGGCCTTTCGGCGGGTCTTGATATGTTTGATGATTTCCTACGGCTTTGAAGGCTTGGGTTACATTGTTACCGGGACCTATCTTGTAGCTTTCGCCAAGTCGGTTTCTAACATCCCCAATATTGCATCAATTAGTTGGATACTGGTTGGTATTGCCGCGACACCTTCGTGCGTCGGTTGGTCAATGCTTGCCTCTCGATGGGGAAAAAAGTGGACATTGACCGTTGCCATGCTGCTGCAATCCATTGGCATTGCGATTCCGGTTCTTATTCCTTCTTCAACCGCTGTATTCGCAGGTGCCATTCTGTTCGGCGTAACCTTTATGGGGATAACGACGCTGTCCGTCGCTTTTGCCAAGGATTTATACCCAAAAAACAACCGAAAGATTATAGGTTTACTGACCACCTTTTTTGGCTTGGGGCAAATTATCGGGCCGCTTATTGGAGGTCTTCTGATATCGGAAAATGGCAGCTACCTCACCGCTTTAATCGGAGCGGCTTTCATCGTCTTCTTGGGGGCGCTTAGCTTGCCTTTGGGTATTGGCCGAACCGACCAGCAGCTCAAACAAGCTAAATGATAAAGGTTTGAGGTTTGAAACGGCTAGAATTAATGAAGGATTCTCTCGTCCTTGAACTAACCAAATTTTCCGGCTTTTTGAAGTACTCAAGGTTGACAACGCTATCTACTAAAAGGTAGAATTAAAATATGACTAAAAATAAAAATACAGCAGAGGCTATTTTGGATACTGCTCAGTCGATTGTTCAGGATGTCGGGTTTAACGGATTTAGCTATGCACACATTGCAGAAAAAGTAGGGATACGCACTGCCAGTATTCATTACCATTTCCCAAACAAGGAGGATTTAGGAGAAGCGCTGATTTCGCGGTATCACAGAGATTTCATGTCTGCAATTGCTCAAATCGATACCGAAACACAGAACAATTTGGAAAAGCTACGCAAGTTCACTTTACTTTACAGTGGCCCTGTTCAAGATTATTGTACTTGTCTGGGCGTGATGATTTCTACTGACTTGGCTACTTTATCAGGCAAGTCACGTGAAGGGCTAACTCAGCTTTTCACCGCTAATTTAGATTGGCTAGAGCGAGTGTTGGATCAGGGGCGGCGTGAGGGGCATTTAAATTTTGAAGCTGCCGCGGATGTGGAAGCCCATCAATTCCTTGCTTCGCTTCAAGGTGCGCAATTACTTGCAAGAAGTTTTCGGGATATAAGTAGGTTTGACATGATTGCCGAAGGATTAATATCCGCTTTAACTTAAAAAAGAAGGCGGTTATTTTTTGTGATTGATTTACCTTTTGATAGGTAGGAGATTTTACGGCAATGAAGCTACTCTCAAGGTGGACAGCGAAATACTTAAAGTTTTGATACATCATACAATTAAAAGGAAAGGAGCTGACGCGTCAGCTCCTTTCCTTTTAGTTGTACACCGTTTCTATTTGTGTTTCTTTTATAAGGCACCCATAGACCTCTTGTATGTATAGGTATCCGATTTTGAGATACTCGATATCATTATTTGGATTAGTCATATGAATTCAGAACAACGGAAGATGCCTAAAATTGAGTTGGAAAACCTTATTTTGAGAATAAAAACTTACATTTTGTCACTTATTGTGGCTGGAGAGTCTCTAAACCGTATCTTACATGAAATTGAAGAAAAAGGGAGGATCTACGTCTCAGGTTATTGGGAAACCATACGGTATGCACACGGCCGAATGGGGCAATCTCGGACCGGAACAGATGGAAATCGTCGCCGCTCTAAACGATCTAACCGATGTAGCCATCCAACGGAAAGAAAAGGACAGAGAAATCAATTCGCGGTGTTTTCAGTTCGTCATTCCATATAATTCGGGCGGGCATGACTTTTGGCATAGAGTGTGAGATTTATCATGCTTTGGCGACCATATGTTCTGCCTTTTTCTTTGTAAATACATGACCTTCAACAGATTTGCTTCCGTTCTTTTCTTGTTAAAATCCAAGTGTAAGAAAAATAAAGAAGGATAAGCGAAAAACAAACGCAGTAGAGGGGAGGAAAGATCCCCAATAGTACACGGAGGTGAAGGAGAAATTGAAATTAAAGAAAAGTAACTTAGTTGTGTTAACTAGTGTCCTATTAGTCTTTATTGTTTATTCCTTTTACATGTCGTTTCACAAAAAAGAAATAGCGAAGGCGCAAGAGCTTATAACTACAGTTAATGAAAATTCGAGCACGCCTTACGAAACCGCTATTTTTGCTGGTGGTTGTTTCTGGCATATGGAAGAGGCCTTTGAAAAGCTTGACGGTGTCTTGCGTGTTGAAAGTGGCTATACAGGAGGACATAAGGAAAATCCCACCTATGCAGAAGTGGGTTCTGAAACTACAGGACATCTCGAGTCAGTGGAAGTTCGTTATAACCCGAATCAGATTACGTATGACAACCTCCTTCAAGTTTTCTGGCGAAACGTTGATCCTACCGATGCAGACGGTCAATTCGTTGATCGTGGCAATGAATATCAATCCGCTGTATTTTACAATAGTAATGAACAGAAAGAGTTGGCTGAGGCATCCAGAGATGCATTAGCAGCATCAAAAAGGTTTGATAAACCGATTGTAACTAAGATTTCATCTGCATCAACGTTTTACAAAGCCGAAATGGAACATCAGGATTATTACAAAAAAAGCCCAATCAGCTACAAGGTAAGTGAACTTGGATCTGGTCGTGATAAATTTTTGGATAAAACTTGGGGCAAGGATCGGGAAGTGAAAATTACAGCAAAAACAGTTTTTAATTTTAATAAGGAGGAAAAGCTGAAAATGCTGACTAAGCGCCAATACGATGTAACTCAGAATGGTATTGATGAGCCGCCGTTTAATAACGAATATTGGGATAACAAAGAAGAAGGTATTTACGTAGATGTTGTCTCAGGCGAGCCTTTGTTCAGCTCGAAGGATAAATTTGATGCAGGCACGGGCTGGCCTAGTTTTACAAAACCTTTGGAGCCAAACAATATTATATTAAAAGAAAGCTCTGGTTTTCTTTCGTTGACTACCCAGGTCAGAAGCCGTAATGCGGACTCCTTTCTAGGCGATGTGTTCAAAGACGGACCCAAACCAACGGGATTGCGGTACTGTATGAACTCTGCGGCCTTACAATTTATACCGAAAAATGAACTTGAACAAAGAGGATATGGCGCTTATGCTGAGTTTGTTTAATAAACAGTAACTGCGGTATCATTTGAAATTTCATGGTTAAAATAAAAAAAATGTAAAATTAAGGAGATCAGAAAAATGAGAAGAGATTTTGTATTCCACCTTTATAATGTTGAGCACGATAACTTTCTTAACCTGCTTGCTAAATGTCCAGAGGACAAACGCATGGTCGTCCCTGAAGGGTTTAATACCAGTCTTTATTGGCATTTAGGGCACGTACTTCAGGTTACTGAATTCCATGTGTTTGTTCTTGGTGCACAACCAACGAGCCTTCCGCAAAAGTACCAAGATATTTTCTCTTATGGAACGAAAGCTACGGAATGGAAAGAAGAGCAAATGGCACAGCTGCCTGCATGGGATGAGATGATCGATCTATTGAAAGAACAACGTGAACATCTTTACAATACGTTCAAAGACAGACTGGAAGAGCCTGTACCAGAGAACTTCAAAAAAGCCGAAAATTTCGGAGAGCTGATGCTCACGACTGCGGCGCATTTATCCAATCATAATGGCGTTGTCGCCGCAATGCTGCAAATGCTGCAACAAAAATAATAAGTAAAACAAAAACAGCAGTCCAAATTCTATATTTGACTGCTGTTTTTGATAAATAAACAAAGTATAGAAGACACATGAGGAGATTAGAATGAAACCACGATCATGGCTATTATTGTTCATCGTAGTAATTGGGGGTTTATTGTGGCTCAACTATAAGGTTCTGCATCTTGGTCCAGATGACATAAGATCTTGGATTTTATCATTCGGCTGGGCTGCGCCAGTACTGTTCATCTTCATTTACGCGGTACGTCCTTTGATTTTGTTTCCCGCGTCCGTTCTTTCACTGACTGGCGGATTGGCTTTCGGTCCAATGTGGGGAACCGTGTATACGATCGTTGGCGCAACGATGGGGGCGGTGTTATCCTTTTGGTTAGCTCGATTCTTGGGTAATAAATTGGTTTCCACGAGGTCGAAGGAGAAATGGGGCAAACTTGAAAAGCAACTGCAGCAGAAGGGTTTTATCTATATTTTGCTTCTGCGACTGATTCCCCTATTTCCGTTTGATCTTATTAGTTACGGAGCTGGCGTGGCCAAGGTGAATTTTTCGGCATTTTTATTCGGTACGCTTCTGGGAATCATTCCAGGAACGTTTGCTTATAGTTTTCTGGGCTCGAGTTTTCTGCACGAAAAGAAATCATACATCGTCATTGCTGTGATTGTTTTCGTGCTTGTGACACTGATCCCGCTTGTTTTCAAGAAACGAGTGGTTAGCTCATAAGGAGGAGGAGCGCATATTTTGAAAAGCTATGATCTCATTGTCATCGGCGGTGGATCCGGTGGACTAACCGTTGCGGCAGGTGCAGTTGGCTTTGGGGTAAAGGTGGCTTTGATCGAAAAAGAGCCTGAGCCTGGAGGAGACTGTTTGCACACGGGCTGCGTGCCTTCCAAAGCGTTGATTACCGCGGCAAAGGAGCTATACACGGCCAAGAAAGCTGCAGACGCTTATGGATTGGAATTGCAGGGTAAAGCAGATTATCTTGAAGCTTACCAAAGAGTCCAAGCTGCTAAAGCAACCATTCAACATCATGATAGTTCAGACCGGTTCCGCAGCATGGGCGTGGATGTGTTTCAGGGACATGGTCAATTCCGGGATAAGCACCATATCGAAATCGATGGCGGCGAAGTGCTTTATGGCAAACGCATTGTCATTGCCACAGGTTCTAGAGCGGCCATTCCGCCTATTAATGGTTTGCAAGATGTAGATTTTCTGACCAATGAAAGTGTTTTTGATATGAAAGCTTTACCCGAAAGCCTTGTTGTTATTGGGGCAGGGCCGGTTGGATTGGAATTGTCTCAAGCTTTCGCCCGCCTAGGTGCCAAAGTAACCGTACTCGTGAGAGGATCGCAAATACTAAACAAAGAAGACGCGGATCTCGTTCCCTACGCACAAGCTGCGTTGGAAAAAGAAATGTCATTCCTGTTAAAAACGAGTGTGAACAAGGTTGAAGCAATACCTGATGGGAGAAAGCGGATATTTATAGAGCGTGACGGTGAAAAGCTTCAATTGGAGACAGATGCCATATTGATTGCGACCGGTCGAAAGCCGAACACCGATCGTCTTGGACTTTCACGTATCGGCATTCAAATGGACCATGATCATATCGCGGTAAAGAAAACATTGCAGACAAGTATTCCGCACATTTACGCCGTCGGAGATGTGATTAAGCCGTTTCCTTTCACGCATGCTGCAGGAATGGAGGGTAAGATCGTCGTAGGAAACGCGGTATTTGGTCTGAAACGAAAAGCAAGCTACGATAACGTTCCATGGGTTACCTATACGGATCCGGAAATCTTTCATTTAGGAATGACGGAGGATGAAGCTCGCAACCACGCTGGGGATGACATTCGGATTTACAAAGTGACCTTGGATCAGGTGGATCGATTTATAACAGATAGGAATACAGAAGGCATTGTTAAGGTGATTACGGATCGGAAAGGAAGGATCTTGGGCGCTCATGCTGCTGGGAATGGAGCGGGGGACTGGATGCAGCAAGCTGTTTTTGCGAAACGCTTCGGCCACAAGCTTCCCGATATTTCGCAAGTGGTGCATCCGTACCCTGCCCGCTCCGAAGCTTTATTGAAGACAGCTGATCAATATTGGCGCGATAAGTTATTTCAAGGTGGTATCGCAGGGCGATTGATTAAGGCCTATATAAAATGGTTTCGATAATACGGGGGGCTTCGTTTGAGAAATATACGTTACGTTCAAGTCATTCTCTTAGTATGCATCATAAGCTTGATCATAGCCGCCTGCTCGGGTAAAGATTCCACGGATAAAGGAAAGGCTGCTGGTGTTTCGCTTCTTTCAGGCAATTGGGATCAAGTGTTGGCCGAAGCCAAGGGACAAACCGTGAATTGGTATATGTGGGGTGGGAGCGATGCGATTAATGAATTTGTAGACCAGAAATACGGGACTTTATTGAAGGATCAGTATGGAATCACATTGCGCCGTGTGCCAATCAGCGATACCGCGGAAGCGGTTAATAAGGTACTAAACGAAAAGCAGGCTGGCAAAAACCAAGATGGCAGTGTGGATCTGATTTGGATAAATGGCGAAAACTTCGCCACCCTAAAGCAAGCAGAAGCCTTATTTGGCCCTTTTGCAACTAAGCTTCCGAATGCAAAGTACGTCGATTATAATAATCCTGCTGTCGTGAAGGACTTCGGTCTGGATACGGAAGGATACGAATCCGTCTGGGGCAGTGCGCAATTTCAATTCGTGTATGATGCCAAACGGATTAAACCAAGCGACCTGCCGCGAAACTATAAAGAATTGAAGTTATGGGTAGAGAAGCATCCCGGACGATTCACCTACAATGCACCCCCTGACTTTACTGGCACGCGCTTTGTGAAGCAATTGTTCTACGAATCAAGCGGAGGGTATCAAAACTGGTCAAAACCTTTCGTTCAGCAAGAGTTTGATACCGAAGCATCGAAAGTGTGGGATTACTTAAACGAGTTAAATCCGTCATTGTGGCGAAAAGGGGAAACATACCCCAAAACGATCGCTGAACTAATGACACTTTTCAATAACAACGAAGTGGACTTTGCCTTTACACAGGATGTCGGCGGTATCGCGACGGATATCGGCAAAGGGAAATTACCCAAGACCGCACGTCCATACGTCTTCGACACAGGCACAATCGGCGATTATCATTATGTCGCGATCCCCTACAATGCCGCACACAAAGCTGCTGCTATGGTCGTGGCCGATGTGATTCTTGAACCAAAAACGCAATTCGAAAAAGCGGACCCGGCAAGCGGCTGGGGAGACGGCATTGGGATTGATCCATCGAAATTGGAAGATGAACACAAAAAGCTTTATGGTGAGCTTAAAGCCAAAACCGGCGAAACAGCCATACCTGCAGATGTGCTATTGAAGCACAAGCTACCTGATCTGCAGGCTGCTTATACACCCGCATTGGAAGAGGGCTGGAAGAACCATGTTTTATTCCAAAAGTAAACCAGTAAGGCTGCTAATCTTAGGAGGCATGCTTTTTCCAGCCCTTTTATTTGTGGCGGGAACGTTCTTTGCCGGGCTGTTCATTAGTGGGGTCCAAAGCTTGGATTACTTCCCTCTAATCGGAAAAACAACGTTATCGCTAGATGTATACATTGAGCTATTTCATTCCACCATATTTTATCGTTCACTCTTTTTTTCATTGGGGATCTCCCTGGTTTCCACAGCTATTGCAGCTTTTATTGCCGTTTTACTAGCACTTTGGATCGGGCGGTATGTAAGACAAGGAGGGGGGCTTCATTTCTTGCTGCAGTTCAATCTGCCGGTCCCGCATGTTGTAGGCGCAATTGCCGTATTGATGCTCTTTGGGCAAAGTGGATTGATCTCCCGGTTGGCTTACTGGACAGGTATGATTCAGCAGCCTTCGCAGTTTCCGGTATTGGTTGCCGATCAGAATGGTATTGGAATCGTGCTTGAATATGTGTGGAAGGAAGTTCCGTTTATTGCGGTGTCCGTGCTTAGTATTCTAAAGTCCTGGGTCGTTCCCTATGAAAAGCAGCTGCAGCTGCTCGGAGCAAATGCATGGCAAAGATGGAGGCTCGTCACTTTTCCGTTCATGCTGCCTGCTTTGCTGGCCTCCTCGATTATCGTATTTGCCTATACATTCGGATCGTTTGAAGTTCCTTATGTCTTGGGTTCTGTGAGCAAGCCAACATTGCCGATCCTGGCCTATCAAGCTTATCTCAATCCTGATCTTAGGTATCGGCCTACGGCCATGGCAATCAATATGGTGATTACGATAATCAGTATGATTCTTATCATTTTATATATGAAATGGGGAGAAGGCTTTGCGGCGAAAAAGAATTAATCACGGTAACGGTTTCGCCGTCTTGCATGCCTTCCTGATCTTATTGTTTTTTCTCCCCTTTATACCTCTACTGGCTTGGTCATTCGCGCAGCAATGGAGATTTCCCGATCTGGTTCCAACTGCTTCGCTGCGTGCTTGGCATTATGTATGTTCAACGCACTCACAAGTGAGGGATGCGATGATCAATAGCTTGGGATTGGCTGCTGCTACAAGTTTGGTGTCTCAAGTAGTGGCGTATCCAGCAGCTCGAGCCCTGGGACTTTATGTGAAGAGATGGAACAAAACGATTCGGTTCTTGCTCATAGCTCCCATATTGATTCCCGGCATTTCCATTGCGATAGGCGTGCATGTCTTGTTTCTTCGTTTGGGATTGTCTGATCAGTGGCTTGGGGTGCTGCTGTCACACTTGATTCCGGCTATTCCGTATTCCATTTATTTGTTGTATGGATTTTATACCGGATACGACATCGGATATGAAAAGCAGGTTCGTTTACTTGGGGCGAGCAGACTGCAGACGTTCAGGCTGGTCGAGCTGCCGCTTCTGCGTTCGGTCTTGTCGCTTAGTATCTTATTTAGTTTTTTGATTTCCTGGAGCCAATATTTGTTTACAGTTTTCATTGGCGGCGGCCATCTGATTACACTTCCGATGCTGCTTTTCAGTACATTATCTAGTGGCGATTACTCGCTCATGGGCGCACTATGCATGATGTTTGTCCTTCCGGCGCTCATCATCGTCATTTTCAGTTCAATAGAAGTAAAGAAGGATCTCTACAAAGGAAAGGAGGCGAATCGTGTTGACCCGATGGTCTGAGCCATTTTTACAAGTAACTGATGTGACATACCAATACGATCATATGAAGTCCTTTTCCCTGGCCAAGCAGTCTTTTACCCTGGAGAAAGGCAAATTGCTTGTCATACTCGGTCCGTCAGGCAGCGGAAAATCAACGTTACTTCAGCTTATTGCAGGCTTATTAAGACCGAACCAGGGAACGATCATAATGGGGGGAAAACCGATTCACCAGCTTCCTCCTGAGAAAAGGAATCTGTCCATGATTTTTCAAAAACCTTATTTGCTTCCCTTTCTGACGGTCGGAGCGAATGTGGAGATCGGACTTAAGTTAAAAGGGGTGCCTTCCAGTGAACGAAGAGTTAAATCGGAAGAAATTTTGCATCAAGTTGGTTTGACGGGATTTTATCAGCGTCCGCTTTCTTCCCTTTCTGGCGGACAAGAACAGCGTGTGGCGTTAGCAAGATCGCTTGTCATTGAACCGCAGCTTATGCTGCTAGACGAACCTTTCAGTCAACTGGATCCATTACTTCGTAGGCAAATGGGGCATTGGCTTGGTGACATGAAGCGAAAATGGGAGATTCCGATGATTATGGTCACACATGACAGAGAAGAAGCTTTGACACTTGGCGACCAGTTTTTGATCCTCCGGGATGGTGTAGCACAGCAGTCGGGAACGCTTGAAAACATCTATTACGAGCCTGCCAATCGATGGATGGCAGACTTCATGGGAATCGACAATGTTGTAGATGGAATCAAGAGGGGGACTAGGGTGACAACCTTTCTAGGTGATTTGGAGGTCCATCCTCATTGCGTAAACGTGCCAGATGGTCCGGTTCATATTGTTCTTCGATCGGAATGGCTCCAAATGGACTCTGCATCATCTATAGAAGCTACGATAGAAAGCAGCGCATTTCGCGGAGAATATACAGAAGTGAGGGCGCATGTAAACGGGGAGTCAGTCGTGATCAAGCAGCTTGGCTTTTCAAATTATGAACGAGGAACTAAAACAGGAGTTCGCTTGACAACCTCAAATGTCTGGTGTCTTCCGAAGGAGGTAATGTAATAAGTGCTGGATTCTTATGCACGTGACATCGTCCAACCGGCAATTGAAAAGGGAGCAAAAATCCTGCGATCAGCTGGTTTATCAGCGAATTCGATCACTTGGATCGCGATGTTGATAGGCGTAGGAAGTGGGGTCGTGTTTTATCTTGGTTTTCCCATAGCAGCGGTTGTTATTCTTTGGATATCCGGCTATCTCGATTCGGTGGATGGTACGCTTGCCAGAATGACCAAACCATCAAAATGGGGAAATATCTTGGATATCACGTTTGATCGGGTAGTGGAAGGTGCTTTGATCATTGCGATTTTACTCGTCCATCCCGATGCTTATTTGCCGATTGTGCTCAATTTAGCAGCAATCCTTGTTAATATTACGGCGTTTCTAGTAACAGGCAATGTCATTACAAATTCAGGAGCAAAAGGATTTCACTATAACCCGGGTATCTTGGAGAGAACGGAAGCGTTTATCTTTTTTTCTTTGATGATACTGTTTCCAAACGCGATCTGGGAGCTGGCGTGGTTGTTTTTAGTGCTGCTCCTTTTCACAACAATAAGGCATCTTCGAGATGTGTATGTGTGGCTTCAAAAGAATAATGTTGACTAATAGAGACTGTCGATTGATTCATTATGTCTCTCAACAAAACTCCAAAATTCGATTTTAGAGTCAATCAGCTTTCGTTAGGGCAAATGGGCTACAGTGGTTACCAATGTTGTATTTCCTACAACAATTCACACAACAAAAGGTTGTTTTGTAAGTTGAAGTTGCAGTTTGTACAACATTTTGAGCCCATTTGTTGCGAAATGGCCTGTATTGGACCAAATTGTTGTACTTGATGCAACAACTAATGGAAAAGGCGAAATTAAGGTAGTAATTGTTGCACTTTTTACAACATCATTCAACCGCGAATATGAAGTTGAAGTTGCAGTTTGTACAACATTTTGAGCCCATTTGTTGCGAAATGGCCTGTATTGGACCAAATTGTTGTACTTGATGCAACAACTAATGGAAAAGGCGAGATTTAGGTAGCAATTGTTGCACTTTTTACAACATCATTCAACCGCGAACATGGATTCATTCATTTAGCAACCTCAATTGATCATAGTTTACGATTGATCTCGATCTAAGACACCTCAATGCAGAGCAAGATTAGTTGAATGAATCGACGGTCTCTAATATGTATTTTTCATTGTGGGACACTTGGAGCTGCCTATTTGGATCCAGAAACGCTTCGCCATGCTATTCGGGAAATTCGTGAGTTAACAAATGCACCATTCGGTGTGAATCTATTTGCTATTCGCACTCCGATGATAATTCGCTTGACATGGAGTAAGCTCCATACGCTAAGATGCGGATGCGGTTGAAAACGAAACAGCTACGCTGAATCAGAGAGGAGGTAAACGATGGAGCCTACATTTTCAATCGCAGAGATTTCCCAAAAGTCAGGTTTCAGTTACGATACGATAAGGTACTATGTGAAAATCGGACTCCTGCCGTCCGCGAAGCGTAAAGAAAACGGGCACAGGGAATATGGCAGAGCCCATCTCGAACGTTTAATCTTCATTTCGCATTTAAAACGAACCGGCATGCCGCTAAAGGAAATTGAACGTTACATGTCCTTGGCATCCACTCATAATTACGAGAACTGTTATAGCGTACTTTATGAGCATAAACTCCATATCGAGTCGCAGATGGCGGAAATGAAGACAACTTTGGAAGTTGTGAATTACAAGCTGCTCCATTTTAAGGATCTAATGAAGCAATCAGGCTTAGGAGGAGATTGAAGTTGAATACAGATTACAATTATAAGATAACCCCTCAGGAACCGATTCGATCGGGTTTCGGGCCCCAAACGACAGCAAGGGAAGCGCTGGACGGACGTTTGCTGAGCGGGAAAATCGCTATCGTAACAGGCGGGTATTCCGGCGTCGGACTTGAGACAACCCGCGCTCTGGCGGAAGCAGGTGCGACGGTAATTGTACCCGCTCGTACGCCGGAGAAAGCCCGCGCTTCAATTGCTGATATCCCGCGTGTGGAGCTGGAGGAACTGGATCTTATGGACCCCGCTTCGATCGATGCATTTGCGAAGAGGTTTCTGGACTCTGGACGGCCTCTGGATATGCTCATCAATAACGCCGGCATTATGGCTCCCCCGCTGATGCGCGACGCGCGCGGCTACGAATCTCAATTCGCCACCAACCATTTGGGTCACTTCCAGCTGACGGCATTGTTGTGGCCGGCCTTGAAGCAGGCGCGAAGCGCGCGTGTTGTCTCGGTCAGCTCAACCGGAATCCGTTTCGGGGGCGTTGATTTTGAAGATCCAAACTTCGAACGGCGGGAGTACGACAAGTGGAAGGCCTACGGCCAGTCCAAGACGGCTAACGCGTTGTTTGCCGTCGGGCTGGACAAACGTGGTCAAGCGCAAGGGATCCGCGCCTTCTCTGTCCATCCTGGCAGGATCATGACCGACTTAGGGCGTTATTTATCGCCTGAAGAAAGCGCAATAGGCGGGATATATAAGACCACAGAGCAGGGAGCGGCAACGAGTGTATGGTGCGCGACGAGTCCTCTGTTGGAGGGGAAAGGCGGCGTTTACTGTTTAGATGTCGACATCGCTGAGGTCATTCCTACATTTGATCTACAAGGATTGGGCCAAGTGCTGACGGGCGTGCTTCCCTGGGCGTTCGATGCCAACTTGGCGGAGCAGCTATGGAAGCTCAGCGAAGAGATGACTGGCGTGAAGCTCAAAAGCTAAACTGACTATAAGGATAGCTTTATGTATACTTGCGACAATTCACAACCAAATGCCAGAGTAACACATCCGCTTCACCTACAATATGATGTGTCTAGAAACACAATCTAAAGAGGTGAGCCAATGGCAGTCGTAAAAGCCAGAAAGCAGGATATTGATATGTTGGCAAGGTTGCTTCGAGCTGAAGCTGAGACCGAAGGCGAAATGGGTATGGTCCTTGTTGGAAATGTTGGCATTAACCGAATAAGAGCGAATTGCTCCGATTTTAAAGGAATCCGGACAATCCCCCAAATGATCAACCAGGCGCATGCGTTCGAAGCGTTGCAACATGGTTTGTACTATCAAAACGCAAGAGAGAGGGAACGCCGTCTGGCGCAGCGGGCTGTGAATGGGGA
Source organism: Paenibacillus sp. Soil724D2 (assembly GCF_001427935.1). Classification (NCBI taxonomy): domain Bacteria; kingdom Bacillati; phylum Bacillota; class Bacilli; order Caryophanales; family Paenibacillaceae; genus Paenibacillus; species Paenibacillus sp. Soil724D2. The sequence goes on from NZ_LMRY01000019.1 coordinate 47,157, forward strand.
GCGGAATTGGCCAGCCAAATTCTCCCTATGGTATTTCCGTCCAGGAACGTTCGAAAATCCTGGACCATGTCCGCCAACTTGGTATAATCAGCCGCTTGTAGGACGATGGAAGAAGCACTGTTTTTATCAACCGACCGCGAAAGAATGTGAAAGTGTATATACTACGTTTTAAATTTATAAACGAAAAGAGCCCGGGATTTCTTATGTGACAAATTTCCATCATGAGAAGAGTTTGGGGCTTTTTTGTCAAAGTTGCAGGCTTACTTTCAATTACGGTTGGTACAGTCATTCAATAATATTCAATGGGCATGGCTTTGGCATTGAGCATGGGATTTATCATGCTTTACAGTCCAATGTTATGCCTTTTTATTGTACAGTTCATGATATTTCACAGATTTGGCTTACGTTTACGCGACATCGAACTAACTTTAGAATATTTTTGGCGTAATATGGAAAAATAGATGAATCAGTGTTTTCTTTGGGGGTCTTGTAGTGAAATGGTTTAGGAAATGGGTGCACATTAAACCTGAGTATCCAAATATACCGGAAAATTATCAAATTGATGAAGAAAACCCCAGTTTAACCTCAAATTTAGAACAAAATGAATTGATTTTTAAAAAAATATTCCAAGACAGCTCTGACATCATATACCGTAAGATTCAGATAGCTGGGCAAATTCAATGGCTTGTGATATATCTTACTAGTTTGGTTGAAGAGAAGTTGATTGACGAACATATATTGAAACCATTGATATCTAAATCAAGCAAACAAGATGATTTGATATATAACGAAGTAAAAGTTCTGGATGATCAAATGATTTCCATTGGAACGACGTGTGTTACTTCCAAATTAAATGAAATTGTGAGTCATATAGTAAATGGTCATGCTGCCGTTCTTGCGATAGGGGACAGCAATGCGATGATTGCTAAGGTTAATGGCACGTCGCAACGAAGTCTTGAAGAACCTTCATCTGAACCTGTCATTCGCGGCCCAAGGGATGGATTTATCGAGAACATTTCAACGAATATTGGTCTAATACGAAAAAGAATTAAATCATCTCGACTAAAAATGGAATCCATTACGCTCGGGGAGCTTACTCAAACCCAAGTAGTCATTACTTATATCGTGGGTATTGTTTCGGAGTCTGTTGTTGAGGAAGTTCGAAAAAGGTTAACTCGGATTCAAATTGACGGGATACTAGATTCAGGCTATATAGAGGAATTTATTGAGGATTCACCTTTCTCACCTTTTCCACTTGTACACAGTACAGAACGACCAGATGTTGTAGCTGCAGAGCTATTGGAAGGGAAAATAGCCATTCTTGTTGATACCACCCCATTTGTATTAATTGTTCCCATGACATTCTGGAATGGACTCCAGGCCAGCGAGGATTACTATGTTCGCTGGCCCATTGCAACTTTTGTGCGATGGATTCGATTCCTTTTCATCAGTATCGCCATATTTGCTCCTCCCCTATATGTTGCGATTACGACTTTCCACCAGGAAATGATTCCGACTAATCTCGTGCTGAGTATTGCCTCGTCTAGGGAGCCTGTTCCTTTCCCGGCTGTGGTCGAAGCCTTTTTAATGGAAGTTATATTTGAGGCATTGAGGGAAGCAGGGATTCGATTACCCAAACAAATAGGGCAAGCCATAAGCATTGTTGGGGCATTGGTCATCGGCCAAGCGGCAGTGCAGGCGGGAATTATATCCGCTCCGGTCGTCATTATCGTATCGATTACTGGGATTGCAGCGTTTACGATACCACGATATAGTTTTGCAAATGGAATCCGCGTTCTTCGCTTTCCGATGCTATTCTTGGCGGGTATGCTTGGACTTTATGGCATTGTACTTGGTTTTCTGGGCATCTTGTTACATGTCACGGCGCTTCGTTCGTTCGGGGTCCCTTATTTCACCCCGGTAGCCCCGATGACCATCACGGATTTGAAGGATGTCATCATCCGGGCACCTATATGGGCTAAAACTCGTCGTCCACAGGCAACAGGATCTAACAATTCGGTCCGAGAACCCGCAGGTCAAAAACCAAGTCCAGAATCTGCGAGGAAAGGGAAAGGAAATTCAGAATGAAACCATTCCTTTACATCGGTTTACTATTCACAATATTGGCCACAAGCGGTTGTTGGGATCGTACGGAGATTAATGATCTTGCGTTCATTGCGGGTACGGCATTTGACTTAACGGACGATGGGGAATATATATTATCGCATCAAATTGTCATCCCTTCCTCCGCTCAGGGGGGACCAGGGAGTGGAGGAAGCCAGAAAGAGAAGTTTTTTGTTATATCGGCTGTTGGAAAAAATATTAATGAAGCGTTCTATAGGCTTCAGAAAAAAAGTTCACGCAGGTTGTTTACCGCACATCGCGTCGCTATTTTTATAGGTGAATCGTTATCCAAACACGGGATTCAAGATATTCTCGATGTTTACACCCACGAATCGAAGCAACGATTAAAAACCTATATCATGGTTGTAAAGGGGGCAGAAGGGCGGAGACTTCTGAAAGTTAATTACCCTTTTGAACAAGCTCCCAGCGAAGCAATCAAGGAAATGGAAGCTTTACGAAGCGAGATGGCGGTTACTTTGCGAGACTTTTTTTTAGCGTCATCAAGTGATGGGATCAGTCCCGTTTTGGGAGTCATCATGCCTGATGGTTTATCAGCAGGAGTGAAAGAAAACCATATATTTAAGCTAGCCGGAACAGCCATTTTCAAGGATTTCAAGTTAGTCGGATATCTTAACGAGAATGAAACAAATGGATTTCTTTGGGTCACAGGTAGAATGAAGAATGGTAGAATCAACGTCAGATTACCAGAAGGTGACGGAACAGTGGGGGTGGTTCTGGACAAAGCAAACCGGAAAATGACCTCAGAGATAAGTGGTGATAAGATCAAATTCAAGATTCAGCTGGAAGGGGAAGGAGCTATCTGGGAAAATAATACCCCGTTGGATATCAGTTTGCCAGAGAATCTTAGACTTGTACAGAAAGCATTAGAGAAAATAGTCGAGAAACAAGTCCTGGATACATTATCCAAAGTCCAGAAGCAGTACAAAGTAGATAGTGTGGGTTTCGGCCAAGAAATTTACCGAAATAACCCGAAACAATGGAAAGCGTTGAAAGAACAATGGAGTCAAAAGTTTCCGGAGGTAGACGTTTCCGTTGCAGTTAAGTTAAATATAATAGGAAGCGGGATGGCAGGTCCTCCATTACATTTGAAGGAAAAGGAGATCATAAAATGATCGTCCAAATCGTGGGATATGTATGTTTATTGGTTGTATGGTCTTTTGTTAGAATCCGATCCATGCTGAGTATGCACAAAAGCAAGGAAGCAGCGGTATTCGGCGTTATAATTGGAGTATCATCCATTACCGGTTCCTTATTAATTGCCCGTGTTGACATACCGAGCATGGTTGTCCCTTTCAAAATTATTTTTGAACCCATTGGAAGAATGCTTTTAAAGCAGTGAATGGTCCACTTTTCTTTTTATAGTGTCTATCATGAGAAGTGACAACGGTATGAGACTTTGTGTGATAAAACCCAGGCTCGGGTAGATGAAAGCAAGATAAGCTTGAAGCTCCGCACCACTTTTGAAAATGGAAGCCGATCCAATAATAGATAAAAGTGTTAGCGGAGCTACGATATCACGATAATTTCGGATCCCGAAAAGCTGGCTTACAGAAAGACATAATATAAACAACGAGACCGATACCTTCACAAAATTCCCCAACACCCACGTAGCAACAGCGATGGCCTCCAGACGTTCAAATGAACCTTCAATACCTACATATTGCATGAGACTTAAAAATGAATAGGTCAATTTACCTGTTAATGTACCGAGGACCATAATTGTAAGCAATACAATGATCAATACTAAAATAGAAAGGCTGAAATACGCAATCAACGAGACCTTGCGCGCCTTTTCCGGCTGATTCAAAAAAGGAAGGAGCCATCCCAATATAAACACTTGATTCATGAATGCTCCTGCTGGAATGACAGCTCCTTGCAATACTGGTAGTATTCCTTCTCCTAAAAAAGGCTTTAGCCGGACGGGATCTGCTTCCACAAGCGCTAGAATCAAGATCGGAATCAAAGAAACAACCAAGATCAATGGTGAAAGAAACTCATTACATCTTCCAATGACCTCAATCCCAGCAATAACGGCTATGCCGCATAGGATTAATAATGACAGACTTCCTACTATGCTCGGACTTTTTGGTAATAGAAGCGTTTTAATAAAAAAGGTATGCTGTATGGTCATAACAGAAATAGAATTAAACCAAATATAAATATAAAAAGCCCCCAAACATTTGCCTAACCATTTCCCGACGATTTTTGAACTGTATTGTATAATCGTCAAACCCGGATAACGATTGGCGAGTGTAATCAGCGCCCACAGAGTTAATAAACCTGTTGTAGTAGAAGGAATCACGGATATCCAACCATTCTGCTTTGCAATCATCACCATCCATCCGGGAATGGTTAAGACGATGGTGGAACCGATAAAAGTAAATAGTAATAAGCCTAGCTGATTTCCCGTGATTTTTTCTGTTGTCTCCATCTTCACACACTCTCTCTCCTTGCCTCACCGAGGTTGTTCCAAGTATTGACTTATCGTTATCCGCTTATACGCTTAATGAGAGAGAATACAATACAAAAGAACATCCCCAATGAAGTATAAATTAATTCTTTACCGATCGTTCTCAATATGGTAAGATCTAATCGAAAGGAGGAGTCAATTGAATGGCCAGAACCAAGGAATTTGATGAGGATGCGGTGTTGATCAAAGCCATGAGGTTATTCTGGGAACAGGGCTATGAGAAGACATCCATGATGGACCTAGTCTCACATATGGGGGTTCACAAGAGAAGCATGTATGACTCTTTTGGCGATAAGCATTCCTTGTATATCAAGGCGTTAAAGCGATATAGTGAAATGATAGAACAATCGGTTAAACGCATTATAAATGGCACCATTTCTGCGGAGGAAGCTATTAGGCTGTTGTTAGAAACAACAATCAGAAGGGATGATGATGAGCTCCCTAAAGGCTGCCTGATGGTAAATACCGCGGTTGAGTTAGCCCCGCATGATTCTGAGTCCAGAGCTTGGGTCAACCAAAGCTTGACTGATTTTGAACAATTAATACGTGAGCTCATTGAGGCAGGTCAACAATCAGGCGAACTTGACAAAACGCTCAATGCGGAATGGCTGTCGTGTTATTTTAATAATGCATTTACTGGGCTGCGGGTTTTGGCGAAGACGACAGATGACAGAGAGAAATTAATGCAAATAGTTGAAACAACAATGTCAGTTTTAAAGAGAAAGTAAATTTTTTTATATATTTGAGAATGATTGTTCTCAATAAAGAGAAACGGAACAGCGAAAACTATAAATCACAGAGGAGCAATTGATTATGAGAAAACTAAATGGGAAAGTTGCATTAATTACTGGGGGTAGTAGCGGTATTGGCTTGGCAACCGCAAAACTATTTGTGGCAGAAGGCGCAAAGGTCGTTATTACCGGCCGTAATCAAGTCGCGTTAAACGCGGCAGTGGAGGAGCTTGGCACCACCAACGTTCTTGCCGTGCAGGCTGATGCCGCCGATCCACAAAGCGCGGATAAAGCTGTGGCCGCAGCGGTTGAAAAATTTGGCCGTCTGGATGTGGTATTCGCTAATGCAGGTATCGGCGGTAATACGCCATTAGGCGGCACAGAATTTTCCGTCTTTGAGGAGATACTTAAGATTAACGTTACTGGGACTTTTTTCACTGTTCAAGCTGCTTTGCCTCATCTGAAGGCTGGTGCTTCGGTGATTTTAAACGGCTCGGTGCTTGCAAAGGCAGGAAGCCCGGGATGGTCGGCCTATGCGGCCAGCAAAGGGGCTGTAACCAGTATGGCGAGAGTGCTGGTTTCCGAATTGTCGCCGCGTGGCATTCGCGTGAACACCATCGTCCCTGGAGCGACGCGGACGCCAATTTGGGGGCAGCCTGAGGGGTTAGCACAATTTGAATCCACACTCACGCGCGCGGTTCCGCTGAACCGTTTGGGTGAACCGGAGGAAATCGCAAATGTTGCCTTATTCCTGGCCTCAGATGACTCTTCTTTTGTACAGGGTGCTGAAATTAGTGTAGATGGTGGCGCTGGCTCATCCCCGTTTGGCGCTCCAATTTATCGTCAAAAATAAGGTGTTAAAAATATTTATTTGCTAGATATATTAAGGGCTTTTCGACATTAAGGGAGTGGTTTATTGTCACGTTTCAATGACACTAAACTATTCCTTTTTTTCGTTAGTGCCAATAATGTCACCACTTTCGATTTAAATAATATCGGTATGGTTGAACTTCGATGAACTGGCGTGGGGGAGATTCTGATCCGATAAGCTTGACACTTACCTACTAGTAAGTTATATTCAGTTATGGAAAATCGAAAAACACAAAGCAAGTATACATTACCATTTTGAAAAAAAGGAGGATTTAGGAGCTGCCCAAGAGGTAAGTCAGCTTGAATTAAAGGTTTTAATAAGTATTCTTACAGTAGGGTATAATGAAGATATGGTTCAAAAATCAGAAGATGTCGAAGCAGTAGCTTATACCATACTGTCATGTATAAAAGGTGCTTTACAATATAAACGTACATTGGGAATGGATGTATTATCCCAAGTTCTGAATCAGATAAATCGTCTTATTAAAAGTTAAAAGGGGTTTATCTATAATGAAAACTTACCTACTAGTAAGTCAAATATAAATGAGAGAAGGATATTACTAAAATGAAAAGAATGCTTTGGGTTGTTCTTATGATGTCCTGCGGAGCTACTTTTATTTCCTCATTATTCCCTTTATATGGGGAGCATTATCGGCTGAGCAGTTTGGAAATCACCATTTTGTTTGCCGTTTATGCCGCTATCCTGCTGCCCACCTTGCTTGTCGTGGGAGCCAGAGGGAGCGCCTGGGGGTTGAAAAGGGTTCTTCGCTTTAGTATATGGATTTCCATTGCATCGACGTTACTCTTTATAGGAAGTTTCAACGTATGGATGCTCTATGGGGCAAGGATCTTGGAAGGCATCGCCTATGGCGCTTTTACAGGTACTGCCAGCGCTTTTTTATTAAAACAAACCTCTCACGATAAAGTGAGTACGGCAATCAAGTTATCAGGAGTAACGGTAAACATTGGTTTTGGCCTTGGCCCAGCCATTTCAGGTTTAATCATTCAATATGTGCAATTTCAGCCTCTTCGTTTGCCGTATTGGTTTCTGCTCGTCATGTTATTTAGTTCCTTAATATTTCTGGAAATGTTACCTAAGCACGAAGATTCCAAAGCACAGAAACCGGCTAAAACAAAGATTTCACTCGGTGTTCCCGACAATATTCGTTCCCACTTCTGGTCTTTTATCGGGCTTCCGATATTTACTCTTTTCACCTTAGGTGGAGTTGTGTTTTCTCTTATTCCATCTTTCGTCAAGAATGTTATTCACACCACCAATCTCTCTATTTCCGGGTTGTTAATATTGGTGCTTCTAGGCGGGGGGGCCTTGACGCAGTTCTTTCCTTGGCCGCGTAATCCCGTTATACGGATGCGTATAGGAATCCTGTTTCTTGCCATTGGATCGTGGATTGTTGCTTTTTCTGGTCAGACAGCGAGTTTATTATTGCTTTGGACCGGCATCCTCATTCAAGCAATTGGCGCTGGATGGACGTTTCAAGTTTCTTTAAGATTTGCCAGCCAGTTGCCGAAGCCGGAAGAACGTCCGCGAGTCATTTCGGCATTTTATTTCTGCGCATACTCAGGATTCATTGTTCCCCCTGTTGGCGTCGGAGTGCTGACTAAATTTTTTAGTTTGAACTTCTCGTTGGTTCTTATAAACTTGTTTGCTGCGCTAATCGTTATCTATGTGTTGATTTATTCAGTCAAATTTAATCGTTTTTATTCTAAAGGTACACAATAAGGTTAATTATTTTGAGTGATTGTTCATAATATAAAATTTAAGGAGACAGAAAAAATGAGAAAAGATTTTGTATTTCACCTATATAATGTTGAACATGATAATTTTATGAACCTGCTTGCTAAATGTCCAGAGGACCAACGCATGGTTATCCCTCAAGGTTTTAACACCAGCCTTTATTGGCATTTAGGGCATGTACTTCGAATTACTGAGGTTCATGTGTTTGGTCTTTCGCAACAAACCATGTCACTACCACAAAACTATAAAGATCTATTCCATTATGGAACGAAAGTTACGGACTGGAAAGAAGAGCAGCTGGCTCAACTGCCTGCATGGGATACCATGACTGCTCAGTTGAAAGAACAACGTGAACATATTTACAATGCGTTGAAAGACAGACTGGAAGAGCCAGTACCAGAGAATTTTAAAAAAGCCGAAAATTTCGGAGAGCTGATTCTTACGACTGCTGCGCATTTATCCAATCATAATGGCGTTGTAGCTGCAATGCTGCAAGTGCTGAAACAAAAATAATTAACAAAACAAGATACTAATTTAGAAGAGGCTATTATGGCCTGTCGGCCATCACCATGAATGAAAATCTACTTGGCCTGTGAATCTGGATGTTCCATATTGGAACTTTAGGTCACAGGTCGAGACTTTTTGGGTACGTAAGTTAATTTACTGTCTTTAAATTTGGACCTAGCAGAAGAACCGCTCACTTACAAACCGCAGCGGAACCATGGTAACTCCATCTTTGAGCGTTATAGGAACATCTAGATTATTTCAATACCTAATTCAATCTAACCGGAGAATGGAAAGTTCACAAGGTTTACCTGCTAACTACATGTGGTCGAAATCGAAAAAAAGGCTGGTTCGTTTCATCAACGAGCAGCCTTTTTATATGGAGCGCTTAATTTCGCGGCGCGGTCACTTCCCAATCCCGCTGTAACAGGATGTGTTCCCCGGCCTTGAATTGAATAGAGAGGTGATTTATCCCCGGTTTCAACGTAACGTCAAGTCCGATATCGGATAAGCCGAATTGATAGCTCAAATTGTAGAGGTGCTTCATTTGTGCAAGTTGAACAGGGGATTGGTTGTCTGCAGCTTCACGGTTGTTGACAATGATTTGCAATTGCGGGTCAATTGCCTTTTCATCCTTGTACAAGTCCTCATAAAGCAGCCCTGTGAGATGAAGCTTCGCTGTGTTTGCCTTCTCCGGCAGGTCAAAGCCGGAAATCTCATACTCCTTGGTGCTGAGCGTTACATTTTTATCTCCATAGGAAACCTTATCATAGTAGGCTGTGGTCACGCCGAACAAAATCCTGAGATGGGTTAAGCTTAGAAGGGGAGCCCCTTGTTTCGAATGTGAATCCGTAACCGGTGCTTCCGTGAGCTTGACGACATTTGCCAGCTTGCCGTCCCAGAATGTCTTGGCTGCCGGCTCGCCAGCTTTCAGTTGTACCGCATAGCCGTCCGCGTTCTTGAAGGTCCACCAGCCCGCGGAGTCAGGCCCAGATATCTCATAGTGAAATAGATTGGCCAAAAACGCTGAACGGAAAGCAGGTTCTCCCTTCAGCATACCGCCGATCGTATCAGACCCATAAGTAAATACACCGGATTCGTTCTGATAAAATACCCCTTGATAGGAGGTTTTCGAACGGATTTGGACGTCATTTTCGCGGTTTTTCAGTACGACACGGTCTTGATATGGATTCATTTGAATCCATCCTTGGCCTACAAAGGAATTAATTTTGTACCAGCGTGTGCCGTCAGGTGCAGTCCAAGCGGCGAGAGGGGAGACAGATTGAGGCCCGATTTGGCCATTGTCCAGCGATATTCTCGTATTCGGGAATTGATATATAGCGGTCACATGCGCCTTGAGCTCGAGGGAAGCAGTATCGTCCACGGTATCTTCGGGTTCGGCATAGGTCGGGCTGAACCAACCTTCGGCTTGATTGTTTTTGACATGATACCAGTTCTCAACGCTCCACGGCGTATCCAGATTGGTCGTGGTCTCCATCACGTTCAGATCACCGGCAGGAATCGTTGCTGCAATCTCGGCATTCGCATCCGGATAACCGAATAAAGGACTTGGATGCTTTCGTTTGAGGTTTTGCTTATCGGGCACTATCAGCATGCCTGGTGCAAACGCCCATTTTAAGCCTTGTATCGTTTCAAATTGGTAGGAGCTCCCGAGCAAGGAACGGAATTTCGCTGTTTGATGAACAAAAAGTGAAGTCAGATACCCCTCATATTGATACGAGATGTAATTCATATGCGGCGTGCTATTGTAATAAATATTCGGATAGAAAACCTGCTGATCCAGCGGCTGCAGATTCCCGATCTCATCCAAATGCAAATGAACCCACTGATCCCCTAGCCACGTTGTGTGGATTTTGATCCACCGCTGCGGGTTATAATCCCCTTCGGCTTGGCGAAACCAGGTCTTCTCCGCATCGACGACGGTAACTTCCTGCGGCGTTAGCACCGCGGTTTGACCTCCGGCTTCCGATGGCCGCGCGTATAACGGCGTTTCGGACATTAAGCGCAGGGTCGGCGGCGGCGGGACTTCAATTTGCCATGGAGCGGTTTTGATCCAGCGGTCGCCGATGTCCGTATGTATTTTCCACCAATTTCCTGATGTCATCCAATTGGCCTCGGCTTCAACGACTTCAACCGTTTGCGGCGCGAATGTACCTTCTGGCTGATTACGCAGCGTATTCGGGATGACGTAGTAGGGCATGTTTTCAATAAACGTAAGCTGCTTCGGAATAAAAATTCCATCCACCGGCTCCGTAGGCGTATCCGCATATTCATAGGCGCTTCCTGTTGCGGTTAGCAAACCGAGCTGCATGCCGACTCCGAGCAGTACAAGGATTGAAGCTTTTTTCCACATAAGGTCTACTCCTTCGTTCCTTTATTTTCTATGTCTAGTATATTCTACTAAGAAATAGATCGGAAGTTGTGCTTTCGGCCTCAAATAAGGCTACATTCACCTGTTAGATTTCCTGCAATTTGGATTTAGGTATCTTGTTTTCAGATATAAATTATCATTATTCTGTATTATGCATGATATGTCGAATGTAGTAATATGAACGGGAATGATAGTAACAAAAGCAAAAATACATTAGAAATTAAATAGGGTACGACTCCGTCCGAAGGCGGTATTTTTTAAATATAAAACCTACCTATTAATCGATAAATAAAAGTAGGATGGAGGCAGGAGTTTACAATGTAAGGTGTACGTGATTAAAGGTGGAAGCAGCGGTATTCGATAGAAATTTCAATTTATTAGTAGGAGGAGGTGAAGTGGAGTTGTACGAGCTGTGAATGTATCATGTGAATCCTGGCAATGCGAGCAATTCAAGTTCGGTTCAAAGATCATGTTATCAACTTATTTATAAAGCATGGCATGAAAATGACGCATTTTTGGGAAGATATCGATGGACCATTAGTGAACAACAAGAAAGTATATTTATGAAAAACGTATCATTTTCATTAATAATAGAAATCGTACTAGAAACAGTCATAAATAAAAAACCTATAACTATAAAAAGGAGTAGCTAAAATGAAAACATTAGTAATCGTAACTCACCCGAACATGGAAGCATCCCGCGTGAATAAAGCATGGGTGGAGGAATTGCCAAAGCACGGTGATGTTACAATTCATGAATTATACAAGGTCTACCCTGATGAAAATATAGATGTTTCTAAAGAGCAGCAATTGGTAGAGGCACATGATCGGATTATTTTCCAATTTCCACTTTTTTGGTACAGCACGCCTGCATTACTAAAAAAATGGTTCGATACCGTATTACAATACGGTTGGGCTTATGGGCCTGAAGGAGCCAAAACAGCAGGTAAGGAAATTGGCGTAGCTGTCTCGACGTATGGTTCCGAAGAATCTTATCAACCAACTGGATCCAATCGTTTTACACTGCAAGAAATATTGCGTCCAATTGAAGCTATAGCTCATTTTATCAGTGCTTCTTATCTGCCTCACTTTACACTGAACGATATTTCTAACCTTAACGATCAACGATTGGCACAAAGCAAAGTCGATTACATTCAACATATTAAAAATGTAAAGCCAGTGGTTATTGGTTAATAATGACTTGATAATTGACGTTTTTATAGATACGAGTTGCCCCTGATTTCGCATGGGGGTCATTTATTACCATAAATTAAAAAAAGGGGAGAAATAAATGAGTAACCAAGGAAAAGTATTTGTGATAACTGGCGGAAGCAGCGGTCTTGGGAAAGCTATGGCGATTGAGCTGGTGAATCGAGGAGCGAATGTAGTCATCAATGGACGGCGCGAACAAGCGTTGGTTGAAGCCGCAAAAGAAATTGATTCCACAGGAAAACAAGTTCGTTATGTTGCAGGTGATATTGCAGATCCTAAGATTGCGCAGCGTCTAATCGATGAAGTTTTGGCTAGCTATGGGCGCATCGATACTCTAATTAATAATGCCGGTATCTTCATGTCTAAACCATTCACGGAGTATACAGAAGAGGACTTTACAACATATTTAACTACGAATGTCGTCGGTTTCTTTCACGTTACCCAGCGTGCGGTGGCTGCAATGCTGAAACAAGGAACGGGGCACATCATTAACATTACGACGAGTCTGGTTGACCAACCGTCAGTTGACGTTCCTTCCGTACTTGCCTCATTGACAAAGGGCGGTCTGAAAGCTGCAACAAAATCACTTGCAATTGAGTATGCTTCCAGTGGTATCCGTGTGAATGCCGTTTCACCAGGGGTAATTAAAACACCCATGCATCCAGTTGAAGCTCACGATGCTCTAGCTAAACTGCATCCTATGGGAAGGATGGGCGAGTCGCATGATATCGTAGAAGCAGTTATATATCTGGATTCAGCTAACTTTGTAACTGGTGAAATCTTATATGTTGATGGCGGACAGAATGCTGGTCACTAAGCAAATGCAGCAGCAGATATGAGAATATCGATGTGAAAATTAATTATTGTGATATAAAAGCTCTCCCAATAGGGTGGCAGCCCATTCATGGCTGCTGCCCTATTGGCATGTTTATAACTTGCGAGCAAACAGTTGAAGGACCCCTTGTTGTAGGGGGATTTGGTTTGCGTTCTTTTCGCAGATGTCCTACTTTTTACAGCTTGACACATATAAATACTAATATTATAATAACTAAAGTTAGGATAAATAATTATAGGAATAGTATTAATAAGATATCTTTTCTTTCGACCCGATTGCTGCAGTTTGGTGAATCTGCGGTTATTGTCCATTTGATTTGGAGCAAACCTTTAAGAAAAGGAGTTTTTCAAATGAATATTCAAATATTAGAACCTGAATATCAAGCTAAAGAAGAATTTGACCGCGGCAAAATTCAAGTTCAGAAACCTCTAGGTTTCTCGGGGCAAGGGGCAGCTACGGTCAGGCTCGGTCCTCTTTTTTACTGGTCTTGGGCGCATGCTGCCGCAAAAGGAGGGATCGGGCTTCATCCTCACCAGGGGTTTGAGATTATTTCATATGGTATTGCCGGTCAAGGCTTTCACAAAGACACACTAGGCACCGAAAGCATTCTTGAACAGGGTGATATTCAAGTGATGCAAGCAGGCTCGGGTATTCAACACGCGGAAAGCGTCGAAGCGGGTTACGAGGGTTTTCAAATTTGGCTTGAGCCCTACTTGAATGAAGCAGTAAGACGACAACCGACCTATTCGCTGTTCAAGCACGAGAAGTTTCCTCAGTCAGGTAAGGATGGGGTAAACGTAAAGACGATATTAGGCGAAGGCTCGCCGGTCCTTCACCTGGTAACTGATGCGCGGATGTACGACGTCGAGATTCAGCCAGGAGCATCATTTGCCCATAGGCTATTGCCAAACCGGATACTTGCAGGGTTGTCGATTAGAGGTACAGGTGGTTCCATCTGGGTATCCGGCCAAGAACCAACCTCATTCAAGAATAAAGACTTTGCGATCATTCAATCTGAACAAGAAGAATTAATTAACATACGCGCTTCAGGTGAAAAGCTTCGAATGTTTCTAATTGAAGTTCCTACTGAGGTTGAATATCCTTTGTATGATAAGGCCAGATAAGGGGGATGGAGAATGACTGAACGCGATGCTGAAGGTGAGGAACTTGATTTAAAATTAATACGAGTAATAAGAAACATGGTGAAAGAGTTGTACGGGTGCTTAGAACGTGACATTGAAGGCTATGGCCTCAGTGGGGAGACCTTTCAAATTTTGGAGTTTCTTTATAATAAAGGACCGCAGCCCATCCAGAAAATAAGCGATACCTTCTCGATTCCAAGCGGGAGTATCACCTACGTGGTTGATAAGCTTGAGAAGAAGGGCCTCGTGGAGCGACACCCTATCCCGGGTGATCGACGAAAAACGAATGTGACATTGACTACTGAAGGGCGAAGCTACTTTGATAATATCTTCCCAAGGCATGTTCAAACGATCTCCGATAATTTGTCCTTCGCAACGGACGGAGAGAAGCTCGAACTTATTCACGTGCTGAAGAAAATTGGGTATGGTATCAAGAATCGAGAAGGCAATGCAAAAATGATGGATCAGATGCTTTTTTAAAGAAGGATTTTACTTAAATTAAGTATGTAGGGGGATTTGAAAATGGAAATAGGTATAGATACATTTGTCGAAACAACGCCGGATGTTAAAACGGGCAAGACAATAAGTCACGCGGAGCGGTTGCGTGAGGTAGTTGAAGAAATCGTCCTTGCTGATCAGGTTGGGTTGGATATATTTGGGGTTGGCGAGCATCATCGTAAGGAATTTGCGGATTCCGCTACTGTCGTTGTGCTGGCTGCAGCGGCGTCCATGACCAAAAGGATACGCTTAACCAGTTCGGTTACCGTGCTCTCTGCTGTTGATCCAGTACGTTTGTTTCAGCAATTTGCCACGCTTGATGGTATTTCAAATGGTCGTGCTGAGATTATCGCGGGTCGAGGCTCTATGGTCGATGCGTTTCCATTGTTTGGTTATGATTTAAAAGACTATGATGAGCTTTACGCGGAAAAATTGGAACTATTATTAAAATTAAGGGACTCGGAAAAGATAACCTGGAAAGGAAAGCATCGACCTGCCCTTACGAATCTGGGTGTGTATCCGCGTCCAGTTCAGAACCCTTTACCCGTATGGCTTGGCAGTGGGGGTAATGCGCAATCGGTCATACGAGCAGGGGAAATGGGACTGCCTCTTGTTTTGGCGATCATTGGCGGGAGCCCCTTGCAATTTGCTCCGCTCGTGCCACTCTATAAGGAAGCTGCTACTCGTGCAGGACATGATGCATCGAAATTAAAGATAGCCGTACACTCACTTGGGTTCGTTGCAGAGAGTACCTCTCTTGCGGCCGAAAAGTATTTCCCTCCAACTCAGGCAGTGTTTAATTCAATGAGTAAAGAGCGTGGTTGGGGACATTATAGCCGTTCACAATTCGATGCTTCATGCAGCCCAGAAGGCGCATTCTACGTAGGCGATCCCGAAACGGTGGCCAATAAAATTATTTATATGCAAAAACATTTAGGCTTCTCACGATTTTTTCTACATTTACCAGCTGGCAGCATGCCACATGAGGATGTTATGAAATCCATTGAACTATTGGGTAAGGAAGTCGCACCGCGAGTTCGGGAAGAGGTCGCAAGATGGGAAGCTTGACAAGAAGGTAGTGCTGATCACTGGCACAGGAGGAGGTATGGTCGCGTTTCGGCTCTGACCTTTGCGCGAGAAGGAGCAATGGTCATCGGGTGCGACGACATCCAGTCTGATGCTAACAACGAGACGGTCGAACTCGTACGTCGCGCGGCGGTGAGATGACGGGCATCGCGCCAATCAATCTCACGGACCCCGAACAGGCGCGGCAAGTCGTTGAGGAAGCAGGTTGCCGCCTACGGCGGGCTCGACGTACTCTATAACAACGCAGCCATGCAACGCTTCGGTCATGCGAATATAAATATGTAAGAAGAGGCTGTCCTGAATCTTAAAAATTCGGGTCGGCCTCTTTATAATGGATTTTGAGAAAGAGTTATTCTCCAGCCATTCTTCGATATAAGCGGAATCTATTACACCGACTACCTCGGACTAGATCCTCCTGAGATTCATTGATACCGTAATTCCAACGTTTAGGTAGCGCTTTCAACATGTTATTACACGAATTGGAAGGGAAATTCGTTTAAAGCTGGAAATTTAAGGTGGGTGGGTAATCACACAAAAATGCCTACATAAACCAATTCGAAAAAGCTTGAAAATCAAGCTTTTTCAGGATCGGTCTGAAAAGAGTAATGATCCAATACGAATGACTTAAACATTTGGGCTGGAAAGTTTAAATTCCTATCTTTATTTACGATAATTCCATGGGTGGAAAAAATCCCTGAGCTTAAAGGCAACGATCGGAAAACTCCTTCATCTATTTCTTTTTTCGCTGCTATTTTAGGAATTAGTGCAAAACCTATACCACACTTTACAGCATTTTTTATCATTTCGATACTTGGATATTGAATGGCATTACTTACTTCTATTCCGGCCTCCTCTAGAACCTTGTTGGCTTGAGTATGATACAAACAACTGTTTCCATAGCTGATTACAGCTTCATTGTTTAGTACTTTCAAACCATTAGTCTCAACATTTCTTGTCAATTCATCTGAGGCAATAAAAATCAACTCTTCCTCAATCATGGGGTAAAAATTAATGTCATCACGTTGGGGATTTCGAGGAAGAAATCCGAGATCAACAACATGCTGCGAAACATCATCAATTACATTATGATGATATCCTGTTTCTACTCTAAATTTAACATTCGGAAATTTGAGATGAAACTGTTGTATAAGCGGAGACATTCTCGTAACAAAAAAAGATTCATGCATACTTAGGTAAATCGTTCCTTTTGGTTGGTTCGATTCATTCATAGCTTCTTCTAATGTCAGCCCCAAATGTACAAATTGATGGGCAAATTTAGCGAGTTTTAGACCAGCTTCAGTCGGTTTTACTCCTCTTGATAAACGATGAAACAGCTTTTGACCACATGCTCGTTCCAATAATTGAATATGATTTGTAACAGTAGATTGAACATATCCCAATTTTTCCGACGCACGATTAAAGCTCTTTTCCTCTATTACTGCAAGGAATGTCTTGAAAAATCTCCCTTCTAACAAGTCAATCATAATTCTAACATCCCCTTAGTTATCGATTTTTGGAATAACGGGTATTGAATCTTTCCATAACTGAAATAGATACCTTTATGATAACATATCCTGAAAGCAATCAAGAAGCTTTTAAATAATTACTTGAAGTCAAAGAGTTTACTTAGACTCTATGAGGCTAGAAATAATGGGATTTCCGGTGAATTTGGGTGGTACCCTCAAATGTTCCTTTCGTCCCTAATTGTTGTATACATCGAATTTGGGCTGAAAGGAGTTTTAATTTTTTGGAAAATAGGAGGAAAAAATAATGAAAATGATTGAGGGACAACACTTGGAGCATGAATGGCTTAATAGGCTTATGAAGAACGATATGGTAACAGGATCGGAGGCACTTGTTAGAAGCTTGCTGATTGAAGGTGTGGAAAGTGTCTTTGGGATTCCAGGAGGAAGTGTCTTGAACATTTACGACGCCATTCATGATATTCCAGAGTTTAAACATATTTTAGCTCGTCATGAGCAGGGGGCAATTCATGCTGCAGACGGCTATGCACGCGCTACAGGAAAAGTTGGGGTTTGCTTTGCTACATCGGGCCCCGGGGCGACTAATCTTGTTACAGGTATCGCCACTGCTAATATGGACTCTGTTCCATTAGTTGTGATTACAGGAAATGTTCCGACGCCGCTACTTGGTACTGATGCGTTTCAGGAAGCGGATATTACCGGCATCACAATGCCTATTTCCAAGCACAACTTTTTAGTTCGTGATGTCAATGAGTTACCAAAGATCATTCATGAGGCATTTTATATAGCTTCCACGGGACGAAAGGGGCCGGTTTTGATCGATATTCCAAAGGATGTGTCGAGCCAAAAGATGATCTTTCAATATCCGTTAGATAATCCTAAGATTCGGGGGTACCACCCGGATATTCATCCAAATCTAATACAAATTGAAAAGTTACTCATGGCTATCAAAGAAGCTGAACGTCCAGTCATTCTGGCTGGCGGGGGCGTGATATACTCGGACGCATCCAAGGAATTACTCGAATTTGTAGAAAAAACCCGGATACCAGTTACGACGACATTACTTGGTTTAGGAGCATTTCCAAGTGCACATGAATTATGGATGGGCATGCCGGGGATGCACGGAACATACACAGCGAATAAAGCCTTACAAAATTGCGATCTTCTCATCAGTATTGGAGCACGCTTTGACGATAGAGTAACGATGAAAACTAGCGGATTTGCTCCTAAGGCGAAAACTATTGCGCATATCGATATCGATCCAGCAGAAATTGCGAAAATCGTTCAAACGGCGATCCCTTGTATTGGCGATGTGAAATCCGTGCTTCAACAGGCTAACGTTCATGCGAAACCAGCAAAATCAGAAGCATGGCTGACTGAAATTCAAGAAAACAAAAGAAACTATCCTCTTCGTTACACGGATTCGGAAATAACTTTAAAGCCACAATTCGTTATTGAATTGATCAGCGAAACAACCAATGGCGAAGCGATCGTCACTACGGACGTAGGTCAGCATCAAATGTGGGCTGCTCAGTTTCATAAGTTTAAGCATCCGCGTTCGTTCATTACCTCGGGTGGACTTGGAACAATGGGCTTTGGTTTACCTTCGGCAATAGGGGCACAAGTAGGTTGCCCAGACCGACTCGTGGTGTCCGTGAATGGCGACGGAGGGATTCAAATGAATGCACAAGAGCTTGCGATTTGCGCTATTCATAACATTCCGGTGAAGATCGTTATTCTGAATAATCAGGTCCTAGGCATGATACGGCAATGGCAAGAAATCATTTACGATAGTCGTTTTAGTCATATGGACCTCTCTGGTAGTCCAGATTTCGTAAAACTGGCAGAAGCCTATGGTGTTAAAGGGCTCAGGGCAACAAACAAAGAAGAGGCTCGTAAGGTGTGGAAAAATGCTTTGGAAACACCAGGCCCTGTACTTATTGATTTTGTTGTTACTCAGGATGAGAATGTTTTTCCAATGGTTGCCCCGGGTTCCACGATAGATGAAATGATTATGGGGGATGAAAGATGAAACGCCACACTATATCTGTTCTTGTAAACAACCATCCGGGTGTTTTACAGAGAGTTGCTGGATTATTCGGACGCCGCGGTTTCAACATTGACAGTATAACTGTAGGTCAGTCAGAAGAACCTGGATTGTCCCGAATGATCATTGTGACATCCGGAGATGATAAAACGCTCGAACAAGTACAAAAGCAGCTTAATAAACTAATCGACGTTATTCAAATTGTTGAATTAACCGCTTATCCGCTGGTTGACCGCGAGCTATCACTTATCAAAGTAAGTGCTGTGTCTAAAGTGAAACCGGTTATTTTAAGTATTGTTGAACCCTTTCGTGCTTCTATAGTCGATTTAGGATTGGAAAGTCTAATCATTCAAGTTGTTGGAGATCAAGATAAAATTAATTCATTAATTGAGCTGCTGAGACCCTATGGCATCTTGGAACTAACACGTACAGGTTTGACGGCTATGACTCGTGGAGAAGTCGTAGGTGATTTACTACCTAATACAACATTAACATGTTAACCAACGAGTTAAATTCATTCGTTAAGTAGACAATTAAAAATGGAAGGAAGAGATAACATGAAATCACTTCATCATGACACTGAGTTAGACAATGCCATTTTTTTTAGCCATTATGTAATGGTCATGAAGGACGGAAGAATGATCGGAGGGGGTACTATAGAAGCTTACACTGACGATGAGGTACAGGTGGGTAACAGACAGTATTCACGTACAGAATCAACCTTTATTGTTTCACCAGCTCCTCAAATCTCAATTAATTTCTAATTGAACTACCTTTTAATAGGTAAATTAGGGGGCAATAAAAATGAGTTTTCAAGGTAAAGTTGTAGTAATTACCGGTGAAAGCAGCGAAATTTGAAAAGCTGCGGCAATTGAAATGGTGAAACGAGGAGCAAACGTAATTATAAATGGCTGCCTTGAACAAGCATTAGCTTAAGGATGTGAATTGCCATTGTTTTGCTTATTGCGGCATACGGGAGAGATTTGTAAAAAACGTTTAAAAGCATGATAAATTAGGTTTAGTTCGGAAATTGGCCAAGCGGGTCAATATAAATTATTAAAGAAAGTAGTGACTATCATCCATGCAAACCATAACTGCCGTACAGAAACAAAAAAGCATCGGTTCAATTCAATTCTTACCCGTTAACCTATTTGCGTCGGTTATGGGAATTTCAGGTCTATCATTGGCTTGGAGAGAAGCAAGCAAGCTATTCGGCACTTCCACCGTCATTGCTGATATTATAGGAATTGTTGCATTTGTGATTTTTATCGCGTTAAGCATAGGTTATATTTCAAAATGGGTTTTATACCCTCAGAAAGTCAAAAGTGAATTTATGCATCCCATTGTGGGAAATTTTTTCGGTACGATCACGATTGCCATACTCTTGCTTTCCTCCGTGATCGGCATCTACAGTCAAATATCGGGGCAAGTGATTTGGATCATCGGAGCAGTATTGGCATTAGCGCTTTGTTTTGTTTTCGTTGCACGCTTGCTGAACGGGAATCACGAGCCGCTTAACAAGGTTCCGGCTTCTCTGGTACCTGTGGTAGGGACCCTTGATATTTCGGTTGCCGGGGGGACAATGCCGTTCCCATGGGCGCATGAATTTAATTTATTTTCCCTTGCAATCGGTGGAACCGTGGCTTTAGTATACTTCACGTTGATCCTATCCAGATTGATTCATCACGCTCCAATGCCAGCAGGGTTAACGCCTTCTATGATAATCATGATTGCACCGTTTGAGGTTGGTTTTCTTGGCTATACGAACTTTGAACACGGAATTGATCAGTTCGCCTCCATTTTGTTCTACTTTGGTCTGTTCTTGTTCACTGTCTTGTTCTTCAAAGTATTCAAAAAGTCCATCCCGTTTGGCGCTTCCTGGTGGGGTGTAAGCTTTCCGATAGCTGCTCTCAGCAATGCTGCTTTAAAATATGCGATGTTCGTGGATTCGTGGCTGTTAATCACCATTTCCGCGATTATTCTGGCTTTACTCAGTATCGTTGTGGTCGTTCTCTTTATTCGAACAATAAAGGTGCTACTTAATGGGAGTCTGCTTAAAGGATAATCATGAATTGCTCCACATGCAATCGCTGAGTGATAGATAGTTCAGATCTTATTAGTGGTGAGAGATTTCAAATCAACGTTCAAAGTCAGCCTGTAAATAAGCTAATGTACAAGCCCATCAATTTCTAGCTGGTATTGAATAGTTGGGGGCTTCTTTTTAGATAATAATAAGGTAAATACGACCTCCTTAGTTTTAAAAATATTCCAAAATAAATGATATGAAATGGAGCGAACAAAATGAAAACTTTAGTAATTGTTACTCACCCGAACATCGAAGCATCTAACTGGAATAAAGCATGGGTGGAGGAGTTACAAAAACATGATGATATCACCATTCATGAGTTATATAAAACGTACCCTGATGAAAATATAGATGTTTCTAAAGAGCAGCAATTGATTGAGTCGCATGATCGAATTATTTTTCAATATCCGCTTTACTGGTACAGTACGCCACCATTACTCAAAAAGTGGTTTGACCAAGTATTACTTTATGGTTGGGCCTATGGACCGGAAGCAACTAAGATAAAAGGTAAAGAAATAGGTGTTGCAATTTCAACATATGGTTCTGAAGCATCGTATCAAGCAACCGGGTCTAATCGCTTTACACTTCAAGAAATATTGCGACCAGTAGAAGCACTTGCTCATTTTATTAGTGCCACTTATCTGCCTCACTTTTCACTAAACGACTCCTCAGACGTCACGGAAGAGCGACTAGCAAAGAGCAGTAAAGATTATATTCAGCATATTAGAACTGTGAAGCCAGCAGTAGTACATTCATGAAAGATTTAATCAGTCTTTTCCATTGATTGAGAAGATATAAACGACTTATTTTGAAGATGGTATTAACGGTGGGCAAAAACTAAAAATTATCGTTACACCGTCGAAAAACCAAACAACAGTCCAAAGATTTTCGAATAAATCTTTGGACTGTTGTTTATTTCTACATTGGTCTTACTTATAAAAGACTCAGGGGAGAGGTCATAATTTAATTTAATTTAACTCCGTTTTATTGCAATGAGAGGAAAAGGGAGATCATGGTATGAACGATTCAATTGTAAAAAAAATAACGAACAGCTCAAAAAGGAAGTCACTATTTCATTTTACGAGAGTCCGCAACTTGCCTTCAATTGCACACCTTGATGCTTTGTATTCATGTAATCAAGTTGATCCTAACTTATCAAATGAAAGACGGATAGTTAGGAGAGAAATTCATTTTCACGGAAATGTTTTTGTAGCAAACGCACATCTACGAATTGCAGATCAAGTTATGGATGCAAAAACAACTCATCAGCAATTTCATAATTATCTGGATCAGCACGTATTTTTTTGGCCGACGCAAAGAGATTGTCAAAAAATGCTGGAGATTTATTCAAGAAGAGAACCAGATGAAGCATTTGCTATTTTTCAATTGGATGCACATTCATTGCTTTGTGACTTCTATGACACTGTTAAGTTGTCTAAGTACGATTCGGGAAGCTCACCTCGTTACCCAACGCGTTGTTCCTATAAAAAAAGTTTGCAAATGTTTTTGCCGCTAGACCAATTCGAGATTGTGCGGGAAAATGATGTGCCTTCAAAACCTTCTGAAATCCGCGAGGTCCTTGTGGAAAAGAAAGTAACGAACTTGTCCTGTTATTTACAGGCCATTTATTGTAAAAATAATAAGGAGATTCCCGAAGGATGGAGGAATTATGCACAATCTATTCAAGGATTTTAAGAATCGAGTCATTACAACTGGCCGGTAATTTATTGAGTTCGATTACTTTGGTAGGAGTTGATAACAGTCGGGAGTCTACTTAATATCGGAAAGAATGAGTTGTTATACAAAGGGTATAAAATGCATTCTTAAACGGATAATATTTAGGAATGAATTGTTATCTCAGTGAGAAAGGAACCATTACAGATCCGTCATGTAGTGGCCTTGTGTCGAAAAGGAGAACGATTGAAATGATTTGGAATATTCTAAAATCCAGAAGTTTTTTGTCAGCATACATTTTAGTCATTCTCATGCTTGTTGCTGCTGTTGTTCTACAACAAAAGGATATTGTTTTCCCGGAAATTGCTGGTATGGCCATGGGGGTTATGGTGTTTCCTGTACCGCATTGGGTGAAGAAGCCGGTTCATCTGTGGCTTTCCCCAACATTAGGTGCATTCATTGGCACCTCTTTGAACGATTTGTCCCTAATGCCGCTGCCGAAAATATTGTTTGGTCTTATGATTATTGTCATTTTAATGCATATATTTCGCGTCAATTTTGGACCAACGATTCCTGCAACATTGTTGCCGATCTTTTTAGGTCTACATGACTATGTTTTTGCAATCACAACTGCTGTCTTTACGTTTGTGATTATGTTGGCTGCTTTTAGATTGAGAAATCCAGAAAAGTTGCCTGGTGGTCCGGACAATTTTCGAAAGAAAACGGATACGGTTATCATAACCATTGTTTTAGCTCTTTGGATTGGGCTGGCATTCACAACAAGACTAGAAGTTTTAGTCGTTCCACCAGTATTTGCCCTGATTTTTGAGGTGTTTCATGCTGAGAAATTCACTTGGAAATTGATTCCACCCCGTTTAGCAGTATTGACGATAACAGCCATTCTTTCAGTCGGAGTCTATCATTTGTTGGCAGGTTCGATCATTTGGGTTGGTGTCGTTAATGTTTTGATTACACTCATTCTTTGTAATTTGTTTAAAACACCTATTCCTGTTGCATTTGGTGTCTCGTTGATGCCACTTATTTTCCCCGTATGGGGGAGTTGGGGTTTTCCAGTAGGTGTCTTTGTCACAACAGGAGTTTTGATGTGTATTTCTGCAGCATTCAGTCAGTTCAGAAACAAACAAGCGATACGAGACATAGCTGAGTAAACAGAAAGTTACCATCATAGATGTTCATAGCCCCTACCAAGTAATCAGATGAAAGCCAGAGTATGGTGAATGGAGGACCGGGTAGGAAGAGAACCATGGCATAAATAGCTTCAGCGCGTTCGGTGCCTGAAGGTCCAAACGATGGACGGCCGGAACAGTTGTGCAAGGGTGACAAGAATATATATGGATAAGAAGCCGCTCAGTTGCGGCTTTTTTCATTTTAACGAGATATGTTCTTGTCAAAGGCCAGTGACAAGTACATATCTCGGTTTCCGAATCAGGACAAGAACATGTATTGCTTCTCATAAGCTCCCTGTAATTTTCTAAGCAAAATCCGCTTGACATGACACCAAATGGTGACCTATAATCAAAGTGTCACCAAATGGTGTCCAATTGGAATGTTTGGAACCTGAATAAGTTTCGCTTGAAACAATTATGAGGAGGAAACAAAATGAGTAAAATTATCCATGCGGAAATAACCGCGAAACTAGAAACCCAGTCCCGAGGAAATTTGATTGCTTATTGGTCAGTTACCATTCTACTCGCAGTAGCTATTGTGTTAAGTGGTATCGGGCAGCTGATGCAATATGGGGGAAACATCGAGTTAGTGAAAAATCTTGGTTACCCATTATACGTCTTGACCATTCTCGGGATTTGGAAAGTGCTTGGAGCCATCGCTCTCGTCGTGCCAGGTTTTCCTCGGCTTAAAGAATGGGTTCACGCTGGAATCTTCTTTTTAATGACCGGTGCGGCTTTATCTCATGCGTTTGCTAACGATTATGGTGATTACGGGTTTCATATTATCCTTCCGCTTTCATATGCTGCACTAAATATCGCCTCGTGGGCGCTACGTCCGAAGAGCCGTAAACTTTACCACCAATAGATTTCTACTAAAGTATCTGATTGAGGAGTAAACAAAAAGCGTAGGAGGGGGCGTTATGAGCGAGAACAACCAATTGCGGGATGTTTTTGACGCGATTGCAGATCCGACTAGGCGCCGACTAATTCGTCTGTTAGCAGAGGCAGAGGAGATACCGCTTCATGAATTAACGGCACAGTTTCAAATGGGCCGTACAGCGGTATCCAAGCATTTGACAATCCTTAAAGAAGCTGGACTGGTACTTGAACGAAAAGTCGGCAGAGAAACGAGATATAGGCTAAACGCCTCTCCACTCAGAGAAATTCAAGATTGGGTGGCTTTCTACGACAAGTTCTGGAGTATAAATATGTTGCGCTTGAACCAACTATTAGAGGAGGAAGAAGAATGAGTTTAGTATTAACCTTGGATTTCCAGTACAAGACATCGATTGAGAAACTTTGGTCCGCCTTAACCGATTCAAGCAAGCTTGGCAAGTGGGTGGTCAACATCCACACCGGTCAAGCGATGGAAAATGATTTTAAGCCCGTCGTAGGACATCGTTTTCAGTTTCGTACTCAGCCGACCGAATGGTGGGATGGAATTGTTGACGGCGAAGTGCTTATCGTGGACGCACCAAACCGGTTGTCCTATACTCGGGCCAGTGGAGGAGAGATGCACACGGTCACCTGGACGCTGCAGGATTTAGGGGACGCAAAGGTTAACCTTCATCTCGAACATTCCGGAATCTCAAATGCTCAAGCACTGGGTGGAGCTAAATATGGCTGGGGTAAATGGTGCGGCGAGCTTGAAACAGCGGTCTAGGACTTTATTTTTAAGTTCTAAGCTGCTGTTGTTTTATTATGCTGTCTTAGTCTAATGCTGAGTAATCAGCAAATTTTTAGCAGTCCTTTTTATATATGATAAGGATCACCATAGTTGTATCTAAACTCAAAGTATACCTTGACCATATAAAGCCACTTCTCTGACAACGAGGTGGTTTCTTTATAAAACTTCTCTTTTATTTCATCTGTTGCATCCTTTAATTGCTTCATATCTTTCGTCTGTCCAAGGGTTGTTTAAGCACGCTCTTGTGCAAGTTTGAATAAGTCGGTCACCCATTTACTAACAAAGCCTCCTGCTAGGTAAAATAAGAAAAGGTAGCCATAACTTGCTCTCACTAAATGAAACAATCCAATGGAGGAAAGAAAGGGCTTAAATCCAAATGCGAAAGCTATAGCTAATAAACCAATATATAAATAGTAGTTTTTGCGATGATTAACCGTCCATTGGTACAATAACATATAAGTAACAGGTATTAGAGAAGCGTCCAAACCAAAACTTGATGGTGAAAAAGGTGTTAATGTGTAAGGGTATTCCCATAACTTTTGTGTTGTGCCGTACATGTCACTATAAATAGCAAATACGTGAACGACTAGACCATAAAAGCCAATCCGAAAGGCTTTTTTTCTGTCAATCATAAATACTAAGGCAATCAAAGGCACGATAAAAAATGTTATCATTACCCAAAATTGCCATGTATCTATATTTGAGTATGTTTTCCAGTACGTCGACCAATCATTTGTTACTGATGATATACGGTCTGACAACTCCTTGAGTGCTTCCTTTTGCTCATCCGACATAGCGCTGTTGCCCCCTTTATGGATAGGCTTTCACAAAATCAAGTTTATATACTCATATCCTACCAATTTTTTGTCGGTAGTCGGCAGCCTTTTGAAGTAAACGGGCAGTATAACGCAATTGAGAATGGAACTTATATTGAAATTATATTGTAAATATATGGTGTAATTGGTTCGAGAGAAGAGAAGTTGAAGAGGAAATGTATAGTAATAATTGAAAGGTTGGTCGATGCAACTTCAGGATTTGCATAGGCTGCATAGGACCGCTAGGGAATTATGCAGTGACGGAGTTCCGCTCGAACTAAGGTTTTTGATGTGACTAATGATGCGGGGAATCAAAAAAGAACCTGAGTAGCTTTATCAGGTTCTTTTTATTGCATATAAACAGACACGATGATATAATCAGATTACGACTTTGACAAGTTAATTGGACATAATTATTTCATCTTACAATTTTATTTTACCATGCCGATGAACTCTTGTCAAATGTTTTTTTCAATTTAATGGATAGGAGAGATATTGAATGAGTTCTTTGGTTCTCGGTTTTCAGGAAATGGAAAAAACGCAGCTTTTACTCGTTGGCGGAAAAGGATTAAATTTAGGGGAATTATCAAAAATTGAAGGAATACAAGTACCAGAAGGATTTTGTGTTACAACAGTGGGATATCAAAAGGCCATCGAACAAAACGAAACGTATCATGCTTTGTTGGATCGACTAACATTGCTAAAAGTAGAAGATCGAGATCAGATTGGTGAAATCAGCAGGAAGATTCGACAAATCATTATGGAAGTAGAAATTCCTTCCGATGTTGTGAAAGCAGTTACTCACTATCACTCCCAGTTTGGTGATGAACATGCTTATGCCGTTCGTTCTAGTGCAACTGCAGAAGATTTACCACATGCCTCTTTTGCTGGTCAACAAGACACCTATTTAAATATCATCGGCGTCGATACCATCTTGCAGCATATCAGCAAATGTTGGGCTTCCCTATTTACGGATCGCGCGGTAATCTACCGGATGCAAAATGGATTTGACCACAGCCAAGTTTATATATCTGTTATCGTTCAAAGGATGGTTTTCCCAAAGGCATCAGGAATTTTATTTACCGCTGATCCAATTACTTCCAACCGAAAGTTGCTATCCATCGATGCCAGTTTTGGACTTGGAGAAGCGCTGGTCTCTGGATTGGTATCTGCCGATAGTTATAAAGTACAGGAAGGGGAAATCGTCAATAAGAGGATAGCAACCAAAAAATTGGCTATTTATGGACTAAAAGAAGGCGGAACAGAGACAATTCAGCTCGATCCTGATCAGCAAATGAGTCAAACACTTACTGAACAACAAATTTTACAACTGGCACGTATCGGAAGACAGATCGAAGCTTATTTTGGTTACCCACAAGATATCGAATGGTGTTCGGTTGATGATACATTTTATATTGTCCAGAGTCGGCCAATCACTACTTTATACCCGATCCCTGAAGCGAATGATCAAGAAAATCACGTCTATGTATCTGTTGGTCATCAACAAATGATGACTGATCCTATAAAACCACTGGGAATATCTTTTTACCTGTTAATAACTCCAGCACCTATGCGTAAAGCTGGTGGAAGGTTATTTGTTGATGTTGCACCTAGGCTGGCTAAACCTGCCGACCGGGAAGCTTTATTAAATACTGTGGGATCCGATCCGCTCTTAAAAGGCGCACTCATGACCATTATAGAGCGAGATTTTATTAAATTGTTACCAAATGATCAAACAGCACCGATTCCAGGCAGAAGTAATACAGATATGCTGGAACAAATTGAAAGCAACCCGAACATCGTTTCTGATTTGATTGAGAGTAATCGCGCATCGGTAGAAGAGTTAAAACAAAACATCCAGACGAAATCAGGATCGGATTTATTTGATTTTATTCTGGAAGATGTCCAGCAATTAAGGAAGATCTTATTTGACCCACGAAGTACGGCTGTGTTTATGGCCGCCATAAATGCTTCATTATGGATCAATGAAAAAATGAACGAGTGGTTAGGTGAAAAAAACGCAGCAGATACGCTTTCCCATTCGGTTCCCAACAATATTACTTCAGAAATGGGTCTGGCATTAATGGGTGTCGCAGATAGGATTCGTCCTTATCCGGAAGTCATTAATTATTTACAGCATGTAAAAGATGATATCTTTTTGGATGAACTGGTTAAGTTCGAGGGTGGACAGGAAGCTCATGACGCAATCTATGCTTATCTCAATAAATACGGAATGCGATGCGCCGGAGAAATCGATATTTCTAAAACGCGTTGGAGTGAAAAACCAATTACATTGATTCCCATGATTCTGGGTAACATCAAAGCCTTTGAGCCTAATGCCGGCCAGCGAAAATTTGAGCAAGGGCGCCAGGAAGCTTTGGAAAAAGAACAAGAGTTAGTAGCTCGATTACTCCAATTGCCGGATGGTGAACAAAAAGCTGAAGAGACAAAACGAATGATTCGCCGAATTCGGAATTTCATCGGTTACCGTGAATATCCCAAATACGGTTGGATTAGCCGCTATTTCGTTTATAAGCAGGCTTTACTGAAAGAAGCTGAAAGGCTCGTACAGGCGGGCATTATTCATGAAAAAGAAGATATATTCCTTCTCTCTTTTGAAGAACTTCATGAAGTCGTACGCACTAACAAACTTGATGATCAGTTGATCAACAAACGGAAAGAGGATTACAAATTTTTCGAGAAACTAACTCCCCCGCGTGTACTCACGTCAGATGGTGAAATCATTACAGGTACGTATAACCGAGAAAATCTGCCAGTTGATGCAATTGTAGGTCTACCTGTTTCTTCTGGAGTGATAGAAGGACGAGCACGTGTCATCTTAAACATGGAAGAAGCTGATCTAGAAGATGGAGATATATTAGTCACCTCTTTTACTGACCCTGGCTGGACACCATTGTTTGTATCCATTAAAGGACTAGTCACCGAAGTTGGTGGATTGATGACCCATGGAGCAGTTATCGCACGTGAATATGGCTTGCCAGCAGTTGTCGGGGTGGAAAATGTTACCAAACTGATAAAAGATGGGCAACGAATTCGCGTGCATGGAACAGAAGGGTATATCGAAATATTGTAATGGCTGAATACGTCAAGTAAGAGCCTTGGACAAGAAAACTAACGGAAACTATAGTCATCAGGAAAAGGCTGCCTACAGCATAAAACGGCAGCCTTCTTTTCTTCTGGTATATGAAGTGAATCGTTCGAATTCCCACAAATTTTTGATTAATAAACAACAAAATACCACTATTAATTTTGGGATTATGTAGGTTATAATGGAAGTAACAGCCAAGATCCTTCATAATCTTTCGAAAACCCTCAAAAAGGAAGGAGATTGATGATGCTTACATCAGAACACTTGGAAACCCGTCACCTGGAAGCGATCCGAAAAGCGCAGGAATCGATCGATTTGCTAGCAGTAGGGGTATCCAACGATCCTCACCGTCTGGCCTATCACTTTATTTCGCCATCCTGCT
Organism: Paenibacillus sp. Soil724D2; assembly: GCF_001427935.1. Taxonomy (NCBI): domain Bacteria; kingdom Bacillati; phylum Bacillota; class Bacilli; order Caryophanales; family Paenibacillaceae; genus Paenibacillus; species Paenibacillus sp. Soil724D2. The sequence continues at coordinate 77,269 of NZ_LMRY01000019.1, forward strand.
GGATAAACGACCCCAACGGAATGATTTATTTTCGTGAGGAATACCACTTGTTCTATCAAATTCATCCTTTTAGTGCTCAAAATGGGTTGAAGCATTGGGGGCATGCAAAAAGCCGAGATCTTGTTCATTGGGAGCATTTGCCTATAGCTCTTGCACCCACCGAAGAGTTCGAACGAAATGGATGTTTCTCAGGCAGTGCGGTTGATAACAATGGAACGATGACGATTATTTATACCGGTAATGTGAATGGCCCGGATAAAGTGCAAGTGCAATGCGTCGCCTCCAGTGAAGACGGTATTTATTTTCGGAAATATGTTGGCAATCCAGTTATCGATAAGTTTCCCGAGGAGGGTTCAAAGGATTTCCGAGATCCAAAGGTATGGATGCATGAGGGTGTCTGGTATATGGCTGTCGGTTCAGGAAAGGATGGGCGTGCAAATGCACTCTTATACAAGTCAGCCGATCTGACGGCTTGGACTTATGTCGGCGTAATGGCCAATGGCCTTGATGGACAAGGGAGAATTTGGAACTGCCCGGATTTCTTCCGGTTGGAGGGAGTGGATGTACTTCTTGCTTCCCCAGCTGTGTCGCCAACAGAGCGGGATATCCGCACCAATATTTACATGATTGGCCAAATGGATTATGAGACGGGAAGATTTACACAAGTTTCAGATGGGGATATAGATCTCGGTCCTGACTTTTATGCACCTCAGACTTTGATTGACGACCTCGGTAGAGTTATCCTGTTCGGTTGGATGGATATGTGGTGGAATCCGATGCCGACACAAGCCTACGGATGGACGGGGGCTATGACCATTCCGCGTGTCGTTACGCTTGACGGGAATGGAAAGCTTGCATTCACGCCAGCGCCAGAGCTTCAGCAACTTCGAAGCAACGAGCTACAATTTGGTGCCTTCCGCTTGTCTCCTGAGCAAACGGATCTGCTCGATGAGGTCAAGGGAGATTGCCTTGAAATAGTTGCGATTATACATATAAATGAAAGCGGTGCCAATCGCTTTGGATTTCGGTTGTGGCGTTCTGCAGACAGCTCACAAGAGACTATTGTTACCTGCTGTCTGACGAACGGTGAACTGATCGTGGATCGAACGAGATCGGGTATTGTAGACGGAGGAATAAGAGTTATTCAGTTGATGCCAGCGGCGAATGGAAAACTGAAGCTGCAAATATTCCTGGATCGTTCCTCTATGGAGCTATTCGCGAATGACGGTCAAACGACGGCTTCCTTCCGTATTTACCCAGATCCGCAAAGCTTAGGAATCAGCGTTTTTGCCGAGGGAGGATGCATCCAGTTCGAATCCTTGGCGATCTGGAAATTAAACGCGATATGGTAGAAGTTGCACCGATCGTGCTGCGCTCCCATAGTCTGGAGGTCACAGTTCAAAAGCCAGGTATCAAATACAACGGTTCGAGATTTGATTGGACCGGTTGGGTCTCTAGCATTACGTTGCATAACCGTCACACTTTTTGTACGGATGAATCGTTGACGCCAGGTGATGGAACGGGTGGTTCTGGACTGTGCAATGAATTTGGCATTTTTCAGCCAATTGGTTACGAGGAAGCGCTTCCAGGAAGGCAGTTCCCGAAGCTGGGTGTCGGTCTCTTGACCCGTCCGGATGAAGCGAGCTATAAATTCTCCCGTCCGTACATGGTTGAACCGTTCTTCATAGAAACAAAGGCAGACGATTCTAAAGTGACGTTCACCGTTCACGCACACCGATGCAATGGATACGCGGCGAAACTCGTTAAAACCTTATCTGTGAAAGATAGCTTGCTTTCCATTGCGTACGAGTTAGTCAATTTGGGTGAAAAAACAATTGTGACGCATGAATACTGCCATAATTTCGTAGCATTAAACGGAAATCCTCTCGGACCAGACTATCGGCTGAAATTGCCAATGACACATACGTTTTCCTGCGAGCCTAGTTCTCCTTTAGATTTCAAAGATGGGGATATAACCTGGGCTTATACGCCGGAACAACCGTTTTACTCACGCTTAAGTGGACCTTTTCTTCCAGGCTTGCAATGGGAATTGACGCATAAGTCCGGTGTGGGGATGCGTGAATCCGTTGATTTTTCCCCTGGATTCATCGCGCTTTGGGGGGACGCTCATGTGATCTCGCCGGAGGTATTTATGGAGATTGCCGCGCTTTCGGGTCAAATGATTCGTTAGGTAAGGCAGTTTGATTTTTTCGAGCACGATATGGAAGGAAGGACGGGCAGATGAGCGGGAAAACAGCACTCGTTACAGGGGGAAGTCGTGGAATCGGTCGCGGCATTGCGCTGGCCATGGCAGCCAGGGGTTATGATCTCGCGATCAGTCATTGGAAGGATGCAGATAACGCTCATCTCACGGCAAGGGAGATTGAAAACCAACTAAACCGCCAATGCGTTGTATTTGAAGGGAACTTAGAGGAGGAGGAGGAACCTCTTAAATTAGCGAAGGAAGCCATTCGAACGCTGGGTCATATCGACGTTCTCGTTAATAATGCCGGTGTTACGATTTTTCAGAATGCGGCCAATATGGAGCTAGAAAAAATCAATCGATTACTCCACCTCGATTTACGTGCTCCATTACTGCTTATGCAGGCGGTGTCCAAACACATGATCGAACAGGGAGTCCGTGGAAGTATACTCAATATCACCTCAACTCGGGGAGAGAGGGCTTATCCGGGAGATGCTGTATACGGCGGTGTCAAGGCGGCGCTGACTCGAGTAACAGCTTCAATTGCACTGGATTTGGCGCCATATGGGATCCGCGTGAACTGCATTGCTCCAGGGGCGATTCAAACAAATGACAATCGAAGTGACTATTATCGCAAGTTCGGTCAGCGAATTCCTCTAGAACGTCCCGGTACACCAGAAGATATAGGAAAGGCCGCTGTATGGCTTACCTCAGAAGAGGCGTCCTATATAACGGGAACGACCATTCGCGTCGATGGCGGACTCATTCTGCCAGGGATGCCAGAAACAGAGGAAGGAATCGGGTGGAGCTGGAGGTGACTTAAACCACTGCAATCAGCTCGTATAAATTTTTCAGAAATGGGAGATACGCCAAACATGTCACAATTACAAATCCGAGATGTACGGACGATTTTGACTGCACCAGATGATGTTAACCTTGTTGTCGTTAAAATAGAAACGAATGAGCCCGGCTTGTACGGTTTGGGCTGTGCAACCTTTACACAGCGTCATTTGGCCGTGGCAACCGCTGTAGATCAATACTTGAAACCATTCCTTATCGGAAAGGATCCACTCCGAATCGAGGACATTTGGCAAACCTCAATGGTCAGTGCCTATTGGCGTAACGGACCGGTGTTGAATAATGCTATTTCAGGCGTGGACATGGCGCTGTGGGATATTAAGGGGAAGCTCGCGAACATGCCCGTGTATGAAATGCTTGGCGGTAAGCTCCGGGAAGCGGCGGTCGTTTACCGGCATACTGACGGTCGGGATGAACAAGAAGTAGAAGAGAATGTATGCAAGTATATCGAACAGGGCTACCGCATCCTACGCTGTCAGATGGGCGGGTATGGCGGGAAAGGCCATAAGTTTCATTCACCGGAGAACGCGCAGCAAGGGTCCTATTTCGATCCAGATACATACACACGAAGTGTGCCGCGGTTGTTTGAGCATTTGCGCAGCAAGCTCGGTAATGAAATTGAGCTGCTGCACGATATTCATGAGCGCCTTGTACCTATCGAAGCGGTACGGTTGGCCAAACAGCTTGAGCCATATCGATTATTTTTCTTAGAAGATGCTCTTCCGCCCGAGCAGCTGGATTGGTTCCGGCAAATCCGCAGTCAATGCGCCACACCGCTCGCTATGGGCGAACTGTTCGTCCATTCAGCGGAATGGATGCCGCTTGTGACAGAAAGATTGATCGATTTCATTCGCTGCCATATCAGTGCCATCGGCGGGCTGACGCCCGCCAAGAAGCTGGCGACGCTATGTGAGGCGTTTGGTATACGAACAGCTTGGCATGGACCGAATGATATCTCTCCGGTGGGTCAGGCCGCTAATATTCATCTTGACTTGAGCAGCCCGAATTTTGGCGTTCAGGAGTGGAGTGAATTTTCCGACAAAATGCACGAAGTGTTTCCGGGCTGTCCAGTGGTCCGAAACGGCTATGTATATCTGAATGAGAAGCCTGGTTTGGGCGTCGATCTGGACGAGAGTAAAGCATCGCTTTATCCCTGCCATAATCGTCTGCCAGAGTGGACGCTTTCTCGCATTCCAGACGGTTCTCCAGTGCGACCATAACACTCAAGTCCTTCGAGTAGGAGTTTAAACCGACATGGCGATTCCCATTTTGTTCAATCGCATATCCCCAGATAAACGTCTGGACAGAGAGGCATCGATCACCTTAGTTCTTCAGTCGCTATTCACCTTCGGTTCATCACTGTCCAGCATTTTTCTGAACCTGTATCTGTGGCGGTTGACGGAAAGTTTATGGATTAACGGGATTTACAACATTGTTTCCAATGCTTTCATTGCCGTATGCTTCGTAATCGGGGGTAAATTGGCAAAGAAATTTGACCGTATGGTCGTGTACCGAATCGGAATCACACTCATTGCTTTGTTTTACCTTTGTATCCTGCTAGCGAAGGAGCATGTAGCCGAATATTATATACTTTTCGCCGTATTCTCCGGGATTGGCAGCGGGTTTTATTGGATAGGATACTGGACACTGCTATACGATGTTTCGAACGATGGGAACCGCATGCGGTTCTTGGGTCTCAGCTCAGCGTTCTCAACTGCTGCTGCGATGTCCGGGCCGCTATTATCGGGGGTGATCTTCAACGCGGTAGGAGGCTTGCGCGGTTACACGATCGTATTTGGAATCGCCTTTGTTGTGTTTTTATTAACAGCTGTCTTGAGTCTGCTGGTGCCGAAAGCTCCAAGCCACCGCAAAGCTTACTATCTCGGGCATATGGGGCTGCTGCTGCGTAAAAACAAAACATGGCGTAAAGCGATATATGGCAATTTAATCACAGGAATTATGCAAGGTGTCTTTTTATTTCTGCCGCAGATCCTATTGATAACAGTCTTTCAAAAAGAGTCTTTCGTCAGTTATTTTGGAGCTTTCCTCTCAATGCTGACTATTTTAATCAATATATTATTCGCCAAACTGGCAAGGGAACGTCACGAGCGAAAATATTTACTTTGGTCTGTCATTGGCTATATGATTGCGGCTTCTCTTCTGTTGTTTAAACTGTCGCCAGTTATTGTAATCAGCTTTATAATCCTGCAAACGCTGTTCGGACCTCTGAAGTCAAACGCATTTGATTCCTATTTTTATCGGTTAATTGGCACCTTACCTCTGAAGGGCAAGCTGCGAATAGAGTCAATGGTCGTCCGTGAAATTTGCTGGGATGCAGGTAGGATTGCGACGGTTTTTCTATTGATTTCTCTTTCTAGCAATTTGAATGCCCCATGGTTGCCTTGGGTCGTCATTGGATCATGTGCATCGCAATTCTTATTATTCTTTCTGATGGATGAATTGGAACAATCTACGAAGAGAAGATGAAATCTCGACTATTGTTCAGAAATTTCATAAAGACGCTATTGGCCTAACCGCTAATGGCGTTTTTTTAATTTTCTTCCAAATGTCTAGGACTTTATTTTTCGGTCCAAGCATGACAGGTAATCTATGCACGACGTCAAGAGCGCCCTGACAATTTAGCAGGACGCTCTTGTTTTACATGGACTACAGGCTTCTCTCTAACAAGGCTCCAACTTGTTTGGCCATTGTTTGAGGTGGGGATGGCATTCCATTTCTAATCCACCATTCTATGACCCCTACATAAGCGATCCCAGTATACTGCAGTATAACGTCTTCGCTTAAATCCGTATTTCTTCCGCTTTCTTTGTCAATCTCACCTTTGAATCCTATCGTAATAAAATCAAAAAGCCGCGTTCTAAAAGAAGGGGCCCCTTGACTCGCTAACATGGTCGAAAAGAACAAATGATTTTTCTCAAAATATTCGAAAAAAGGTAAAAGTGCATTGCTCCAATCCAGTCTGCAAGCCCATTCACCCATCTCCCTTAATTCGTTAATGTGTGCTTCTATGAGTTTGTCTAATAGATCATATTTGTCCTGATAATGAAGATAAATGGTACCACGGTTTATGTTTGCCCGGTCAGCGATATCCTGAATTGTAATATCATCGAAATTTTTTTCAGTCATCAGCTCAATGACAGCCTTTTTCATAGCTTCTTGTGTTTTTAGAATTCTCCGATCCACTGTTGCCATTGTAAATATCCACCAAGCTTTCATAAATAGTTAACATTTTCGATTATTGTGTTGAGAAATCAACATATTACGTTTCTTTAACCATTGAAAATCTAAATCGCACTTATATAATAATAGACGTAAGTTGAATAATCAAATCATATTGGTTAAAGATAAGGTGTTTGTTTCAAAATTATGTAATAAAAATTTGGGAGAGATTTAAGAGAGTGAAGGACGTAAAAACTTGGTTTATTACTGGTGCCGGTTATGGTTTGGGTGTGGATATTGCAAAGGCAGCCTTGTCTGCCGGCTCAAATGGAAGTGGTACGCTCCAAAAGAGGATCGCTATTAAATGCTATATCGATTTTTGTTTACCATTCCATTAAACGATATGATGGATGAAATTATTATTAAATTGGAAGTGGGGGGACTTCAATGTCGCACAATAAACAAGTGGCTCTTGTTACAGGCGCGAATCGAGGAATTGGATATGAGCTTGTCAAACAATTGGCTTTGAATGGTTTTAAGGCCATTTTGGCGAGTCGGGATCTAGAGAAGGGTCACGCATCTGCCCAATACCTTAAGCAGTCAGGTTTGGATGTATCGTTTGTGCGGATGGATGTCGATGATCAAGAAAGCATCCATCAAGCGGCACTTACCGTAAATGAGACATTCGGAAGATTGGACGTTTTGATTAATAATGCCGGCGTGTATCTGGATGAGAATGAAAAATTATTGAAAACGGATCCTGCCATTCTGGAAAAAACGATGTCAACGAATTTCTTCGGCGCCTACCATGTCATCCGTTCCTTTATGCCGCTCATGGAAAAGAGGGGCTATGGGAGAATCATTAATATCTCATCGGAATATGGAATGATGAACGAGATGTCGGAGCGAGGAGTGGGCACCTACAAGTTGTCCAAACTTGCTCTTAATGGATTGACTCGACTGGTAGCTGCGGAAATCCAAGGTGATATCAAAATCAACGCAGTCTGTCCGGGATGGGTAAGAACGGATATGGGTGGTCCAGCAGCCCCTAGAACACCCAAGCAAGCAGCAGAGTCTATCCTTTGGTTAGCTACGATTGGACCCGAGGGACCCCAAGGAGGATTCTTCAGAGATGGACAACCAATCGATTGGTAATGAAATTACGGACGGGCGCTCCAACAAATCTTTTAAGGAAACAACTGCCAAGATAAGGGGCCCCTTATCTTGCTACCATCGTCGAAAAGAATAATTAGGCTCAAAGTATTCCAAAGAGTGTACTGTCGACTGACACAATCCTTTTCAGTTGCCGACCTACGGAATATTCCCCACTGCCCTTTCAGAAAAGTCTTGAATGGTTATGTCATCAAAACTCTTTTTAGACATTAGTTTGATCAGAGCTTTTTATGGCTTCTTGGCTTTTAATTATTCTTCTGTCTACTTTTGGCATCTTTTGTCACCAGAGCCCCTTTAAAAATAATAAACAATTTATATTAATTTGTTTAATAAACGACGAATTACGCTCTTTTAACTATTGATAGCATCTTGAATTGATTTATAATTATAGACAGGTGTTGATTAATTTTGTGTTTTTATTTTAATCATAAACTATAGGAGGTTATATATGATTACTACTCATGCACGCGCTACATTCAGTCCGGAAGGTCCGTTCAAACTAACCACGATCGAGCGAAGGGACCTTCAGCCGCATGATGTCCTCATTGAAATAAAGTACGCTGGTATTTGCCACTCCGACATTCACACTGCTCGTGGCGAGTGGGGGCCGGTTAACTATCCTCTCGTTCCAGGTCACGAGATCGCCGGAATTGTCAACCAGGTTGGTTCGGAAGTCACCAAGTATGCAGTTGGGGATCGAGTAGGAGTAGGCTGTATGGTTGACTCCTGCAGAGAGTGTGATAATTGCAATAAGGGAGAGGAGCAGTACTGCCTCAATGGAATGACGGGCACCTATGGTGCTATTGATCGGTATGGGCAATATACGCAAGGTGGTTATTCCACCCACATCGTCGTAACCGAGGATTTCGTGGTTCGAATTCCTGACGGTATTGAGCTTGACGCCGCCGCACCACTCTTGTGTGCCGGTATCACAACGTACTCGCCGCTGCGCCATTGGGGAGTGGCCCCTGGCAAGAAGGTAGCGGTTGTCGGACTAGGCGGGCTTGGACACATGGCGGTGAAGATCGCTCATGCCATGGGGGCGGAGGTAACGGTATTATCACAGTCACTAAAGAAGAAAGAAGACGGTTTGCGGCTTGGCGCGGACCAATATTATGCCACAAGCGATCCGGAGACGTTTAAGAAGCTGGCTGGTTCGTTTGACCTCATCGTGAACACCGTGAGCGCGAAGATCGATATCAGTGCCTACCTTTCGCTGCTGGCGTTGGACGGTACAATGGTCAACGTCGGTGCGCCGGCGGAGCCGTTGTCTGTTAACGTATTCTCCCTTATCGGTCATCGTCGCTCATTTGCTGGGTCGATGATCGGTGGAATTCGCGAAACGCAGGAAATGCTTGATTTCTGCGCTGAACACGACATCGCTCCTGAGATCGAAGTTATTTCCGCCAAGCAAATTGATGAAGCCTGGGAGCGCGTGCTAGCTTCAGATGTCCGGTATCGATTTGTAATCGACATCAGCACAATGGGAAATGAATAAATATTAATCCTAGTAAAATTGAAGGGGCACGCCTACATCGGTGTGCCTCTTTACCAGCTGCAGGACAACTGATCACCGTATTCGCGATCGCTAATGCGATCGGTTCGCCCATTTTCACTTATTAATGCTTTCGCTCGTAATAGTGGTATTCGGCAGTCTTTTGACAGTTACCTTACCAGGCTTCGGATTTCTCATCGTTTCTCGTATTGTCTTGCTATAGGAGGCGGCGTTTTTGTTATCGGCGCGAAGACCGTCGCGGCGAAACTGGCGGCGCCAGGCAAGCAAGCTGCAAATCAAAGCGCATGTGCGGGGCAACCTGAATATGTGTAATGACAAGGATACGTAGGTATAGAAGAGATGACTATTCGTCCCACAGCTCAATTGGTTACTAATAAAAACAAAAGAAAGTAGGGAGTAAAAATGAAAAACGAACACTTAAGCAATAGCACCATCTTTCCGTTGGGTCAAAAAGTAGGACAATACTTTATAGGTGACGCCTACTTACAAATGGTGTTTACCGACCCAACCCCACTCAATACCGCTATCGGGAATGTAACCTTTGCTCCAGGTGCCCGTAATAACTGGCACTCTCATCATGCGGGGCAAGTGTTGTTAGTAACTGCCGGTGAGGGTTGGTATCAAGTAGAAGGAAAACGAGCCCAATTACTTAAAACAGGTGACGTGGTAAATATACCACCAAACCAAAAACATTGGCATGGAGCAACGAAAGATAGCTGGTTTGTACACTTAGCTCTTACACCAGGACAAACAGATTGGTTAGAACCCGTAACCGATGAAGAATATAACAATCTCTAGTAAATGAAAAATAACGTACAGAAACGGCAGACGTATTAAAAGAACTAAGCAATTTGATTTTGATACGTAAGTTTATTAATTATTGAAAAATCTCAAAGAATATAGACCGATAAGAATCCACATAAACTGAGGATTTTTTATTTCTCGAGACAATCACTTGTCATAACCTAGAAAACTGATTAGATGTACCAATTAAGATGGTAATTTACTTAAATGGAAATCACTCGGTCCTTATGGGAACGGGTTTAAACAAAAATGTATAGATATTAAAACCCGCCAATAGAAATTCTGCAAAAGCAGTAATAATTCAAAATGACAAAATGATAACGGCTTTATCATCCATGAAAACCACAAGGGCAGCTGAAGCTTGATCTTCTGAATATTCAAACAGCGGTAAGCCTTCCTTTCTAAAAGCTAAAAAAACATCGAAATAATATTTCGATGTTTTTTTATAATTGCTAACCCAGAAAAGCGATAGAACGTTTTACTTTCTTTGCAAATTCAATAGGGTTATCAATGGACTCCCAGTGAATATACATAAGACGCGGGTTCTCGAACAGCCAGTGATTATGGACTGCTGTTACTTTAATCCCGTTATTGCGAAGATTTGAGAGCAATCGATTTACTTGGTTCTGGAAGAGAGCCGTTTCCCCCAAACAGAGTGCGCGCCCCGACTTGTCCAATGATTCAAACGAAAACAGTTGATAACGGACTAAAGGAGATGTTGTACGTCTTCCTAAAATAGTTGCGTTTACTCTCCTATTTCTAGTAACAAAACAAACCGGACCTTTTGTAATTTCATGCTCGGTTCCACCTAAAATGGTTGAAAATTGATCACATAGTCTTCTAAAGGCAGGACTTACTTTTACTTGCTCCGCCATATGAAATCATCCTTTCATAATAAGATACGAACAAAACTAAACGGCAATTAACCCAAGAATGCAATGGACTCTTTGGTTCTTTTCGCAAATACGACAGGATTCATGATGGCTTCCCAGTGCATATACATTAATCGAGGATTTTCTTTTAACCAGTGGTTATGAATCGCAGTCACTTTTATCCCGCGTTTACGGAGGTTCGTTATTAAACGATTAACTTGATCTTGATGAACGGCAGTCTCACCCAAGCATAGCGCACGACCCGAGCTATCTAGCGATTCAAACGAGAACATTTGCATTTGAACCAGAGGGGAGCGCGTTCTTCTTCCTAAGATTGTTTCTTTTAAATTCGTCATTCGTGTCACAAAACAAACCGGACCTGCTTCAATTTCCGATTCGCCTCCTAAGATTTTGCCAAATTGCATACAAAGCTTTCTAAATTGCGGACTTACTTTCAGTAGTTGTGCCATATAAATCCTCCTTTAATCATGTTCAACATAGTGTATGATCATAGTAGAATAGAGAATTGGACCAATTACTATTATTTCAAAAATGTTTACAAATTCCATAGACTATTAAAAACACGAAAAAAAAGCACTCTGATCATAGAGTGCCTTTATGAAAACTGAACTAAGAGATTTTAGTTATTCTTCTTCACTATTTTCGAATCTTTCTCGAATCTTCCTCCGTTGTTTCCTTTTATCTATCCATATGACTTGTTTAGCGATCGTATATCCGATTAGATATGCTGCCGCTGAAGTATTTCCATCCACAGTAAATGGGATGATTGAAGCATCTGCCACAATTAAATCTTTTACCCCGTGAACGTTTCCCCGCCGATCAACGACCCCTCCATTTTTTAATGGGGCCATTCGAAGCGAGCTTTGTTGGTGATGATTGTGCTCAAAATTTTCTTTAATAAATTGCTCCAGTTCGGCGTCATTATCAATCGTTTCAGCAGTTGGAGAAATGAGCCGATATATTGGATCTATGGACATTAGCTCAGCAGCTATATTCTTTACATAGATCTTATAAATGTTTTTTACGGCTTCTAAATCATTCGGATTATCTAGAAATCCTTCATCTGCCAGCACAATTTTAAGCGGGTCTTTGTTTTGGATTCTGATGGAACCGCGACTCTTCGGCCGCAAGTAAATCAAACCTAACGTTAACGTATCGCCTTCAGAACCTATACCCAAAATTTGAACCGTTCGACGTTTTCTATCTATTTCTAAAGGGTCAGGCAGGAAAGCCCCGCCGGTATAAAGGGCATTTGGATCATTTGAAGGTAAAGGTCTGTCACTAGGATTCGATTGAAATACAGCAAAGTTAAGTGTGTGGTTTCTTAAGCTTTTCCCCACGTTTGGATTATTAAAGATGCAGCGAATACCAGCTTCTTTAAGTGTTTTTGCAGATCCTATCCCTGATAGCATTAAAAGCTGAGCGCTGTTAATACCTGCTGCAATAATGACTTTTTTCCTTGCGTGTGCGATAATGCGCTTACCATTTTTTAGAATTTCCACTCCACAGGCACGTTTATTATTAAAAATCACCCGTAAAGCGGTAGAATCAGAAAATAATCTTAATTTACGACCATTTACTCCCCGACCATTCAACGTTAAGACATTCGAAGACAAAAATGCAGTGGAGGAACTTTCCCTCCTGCCATTCGGATTCTGATATAATTGCCATCGCGTAAAGGGGCCAATTGTGGTTTTCGGGTTATTATAATCGAGAATTTCAGGGAGGCCGGTAGCTCGCTCGATTGCAGTAACTAATTTTTTTGCCATGGATGTCGGATTTACAGGAGCCTGACGAATGTCAATGGGCCCACGATACCCGCGTGCAGAGGCATTATTTGTTTTCCCATTATAATTTTCTAGTCTTTTGAATCGCAGAACCGCTCGATTAGGAGACCAGAGAGGACCAAGCAGCTTTTCCCATTCTTTTAATACCTCGCCTGTTGGGCGCACGTACTGTTCTCCGTTAATCGATGAACCGCCGCCCAAGAGACGTCCTGTTGTCCATTCAAACGTTTGATCGTCCAGCCCCGCTTGCGGGACACCTTCTCCTTGCCAAAAATACTGAGGGAAGAACTGTTCTTCCAGCTCAGAAGCCATTGTCGAGTCGCTAATCGGTTTGTCTTTATCGTTGTTTCCGCCCGCTTCTAAAACAAGGACGGATGTTCTTTTATCATCGGATAGGGTTTTCGCGATTACCGCTCCTGCGGGTCCTGTACCCACAATAATGTAATCAAAAGTTAATTTTTTTTCCATCAAAACTCTCCTTTAAATAATGAGCTAATGTAGGATATTAGGCTTAGTTGTCTCATGTGTCGAAAAAATAACTTGCCCTGTACCATCCTAATTACATTCGGAGGTAATAAGTATGGCAATGCCAACCCATATTGTAGCTGTAGGCGGTATCGTAGAAAATGAACGAGAGCAAGTCCTTTTAGTGAAGACACAACATGGTGGTTGGGTATTTCCTGGTGGGCAGGTGGAGGTAGGTGAAAACCTAATGGATGCTTTAATTAGAGAAATAAAAGAGGAGAGTGGCATAGACGTGGTTGTTTCTTACTTGATTGGAGTTTATTCAAATACAGGAATTCATAAATGGCATGACGGTGTAACTGATGTTCCAACTAAAGTTATGTTAGACTTTATGTGCACGCCTGTGGGTGGAGAATTGTGTACTTCTGAGGAAACATCTGAAAGTCGCTGGTTTGAAAAGGATAAAGTGCTCGACATAGCACCAGCTATACGTACTCGCTATCAAGCTTATTTGGATTTTGGCGGTAACTCATGTTATATGGAGTATGTAACGAAACCTAACTTTGAAGTAAAGCTGAAACGAACTGTATAAAATATTTTAACAAGCCGTTCAACTGACGAGGAACATTTGCTGAATAAAGACTTAACACTAAAATTAAGCAGCAACCAAAGCATAAATTAACGTCAAGAAATCAAGGGGGTGTGATGATGAATACAAGGCGACAATGTGTGGTCTTCTGTTTAATAACCTTTTTACTAATTTCTTGCAATAAAAATGATGGGCGAAATGTTGTCTCCGATTTTCCAAAGGTATCAAAGCCATACCATTCAGAACAAGCAGTTAAGAATGGAGATGTTGTAAACATCCATGGGACATATTTTAATATCGAAAAATGGAAAACATTCTTGGGAAATCTAGAGAGTAATCAGCCCTCTAAGGTCCGAATTACTCAGTACACCGTCGAAGGAGATCCAATCTTTTATGAGTTAACATATGATGGGAATTTAGTTCACTACACATTCGATAACTCAATGGATGCATTTGGTTCAGATTTGCGCAGACCAAGTACAATTTGCAAAAGTATAGAAAAAAAGAAGGCAGAACAAGGTATGGAGGGTTTTATTCTGAAGGGATGCGACAATTCAAAAACTGGCGATACCTTTTGGTTCGTAGATCAAAAATAGTGCCGGATTGAGGGACGCGGCCATGAATTATGGACGAAGACCAAGGAAAGACCCACTGCTCGAAAAGTGGCCATCGCTCACACCGGTAGACGATCAGCAATTGGAGCAATATGGTATAATGGGCTTGAATCGGGAGAACATAGGAGGAGGAATAAGTGATGAAGCTTATCGACTTAAGCGTTCCGATTAGTCCGCGCATCCGCGAGCCTCTACCGGCGAAGATCGAGTATGCGAACCATGAGGCCGGGGCACTGCAAGCTGCGGCGGCACTCGGGCTTAAGCAGGACGATTTTCCGGAAAGCAAGGCGTGGGCGACGGAAACGGTAACCCTGAATACGCATGCGGGTACTCATATCGACGCGCCATGGCACTACTGGCCGACTTCGGAAGGGAAGCAGGCAAGAACGATTGACGAACTGCCGCTCGAATGGTTTTATTCCGATGGTGTAGTGCTCGATTTCAGTACGAAGCTGCCGGGTTACGAGATTACGACGGACGATCTGATAGCCGAGCTGAAACGGATCGAGTATACGTTGAAACCGTACGATATCGTTCTCATCCGGAGCGATGCGGACAAACGTTTGTACCATGAACATTATGCGTTCCTTCACGCCGGGGTATCTGCCGAAGCTACGCTATGGCTTCTGGATCAAGGCATCAAGGTAGTCGGTACTGACGGCTGGGGCTGGGATATCCCGCTCAACCTGCAAGCTGAAGAGTACAAAAAGCAGCCGAGGGAAGGCGTCCTGTGGGCAGCGCATTATGTCGGCAAGGACCGGGAATATTGCCAGATTGAGAAACTGTCCAATTTAGAAAAAATTCCGAAGCCATTCGGCTTCAAAGTATGTTGCTTTCCGATCAAAGTGGAAAAGGCGAGTGCGGGCTGGACACGTCCGGTCGCAATCGTGGAGGAATGAGACAGAAAAAAACTATAGCTCAAATCAGAAACGAGGCTGCCGCGTAAATGGCAGCCTCCATTACGTTAACTGGCAGGATTACTTGAGTAACTCTGAAGTGAGGAAGAGCTCTGGGTTACTTGGTTATATGTATTTTGGTGGAGATGTAGATGTACTGGGAGAGGATGAACCGGTTAAACCAAGAATCCAGAGTAAGGATATCCGCATGAGTATTAATAAGCTTACACTTAAAACGTAGGACATTGGTCAAATGACTAGCTATATCGATATCCTAGGAAATTCATCGCGTTTAAACTAAGTCAATAAATTATTCTATAAACTCATTGCATTGAACTCTAGAATGCGATATATTGCATATACATGCAATATTAAAGAGGAGATTGCTTATGCCAGTACCTCACAATTTTTCTCCACCAACTCGAGTATCAGCTAAAGAACGAGCATTAACTCAAATCCAAAGATGGATCATTGAGGGTACGCTAGTGCCGGGCGAGAAATTAATTGATGCTGAACTAGCGGAATCTTTGGCTGTTAGTAGAACTCCAATCAGGGAGGCTTTTCAGCTTTTGGAAATGCAAGGACTTGTCTCGATGTTTCCTGGTAAAGAAACGAGAGTAACGAGCATAGAAAAAGAAGATATTCTTAAGATGTACCCAACGCTCGCTGCGCTCTACTCTTTGGCTGCTGAATATGCAGCAAAACTCATTTCACTGGAACAGATCGAGGTCTTGAAAGAAATAAATAAGCAATTCGCCCAAGCCATCCAGAGTGGACAGACTTACCAAGCTATGGAACTTGATGAGCAGTTTCATAATTTAATTGTAGATGTATCGGATAATTCGTATATCGCATCATTTAGTACTTCACTGCAAATTCATATAAGAAGGTTTAAATATGTTTTTCTTAAGCAGCCAGTCACAGGAACACTTACCTCTGTGGAAGAGCACGCATCTATCATATTAGCTTTGGAGCAGAAAGACACTGAAACAGCTTCAGCACATATGAAACAAAACTTAATTAGACCTATGCATGAACTGTATACCCTAATCTAATAGTGAAAGGATGAATGAGTATGTCTGGTCATAAAGATTTAAGAATTCGGAGCAAAGTTATAAGTGAGGGAGTTAATCGCGTCCCTAATCGCGCTATGCTGAGGGCTGTCGGTTTTAAAGACGAGGATTTCAAGAAGCCGATGATTGGCGTGGCGAGTACGTGGAGTGAAGTAACCCCATGCAACATGCATATTGATTCCTTAGCGCTTGCAGCGAAAAAGGGAATTCAGCTTCATGGCGGCGCTCCTCTGATTTTTAACACCATTACGGTTTCAGATGGAATTTCGATGGGGCATGACGGGATGTTGTACTCATTACCAAGCCGTGAAGCTATAGCAGACTCCATTGAGATTGTTACGAACGCAGAGCGTTTCGATGCGCTTGTTGCTGTAGGCGGATGCGATAAAAATACACCAGCGTGTTTAATGGCTATCGGCCGACTTAATTTGCCTGCGGTATATGTATATGGCGGAACAATTCAGCCTGGGAAGTTAGACGGTAAAGACGTAGATATTGTCAGTGCTTTTGAAGCAGTAGGGCTGTATCATGATGGAAAAATAAGTGATGAGGAGCTTCACAAGGTAGAGTGCAACGCTTGCCCTGGGGCCGGAGCTTGCGGAGGAATGTATACAGCTAACACAATGGCATCTGCTGCAGAAGCATTAGGCATGAGTCTTCCTGGTTCATCCTCAACCTCAGCGATATCACCTCAAAAAGCATTGGAATGCGAAGAAGCAGGTGAGCGAGTACTCGAACTACTTGAGAAGGAAATTTATCCGCGCGATATAATGACAAAGAAAGCATTTGAGAATGCGATTACACTTGTAATGGCATTGGGGGGCTCTACCAATGCCTTCCTGCACCTTATTGCGATTGCACACTCTGTCCAAGTAGAGTTAACCTATGATGATTTCGAACGCATTCGTGTAAAAGTGCCGCACATTGCAGATCTTAAGCCAAGCGGAAAGTATGTCATGCAGGATCTAAGTGATATTGGTGGGGTTCCCGGCGTGATGAAGCTTCTTCTTGAGCAGGGTCTTCTCCATGGTGATTGTATGACGATTACCGGTAAAACTTTAGCAGAAAATTTGGCAGCATCAGAACCATTACTTGAAAATCAAGACATTATTCGCCCGTTTAATAATCCCTTAAAGACGAGTGGGCCGTTAGTCGTTCTTAAGGGCAATCTGGCTCCAGAAGGCGCAATCGCCAAAATGTCGGGGATGAAAAAGTCTCGTTTCACTGGTCCTGCACGCGTATATGATAGCGAGGCAGCGGCTACTGAGGCAATATTACAAAATCAGATCCGCAAAGGAGATGTGTTAGTTATACGGTATTGCGGACCGAAGGGCGGACCAGGTATGCCAGAAATGCTTTCAGTTACCGCTTTAATCGTCGGGAAAGGGTTTGGTGGAGAAGTTGCTCTCATAACTGATGGTAGATTTTCAGGTGGCTCACATGGTTTTGTAGTTGGTCATGTTGCACCAGAAGCACAAGTAGGTGGACCAATAGCTCTTCTGCAAGAGGGTGACATCATTACCATTGATAGTGAAACGCAAGAAATTTGCTTTGAAATTTCGCAAGTAGAGTTAGCGAAACGAAAGAATGAATGGGTTCAACCACAATTGAAATTTACTACAGGTGTTCTTAGTAAATACGCGAGATTAGTTTCATCTGCTTCCAAAGGGGCCGTTACAGATTTATTTTAGTAGGTTGTAAACTCAGTTATGACAAGTCAATGATTGAGAAGGGTCATTACAAACGAAAAACGATAGTTCAATAAAACAGCGGTAGTCTAAGCTTTTATTTTCTCGTCCAAGGCTACCGCTGTTTGGTATGTTGGGTCAGTCCGAGATTTTTTAGTCAAACTTACATTACTTTAAACTTCTGAATTATTCTCTCCATTTTTTCCGCTTCTTTACTAAGTGAATCTGACAGTGAAGATACTTCTTTTACCAAATTAGTCTGTATGATTGTTTTATCATTCACTATTTTCACCCCATTTAGCGATTCTTGAGATACATGTGCCATCTCAGATACGGAGGCCGAAATTTCTTCGGAGCCAGCAGCCATTTGTTCTGAAACGGCTGACAACTCCTGGATTTGGACAGAAATACCTTTTGCGGAATGTAGGATTTTTTGAAAGGAGTCTCTTGCGTAT
This sequence comes from Paenibacillus sp. Soil724D2, assembly GCF_001427935.1. Lineage (NCBI taxonomy): Bacteria > Bacillati > Bacillota > Bacilli > Caryophanales > Paenibacillaceae > Paenibacillus > Paenibacillus sp. Soil724D2. The sequence continues at coordinate 95,463 of NZ_LMRY01000019.1, forward strand.
AGGACTTTTTGATTTCCAAGCACCACTTCTTCAGATACTCTATGCATAGCTTTTACAGTTTCCGTAGAATCGCTTCTAATTTGTTTTAATAAATCTGATATCTCCGATGCCGAAGAAGCTGATCCTTCAGCTAACTTTCTAATTTCCGATGCGACAACTGAAAAACCCTTTCCATGCTCGCCCGCCCGAGCAGCTTCAATTGAAGCATTTAAGGATAGCAAGTTGGTTTGATTGGCTATCTCCATAATAGCTCCAACGATTTTTTCAATATGTGATGACCGTTCACTAAGCTTGGTGACAATGTTTAGGGAAGATTTAAGGGAATCATCTATCGAATGCATTTGCTGCTGTGCTTGTTCCATATGTCCAAAACCTTCTATAGCTTCACTTTCAGTGTCTCCCGCAGATTCAGATAGCTCATTAGCAGATTCTGCTATTCTCTGTACACCTTTGGCCATTTCTTCTATTGCTCGCGCTCCGTCTAATGTATTTTGTACGGAAGTTGTTGCTCCTTGTTGGATTCCTTCTATACTTCTGGCAATTTCCACTGTTGAAGTTGTGGTTTCTTGGGTATTTAAAGTTAATTTTTCTGAGGATTGAAACACATGCTTTGAAGCTTGGGATATATCTAGAACCATGGCCAACAAACTATCCAGCATAGCGTTTAATGAGGAAGCGATTTCTCCGATTTCGTCCTTAGAAGTTACGGATAGCCTTGTCGTAAGATCTCCACCCTGACTTGCTAATTCCGCTATTTTTTCATTCACCGTTTTTAAAGGTTTCAGCCTAACAATGATGAAATAAAGCATTGCGAAGAATGTTATGAATGTGATGATTAACAATGTAACTGCGAGGTTCAACATGCTGCTTGCCTGTTGTCTTGCTTGAATTACTTCTTTTTCAGCCCTTGCATTCATTTTTGTCTGAAATTCATCAATCGGATCCATAATGATCTTCTTATTATCATCATAATTTTTGTCAAACATTAGCTTTCTGGCTCTATCGAAGTCTTTACTCGCAACTGCTTTCATGGCTTCATCTTCTGTTTTTATTAATGCATCTGAGTTTTGCTTTGCTTTTTCTATGAGATCCAATTCTACCTCTGGAGCATTTAATTCCTTTAATTTCATGACAACATGATCTCGTGTCTTAGTCTCATTAACTTCTTTCCAATAATTATTAAAATACTCTTTTTCCCCGAATTGCACGTATCTTCTGGCTTCATTCGTCAAATAATCTGAAGCATTAGCCAGATCTATACCCAGTTGTTTAAATTCTGATTGTCTCTGCAAGGACTGCCGTTCTTGTTTAATGTCTTTTTGCAGTAAGTACACGCTAATGCCATTTAAGACAGACAGCAATAGAAAAATAACACACATCAGCTTTAAGATCATTGAAATTCTCATTGTCACAACCCCTTTTGACTGTTATTCATTCATAATTCGACGCAAATCGACATGTATTCCTTTTATTTTCGCGCTCTTTCGATAAAAGGAAATGCTAAGATCCACAACATTTCTCTCGCTATCCAGCCAATCCAGCTTTCCGCATTCAAGATTCTGTTTCTTGCAAATCCAGTATAATATACTTATAAAGTAGGGTAGAAGACAAGATATGCATATGGAATGAAACTCTTATGTATTAAACAAGAGGAGAGTGCTTATGTATTCTTTATTGATCGTTGACGATGAAAGATGGGTTCGTCAAGGTTTACGTTCAACCATTGATTGGGAAGCAGAAGGTATCGAAGTGCTTGGTGAAGCGGAGGATGGAGAAGAGGCTTTAAAATTAATTCAAACCCGGACACCGGATATAATCATCACGGATATCAAAATGCCCCGAATGGACGGTCTTGTTTTAATTGAAACGATCAAGAATCGCAATCTGCCGTCGAAGATTATTATTATTAGTGGATATAGTGATTTTAGTTCCGCCCAGAAGGCCCTGAGATACGGGGCGTCCGACTACGTACTTAAACCAATTGAAGAAACGCAGATGCTGGACGTTGTGCGTAAATGTATCACACAAATCAAGCGCGAGAATGAAGATCATCGTCAATATGTTCAGATGTCAGAACGTATTCGAGAAAGCTTACCTTTGGCCCGACAGAGGTATCTTGAAACGCTGTTAATGAATGAAAGCGCTTCGAATCATTATTTGAGGACTCTTTGGGATCGGCTTAACATCCATTTGGATCCCAATCGGCTGAAAGTGATATGTGTAAAAGTATATGATTGGGGGCCGCATTCAAATAATCCGAAGGAGCACTATTTGCTTCGTTATGCCATAGGTAATATAGCTAAAGGAATAGGAAATGCAGCGGGAAAATCGATAACGTGCCCTTTGGATCATCATGAAGATACGGATCTCGTTATATTACAGACCCCATTCTATGAGAGGGACGACGGAAGCAAACAAGGTATGGAATCCTTCGTTGAAGCTTGCCGAAGGCACTTGGGGATCGGGATCAATATTGGGATAAGCAAATTGAGCGAAAGCGTAAACCTTCATGCATCTTTCCAAGAGGCTGTTCACGCTGGCGCTTACGCATTTTATGACGGTTACGGGAAGGTTTACGAAGCAGAGCGATTGGAGCAGCTTCAATCTTTGCAGGTTCAGGTATATACAGGGCCTAACGGTTGGGATAATCGGTTCGTGCATGTGGTGAAATTGGGCGATGATGCGGCGCTTAGTGAATTGATTGATGAGCTGATTGCACATTTGCAAACGTGTCGACAGAAATATCCACCTCATCAGTTGCGAGACGGATTGGCAGCTCTGCTTAATGAAATTGAAAAAAAGCTGGAGTCAAGTCACCCCTCAGAGCAAACCTCAAGCAGAAATAGACTCTTCATTCCTTACTGTACTTTGTCCGAAATGAAAGACGAACTGTTGATGGTTGTCCGCCAATACCAACAAGCCCACAACGCCTACGGAAATCGAAAAAAGTCCATCGAACAGGCAATCAAGTATTTGGAAGTGCATTGTACGGAAGCGATTACCATGAACCAGGTTGCCAGACATCTATTTTTGAATCCGTCTTATTTCAGTAAAATATTCCATGAGAAAACAGGTGAAACTTTCAGCAAATATTTAATTCGTCTCAGGATGGAAAAGGCCAAGAACCTTCTTAAAGTTTCGACGCTTAAAATATACGAGGTCGCTGAACAGGTAGGTTACCAGGATTTCCGGCATTTTGCCAAGCTGTTTAAGGACCAGGAGGGGATGACCCCTGCCCAATACAGGGATTTGGGCGTACTGTAACCTGACCGAGGGGGAGCCGGTTTGAATCTTCATGCACATTTAAAATGGCGTTCAGTAGGCTACAAATTGTTTATTATATTTTTTGTCAGCATGTCAATTTCCATTATGATCATGGGTTATCTGTCCTATCATAAAGCCAATGTCATTATTAGTTCCAAAGTATCGCAGGTTGCTTTGCAAACCGTTCAGCAGGCTAACAGACGTCTCGAATTGTTATTGAACGAGTATGCTAACCGGTCTCTAATCGTTTTCAGTAATAGGGAAATCCAGAAAGGCATTCTCGGAGAATATCGTGAAAGCTACGATCAAAGCTACAACAATCAGCAAATCGCCAAGTTTTTGTCCAACTTGGTTAACGTGAAAAACGACACTCTGAATATTTATATTATGGGTGAAGGCAGCGCTTCCTATCGGTTGTCAAGCAATGGCTTTGCGGAGCTTCCAATGGTTAGTAAAGATGATCAAGCTCAAGAATGGTACAAGCAAATTATAGCTGCGGACGGTCAGGTGGTATGGTACGGAATTCGCCCGACTTTTATAAAACAAAATAACAATGAAGATAATAAACCGGTTTTTGTGCTCGGTAGGGCGCTCAAAAATTTCGACCATATAAATCAGAACATAGGTGTACTCATCATGGAGTTTGATCCTGAACCGATGCAGCTTTTTATGTCCGAGGTCGATTTTCAAGCGCAAGGCACTACGTTTATCGTCGATCAAAACAACACGGTTGTAGCCGATTCGAACGCTTCCCGTCTCATGCAGCCTTCCGGGCTGAATCTTCCATCCGAACAAAGTGGTTTTTTAAGCGACGTGGTGGATGGCAAAGAAATGATGGTGGTCTTCGATAAATCGAAGACCACCGATTGGAAGTTTGTCGGAATGGCACCGATCCAAAACCTGGTCAGCGATTCGAGAGAAATCGGTTACTATACCGTCTATCTTGTCATTGGATTTAGCGTTGTGGCCATCGGGCTTGCCCTAGTGTTTGCCAAGTATATGCACAAACCTGTCAGGGTGCTGTTCTGGTCCATGCGCAGAGCGAGAGAAGGAGACTTCGACGTACAAATTACGGATGTGCGAAACGACGAATTTGGCATGTTATTTCACAGTTTTAATACGATGGTCACGAGGATCAAAAATTTAATCGATGAAGTGTACATTCAGAAGCTATTAAAAAAAGAAACCCAATTGAAGATGATGGCGTCTCAAATTAACGCTCATTTTTTGTACAATACACTGGATTCGATTCACTGGATTTCCCGCATTTATAAAGTTGATGAGATCAGTACGATGATCTTCGGTTTGTCCAAATATCTCCGGATCAGTTTAAGTGAGGGAAACGATTTTGTTACCGTAAAGGAAAGCGCCGAATTGCTGGAAAGTTATTTGTCCATACAAAAGGTGAGGTATCAGGACAAATTCATGGTCAACATGAAGATGGATCCGACGATTATGCACTACCGGGTATTGAAATTCGTCTTTCAGCCGCTGGTGGAGAACGCGATTTATCACGGTTTGGAAAATAAACGGGGGAGCGGCCGGTTGGACATAAGTTGGAGAATGGAAGAACAAATTCTTTATTTCGAAGTTGAGGACGACGGCATCGGGATTGAATCCGAAAAAATGGCGGAGCTGACGGAAGTGTTGGAAATCGACGAGGTAGTAGGGGAACAAAATTTTGCGCTGAGAAATATTAATACACAAATCAAATTAGCCTACGGTAAGGAGTACGGGCTCTTCATAGAAAGCACTCTTGGTGTCGGTACTAAAGTCACGTTGGTCATTCCACTTAGATAACGAAATTAAACACCTCTCTTTGGTTAGATGGTTGCTTGTCATTTCCTATTACCAAATAAGAGAGGTGTTTTTTGCTGTTATCAGATAAACACACAAAAATAACACACTAAAAACAAAAATCCCCTCGTTTCGGGAGACGAATGAAAACGGATACAATAAGGGTGTGCTCAGAAAGAGTATAAGAAAAGAGGAGGTTAAAATATGAACAATGAAAAGATACGGATAGGCTGGCAAAGCAAAAAGCTTGTTGTACTACCTCTGGCGGCAACACTTGCGATGGCTTTAACGGCAGTCGGCTGCAGTTCGACTAACACCGCAACCAGCAGCACTAACAGCAAAGGAACGGATGCCAAAAGTACGGATAACAACAGTTCTAAAGGTTCTACCAATTCGGGCGGGCCCGTTACGATCGATTTCTGGTTTCCGTGGGGCGGAGACTACCAAAAAGATTTCAAAGCTAATGTTGTCGACGTTTTCGAGAAGCAGCATCCTGACATAAAAGTGAAAATGACATTCGTGGAAACGACAGGCCAGACACAGGCCTCCGATAAATTGCTTACAGCCATCGCAGGCGGCAATCCTCCTGACGTTGCTTTGTTCGACCGATTCTTGATCGGTTCCTGGGCGGCGAAAGGCTCCCTGACGGATTTGACGGCCTATGTGAAGAACAGCGGAATTTCTGCGGATGATTATTATAAAGGGCTTTGGGCCGAAACCGTCTATAAAGACAAGGTATACGCATTGCCATGGGGTACCGACAATCGTGGTATGTTTTACAACAAGACGTTGATGAAAGAAGCGGGACTTGATCCGAACAAGCCGCCACAGACCATTCAAGAATTGGATCAAATGGCCGAGAAAATTTTCAAAAAAGGAAGCAATAACAAATATTCTCAAATAGGATTCATTCCATGGATGAACCAGGGATTTCTCTATACGCAGGCTTGGAACTGGGGAGGCAAATGGGAGGATGGCAATCATAATTTGACTCCCAACGATCCGCAGAATGTGAAGGCACTTGCTTGGATGGCCGGTTACGCCAAAAAGTATGATATTGGCAACTTGACTAGCTTCTCTGACGCCATGGGACAAACGGGGATGAATCCATTCTGGACGGGAAAAGTTGGTTTCGAGTTCGACGGCAACTGGATCCTGAACGATTTGGCGAAGTACAAGCTTAACTTCGATTGGGGCGTAGCTCCGATGCCGGCGGCTGATGGTAATAAATCGGTGACATGGGCGGGCGGTTGGTCGTATGTCGTTCCGAAGGGCTCGAAGCATGAGAAAGAAGCTTGGGAATTTGTTAAATTCGTAGCTCATAAGGAAGGTACATTGCTTTGGGCGAAACGACCGAATGCCGGTAATGATATAACGGCTTTGCCGGCCGTTAACGAACAATTGAAACTTGCCGATAATGCAAATCTGAAAGTTTTCTTGGATCTAATGCCGACAGCTTTCACCAGACCGGTTTCACCGGCAGGTGCCTTTCTTTGGAACGAAACGATGCGCGTACAAGATTTGGCGATTCATGGTAAAGGGGACGCACAAGCGCTTCTCGATGAAGTGAAAAAGAATGTAGATGCGGAATTGGCTAAGCAGAACTGATTCCTATAACAAGTATTAAAGTAAAAATAAAGAGGGTTAGGGTGGATAGCTTTGCCCTCCCTCTTTTACTACATCTTCAAAAGACCTCGATAGAGGTTTATCTCATAGAATAGACATGCAAAGAGGAGGTAATAGAATTGCCTGCAATCGAAACTTCCGAAAAAAAAATGACAGTTGTAGTTGATGTGGTAAAGAAAAGGAAAACCCGATTCGAGAAAAAGATCAGCCTGTTCGGTCTCATCTTCGCGTTGCCCTGGATTGTCGGTTTGCTTCTTTTTCACGCCTTTCCGTTATTCATGTCAGCTTACTATAGTTTAACCTCCTACAGCATCCTAGAGCCGGGGGAATTCGTAGGGTTCAGCAACTACGCGACACTTTTTCAAGATAAGGTCTTCTGGATCAGTATTTATAATACCTTGTACTATACGGTGATTTTTGTCCCGCTGAGTATAGCGATGGGTGTAGGACTGGCCCTCCTTCTGAATTTGAAAATACGCGGTCAAGGCATTTATAGAACGTTATTTTTTATCCCCAGCTTGGTTCCTCCCGTAGCGACGACGATTATTTGGCTCTGGCTGTTAAACCCGCAATTCGGGCTTGTGAACTATTGGTTGGATCAGATCGGTATCTCCGGACCGCCATGGATCGGAAGTGAATCTTGGTCTAAGCCATCCTTAATTCTAATGAGTTTGTGGGGGACAGGGCAAGCGGTCGTTATTTATTTAGCAGGTCTGCAGGATATCCCCCAAGATTACTATGATGCCGCCCAAGTGGATGGAGCTAATGCATGGCAGCGGACGAAGACCATCACGTTGCCCCTGTTAACACCTGTCATCTTTTTCAACTTGATTATGGGCACTATCGGCGCTCTGCAAAATTTTGTTCTGCCGTACACACTCTCGAACGGTCAGGGTACACCAGCCAATTCAATGATGTTTTACGTGATGTATTTATACACGAACGGGTTTGGCTATCTAAAGATGGGATATGCTTCTGCCATGGCCTGGATTCTCTTCTTACTCGTGATCATTTTAACGGCGTTAATCTTTGTCTCTCAGAAACGCTGGGTTCATTATCAAGGAAAAGAATAGGGAGGGGAATCGTCTTGGGAGGCACTGGATTTGGAACTGTTCAAAAAGTATTTGCTCATGTCGTGTTAATTGTGATTGGCACCTTTTTTCTGTCGCCGTTTCTATGGATGGTTTCCACTTCACTCAAGGCGAACAGCGAATTGTTTCTCTGGCCGCCTGTGTGGATTCCAAGCGTTATGGAATGGAGCAATTATCCTAAAGCGATTGACTATATTCCTTTTTTTAAATATTTATCGAATACGGTTACGATTGCAGGTCTGGCGACTGTGGCGGTTTTATTTTCCTGCCCACTTGTCGCTTATAGTTTAGCTAGAATTCCATGGAAAGGTGCCAAGCCGCTTTTTGCGATTACGCTCATTGTCATGATGCTACCTTACCAGGTGACGATGATTCCTATTTTTATTGCATTCAAAAATTTTGGCTGGGTAGGGACCAATATTCCGCTATGGCTGCCGGCATTTTTCGGTGCTCCGTTCTTTATCTTTCTGCTCCGGCAGTTTTTCATGGGGTTACCGAGGGAGCTAGAAGATGCCTCCCGGATTGACGGTGCCTCTGAGTTTAGGATTTATTGGCAAATCATGCTTCCGCTATGCCGTCCCGCTTTATTGACGATTGCACTATTTCAATTCATGGGCAGTTGGACGGACTATCAGGGACCGCTGATTTACTTGTCGGATGAGAGCCAGTATACACTGATGCTCGGTATGCAGGCGTTCAAGTCCCAACACGGAGCCGAATGGCAGATGATGATGGCTACGCTGGTCATGATAACGCTGCCGATTATCCTTCTTTATTTCCTCGTTCAAAAGGCGTTTATCCGAGGAATTACTTTCTCAGGAATTAAATAAATCAGGAGGGGAAGCAGCATGATGAAGTTTAATGAAATGATCTATCGAGCGACTGGATATAAACCTTATTGAATAGAAGGATGAACCAACAAAAGGAGAGAACAAAATGAACGTACAAATCGGAATGCGTATTCCGCCGAAGATCGGCGCTGAAGGAATGGAAAAAGTAGCCGCATGGGCCGTTAGTGCAGGTCTGGGTGTGCTTGATGTCCCGAAACTGAATCCGGAAGTCAAGCAAGTGTGCGACATAGCGGGAATCGGCATTGGCTCCGTCGATGCGGCACATACTGCCGCGTTGTTGAGTAAAAATGAAGCCCGACGGGAGACAGCAGCGGAAGCGGTCAAGCAGCAGATGACTGACATGGCTGCGCTCGGCGCAAGGGTGATGTTCATGTGCCTTGTGCCTGAGGATCATACGACTCCTCGCACGGAGAGCTTCGCCATTTGGAAGGACACCTTCCCAGCGCTTGTTCGTCACGCCGAACGCCAGGGGGTCTACATCGCCATCGAGGGCTGGCCGGGACCCGCTCCCCACTATCCGACAATCGGATGTACGCCGGAGATGTGGCGGTCTATGTTTGAAGCGATACCTTCCAAGCATTTCGGCCTCAATTACGATCCTTCCCATTTGGTGCGGCTCGGTATCGATTATTTAAGAGCTTTGACAGAATTCGGTGAGCGTATCAACCATTGCCACGGGAAAGATACGGAGATTCTGCATGACGAGTTGTACGAATGCGGCGTCTTACCGACGACTTTCGGCGCAAAATATGGATTCTCCGAAGGCTCGTGGCGGTATACGATTCCCGGACACGGCGCGGTGGAATGGAGTAAAGTCGCCGTGAGACTTGACCGTCTGGGCTATCAAGGAGCAGTCAGCATTGAGCTAGAGGATCACAGGTTCTGGGGGACGCTGGAGAAGGAGCGGGAAGGAATCGTCAAGGCAGCGGAGCATTTGGCTCTGTATTTCAAATAACGGCTGGAGATAAGGGAAAGCAGCATTAATTACAGGCGGCGCTCGAGGACAGGGGTTTGGAATTTGTGCATACCTTGTCCATTGCAGGAGCCCATGCAAACCTAGCTTTTGCCATATCGAAATTTAGTATGTCGAATAGACATTTCAATACTTTTGTGGAGGGAAATTCCATGGGAAAAGTTCGTTTCTTAATAATTGGTGTGGGTGGAATGGGAAGAGAGCACGTTCGAAGATTGCTGCAAGTTCCCGAAGCAGAAATTGTAGCGTTGGCGGATCCTTCCGCTGCAGCAATCGAACAAGTGACTGAGCGTTTTACCGAGTTGAAGACTGTAGCGGTTTATACGGACTACCGGGAGGCTATCTCACAGGCAAAAGCAGATGCAGCCATTATTATCTCGCCGCACAGTATGCATTATGAGCAAGGAATGGCATGCTTGGACGGCGGCTTACACGTACTGATGGAGAAGCCGTTTGTCGACGGATCCGAGAACGCGGAACGCATCATTGCCCATGCGGCAAGTGTAAACAAGCATCTCGCTGTTGCCTATCAGCGTCACTTGATGGGCCCATACATCTATATTCGCGAGTTGATCCAAAGTGGAGAACTGGGAAAAATCAATTACATTTGCGCTTATCAGGCACAAAGTTGGCTGAAAGGTACGACAGGTTCCTGGAGGCAAAACCCTGTATTATCCTGTGGGGGGCAGCTAAATGATTCCGGAAGCCATCTTCTTGACGTTGTGCTTTGGGTTACCGGTCTCGAACCGGCAAACGTGTCTGCTTTCATCGACAACCGTGGATCGCAAGTCGATATCGACTCGGCCGTAACCGTTCGCTTTCGGGAAGGCGCAATTGCGACTTTCAATATTGTCGGCAGCGCCAGCATCGGTTGGCATGAGGATGTGTCTATTCACGGCGATCAGGGAACCGTATTGTACCGTAATAACAAAATATTCGTCGCCAAGGAAGGGCAAAGAGAACTTGTCGAAGTATCGGAAGAGCTTCCGGCTTCCAGTGATCCAAATCGCGATTTTGTTGATCTCATCCTCGGCAGGGTGAACGAAGCCGCTGCGCCATCCAGCTGCGGTTTAAGAATTGCGCGTTTGACGGAAGCGGCTTGGAAGAGCGCAGCTAACGGAGGTCAAGTTATCCATATGTAATCATTGATCTCCGATGAAGTCAATGTTAGCAGAGCGTAATGTTACTGTAAACAAACACTGCCAAACGAAAAAATGGCAGTGTTTGTTTTTTATTGTCAGGTGACATATCCATTCCCGATTTTGACAAGAACACATCTCTTTCCCATAAGTTTAAAGCGCTATTAGATTATCATCTAAAGTAATCCTTCCCGAACAGCAGTCGGTCTATGGATCGGTTGTCGTTGTTGCATGGATGGAGAAGGATTCTTTTGGGAAATATTGAAATATTACAAAAGTACATCGTATACTGATAGCAAGCATGTCCATAGTGATTTCTTAGAAATCTATTGAACTATTCGGGGAAGGAGATAACCGCTTGAACGTTTTTATTATTATTCTTATACTATTGGTTCTGATCGGCGTATCGAATGTCGTGAACCGCTTCGTTCCGTTCATTCCCGTCCCCCTTATCCAGATTACATTAGGCGCAATACTGGTGGTCGTGCCTCTTGGCATTCACTTGCAGCTGGAACCGGAATTGTTCTTCCTTTTATTTATTGCCCCGTTGTTGTATAACGATGGAAAGCATACACCGCGAGATGAGCTTTGGAAATTGCGCGCTCCGATTCTTCTTTTGTCGGTGGGTCTAGTTTTCATAACGGTGTGCGTCGTCGGATATGTCGTTCACTGGTTGATTCCTTCGATCCCTCTTGCAGCCGCTTTCGGGTTAGCCGCCATCCTGTCTCCAACAGATGCCGTAGCAGTCAGCTCTTTAGCCGGGCGGATTCATTTGCCTAAAAGCTTGAAGCGGCTGTTAGAAGGAGAAGCCTTGATGAACGATGCATCGGGTCTCGTTGCCTTTAAGTTCGCCATAGCCGCGGCGGTCACCGGTGTTTTTTCTTTACCGAAGGCAGGTCTAAGCTTTCTCGTCATCTCCATTGGGGGCTTAATGATCGGAGCTCTGGTCGCTTTTCTTATCATCGGCATTCGTCAGCTGCTGCGCCGAGCGGGACTTGAGGATGAGACGATGCACATGCTGCTGCAAATTTTGACGCCTTTTCTGCTCTATTTGATTGCCGAGGAACTTGGAGTATCAGGAATTTTGGCGGCTGTAGCGGGAGGTCTGGTGCATGCTATCGAGAACGAACGTATGGCGTTTACGATGCCGACTCTCCAAAATGTATCTAATGCAACTTGGTCTGTCATTTTGTTTGTTCTAAATGGATTGGTCTTTGTCCTTTTGGGTCTGCAAATCCCAGGCGTATCCCGGACGATTCTAAGCGACCCGAATTTCGATAATTTCAAAGTCATCGGTTATGCAATTCTCATTTTTGTACTGTTGTTGCTGCTGCGTTTTGTATGGACGCTTCTGTTCGCTAGAGGAGGGCGCTGGTTTGGGAATCAGAATCAAGAGGTGCCCAGCCTGCGTATGCTAACATTAACAGCTATTTCCGGTGTGCGTGGAGCGGTGACGTTGGCCGGTGCGTTCTCCATTCCGCTTGTCCTTCAAAATGGCGCTCCCTTTCCTCAGAGAGATCTCATTATTTTTCTTGCGGCGACCGTCATTCTATTCTCGCTGTTGACGGCGAGTATCGTTCTGCCGCTTCTTGCAAAGAAGAAAAGCACAGCGGGTGATGCCGAGAGAGAACGTATGGAGCGTGAGTGGCAAATCGAGGTCATGGCTGCCGCTGTGCGGGCACTCCAGAAGACCAGCACCGAGAAGAACGAGGTCGCTGTAGACACAGTGATTGGCGACTATAAACTCATGATGCAGCAGCTTGGACAAAAGGATGGCAAATGGAAACGACTCCCGCGCTTTCAGCAGGAAGAAGCAGGGATACGCCTGCTGGCGCTGGATATAGAGCGCAAATATGTGAACGAACGTTTGGAGAACGGGCAAGTTAGCCGTGAACAGGCAAAGTATTATTTGAACATGCTGGAGCAAGTAGAGCTCATTCTAGCCAATAAACTGGATCTAGGCAAAGTCATCGTCAAGAACATCTGGCGACGCTTAAAAATGCTGATGACGTCCATCTCCCAGCCTCATCTGGTGACTAATTACATCGAACCTGATATCACTGCGATTCGCACGCTGAAAATGCAATGCAGCCAAGCTGTCGTCGATGAATTCTCCAAACGCTGCGCCCTCCAAAGCGATGATGCAACCGAAGGCGTGCTGGACTATTACCAGCAAATGCTGGATAGGCTTCGCAGATTCACCTTCGGCTCGCGGCGTAAGGATGCATCATTCAACGATTGCCGACGCGAGCTCCACTGGATTGCCATACAGGCGGAGCGCGATGCGGTGCAAGTGTTTTTCGAGCGGGGAGACATCACGCGTGATATAGCATCCTTGCTGCGGCGAATTATTCGCAACAGGGAAGCATCGCTGTATGAGCTTGAGGAGATTGGTTGATCATGAACGGTAAGAGAATGCCTGAGCAATCAGGCATTTTTTGTTTTTTAAAGTGCCAACAACTCTCTGTAATACCTGAAAGACATAGAAATAAAGACGATGAGCATCTAAGAATTATAAACAAGAATACTATAGTCCAGGAAATGCAAATTACTATATGGGCGATTTGGACGCGGTTTTTTTATTTTAAGGATACAAGTTCTTATCTTATTCGCGTAATGGAGGTAATAAATCATGACAGACTTCATCCTTTTCATCTTCTTCATGCTGACATTGTGTTTATGCATCGTTTTAAACTCACTGTTGTTCATCAACAAACACATGGTTGCCATAAATAAGAACCTTCGGTGTTGAGATCCACTCATGACCAGAACGCCGAGCAGTGTATTCACATTATCGACATACCCATACCCCCTATGAGTATGTTATAGTTTGCTTGTAAAAATAAATCCCACTCCAAAGGAGAGATCATCTTGAAAATCGCAATCATGCTTTTCGATGGAATCACAGCATTAGATGCAATTGGTCCATACGATGTATTTGCTGCTACACTGAAATGTGAAGTGAAGTTTGTCGCTAAGAAAAAAGGGTTAATTAAACTGGACTCAACTATGGGTTATTTGCATGCCGATTACAGTTTTTCTGAAGTTACTTCAGCTGATATTCTCGTTGTTCCAGGTTGCAGTCCGCCAAATTATAAAACTCAAATGAATGACGAAGAAACGTTAAATTGGATTCGCCAAGTACATGAAACTACGAAATGGACCACGTCGGTTTGTAACGGCTCTCTGATTTTGAGCGCCGCTGGCTTGTTAAATGGAACCGTAGCCACCAGTCATTGGGGATCCTTCGACCTGCTTCAATCTCTTGGAACAATTCCAACCGATGAAAGAGTAGTTCGTCAGGGTAAAATCGTTACAGCAGCCGGTGTCTCCTCTGGTATCGATATGGCACTTCAATTAATAGCATGGGAATTGGGAGAAGATATGAGTAAAGGAGTCCAGCTGATTTTGGAATACGATCCTCAGCCTCCGTTTGATACGGGTTCCCCAAAGAAAGCGCCTGCGTTATTGGTAGAACAAATAAGAGGGATGTTACAAGAGTTTGCAAAACGGGAGCCCAATTTATAAAACACAAATAATTCAGCATATTCTAAATAGCGTTATTCCTTCATATATGCTTAAACCAATACAAAAAGTTTACTTTAAGGTTAAGTTAAGAAGCTAACGGGAACGTTAGCTTCTTAACACCGGAAAGACGTATAGCAGCATGCAAATGGCGAATACAGAGCATGGCGGGAAACCACCGTTGCTCTGTATTTGTTATGCCATCCAATCCACTTAGAAACCACACTGTATGATACAAACCGTCTGCGCGGTGAAACAGATCGGAGCGCATAAGGCAGCGAAGATGCCGCATGCGGCCCGGCAATTGTTTCCAATCTGAACACATCTTGCTCTGCAATCGGGATCGGCAGCTGCGCCTCTCCGTCTACGCGGAATCAGCTTCTTTAGTTCACGCTCAAGCTTCGTGAATAGTCGCTTCAGGGCAAACTCGACCGATTTGTCGATGGAGATATTCAACGTTGTGCCGTCTTTGAATCGTACTTTTTTCGTACCCGTGCAAGAGCACCCGTTTTGACAGCCGCAATGAAATTTAATGGGAACGATGGCTTTTTTATTAATAAATCCTCTAGCGGTGAGCTTACCGTTCTTATCTTGGAGAAGGATGTTGGCGCTGGAGATGCCCTTCACTGGTTTACCGAAGGAAGCGATGAGTCTGCTGCTTGTGCGCGTCAGTGATTGGATTTTGATCGTTGCGAGGTTGCATGCATTCTGTGTAATGTTCAGGAAGAAGTCCGAGACGCCACGGCTGGCATTCGTGACCAATTCGATGTTAGCGCTTAAAATGCCTGCTTGCTTGGATCTCAAGCTTGCCGTTGCGAAAAGGGTGGTCGTTCCGTTGACTGTGCGTAACAGTCCGGGCATAGCTATCACTCCCTCAATACGAATAATGTGTGATCTCCCACAACATATTCGGAACCGATAGACTTGGAGTGTGTGATTAACTAGAGGGCTTCAGTAAATTAGGCCTTCTTGGCTGTATTCAGGATGTGGAATTTGGGCGACATAGTTATTTGTCCACTCCGAACACTCCTTAGCCGAATATCTTCATGGTGTATTCTCCTTCAAAGGGCTGAAGGAGCATAGATCATGCCGGGTTTATTTCGAACGATCAGTGGAACGACTGTTGGGACTGGTGGTTAATTTTATTTTTGTAGATATAAACTGCATTGGTTCGCCCCATGTCTCATAAAAGCGAAATGAAATAAACTTACTTCTTTTTTCATGAACGAAATATGTAGAATATCTTTACACAATCTTTATCTGACTATGTTACAAATATTAGATGCGCAATCTTTATAAAAATTTCCAGTAGGTAAATACTATTGTAAATATTCGATGAGAATGTTGACCACAGCGGGGGAGACGATACATGCAGAAAACGATATTAGTTGTAGAAGATGAAGACATTCTACGTGAAATTAGTAAAGATTATCTACTGAATGAAGGTTATCAGGTTCTAGAAGCAGCAGATGGGAAACAAGCATTAACTTTATTCCATGATCATGACGTTGATTTAATCATTCTGGATATCATGCTTCCGGAGTTAGACGGGTGGTCGGTTTGTAGACGAATTAGGAAATCATCCAACGTGCCAATCGTCATGCTCACAGCTAGAGTAGATGAGGATGATACGTTACTGGGATTTGAGCTAGGTGCAGATGATTATGTGACCAAGCCGTATAGTCCAGCTGTCTTACTGGCTAGAGCCAAGCGACTAATCGAGAGCAGGATGAGGGAAGAACGACAAACGACAACTTCTGATTCTTCCAATAGCGATACCATATCAGCAAAAGGACTTCAGATTCATATCCCCTCAAGGGCATTAACGGTTGATGGCGAACCTGTATACCTGACTTATACGGAATTCCAAATATTAGCTTACCTCATGCAAAATAACGGCATTGTCATTACCAGAGAGCAGCTCATTCTGAAAATTTGGGGATATGAGTATGAGGGGGATGATCGTACCGTGAATACGCATATTCGAAATTTAAGAAGTAAGCTCGGGGATAAATCGAAGCTGATCACAACCATTATTAGAACTGGTTATAAATTCGAGGCTAAAGTATGAAAATCAGTATTGTCATCAAACTATTTACGTTGACAACGATGTTATGCCTTTTCATACTAGCGACTATTTATATAGGACAAACGATATTTTTTAAACAATATTACGAGAACAGAAAGGTCAATGAAATTCAGACGAATATCCAAATATTTAAGAATGAGTATGTAAAAGATACAGGAAACTTACTGGCTATTCAGAAGCTAGAGCAAGATTTTTATCGGCAAAATAATACATGGATTACAACCTTAGATAGCCAAGGAAATTTGAGAAATGCAAATGATTTTTATGTAGAGGTAAAAATAGATTCGACTAAAGCGAACAATGCGTATGCTGGAAAAACGATCATGGTACCTCTTTATCAAATGATTAACATTAATGAAGTATTAAATAAAACAAACGGTCAAATGATTGCTATGTTGATTCCCAATGCTCGTGTCCTTATTTCGTTGTATAAACGAGATTCGCAATTAATTCCCTATCGGTTGCAAATGGAAAAGAGCAATGTATTTTGGGTAAATGAGAAAATGACCAAAAAGCTAGATGAGCTCACGCTAGATATTAAGAATTATAAGAAGGTAAATGTAGATTTTCCAGGGATTACACTTAATGGAGCGATTACCAAAGTCCAATTGCCTAACGGGAATGAATCTTCCAGCTATATTTATACAAATAGTTTATTTCTGGACCGAATAAAAGACTTTCAAGCGAACTTGTTGTTTAATGAGTCAAAGACTAATTTGGATAGCCCGCAAATTCTTGATTTCACTCAGAATGACGTCAAGTATAAGCTCTTTATTGACCCGATTAATGATCAGACTGGCATTACCGGCTATATTTTTTCCATGACCTCCTTACAGCCTGTCGATGAAGCTGTTCAAATGCTTAAAGATTATTATGTGTACATGATAGCTTTAGTTGTAATACTGATAATTCTTGCTGCCTTGTACTACTCGAGAAAGATTGCTAGACCCTTATTGAAAATGAATGAAACAACGAAACGAATTGCGAAGTTAGATTTTTCGGAAACGATACCGATTCGATCCAATGATGAAATTGGTGAATTATCGCGCAATAT
Source organism: Paenibacillus sp. Soil724D2 (assembly GCF_001427935.1). Lineage (NCBI taxonomy): Bacteria > Bacillati > Bacillota > Bacilli > Caryophanales > Paenibacillaceae > Paenibacillus > Paenibacillus sp. Soil724D2. The sequence goes on from NZ_LMRY01000019.1 coordinate 112,872, forward strand.
CAACTCACTTTCCCTAACGCTTCACTCCTATATTGGCAAGCTGCAGCAGGACATTGAGAAAGAGAAACAATTGGAACGGACAAGGAAAGAGTTTATCTCGGGGGTATCTCATGAGTTAAAGACGCCGCTTAGTGTGATGAAGAGCTGTATTTCTATTCTTCAAGATGGCGTTGCCGTACAGAAAACAGATCATTATTTCGAAGCTATGAATAAAGAAGTCGATAAGATGAATATCTTGATCGTGGACATGCTGGAGCTTGCTAAGTTCGAGTCCGGTACGTATAAAATGGAGATGGATGCGTTCTGCATCGATAAGCTTATCGAGGAGATCTGTGAGAAGCTATCGTTAGCATTCAACAGTAAACGGCTTCATGTTCATAGGGAGCTTGACTCCGTTGAAGTCATAGCCAATCAGCTCCGAATAGAGCAGGTTATCACCAATTTTTTAACTAATGCCATTCGTTATTCGCCAGAAGATGAACATATTTATGTGACTGTACATGAAGAGCTTAAGAACGTTAAGGTTTGTATCGAAAATAAAGGAGCACATATCCTCGAGGATCAATTGGCGAAAGTCTGGGATCGTTTCTACCGCGGTGATTCGGCTCGCCATCGTTCACAAGGTGGAACAGGTTTAGGGCTTGCCATTTCCAAGAATATCTTGGAGTTACATGGCGTAGAGTTTGGTGCTGCGAATACAGGAGACGGTGTTTTGTTCTACTTTTATTTAAACAAAGCTTGAAATAACCACTTTTCATGACGTGAGGTTTTACGTCTTGGAAGGTGGTTTTTGTCATGTCTTGATCTCATCTTTATCTCATTTCCGCTTTATTTTCATCTGCCTCTTGTAAGCTAACTCTATGAAATAAAAGTTTCAACCAGCTAGAGTTTGTATAATGAGAGGAACACCATCTATGAAAAAGAATGTAACTATTGCCCTTACTTCAATGAGTACACTTATATCCGGCCTTATTTTATATAACGTACAGGCTAGCAGCCTATTTAAGAATGGAACTGCTCAGACAGTTGTACATTCTGCTACTAGCAAATCTATGAATAAAGAAAGCCGTATTTTAGAAGGGAAAACGATCGTCATTGATGCAGGACATGGTGGAAAAGATGTAGGTGCAACAGGCCAATCAGGCGTCCATGAGAAAGATCTAGCGCTGCAGACAGCATTAAATATTAAGCAGGAATTAGCTCGAAAAACGGGTGCGAAGATTGTTTTGACTCGTGAGCAGGATGAGTTTTTGACGCTTGCGGAGCGAGTGGAGATCGCCGAGAAGAATGCTGCCGATCTATTTATAAGTATCCATTTTGATGCATTTACAAGTCATGACGTAGCTGGTATTACGACTTATTACAATAAATCAGCAGATATAAGCAATAAACTTGTTTCCCTTTGATGATATCCGTCAATGAGAGACATCATGAATGAGCTTGTCAGCAAGGCAGAAACAGGTGAAAAATTCGAACTTGGTAGTATAATAATGGGAGTAAATATTTGGGAAGCAGGATATGTAAATGAAAAAGATATTGATAATTGATGATGAAGCAGGTCTTCGAAAACTGCTGGCGGATTATTTTGAAGTTAACGGGTATCTTGTATTGACGGCAAAGGACGGCAATGAGGCATTGCGGCAAGTAGAAAAACAACCTGATATTATTTTGCTGGATATCAATATGCCTGAGATTAACGGTCTTGACGTATGCAGGAAGATCCGAAGTTTTGTGTCCTGCCCCATTTTATTTCTTACCGCACGTGTAGAAGATGCAGATAAAATATCCGGTTTTCAGGCTGGAGGAGATGATTACATTCAAAAGCCGTTCAGCATTCATGAACTGGGCGCCAGAGTGGATGCCCATTTACGAAGAGAAATGCGAAATCAAAAGAAAGCTTCGGTAAAATTTAGCGACGATCTGGTCATAGATTATTCAGAGCGAGCGCTTTACTGTAACGACATACAAATTTCTTTTGCTAAAAAGGAGTTTGATATCATAGAGCTTCTGTCCACACATCCTGGAATGGTTTTTGATAAAGAACGCATTTATGAACGGGTATGGGGAACGGAGGAAGAAGGTGACAGCTCCGTGATCGCTGAGCATATCAGGCGCATTCGATCTAAAATGAAAGAGCATGGCTGCGAAAAAAAGGTAGAAACCGTCTGGGGTGTAGGATATAAATGGCGAAAATAATAAGCTATCTTCGACTGAAGAATATGACCATGCTGCAATCCTTCGTCGCATTAAATTGCGTGTATTTAGTTGCCGTTTTAACAGCCATTGTGTTCGAATTCGATTGGGCCGATCGGATTCGGCGACGCTTTGCCGATCATCCTTTCGGAAACGATTGGGTTATAACTGCTCAGATTATCGCGATGCTGTTGACGATAGGAATCGGATTAGTCTTGATAGCCGGCCTTTTTTATAAACTGAAATTGAAAAAACCTTTGGAAATCTTGATGAGCGCATCGAAGAAAATATCGTCGAACGATTTGGGGTTTCATGTTTCCTATGATAGCAAGGACGAAATGAGCGAGCTTTGCCGTGCATTTGAAAAGATGCGGAGTCAACTGGAAAGCAATTTCAAAGCCCTTTGGCGTTCGGTCGAGGAACGTAATCAGCTCAATGCCATTTTTGCCCATGACTTGAGAACGCCGCTTTCTATCATGAAAGGATATTCCGAGTTTATAACCACCTATCTGCCGCAAAAAAGAATTTCCGAGGAAAAACTTCTGGACACGATCAAAACAATGGAAACCCATATTTTGCGTATGGAGCGTTATGTAGAGTCTATGAACTCGATTCAAAAGCTGGATGATATGCCGATAAACAAACAGGAGATTGAATTCGACACATTAATCGCCTTACTAGATAACAGCGCGAGCCGGATCGCAGACCAAAGCGGCAAAACATCCGACTCGTGCAGATCTGCAGATTCCACATTGTTGTTTGTCGACATGGATCTCGTCATGCAGGTTTTTGAAAATATGGTGGCAAACGGAGCGCGCTATGCTTCCAATCAAGTGAACGTCGATTACCTTGTTTACAACGGCATTTTTTCCATAACGGTCACCGATGATGGATCCGGATTTTCCAATGATGACTTGCGGAAGTCTGTTCTCCCTTTTTATCGCGGAGTGGAGCCGGAAGCGAATGAGCATCAGGGGTTAGGGCTTTACATTTGCAAAGTACTCTGCGAAAAGCATCAAGGTGGCTTACAGGTCGCAAACAGCTCCAGTGGTGGTGGAAAAGTAACGGCCAACTTTTTATGCCATGTTGATAAATAGTTGATATTTATGGGTTAGCATTTCCTTATCTCAAGTTAAGGAGTGTTAAATATGACTGTCACGCGTAAGATAATACCTGTTTGCTTAATCTGTTTGCTTCTTGCGATGTTTATTTCCGCATTGTCTTCTGCCGCTGTTGAATCCCGAGGTACAACAGAGATCGTGGCCGAAATTGATGACTATGTTAAGAAAAACATGGAAGTCAACCATATTTCCGGTGCATCTCTTGCAATCGCATATGGGAAAGATTTGCTTTATACGCAAGGCTATGGCGCATATTCCGATGGAAGAAAAATTACCGCCACGACGTCCTTCCCAATTGCCTCTTTGAGCAAATCCATGACGGCGCTGGCCGTATTGCAGCTCGCGGATAAGGGGCTGATCGGCCTTGACGCTCCGTATGACTCATACTTTTCCGACATCTCGCCCGCGGACGATCGTGTCAACCGTATCACGATCCGGCACTTGCTAAATCAGACAAGCGGCCTTAACGATAATGTGAATCCCGACATGACAAAATCCGCTCAATTTCAATCATTACAAGAGATAAAAAAATCTTTGGACCTAGTAACCCTTGCCAATGTTCCAGGTGAAACATACAGCTACCACAACCCGAACTACCAATTTCTGGCATTACTTGTTGAACAGATAAGCGGGCAGCGGTTTTCCGAATATCTCAATGATCATATCTTTGCGCCATTGAGGATGAATGATACTTTTAGCGTCAGTACCACGAAACAAATCAATGAGAATCATACAATTCCGCAGGGACACTATCTGTTGTTGGGCAAGCCGATAAGTACAGCTGAACCGTTATGGTTTATAGATGGCCCGGCCGGCGTGATTTCCACTGCAGAGGATATGGCAAAATGGATGCGTGCGCAATATGATCCTCGGCTTCTCTCCCCTAGTCTCATGGAACAGTACCATGCTGCCGGGCAACACGCCACATATGGTATGGGGTGGCTTGCTTCCAATGATAACGATTGGGGCCGGACGATCTCCCACTCAGGAATTTTCTGGACTTACAAGGCAGAAGAAACCGTATATTTGGAGAAGCGACTTGGTATCACCATGATGTTCGACACAGGCATGAACGCTTTCGTTGATTATTCCGCGTTTGTAAGAGGAATTACCCAAATCGTGGATGGAGGAAAGGCCGAAATTTCCCTCATCAACAGCAGAAACATGGAAATCACGATGATTCTGCTGATGGCGGGAACGCTCTTCTGGGGTGGGTATTCGTTCTACCGGCTGAAAAAAAACAAGAATCGGCTCACGGCAAATCGCCGAAAACTGATCTTCGCATCGGTAAGGACTTTATTCCCCGTGCTTGTTCTGTTGTTTCTATCGCCCATTTTGTCCTTCATCGGAGGTGGGAGGGTTGTACCTTGGAACGGAATATGGATGACGATGCCATCTCTTATTTTATGGTTAGTAATACTGTCTCTGGTAAATATAGTAAGTTTAATCTGCCGGTGCTGTAGACAGGCATAAACAAAGCAGTTGGGATTATTGGGGCGATCAAAGGAGTTCACAGTAAATCGCAAATAGAATTACAGAATGGATAAATCCAAAAAAAATGCCAATATTGGACAGTGAGAGAAATAGTTTCAGGTGCATATAAAGCAATACCATCTCTTACTAACTCCATTGTCAGGAGTCTCTTTTTTGCTATATTTCAAAAAAAGAACCCGGTCAAGAAACCGGGTTTGTTGATGGTTTGATCGTATTTGACCGGGTACGTAAAAGCTTTACTTCGATTTCTTTTGTTCTCCAGGTTTACCTGATGACGTGGCATGCTTTGGGTTGTTAGTTTCTTTAGTTTTGCTCATGTTTATTGTTCACCTCCTGTCTTAATCCATAAAAGTATTTCTCCAAACCGCAATCCTTATTAGAAAAATGGTTGTGTTTCATATACGGGTTTTTAATCCCCCATGCTGATTGAAAAAAAGCTTATAACTTATTACTTTTATTTAAATATCTCTCTGTAGCTTTTGATAAAGAAGCAGATATTGTTTGAGTGGAGTAATTTTTTCATATAACATCCACTTTCCCAGCAAACGGGCAGTCTTGCGAAATCAAAAAAGGATATTTTCAAAGTGTGAAATATCTTATTCATCATGAATTTTCTGCTCGTCAGGAGATAGCAGAGGAAAAACTGTTCGGTGAAAATAAAGTGTCAGACTGGAAATAGAGTTGTAGACTGAGAAAATAAACTATTAGACTCAAACGGCAGCGCTCAATGGGTAGGATAGTGCAGGATATAACAGTTACAGTCAGTAGTAATAGATTTACTTTTTTGATTTTTCAGAAAATATGTTTACAGGAGTGTGAATACTTGTTATCATAATTCCAATATTTGAAAAGCGATGAAGAGGGAAGTACATAATTGAATTCTTTCACAGAGAGCTCCGATAGCTGAAATGGAGCAAGAGTTCTTTATCGAAGAAAGCCTCTGAGCAGCACATCGGAACCAATTAGGGGATGGTGTGACAGGAGCTCCTGTTACAGAGCTAGAGTATAAGCATTCTTATAATGCCGTACTTGAAGAGGCTTATAGGGTAATCTATTTGCGAACCTGGGTGGTACCACGAGAAATACACAATCTCGTCCCTGAGACAATTGTCTTGGGGGCGGGATTTTTTTTATTAAGAATGTCAACGATCAATAATTACTTTATTTTTAGGAGGGTGTGTATATGGACAGTTTGGAAAATGTAAGAAAATTTTATGATGAATCCGTAAACTATGAGTGGCGGAGACTTGATCGGCATAAAGTAGAATTTGAGCTTACCAAACGCTACATAAACCGTTACATCAAGCCGAATGACCGTGTGTTAGACTTAGGTGGTGGACCTGGAAAGTATTCATTATACCTATCGCAGCGCGGCTGTCATGTTACATTAGTGGATCTTTCCCAGAATAACGTGGATTTTGCACTGAATAAGGCAAATGAGCGTAACCTTCCGCTGAGCGGTCTGCGGGTTGATTGTCGTGATTTATCGGAGATCCAAGATGGTCAGTTTGATCATGTCCTTTGCATGGGACCGATGTATCATCTGCAAGAGGAACACGATAGGGTTATTACAATTAATGAATGCTTAAAAAAATTAAAACCTAACGGAATAATTTTCGTAGCTTTTGTTTCTTCTTATTCTTTCGTGTGGGATTATCTGATCGGTAATCCAGGTATGATCTTAAATGAGGAGAGGAGATTACAGCTAAATACCATAGTAAACGATGAGAATTTTTCAGGTCATGGGTTTTCAGATAATTACTTTATCCGTCCTAGCGATGTGCTTCCCTTTTTCCAGCAGTTTGAATTGTATAAACTCCATTTACTTAATTGTGAAAGCTTTTTATATTTGCGCGAAACAGAACTTCTTAGTCAATCATCTGAAGTGGTAGAAGCCTGGCTGGACTTAGCAGAGCAAGTATGTGAGCGTGAGAACTTACTGAGTTTAGCTGAACATCTGATGTACATTGGAAAGAAACACTGATGGAAACAGATTCACCCATTTAACTAACGGATAAGTATGACAAGTTCTGCTATAAGCGACTATGACTGAACCATATCCTGAAACCATCCCGCCAATACTTCTGTGCGCGTCATGTTTAGCAGAACATGTGGTATGAAGTAACGAAGGCTTAGCCATCTTTTAGAAAGGGATGCCAACGGATATGTCACTCGGCTGAAAAACTGGATATGGTGAGAATGCTCGCATTAGAAGCGAACTGACGAACTTCAGAATGTACAGGTCTAAAGTTAGAGCATATAGAAACGTATGTACCATCAGAAGATAGAGTGAGCGGCGTAAAGTGAATGAAAAGAACGATCATTTTCCAAGCGTGAATTGCACCGATCAGGTAGGAACATGGGGACATCAATGGATGCCACAGTGCAAGCTGCTAGGATGACAAAAAGTAAATATCCTTGAGTAACGAGGAACAGTGAACAAATGCTTTTAAAAGGTTCCCCTTTCGGTAATCATATACCAAAAGGGGTGTTTTATATTGTGGATTATAAAAACAGAACATAAAAGAGATGAAGATGGCGGAACTGTAGCTCTAGAACTAGAAACCGATGATAAGCGTCTTGATGTTAATGTTAGATGGGATGGTTGTACAGAAATTCACGTATATTCAGTTACTGAAGAAAATCGTGAACTTAAAGATACTTTTCATACGTGTGATTTAAAAGGATTTATTGATACGTTGCAGAACCTTGATAACGTTTGTCAGGATTACTTTGGTGAGGGAAGTTATTGGGAAAGGAAAAAAGATGAAGAGGAGTAGAGCACGTGTTTCCGCTAATGACCCGCATAGTGCGGGTTTTTGTTTTTTTGTTCGGATAAGTAGGGCGTTCAATTAAAGAGCAGCTTAATGTAATTAATCTCCTAAAAGTCAAATGAAATGTGTCCATTACAATCATCCCGCAGGTGGTGTTGAGCCAGGTGAAACCTTTGTTGAAGCTGTGAAAAGGGTGTCGAGTGGAAGGCGGACCTGCTGCTTTTGTTTACGAATATCAACCAACTAAAAGCAATTATATTTATGGCGACACCCATTCTGTGGGTATTACATTTGAATGTAAAATAATATCAGGTTCATATCCCAAACTTCCACAAAATCCGGATACTAAACAAGCAGATGTTAAACGGATACCGATTTTTAGATGCATTCGATTCAAACCCAGAAATTAACTAAGACTTTGTTGATTTCTACAGCGGTAATAAGTATCGCAATTATGTTGAAGAACAAGAGATAAAACACAAAAAGCTGTTTCGGAAAACTTTAGCTTAATAAGCAACTTAGACACGGCAGCCGGCATGGATCGGCAGCCGTGTTATTCTAACGGGCAGTATTCCTATTATGGATCTTTTTTTAATAAGTTTTCTAATACTGGTAATAAATCCATTTCTTTAGGAACATTCTAAGAACAAATGAAGTATTGGGGGCTACAGTTTGGAAGGACTTACATGGCATATCATTTGGAAATGTTCATTTATTGTCGGCTTCGGCGTAATTTTGTTACGGTGGTCTGGCAGGAAATCGATTGCTCAAATGACTGTTGCTACTACAGTAGTTATGATCTCCATTGGAGAACTTATGGCGCAAGGTATCATTGAGAATTCTGTGTTGCGATCGATTGTAGCCGTTGCATTATTTGTCGCAATCCTATTTCTTATGGAAGTTTTAGTGCTCAAAAACAAATGGATGGAACGATGGATAACCGGAAAACCTGCAATCATCATCAGAGATGGCAAGGTCGACGAAAAGCAGTTGAAACGAATGCGCATGACCTATGGGCAGTTAGAAATGAGATTGCGACAACATAGTATAACTCGAATATCCGATGTAAAGACAGCATCGATCGAGGTCAATGGGGAACTTGGCTACGAACTGAAGCCGCAAGCTCAATTCCTTACCATGAAAATGTTTGAGCAGTGTATGCAGAAATGGGGCTTGATCCCGGTGAATGACCACACTTACGTTGAAAATATTGTGATTGAAACCCCAAACATATTCACTGAAAGCCTCAAGCTTAGCGAAAAAGACGGTCTAACTGACAACAGACCATAAATTTTCATTTATATACCACTTGAACGCAAAGTGTGCCCCAGAATGATTCGATAAATGGAAAGTGGAGACAAGTGGCAGGATGTGACTGGTGTTCGTAGTTGAGTTATGAGGTCAGCCTTCGCGCATAGTTCTCCAAGATGAGACGAACACTATTGGGGTGATTTGCCATATGTGCCGTAATTATTTTGAAAGGAGCTTCTAATATTGAACAATTTTCGCCTACTTTAATATGCCTGACCAGGCAAAAGAGGCGACGGATTCGAGCATGCGTTTGAGTACATCGATGGCTATGCGGGCACCGGCATTCAAGAGCTGGACAAGCTGGGAGCCACCATTTCTGGCGACTTCCCTAGACTTGGCTACTTAACGCTCGGCGGTAACTTCGACGATCCCGATGCCGGCATACTCGCGGCATCCAGCGTCAATGCAAGCAGATACAGCTCGGAAGGGCCCGAGAATTGGGTAAGCGGCCGAGATATGGCCAAGGCAAAATGATTCGAGAATAAGATGAGGAGGCGCTAAGTTAATGTCCAATAAAAAAAGCTACTATGCATTTGAGGATCCGCTTGGCACCACAGTTGAATTTCAAGCCACTAGCTTACAACAAGCAATGGTGATTATAAAGAAGAAGTCTCAAGAACTTGGGATTCCCAAAGAGGCTTTTGAACTCACAAGCATACGCAAGAAACCAAGCCAGGGCGCATAGCCTTTTTCGAGTGGCCCCTCATAACTTAGATTTAGCATGCATAAAGCTATGACGATTTCATCGCAAATTTCAATCTGCATTTTACAATTCACTAGGGGCATGGAGCCAAAAAATCAAAAGCCGTTTACCGCACGTAGAAGCGGTGTCGGGTGAAAAGATCATATATGGGAAGAAGCCGCTTATTTGCGGCTTTTTCTTTTTAACGATATAAGTTTCTTGTCAAAAGCCTGTAACAAGAACTTATATCGTTAACCGAATTAGGGAGAAGAAGCGGGATTATTAGCGCAGAGGTTTGCTCAAACAGTTGGGGCATCAGATGGAGCAGAAATGTTGGATATTGAAAAAGGTGAGATAATCCTCAAAATAAAAAAACCAATGAAACACGATTCTTTTTATCCGCGATAATCATAATTATCATAAATCAAAAGACTGGAAAGTTAATTTTTAACAATCCAGTCTTTTGATTTAGAATGAGTCTATTGTTACATCAAGCATACCAAAGCACTTTCAAAAGATGCATTGTATCCAAAATACGAATTTAGAGTTTTAGGAGTAGTAGAAAAGAAGAGTTGCTTCTTCAAATTGATTGATTAATTATTGTTCATTTCTTGCTGCTTGTCTTTTGGAATTTTTTGAGTCAATAACTTTTCATAAATTTCTGAATTAGATTGGATGTTTTGTTTCTTATTTTTTGGTTTAAGCATACTTTATCACCTCCAGTATCTTCTGAAGTAATTTTCCCTAGTTTCTATCTAAAATGTATTATGTAATGTATTACGAAAGTGCCTGAATTTATCACCTCGATAAGGACCAACTCTTAAGAACAATGCATATAAAAGAATAATCTGTAACGAATGTTGAGTAGGCGAATACACTATTACAGTTGTATTCACCTTTAAATTTATAGGAGGATTTTTAAAAAAATGAGCAATTATACGCATCTGGCTTAAGATGAAACGATAGTTAAGCATGAACTCAAGGCGTTCCAAACAAATGGTTTAATCAATTAAAACGTATGCTTAATAGTGTTAATAATCCAGCTTTAAAACTCATTAAGTTCAAACCTACCCCTCCATCAATTATTAGCAAATGATGTATAGAATGCTCAACGTGCTTTATCAATGTAATCTTTATAATTCGTAATGTAACATATAGGCATTTATAATTACTTAACACTTTGGCATTAATCAAATCTTATTATGAAGTGGAGTTTATAAAATAAATCCAAGTGTGAATTATAACGATTTATGGTAATCAATCGTATTCCATAAAATGAAAAGAATGCGCATGTGTTATAGTAGAAAAACTCCGAGGTAGCATGCGCTTTCTATTTCGTTAGTGCGAATATAACGAAGTTAGGCAATCTCTCCATGGGGCTTAATCCAATAAATACATAAAGGTTATGGTGTACGGATTTCAGGGTTATATCGGCTCAATTAACGAGGGACTAGCTTATAAACAATAGCTTTCTGAGGTGCTAGTGTGTTGATGTCGATACCTTATTGGGAAGAATTGAAGGATTGAGTGGATGAAGAGAATGTGGTACATTCGTATCCATTATAATCTCATTTATATGTACAAGGTATATGAGAAGTAATGAGGTGAATAGAGCATGAATTACATCGTTATCGATCTCGAATTCAACGGTAGGCAGCATTATGACATTTATCCTATGGAGATTATTGAAATTGGGGCTGTAAAATTAAATGAGCAGATGGAAATTATCGAGACATTCCAAAGCTTTATTCGTCCTAAATTTCCTTTAAATAGATTTGCATTGCAGTTTTGCGGTATCACAAAAGAAACGTTATTAAAAAGCATACCTTTTGAAGCGGTTATTAAAAAATTCAAAAAATTTTGCGACACAGATTATAAGCTGATCTCATGGGGCGCCAGCGATTTCTTCACTTTAATGGTTGATTGCAAAGTAAATCATGTTCATACAGAATGGATTACTACTCAATTGTTGGACTTGACGCGGCATTTTGATGGAGGCTTGCAGCAAGCTTTAGAGGATCATGGCCTTCAGTTCATCGGACAAAGTCATTCTGCACTGGATGATGCATTAAATGCTGCGCTTTTATTGAAGCTCAAACCAGGAATCGTAAGTGATATCAACTATTTCACCCCAGATCCTGTGAAAATATGTACGGGCGGCATCAAGAAATGGATCCTTATGTCGCTTGACAATGCTATTGTAAATGACCAGATGTTAAGTTGGGACGATTTTTTAAAGGATCGGAATTCTCAGAAGTATATCGCCATCATGAACTTAGCTGATCACGAAATTAGAATGGTTCAAAATCTCTTTATGAAGTTTGCGCAAATGAAGTATGGTCGTAAAACAAAGAAAATTTTATATGCGTAAATGATGTAGACCCCTATGAATGGGGTCTTTTTGTATTTATCGTCGAACAATAAAGGTAACAATTATTACTACCCAAAGTATAGAATAGCCGATCCACATTAATGTAAAGAATACTTATGCTTACGTAGAACATTTGAATCGAATCAAATAAAGTAAGGGATGGACAATATGATGGATGAATTAACTATACAAGAGGTTTGTAGCTGGTTTGAAGCCAATAAAGACAAGAGCATCATGATTAAAAAAGAAGATCAGGAAGATATAGATCAGATAGAAATTAACGTCAATGACGTTGGACTTATGAGCTTTTCAGACACCTTAGACGCCTATTTATCGCCCAAAGTGATCGTACTACGCGGAAGTGGGAGCATCGAGACACATGATGGTGAAAAGCAAAAGCTTCCTGAAGATAGTTACGAAATTTCTTTCGATGGAAACTTCCATGGTATTCAAAATGAAAAGGGAATGGAGATTCAAACGGATCGCGTCACTTACATGATCACCACTCAATAACCGCAATCATAAAGCATCTGAAGGAGGGTGACTTATGATATATACTTGTCAACATTGCGAAAAAGACACGGACTCTAAAGCCGCGCATAGTATCACGGTTTACCAGGAGGATGGGGTCGAAGACAGTTATGAAATACTTTGCAGTCTATGTTATTCCGAGTGGCTTCAATCATTGAAAGGATAAATGAAGTAAAAAGGGCGGTTCTCAGCCTTTTTTACTTTTCCTCTAACTTATTTTGTATAGTAAAAATCATGTCCATATTAACATTGTTCAATGTTATTCGGAGAGGGGTGTTCATCAAAGATAAGTTTAGATGCTTATCAGTTTGCGGATTTGAATAATCGAATGGATTTGCTTCAAGAGCTCCGCAGCTTGGAAACACGGATGAAGCATTAATCGATTACTCACACGAAGATGACAACTATGAGAAGTGATGAAGACATGTATGAACCAATCATAGGATGATAGCGTGGACAAATTAATGATCAAGTGGTTCTGATAGGTCTAATACATTGAAAGCCTGTGCTCAAATGAACCCGCGCAACGAAGCTGAAGTATAATACAACCAATGCAATCTAATTATGATACATACGTTACATTCGAAAAACGAGTATTAGAGACGTCTGTTTAGTAGCAGGTGTTTTGGTTATAAGGATCTATTGAAGGGAGATAGTATATAAGTTAGTAAGAATCAATCTTATAAAACTTTTTTGCAATTGGGAAAATAAAACATTGCCTTGTAGTAACGGTCCATGGTATATTGTTTTTCCGGCCGCAAGACGGGCAGGAAAGTAACTTAAGAAAAACAAGTTGCGAAATAAAAATTAGTGTGTTATATTGATCATCCGGCTTCGAGAGAATGCGGAAATACGAAAGAAATTGATCTTTGAAAACTGAACAACGAGTGAGTAAGCACGAACGAGAAATCGTTCAAAAAAGAGATTGCAAAATCTCGCTAGCAACGCAA
>NZ_LMRY01000020.1:0-81150 GCF_001427935.1 Paenibacillus sp. Soil724D2
CCTTGATGGTGTTGGGTTATACCCTTTGACAAACCCATCATACCGAGGCGCTCCTTTTCTTTCAAAGTCCAATTCTTAGGACTAACAGGAATGTTTAGATGCCACGGTATATGCAAATTTGGCTATTCTGCTTAAATGGCGGCTTTTTATTTTATTGGATCAATTAACATCAAGATAAGACAAGGCCTACCTGCAATTCGGCTGCCTTTTTTCTTAGGCTAATACTCCAGTCCAATTTCAATATTGCGTTAAGAATATGATTTCGAATGGAGGAAAATACTAATCAAAAATTTAATTAGGGAGTTTTTATCATGGAAATAATTAAACCCATTCAGCTTGGTTCAACTAAATCAAATATCAGTGAAAAACTAACATCAGCAGAAATGGGTAAACTTTGGGCAACATATATGGGAAACAGCATGTCAAAATGTATATTAAGCTATTACCTTCAACACGTTGAAGATGAAGAGATCAAGACTTTATTAGAGAATGCTTTAAAATTAAGCGTAGAGTTCATGAAAACAACGAAAGGTATTTTTAAGAAAGAAAACTTCCCAATTCCTAACGGTTTTTCAGAAGAAGACGTTAACCTTGGTGCTCCTCGTTTGTTTGAAGATGTATACTATGTTCATTACTTGAAATATGCATGTAAAGCAGGAATGAGTATTTATAACGTAGCCGTACCACTTGTTTATAGGAAGGATGTAACGGAGTTTTTTATTTATTGTATGGATTCTACCATGGCTTTGATGGGACAAATCAAAGATATATTAATGAATAAAGGATTAATCATTAAACCACCTATTATTCCAGTTCCAGATAAAGTGGAATTTGTTCATCAAGGTTTTTTAAATGGTTTTTTGGGACATGTACGTCCTTTACACGCATTAGAAATTGCTCATTTATATGATAATATTGAAAACAATGTAACAAGCAAAGCATTAATCATGGCATTTAGCCAAGTAGTAAAATCGGAAAAGATTCGAAAATTGTTTATAGAAGGTAAGGATCTGACTCATAAAAGCATTGAACAATATATGGAAAAACTACATAATGAAAATCTACCTTCACCATCATTTCTTGACCATTTGGTTACAACATCAACGTTTTCTCCCTTTTCAGATAAGTTAATGTTATTTCATAAGATTGACATGTTTTCAATGAAAATTAGAGCGTTTGGAAATTCTGCGGCTGTAAACGGAAGACATGATATGGGAGCCCTCTATGCAAAGTCATTAATGAAAATCTCATCATTTGTTGAAGATGCAGCGAAAATTTTGATTGATAACGGATGGATGGAGCAACCACCCTTTGCTGTTAATAGAGATAAGATAGCGTCTGAAAAATAATCGTTATTGTTAATGAGAAAAGAACCATCCGCGACTGGATGGCTCCTAGAATTTGATACTGGTCGGTTGTACCCACTGCATCTAATAGGTCCTTCGCAATAAAATCTGGTGATGCTTGCTCATACCATTTGTGATGGTATTTTTCCAAAGACTGCTTACCCCAGCCTGTCTCGACAAGGATTCTTTTGGCTCCTACTGCGGCAGCTGCAAGCATATCAGTTGAACCCACATCTCCAATAACAGCACAATGAGTCAGATCTAGTTCATGCTCAGCTGCAGCTTTTTGAAGCATTCCAGGTCGTGGTTTATGACACTCACAGCCTTCTTCAGGCTCATGGGGACATATATACGCTGCATCGAATCCATAACTATCAAATTCTTTTTGAAATTCTAATTCTGTCGCTAGTCCCTTGGATATGTTGTGTTGATTAGTAAGGGCAAATATTTTAATTCCATGGTCTTTTAATAACTGCAATGCTGCTAAAGATGAAGGGAATAACTCAAAGTCTCGAGGATGAATGAAGTGACCGTTCCCACCTAATGTTCCATCACGATCGACAAAAACAGCTTCAATTTTCAATGAAATAGCCCCCTCATTGTGTAGTTAACAAATCTGGTAAGCCATCTGGTATTTTACCATTTGCGATTTCAATTATGTAATGAATCAATCCTTTCGGAAAAAACCTATATTCATTAAGACTTATTACTGGAATCCACTCAATCCCAATGCAGTCCTCATCCGGAGCTATTCCATTTCCGACATTTTGCTCAAAAATGTGGTCCACCACATGAGTTTCGGGGTCTATCAAACTGTTTCCATGATGATTCTTACCAATGTACTCCCTAAGAAACACGAGTTGCTTTACATTTTTAAGGCATCCTACTTCCTCTAGAAACTCCCTCTGAAGGGCTTCAACTAAATTTTCACCACGTTCTTGACCGCCTCCTGGTAAAGTATAGTCAGCATCGAATTTATCGTCATATTTCTTGATGGTTAATAACCTATTATCTTTAATTACGATTCCCTTAACACCACTTCCAACTTTCAATACGCACGCTCCTGTCAAAAGGATTTTAATAGTTACTATTCGATGGGGACTTCGGGATTCCTGTTAGACTTATATTTAAGTAATTTGCCCGTTACTTCAAAGGACAACGGCAGCCGATCGTTTGCCGGCTACCGTCGTGTTGTGATTGAACTATCGTATCCGTTAACTGAGTGTTGTCATGAAGCTAGACCTAGCTTCATTTGAGTGACTAGTCACAGCACGTAACGATCCTGTAAAATAAAGATATTAATCTATCCGATCGGAGATTTCCTAATGACAAATGTCTTCCCTGAATTGCATAACCTGTCCGACACTTATCCTTGTTTCCAAACAATCCCAGATAATGAGTGGGCCGCCGCCAAGCCACGGCTTAGAACATTTTCTGTTAAATCGACCTTATTTCGTAAAGAGGATGCCGCTGAGTATGCCTTGTTCATCATTGCAGGAACAGTACAGATCACGAATGTGACCGAAGGGGGCCGTGAAGCGCTTTCCAACCGACTGTCAGCCGGTGATATATGCGCCATTATGGTGCTAAGCGGTTTAAGCGAACGCGAATACCCTGGTACCATTACGGCGGAGACCGAGGTGACAGCCCTGTTTGTTGCGAAGAGCTCTTTTTTAAGATGGATTCAAATGTATGCACCTATTCGGAATGCGGTATTTAGCAACATTTTGGATGGGTTGATACGTATGGGCAGCATCCTTTCAAGTAAAGTTGCGCAGCCACTAGACTCTCGGCTCGCCGAAACGCTGTTGAGGCTGACGTTGGACCAGCAGCCGACCGTCCAGATTACACATCAGCAGTTAGCTGTCGAACTAGGGTCCGCTCGTGAAGTAGTTAGCCGCGTTTTGAGCCGAATGCAAAAGAAGAGCTGGATCGATATGGGACGGGGTTGGATATCGGTTCGGCAGCGGGGAGCATTGATGGAGCTGGTTGGTGATCAGGTCACAGAAGGCAAGAACATCTCATGGTAAAGTATAAGTCAGTCGAGCCAGACTGAGGTTTACCCATTACATGACTAGGAGGCTATTACAATGAGAATGCCATTATCTAAGGGGGATATCGCCCCTGATTTCACGTTTACAGGTATCAACGGAGTTCCTCTCCAGTTGTCCGATCTTCGCGGCCGCAAGGTGTTGCTTGCGTTCTTTCGCAACGCCGCCTGCGCGATGTGCAACTTGCGGGTGCGGCATTTCATCCGGCGCTACAACCAGTGGAGCCTGCTAGGACTGGAGATAGTAGCTGTGTTCGAGTCTCCGGAAACTAGCATGTCCCAGTATGTCGGCCGCCAGGACGCTCCATTCCCGATAATTGCTGATCCTCAAGCCGATCTGTATAACCTATACGGTGTCGAAGTATCCGAGGAGAAGGTGAAAGCGACAATGGCTGATGCGAATACACAGAAGTTCGTAGCTGAGGCGGCAGCTGAAGGTTTCACTTTGACTCCGGAGGAAGGATCCAACTTCTATCGCGTCCCAGCCGAATTCTTAATCGACGACAACGGCATCGTACAGGATGCGCACTACGGCCAACTTGTGATAGATCACTTACCGCTCGATGTAATTGACCGTTTTGCTTCTAGTAATATTTCAGAAGTATCTGTTGAAACTGAAGGTTAAGCCAAAATAGATCAGGTGATTAACATAGGTTTCATTCAGATTTTGGCATGCTTACATTAGCGACAAGAGGTTGGCACTTTCAAATACAAGATATTGGCAAATTGTTGGCGTAATACGAATAAGACTTTAACATCGGTAGTACCCGATATTAAGGTCTTTTCCTTTTGTGATTTCGGCGAAAAATGTGTGCCTTACTCAATTCGAAAACCTGCATCCGCTCTGGCGGGTGCCAGGGGATTATTAACCAATCTCCCCTTTTTAAACCAACTTATTGCCGGCGTTCAAAAACAAGACGTACAGCAAGACCAGTTAAAACACTCCCCATGAGCCAACGCTGTACTGATAACCACGTAGGGCGCGTGCCGAACCATGTGGCAACCCTACTCGCAGTAAGTATAATCAAGAGGTTGACTGTAAAACTAACAGTAATTTGAACTAAACCCAGAGACGCGCTTTGAAAAAACAATGATCCCCGCTCAGGGTTTTCAAACTGAGGCAGTAGCGACACATATAGAATAGCAATCTTGGGATTGAGCAGGTTAGTCATGAACCCCATTAGAAATAACTTCTTTGGCGGGTCAATTGGAAGATTTCGAGTCGACAAAATAGTTGTAGCTCCAGGCTTGACTGCATCCCAAGCAAGCCAGAGTAGATAAGCAGCACCTGCTATTTTGACTATTTCGAAAATAAATGGAACTGCAGTAAAAAGTATCGTGAGTCCTAACATTGTTGCAATGATGTAAACAAGAAAACCAAGCATGACGCCAAGAAGAGAGATAAGCCCCGCCATACGCCCTTGCGTAATAGAACGAGAAATTAAGTAAATCATGTTTGGACCAGGAGAACAAACCATACCAAGCGAAACAAAGGCAAAGGATATCAAAGTACCGAAGCTCATGATAAGTTTTCTCCTTTCTGATGGATTCTTTTAAACCAGGGCCATAATTTACCTTTATAAGCTGCATAAAACTGTATATTTTTCTATGATTTTTGTCAATTTCGAAATTAATCTGCCCGATAGCGCAATGACGGCTGCCCCGCGGCAGCCGTTTTGGTGTTGAACTATCGTTTGCCGTTAGTTTAATTCTCCAACCTTTTCTTTAACATCTGTTCATCGTCTTTAACATAATTTCAATGTTCATACGTTTTAATTGCAGCGTTGTTCCTTCTACCTGTCAGTACCTTAATACTTTTCACTCCGCGTTCTCTAAGGTTTTCTTCCAGACAAGTAATAATTGCAATTCAATTGCAATTCCTTTTCTTCGAGCGACTTCTTCTACATAGAGTTCGGTAATTTCTCCGTGTGGTTCTTCATAACAAAATGAATAAAAACTTTGAGCACAGCCAAAACCAACGATTTTACCACTTATCTCTGCTACAGCAATCAATTCGTTACGATTTATATTTAGGCGTTCAATTATCTTAGCTGGAGGTCTTTTTACACCATCGTTAAACTCTTGCGTTCATCAGCATCGGTTAAGGATGCTAGCCTTACACTAGCAACAGAATTCATTTCTAATCACCTCGTCCACTCATATATAGATACATATTCTACCATATTAGTACAATAAATTGTTGAAGAAAACTGCCCGAGGAGTTGAGCGAAGTCGAATTTTCTACTATACAGTACTGGCGGCAAAGAAATGCTTCAAAGTACCCGCGGCAAAGTAATGCTTCCAAAATCACAATTAAAACGGGATTCGCAGCTGCAGATCCCGTTTCAATTCATTGAACTATCGTACCCGTAATCTATTTTAGGAGACAAAGGTCATCTAACCGACTGGTAAACGAGACCTATGGCTCCAGAATCAAAGGTCTTGTTTTCGATAAGTTTAAGATTGACCTTCTCCATGAGACCTTGGAATAACGGCAACCCGCTGCCGATCAGGACGGGAGAAACCGTAATTTTATACTCATCAATTAAATCAAGCTGCATAAGGTGGTGTGCGATCCTAGGACTGCCGAGGATGACCATATCCTTGCCTGGCTGCTGTTTGAGGTTCTTGATCTCTTCCTCGACATTTTCTTTCACCAGTCTGGAATTGTTCCATTCGACCTTGTCCAGTGTCGTGGAAAAAACAATTTTGGCTGTCTTATCGATCCACTCGGCATGATTCCGTTCATGCTGCGAAGCTGATGGGTTCGAAGGCACAGATGGCCAATAACCGTGCATTAATTGATAAGTCCCTCGTCCCCAAATGACGGTGTCGGCAGTACTTAGAATTTCTTTCGCGTATTTCTCTAAATCACCATCGTAGGAAATCCAGCCAATGTCCATTGCACCGTTTGGCCCTTCTACAAAACCGTCAAGCGATGCGTGCAAAAATAGAACGAGTTTTCTCATTTTCAGTGCTCCTTTGTTCATGAGGGATGTCTACATTAGTTACATTTTAGCACATTTCAGCTTGGATTGATTCTTATGGATTGCTAAGCTAAACTGCCAGTTAGCGGAATGAAGGCCGCCAATCTGTTCGCGGCAGCCTCGTTTGAGTGGGTTGTATCCATACAAGTCGGTTTTTGATCTTGATTTTTGGCTTTCTACTATTCATGAGGCTGGTTGTTTTTCCATCGCTTCTCGCCATTGTTCTTCCGTTCCTACAAAAAAGGTAAGTTTATCAGGGAACTTTTCAGTTTGTCCATGGGGTCCACCCTGCCCGCCCCCTGATGTGCCCTGCCCATGGATCATTGGCACATCTGTTGGTAAATCAATTAGTCGACCATCTTGCTCAACATAAATTAAAACCATTGTTCCTGAAACATTCTTGCTTGCAGTCATTAGTTTTCCAGAAGGTGGGACCTTATAGATAAAAGTACGGTCTTCTTTTTTTAAAGCAGGAAAACCAGGTTGTTCGTATGTAACCTCAACCCATCCCATAAACCCTTTTGGCAATAAGAACTTATGTGTAGTTCCCTCCGTTATATTTAATAAAATAATGACTCCAACCACAATGGAAATAGTTACTATCGCAATGAAGAACGGAATTATTAAATTAGAAAAACGTGCCTTATTTATCATTACCGATCTCCCCCTACTTCCTAGCTTAGTCCTTTATATACTTAGACGGAGGAATAGATATTTTGTTCTTTGCAACTGATAATAATTATTTCAATTCTTACTTGAACTAGACTGCCCTTTAGTTGAATAGCAAAAAAGGACCCACAGCAACGGGCTGAGGGTCTAAGTTTTATATTTTAAAGGGGGTCGACTTTTATTATATGCTTGATTCATTAATGACACATGAAAATAAGATTTCAATCATATTACATTTACATAGACTAATCAAACGCTAAATAGCTTGCTTCATTAGCGTTATTACTGTTTTTTACTTTTGACTTTTCAACCAGTTTTAGAAACTCAGGTGTCGTCTTTACACTAACAATACCAAGATCCTTGGGTAGATTTTCATCCTCTACTATTTGAAAACTTTAGATAAATTCCGAGAATGAGTTTGTTACTAAGTATACATTATTCCATAATTCCTCTTCTGAGGGGGCAAAGTGTTCTTGGTCATGATCCCAAAAGTAAATTTTTCCCCATACATCCTCAGTAACCCCAATGCAAAGTTGATCCCCACCAGTAATATCCACAAAAGGTATCATGCTTTCAGGCAGTCGCCCTAGATAGCATTCGATTTTACTGATTTAATCGTTATTGTCATTTTGCAAGTTATAAAAATACCCCATTCTCCCTCGTTCATTGTGTTTTGGAATGTTGATTATTAGTGAATAGCTTATTTGATGGTTATAGTTTATTTCCTACCCATATAGAGACACATTTATTGGAAATATCTTACCACAAATTACTTATATTTAACTACGTTATCCTGCCCGTTAGTTCAACATAACAAAAAAAAGCCGGTACTCGCAAATACCTGATTACTTCTTATTTACGTCTACATATGGATAATCATGTTATCCAGTCACACGACTCACAATTTTTAGAACCGCATCTCTCGTTAATTTGTTTCCACCAACAGCGATGAGGTTTACCGTAGCATGAGCTAGCGCTAGTGGTACCTTGCAAAATTTCAACGCTGGACCTTCCTTCAGGTCTGCGACATATGAGTCGGCTAGTTGTAAATTGCGACGTGTGTACTGTTGCATCTCCTTGAATCCCCAACCGTCAGGAAAGAAGTCAACGCCACGTTTAAGATCCTCCACTCTATTTCGGAGGATATTTACCGACTGAAGTCCTCTTCCGAAGGCAATCGCCTTCGTTAGATCGGATTGAGTCCCGTCATGCCACAACCATAGTTCTGATAGCATTTCTCCAACCATACCAGCCACGCTATAGGTATAGCGGTCCAAATCCTCTTCCGTATGAATGTTCCACCCGTTCTGAACCCATTCGGCCATTTGTAACGACATCTTTGCTATGTAATGATATACGATTGGAGCTCCAGAGGCTGGACAAAGAAGCGCCCACTCATCGAGTTGCATTGTAACTTCCGGTAATACTGCCCCATACGGTGATAGTAATTTTTTTGTTTCGATACTATGTGGGGATTGGAATGTTTCGTGTATCCCGAGTAATAATTCCACTTTCAATTGGTCTGTAAGTTCATCATGATCCTCGATTTCATCTATAGCTCGCATACACAAATAGGCAGATGTTACAGCCTCCCTCAATCCTAAATCCAAGTAACTGATCGGAATATAAAAAGTACGGCTCGTTTTCTTCAACATGGTCATTGCATCATTCAGAACGACGTTATTAATAGATTTTCCCTCCAAGTAATAGCTTAGCTTCTAACTTATTCATAGCTTGATATCATGATAACATACGTTGATATTGTCAATCCAAATATACGAAGCCGCCTTTTAGTTTAATAGCAAAAAGAGACCCACAGCAACGGGCTAAGGGTCTAAATCAAATTTTAAAGGGGGGGTCGACTTTTAGTATAATCTTAAATGATTAATGCCACATGAAAATAAGATTTCAATCATGTAACAATTACTTAACTATCGTATCCGTTAGCTCAATTGTCTGGATTCGGGATGATGCAACCATCACTCGCTCATTATTTTATTTTCAAATCCTCCCTAATTTTTTACCTCATTGTAAATTAAATCCTCCTTTCCAGATTTGAGTATCTTCTAATTTAACTTAAACAGTAAGAATTATTAGTTTGCTTTAATATAGTTATTATACCATTCCCTACCAGAAGCCCACTTTTTAGAAGCGGGATTCTCTTTTAGTATTTCAGTACAGGCGATTGCCATAATATATTCTTCTAATCCACTTTTATCACTATTAGCAAATTTGTTGAGCATATAATTTAAAGACTTTTCTCCTTGCAAAACAATGTATTTGTAATCCTTATTACTATCAACACCCTTAATATAGTCATATGGATTAGAGGATAGTGATACTGTATAATCTTTTGGATTAGTAATATTGTTAAGTTTTCCTTCGATTGTTTGCTCAAAGGTTTTATCCGTTGATACTTTCTTTGCAGTATTACTGCAACCAATCAAACTAAATACAAATAAAACAACGAGACATATAACCATCACGTTCATTAATCTTTTTCTCATTAATTTCTCCTTTCTTCCTCCTATCACCCTAAACGCTTGTTCCAATAAATGTATTATTATAAAGTTCGATGAAGTATGATTTTTTCGGGGTAAATACTTCCAATTATACTGCCCTTTAGCGTAACAGGGCTACCAAATCGCTCGGTAGCCCCTGTGTTACTTTATCGCTTTATAGATTCTGTAGTTAATCGAGCGCCCAAATACCTAAAAACACAAACCCGATACCGAGTAGGATATAAATTACTTTAACTAACCACCAAGGTAATGCTCTTAATAACGCACCAATTGAATTAACGACAAAGAAAATTATCCAAACAAAAAATGAATCGGAGACACCTTCGATATCACGTAATTTTAATTCTTCGGCAATTGCATCTTGTTTGCGTTTTTCACTTTTAACAACTATTATGCCTAATGTAAGAAAAATGAAAGCGATAGACCAACAAATAATGGCACCAATAAGCTCTAAGGTCAAACCTCCACCTCCGAATTAGATGTAATATTCCGTTCATATATTTTTTCCATAATTCAGAAATTGAAACACTACTGTCCGTTAGTTTAGTCGCTGGGGCGGCCATCACTTTACAAAACCCGCCTAACAAAGATTCTTCATATAGAATAATCATCACTCCAACCTACTAAAAAAGCGTTCACCCAGTAGAGTGAACGCCTAATTACTTCTTTTTTTCTTCACCACATGTTATTTATCAGTGTCTCAATAAAGGAAGGGATTATCTAATTCGATGCTTCTCAGTTTTTGAATCATTTGTTGTGATTATAGCGCCAATGTATTCTCTCGCCACCGTTAACCCCGAACTTAGTCCAATGCCCCGTAAATGGCAGCCCGAAGTCGAGGATGAATGAAGGGCTCAAGGCTCGGCAGCAGCTGCTGCATGTACACGACGGACAATTCTTCCTTAGGATCGACCAATAAGTAAGACCCGGCTAGACCAGCCCAGCCGAATTCACCAATCGAGCCGTTGATGCCGCCGGCTGCAGGATCGGTCATAACACGAACCCCCAAACCATAGCCATAACCACTCATATGCGGCCAGTTAAAATCTTTCATCTGTTGTGGATTTAAATGATTGGTTGCCATCAAATGAACCGTTTTCGGGCTAAGAATCCTCACCCCTTCCAGCTCCCCGCCCTTCGCCAGCAGCTGCGCAAATCGGCTGTAATCGCCGATCGTCGAAAGCAGGCCACCTCCGCCGCTTTCATGACGGCTTCCCGGTTGATAGCGGGCGTCCATCCTGGTATTAGGAGTAAGCGTGCCGTCTTCTGCACAATCGTACATGGTACATAAACGTTCCCGCTTATCCTCCGATATCCGGAATGAGGTGTCGGTCATTCCCAACGGAGCGAAAATTTCCTTCTGCAGAAACTCTCCGAATGTTTGTCCGGACAGCACTTCGATCAATGCTGCCAAGACATCGTGGCTTGTACCATACTTCCAGTGCGTGCCGGGATCGAAAGCCAGCGGAACTTCTGCCAACGCTTTGGACAAAGCCTGCATGTCTACTGTCGCTGCAGCGTTCTCCATGATTGTACGGGTTTGCTGTTCGGTTTCCGTGCCGTCACCACCATACGTAAGCCCAGAGGCCATCGTGAAAAGATCCTTGATCCGGATCGGACCCACTGCAGGGGATAAAGACTTGGTACCATATTCGTTATATCGGTACACCTGCGGATTTTTGAACTCCGTCAGGTATTCCTCCAACGGATCGTTAAGCAGATAAAGTCCTTTCTCATAAAGCATGAGTGCCGCTGCGCAGGTAATTACCTTAGTCATCGAATAGATCCGGTAGATTGTGTCTGGAGTGATCTCCTTCTTCTTCTCCAAATCCGCATAACCCAGGGTTTCCTGATAAACAACTTCTCCCCGCCGCACAACGGTACAGGCACAGCCGGTAGGCCCCTTTTCCATGACACTCTTAAGTAGCGGTGTCAATCGTTCATTCAGTCGCTTACTTGGGTTCATTTTCCTATCCCCTCCCAGAAACGTTTTCAACTTTAATTATAACATAATCTTCCATAAGAATTAGAGCAATACCTTTTTATCTCGGTATTGGGCGGGAGTCATCCCCATGAGCTTACTGAATGTACGAATAAATCCGGTTGGAGTTAAAACATCATTCCGATTTAGAAACGATCGTTTGTGTAATAATCTGATGCTACTATTAGCCGTGATCGTTTGCGCTGATAATGATATGTTGACTGAATCTGCCCGGTAGCTGAGAAGGCCGCCGATCGTTTGATGTCGGCAGCCTTCTCTTGATGTTATTTAACTAATGTATCCGTTAGCTCAATGACCAATAATCTAGAATTAAATAATATTGCCTTCTACATTATACAGTTGCCCCAGCCCAGCGAATTCTATCAGTTATCTACCCTGTATCCGAAACCCTATATATTTGAAACTATCCTACCCGTTACTTCAACCGGGTCAGTTTTACACTCGTTCTAAAGGACGAAATGGTTCAGGTGGTAGGTCAACTCGGACTGGGTCCCCAACTCGAACTTCTCCCCCAGTTAGCACGATAGCCATTACACCAGCTTTTCGGATTAGATTCCCCTTCTCATCGTGGTCCAACACCGCACTTAATAGACCCGACTGGAAATTATCTATTTGTGCGCAAGGATTGCGAAGTCCCGTGATTTCAACAACTGCTAATTCACCGATATACAGCTTTGTGCCTGTTGGCAGTCCGAGTAAGTTTATCCCACGGGTTGTAATGTTCTCGCCCATCTGCCCGGTCTCGACATTAAAACCTACATTTCGTAGTTCATCCAACAACTCCGAATGAATGAAATGAACCTGGCGCAAGTTGGGTTGATTCGGGTTTTGTGCAACTCGTGAACGATGCTTTACGGTCTTTCCCATGTGTGCGTCGCCTTCAACTCCCAGACCAGCAAGAAGCCTAATGACATCGACTGTTTCTTTGCTAAAAGTATGAGTTGCACTACAGCTGACTGACACAACTACTCCAACTTGAGTTTCAAGGTTATTCGCCATTCACAACGCCTCCACTCCGAATTGAAAATAAACCTGTCAAAAACAATCATAAGTGTCGCCTTTGTAAGTTGCAACGTTCATTCAAGATTTCTGCCCTTTGTTCAACTAAAGTTTTGCGTTAGCGCAACAGTTCACGTTTTTTTGTAACTATTATGCTTGTATTGAACTTTCTTTAATTTTCTATAACAATTTCCCCTTCATCCCTTGGTTCTTCAAACCCATTGAGAAAAGTTGTCAATATATCCTCAGTTATCGTAAAGGCTGCATTGGCATCAAAACGTTGGCTACGAATCTTAAGGCGCGTTCGTAATTCATCAGGATGTACTTTCAAGTAAATAAGTCTCCATTTCCCACCGGAGTTTTCAATAAGCCGCTTATATTCATCCCTTTCGGATCGGTTCCAAAAACTGGAGTCGACTACAACCTGTTTTTTATCATCAATTAACTTTACTAGCTTATTACGTAATCTTATATGCGCTTCTTCCAAGTACTCCCTATATTTTTCAACGGGATAATCAATTCCATATCGACCATTAGTAGACCAAACCTCTTCATCAATAGAAAGACGTATATAACCATACTTTTCCAAATTTTGAGAAAAGGTAGTTTTTCCCGAACCAGCTATTCCACACATTAGTACGATTAAAGAGAAATCACGATCTCGTTCTCGATCAATCAAATGCTCTATACTCAACTTCTCTATCATAATTTATCCCTCCTAATTAGTAGTATCGGTAAAGAAATTTCCCTAATTATACCATTTTTGATGAAAACATCACTCAACTTTCCTGCCCGTCCCTCAGTAGTGAGTTTATAGAAAATTGAATCGTTAACTATTGTACGGCTAGATAAGGTTAAGTAATTTGTATATGAAATGGGAGCCACCCTTGACAGAAAATGAAAACACAAATACAAGGAGTCGTAATTCATCATGAGAATTGACGGGAAGCACAATGCATTGATTACAAAAGAATTCGAATCGATGTCCATAGTTGCTCAACCAATGAATTCGCCACGTTATACAGTTGCAAGCATCGATAAGCATCAGGCAAGGATCCTGGAAAAACGGTGAAATACATATTTCATCAACATCTTTTGCCCTCATTGCAGACAACTAAATTCATTCGAACACATTAAGTAAGCACCTCAAACAACTGGGTGCTTTTTCTTTTTTAATTAATGCAAGCGTAGACATCTGCAAATCCCCGATTTTTTAAGCATGCCAAAGGTTGTTACCATGGCAACACCTTCATAGTTTGTATAGCGCCCCTTTATTGAAGTAACGTTCCTCGTTAGTTGAACAATCTTAGAGGTAAATTCGTTTCCCAGTTGACTCCTTATACAAACAATACTTATCAAACAAACTTCCATGCTCATCTATAGCTTGCAATTCCAAAGAATTAGTAGTCATAACGATATTAAGAAAATGGGGTACCGCTAAGGATTGTGCTGTATGCCAAGATCTTTTAGGTAAAAACCAATCAGGCATCGCTCCTGCCCCACCAGCAACAATATAAACGATCCCTTTTTCAAAATCGACCTTACCATTACAGATTGGGTGACTTCGTTCGTACACAATCGTATGAGAATTAATGACCAAATCGACTCCATACTGTTCCATTAGAGGGCATAGTTCTTGTAAATCTTCGACCTGATACCCACCAGATACAAAAGGAGGGTAATGAAAATAAACAATTTTCCATTTTGCAGAAGTTGATTGTAAATCGCGAATAAAAAAATCAAACTGCTCATTCCCAGGTACCATCTTCCCCGAACTATTTGGGTAGGTTTCACGTTCAATGAAATCTGTGCTATCTAAGCAGATAAAGTGGGTATCTCCATAGTCAAATGAGTAGTAATTTTTTGGGGAATTGTAAGCAAAAAAGTCATAGTACCATGAGGCATTATCCTCATGATTGCCTAAGCAACTATAAAACGGAGTATTCGTTAGGAACTCCTTACCTGGACCAAAAAAATATTTCTCCCAATCCTCGTAATTATTTCCGTCATTAACAATATCCCCAACAAACAAGGTAATATCGGGGCGGTATCTTTGCATTTGACTAAATATATTCCGATTTATTTGCCCCTCGGATTTATCGAAACCGCTATATCCACCAGTTTCACTCGTCACAGTAAATGAAAACGACTCTCCCCTCCGAACTGCCGTTTTGAGGAAATGGTATCCTGATTCGATCTCACCTCGCTCATTCACCGAACGTACCTGATAAAAATAAAGGGTATTGGGTTCTAAGTGATTAACTGTAAGCCGATGAATCGTTGAATACTCATTTTCATCTACGGTTACAAGCACATGTTCGGGTTTCTTGTAATTCCCCTGATATCCGCTATGTATTCTTTCAGCCATTAAGACATTTACAGTTGAAGAAGCAGGTTCTGATGTCTCCCACATAATGGTTATGGAATTTTCAGTAGGACACTGTAAGTAAGGTCCCTTCACAATAGTTAACATGTTATACAAGCCTCTTTTCGCTTAAATATATAATGCCAAAATAAAGAACGTACGTTCACTTATCATACATCATTTTCCATTATTTTTACATGAATAATTATCATTATCCTGCCCGATATTGAATGGAAACCAAAAAGAAGCCGCCTCAAGGCAGCTTCTCTTCCATTATCGAGGGAGCGTAATGATCCATCGCCAAGGAAGAACAAATTCGAGTCAGGATTGAACTATCGTGTTCCGTCCCTCGGTTCAATAATGTTCTTCAAACCTGGTTGAATTGAGATACAGAAACACCGATCATTTTTTGCTAATCCTTAATCATGTCAATGATTTGTTTCGCAAACGCAGCATAGGGTTCGATCAGATCAGGACTCCGATCAATAGCCCACCTGAGGTTATCGAAAGCCCTTAATAGCAGCAAATGCCTCGTTTCAGAAAGGTCTTTTTCACTTATTCCGTACCCATCCATAAACGCTTCAAATTCCTCAACACTTGCGCTTTCTTCTAGTCCTAGGATTTGGTAATGCATCAATTGAGCAACAGTTGCATGCGGTACCACGCTTACTTCTGCATTCCAATCCAGCAATATAACTTGGTTTGCCTGATTGACAATCGTATTCTTTAAAGAGATATCTCCATGGTTTAAACCGAAGCGGAACGGTTCACTCTTCAAATTTTCAAACAGTTTTCTTACTCTCTGCGATTCCATCTGAGTGATTACTCCAAGCTCAATCAAGCGATCATGCTCAGTCAAACTATTGATATTATACTGCACATACCCTTGCCAACTGCCATCTGATCCGGCATGAGAAGGTGACTGAAAATCACCAACTACTGGATCAATCAGATTCCCTCCATATCCCTTCACTTGAATCGAATGAATAAGCTTGGCATATTCGCCCAGTTTCCTCCAAACATCGGACTTGGGAACAGTACTGTCTAACCCGTTGTCTCCCTCAATAAAGGATTGAATCATATATGCGCTTTCATCAACTATTCCAATGGACAACACCTCAGGTCCAGGAACGCCAACTGCGGCTGCTTGCTCGATACACCATTTTTCTTTGATAAAGCTTGGAAATGTATCTTTATCGTTCATGCGGACAACAACTTTGCGACTCTCCGTCTCAACTACGCAAACCTGATTTGTGATGCCTTTACCTATGATCTGATATGAAGTTTTTACTTGTTCCAGAAGAAAATCGCCTGCAATTCGTTCAGCTTGTATAACTACAAAGTCTTCCATAGTTTCTTTAATCCCCCTCAAGTGTCGTGCTTCGAACAGTTACCACACACTTTTTTGGAAAGTACGTTTATAACTAAACTATACTGCCATTAGCTTAATGAAAGTAAGGAGCAGCTGCAGTGGCAAGACTGCTCCTTATTGGATTGAACTAACGTTTCCGTTAGTTGAACGATAAAGACTGCCCAAGGGCAGTCAGATGTATTCAACTACGTATGCACTTTTTCGAACTCATCTTTAGTTAAGCCATAAATATATTCGTCGTAATGTTGGCCCTTAGTAAAGACCATGTTCCTTATTCTTCCCTCTTGAACGAAGCCCAGATGCTCCTGCAATGCTGCAGAACCCTCATTAAATGCATAAACGTGAGCATTAATCTTACAATATCGTAATTCCTCAAAGTAATACCGCAGTAATATTGTTATGGCTTCAGAAGCGTAACCTTTACGCCAATGCTCACGAAATATCGAAACCCCATATTTGAAGGTTCCATAACGAGGAGTACAGTTATTTGTGCATATGCTCCCGACGAGTATTCCATCGAGCGTTTCTATTGCCATGAAGACATTATCACCATTTGAGGGATTAATGGATTGGTGTTCGGCCCACGCCTTTGTACCTTCTTCTGACCTGGGGAAGTGTATCTCGTCACATAGTCTAGCGTTCTCCGAATCAAGATCATTGTTATGGAACTTTTCCCAATCGGTGGGTAACACCGGACGCAACTTAACTTTTACACCAGCCCAAACGTAACTATTCATATTGATCCTCCTAATTCTTTGATAATCCCTGCAAGAAAATGTCGAATATATTCAACGATCTAGTGTGTTCATCAAGATCCTCTTTAGTAATTTCAATTCCAGATGGAAAAAGATTTACCCATTGAAGGTTTAATACATTATTGCAGGAATCCAACAATCGTAAAAGAATTCTTCAGTTGCCACAGGTACAGCGAACGATTCTTCATATTCGTTTTGTGGTGTAGATATAAATGCAAGAACCGACACATTAACCCCACCTTTTCTTTACAGTTACGCTTTTTATTTCAACATTACTACCAAACTATCCTGCGCGTTACTACAACGAACAGGAGCAAATCGCCGCAGCGTCTGCTCCCGTTTATTGAGCAATTGTACTTAATTAGAACTTAAAAAGCACGGTTAATGTCTTTGCATCACCCAAAACCCGATCTGCAGCAATATAAATGCCCATCCAGTATACAAAACAGTATACAACCCGCCATATGCAAGACTTAAGCCAACTCGATTACGGCACGCCCTCCCTTTTAGAAAGACATATCGGTATGCCCTATAAAACAACCAATACAGCATTATACCCATAAACACGATAATCCCCCAGAGCATGTTACCGACCAAAAAAATAAGAATGAGCATCACAATCGTAATTGCGATCCAGGCAATAACTGTTAGTACGATCCCAAATAGGCCTTCTCCGGAGAACTCTACCGGAAACAGGTCGCCCGCCGAAGCAATATCCAGTACATCCCACTTTCCAAACGGTTTCCACCCTTCCTTATATAAGGGATCGTTCTGCAACCTTACTCCCCTGTACAAACCAAAGGACAGAAATGTAAAGAGTACTACAGCTAAAACGCCGGTCGTGATCTCGAGCTCTACTAAAATTGAGCGATGGCCGATGGCAAATACCAGGACTAAGGTAAGGACCATGGCAGAAAGGGATAACAGTGTCGCCGTCTTCGCATTAATCACCTTATAACGTTTCAAAGATTAGCCCCCCAGTTGTTTTCTTTATACCATACAAAGCAAGCTTTCACTCAGTTTCAATAGCTAGAATAAGTAGCCGGCGATATTTACCGCACACTAGAGGCGTTATTATTTAGCAGAATCGTGCGTTCACGTAACGAGGCCACCTCATCTCTGCGGCAGCCTAGTTGTTTAGTAAATTGAGATATTGTTCTGTGTTAGAGTTTAGCAGCTCATTATCTAAAATGCTTCTTTAGAACAGATAATTTCACAAATCTTTTATCGTACCTCTGCCGTTCCAGAAGGTTATTTAACCAATATAAGGCTCTTTGTTCTTCCCTATTTCTAATAAATGTTTCAATCGCTTTCTTGAAATTACGGTGATATTTAAACTCCTCTTTGGATGTTAACTCCAGTGCTTGATGGTAATAATCGGATGCTTGATTAAGTTCCTTCATTTTTTCATACATAATCCCCAAATAAATCAAACCACTTGCTATTTCTTTTTTAGAGAATGGTTGTTTTAGTGCATCTTTCATCGTTTCAATTGCTTTTTTCCTAAGAAAAATCAATTCATAAGAATTTGCTCTTTCTACATAATGTTCATATTTTCTAAGAGGTCTGATTAACGAAAAAATCCCCATATTCAACCTACCCTCTAGGCTTTTTCAGCTAATTTCCCTCAAGTGTTGGTAAAATATTCATCAGCGCAATCTACCCTTTAGTTGAATAGCATAAAAAGGACCCACAGCAACGGGCTGAGGGTCTAAGTTTTATATTTTAAAGGGGGTCGACTTTTATTATAGGCTTGATTAATTAATGCCACATGAAAATAAGATTTCAATTATGTTACATTTACTTAACTCTTGTTTCCGTTAGCTCAATCGATCTTTTACTTAAAATATTTAAGATATCCCCAAAGGAGTATAGTCGGGATAGCTGCAAGAAAACATGCTATAGAGATACTGTCACTTTGTTTTTTATCATTGGTGGTTTCTGTATTATCATTAGCTTGTTGGCGGTCACCTGATATCAGTGCGCCACTTGTAATAATAGTAGAGATTATTAGAATTAAACCAATGCAGCCCGATATTCGTTGACTAAAACCACTGTTTAGAAATAATGACAAAATAAAAATTTAGTGTTTTATATGAATCTCATTTATTGACCATCGGTGCATGTTTACGCTTTCCGCCGTTTTTGTCATACAGATATCGCAAATGGTATGATACATGGTGAATCTGAATGGATTACATCTATGACAGTAAAAGGAAGGCTATTATGAATTTGTCATCATTATTTACTGCTATTGCACCACTGGATTTGAGAAGTTGTTTAATAATTCAGCAAGGCCAGCTTGCCTTTAAACACTATAGAGATCCTCAAACGGCAACAGCAATAGCAAGGATCAACTCCTGCACCAAAAGTGTCCTAGCTTCGCTGATTTGTATCGCAATTGATAAGGGATTGCTGCCGCCACTAATGACACCCATATCCGTATTTTTCCCACAGCTTGCTTTGTACCGTGATTCCCGCAAGCAGGAAATTACACTGCAGCATCTGTTGACGATGTCTGCCGGATTTGACTGGACAGAGTTTGGTGGACAGAATTCCTTCCCGCGTATGACTAGATCACCCAATTGGGTGAATTTTGTTTTGGAACAGCCCTTATCGGATTCTCCTGGAGCTAGAATGGAATACAATTCAGGGGTTTCACAATTATTGTCTGCCATCTTGGTACAAGCAACGGGTATGACAACTGCCCGCTTTGCCGAGTTATATTTGTTTGGGCTTCTTGAAATTGAATCCTATAAGTGGGAAATTGACCCTCAAGGCATTCATACAGGTGGATTTGGACTTTGGCTTCGCCCCTCAGATATGCTGAAGTTCGGGCAGCTATATTTGCAGCAAGGAAAATGGGATAACAAACAGCTCATTTCAAAGGAACTGGTCGCACGTTCGGTACAATCCGCAATACTCGTGGAAGCTCCTCGCCATGGCTACTATGGCTGGCATTGGTGGACTGATACATACCCTGTTGATCTAAACGATTCGTCCTCGCATTCTGTGGAGTACTATTACGCCCGTGGATATGGAGGACAATATATTCATATAGTCCCCAGTCTTAAGACCGTTGTTGTTCTAACCAATGATAAACGAAAAAAAGAACAGTACCCTGCAGATGTGTTCCGCCAATTAATCGCACCTTTACTGCAGAAGCAGCTATAATACATTTTCGTGCACCCAATAGACGCCGTAAGATCTTCCGGTGTCTTCCATAAACATACTAACTTTGTTTTGATGTATTCTTAATCCAAAAATAAAAGGTAATAGTAAAAACGATTATAGCGAGAATAAGTAACAAAGCACCGCTTAAAATTGGTAAGTATGTACCACTTTGTTTATTTAATTCCTAAATAAAATTTATTCACTCTACTTCACTATGCTGTCAGTTACCTCAACGCGGCTGCCGATTCATGCCGGCAGCCGCGTAGTTTTTTGATATATTAAAAAGTGACGGGAACCTCCACCAAATCTTGAATGCTACCGTCGCGGGCGCTGCGTGTGTACACCATCAATGTACCGTTTTGTGTAGTGGGAGATTGATCAAACTGGAGCTGTACGTCGAATAATCCAAAGGCTGGAGCGCCTTGTGCGGCCGTTACAGCTCGTTCTTCCGTAATGAAACGCCCCATCGCGTCGCGAATTTGGTAATTTATCGTCGCTTCGAACGCTCGGGCGCTACCCGTCAAATGCTGTCCGGGAGCAATCCTCGTTCCGGGCAAAGGCTCTAACACTACGATATTCGTCGAGGACGGAAGCGGGACGACCAAACGGAAACCGGGATAAATGACATCAGGTGATAAACCCTGGCGGTTTCGGTTGGTTCGAATCAATTCGCTCATCGATGTTCCGAAACGGCGGGAGATCCTGTACAGAGAGTCTCCCTGCTCTACTTCGTATACGAAGGCGGCAATAAACAACAGCTGAGCCACTCGTAGAATGTCCGGATGTTGTATTTGGTTGAGTCCGGCCAACATATCAACGCTTACAGAGAAACGTTCAGCCATCCTAAATAATGTATCTCCCTGCTGAACCTGATATAAAACAGAGCTTTGCTCCGCCATACCTGGCAATCTCGCTACCAGTACTTGACCTGGAAAGATTCGGTCGGGGTCTGTAACAGATGGATATAACGCATTAATCTGCACTAGCGACGGTACGTTAGTGCCCAATTGTTCAGCAATCGTATACAAGGTGTCACCCAGACGAACAGTATACAACAAGTGGGTCCCTGATGAAATCGGCATGGAGACGCAACTCCTCTTTAAGTAGGTTTATACCCATCATATGCCGTATTCGTCCGCTTACGTGATTATCGTTGAACCTTGACTGCCCGACAGCCGTATCCATCTCAGGAAGTTTGAACCAGACTGGCCCGAGCCACGATTCGGTGCGATACCAATCGCGCCACACCTCATTCACTTTTACTTTTTGGGGGCTCAACGCTGCACCTGTTTCCAAGCCAGAGGGGGAACGAAGCAACTTTGTTTCATTTTGGAGTTGAACCTCACGCCTTACCTCCTCCATACCGTACAACGATTCGTAGCGTGGAGCGATCCACCTATCGCCGTTCTGCGTTTCGATCAGATAACGGTCTCCCCATTTCGACTTGATTTTGACGGTTTGTGGGGCTAATTGAATCCAAGTCGGCTTAGTAAGGCCTGGATCGAAGTATATCGGCTCAACACCGAATAATTCAAGATTCGCTTGGGACGGAACTTGCTCTCCAAGCGCTGCATTGAATGGCATAATCCACGCCTTGCCGACCCAAGTAAAGATCTGGTAGATAGGCACTAAATACCCTTCCCCATGCCCTACTCTTCTTTGGCTTGTATTAAGTATTGTAACCGTTTGGGGAGCCAGTATCCCGATCGTAGTCCCGTTATCGCTGAGTAGGGTTGTGTTTTCAAACAAGGTAATAGTGTTTTCTTTCGGCGTGTTCGTCTCGGTTGACATGGCAAAGGCTGAGTACTTCTCCCAACCCAAAGTCCCTACGCATAAAGCCAGAGTTATTACAAGTACCAACTTCTTTTTCATGATCAGGCTCACATCTCCCTTCACCTGAAAGACTGTTCATTTTGCTTAATAACGCTAAACTGAACTGAAAGGTTGCGTGTATTAAGGAGAGCATTGCCATTTTTTTCTTCCTTAAAAGTCAGAAAATGCGTTCCATGCTCTGCTGTCCTTTAGTTTAACGAAAATAAAGGATTAGCTGCCGACTGACAAAGCTGGCTCCTCCACTATCAGTACCTCGTTAGGTTAATGAGTAATATAAGTACATTATGAATATTTTAATCAGCAAGATTACTAAAACTGCGATCCATCCAAAAAAGAAAAGACCTAAACAAGCACTAAACATTTGTTTCCCGAAACTCTTTTTTTCATCTGAGATCTTGAGTGTTAATAGAAAACTTATTAATACTAAAAAAAATAAAGACCAAAAAATGCTCTTGAATAGACAGATGACTCCGCCAAATAAAAACGTAGCTAATATAAAATAAAATATAGATTCTTTCTTGTTCATTTTTCACCTTCGATTTTTAAATGAAACTAAATACCTGGATGTAAGTTCTTGTCTTACGAAAAAGACAAGAACTTACATCCATAAAATAATAAATCCGCGCTGAGCTCGGATCTCTATAGATATATGTTCTTGTCCTCTTACAGGTGGGGCGCGTTCAAGCTAATATCTTCATTCGTCGGAATGTAGTATGGAACAATCTTATGCTTCGGTTTGATCCATTTGTACCCGAGCCATGTCTGGATACGGTAATATCCGTGATAAGTACCCATAGATTTCAATGGCTATGGAGAAATCGTATTCATTGTTTTCCCTTGGTTCGATGGTTCATCATATAAAAACTCTTCTCTTGACGGTTGAATCCATTCGAAAAATTCTTCGGGATATTCGGGATGTTTCGGTCTAATCCAAGACTCCCCTTGTTCAGTAGTAATCTTGTACCAAATCAATGGCTCAGATTCATTTATGAATCGCTCGTGCCATCCCGGTTCCGCATCTAGCACGCTCACTACTTGCTTCAACAGCTATCCCTCCAATAAAAAAATAATATACCTAATATTACCATATTCCCCTACCCGTAGGTGAGTAAAAAAGCTGCCGGTCACACAGGCAGCCTTTTTACTCATTAGATCCCATAATAATGGTGTTATAGTATGTTATCGTTTACATGTTTTTTAAAAAAATGATCCATAAGATCATTATCATAACCATTACTTTGATGGAACAAGGTGTGGCATTAAGATTCTATTCTGTACAGAATCCGTTTCACCGTTTAACCGTTTAATTAACAAATCACCAATCGTTTCCCCAAGCTCCTGAGGATTTTGCATTATGACAGATAGATTATGATGAAACAAAGAAGAAAATTCTAGATTGCCGAATGAAACCACTTCGATGCTTTCCAGCGGTATACCCAATTCTTGCAAACCCAAATAAACACCGAAAGTCATTTCGTTATTTGCTGAAAAAATAGCAGTTGGGCGATCAGGTAATTGGCTGAAGTACCGAATAGCTTCAATACCCGATTCTCTGGTGTAATCACCTTCAAACATGAATTCATTCGTTGGCGTAATCCCCGCTTCTTCCAACCCAATAATCGCGCCTTGCCTTCTTTCCCTTGCGGTACTAATCGTTTTTGGACCATTAATAATACCTATTCGCGTATGCTTTTTCTCCAGTAAATGCTCAATTGCAGACTTAGAGGCGTAAATATTGTCTTCTGTTACTGTATCCAGTTTTAGATTGGAAAAACGACGGTCAGCCAAAATGACATGTATGCCTGAATCACTGATTGCCTGAATTTGATCCCTGTTCTCACCGGTACCAGCAAGAATGAGAGCCTCAACTCTTTTTTCCGTCAGAAATTCGAGAGCTTCCCTTTCTTTCTCAGGATTCTCTTCGGTGTCGATAAAGAGTAGATGATAGCCTAGTTGGAAACAGCGATGCTGAATCGTACGGGCAATTTTCATAAAATAAGGATTCGCCATATCAGGCAGAACAATCCCCACACTGCGTGATTTTTCTTGTTTTAAGCTTCTGGCTATCGCATTTGGTTGGTAGTTAAATTTGCGGATGACTTCCAACACCTGCTGCTTGATATCCTCACTCACATAACCGGAATTGTTCATAACACGCGAAATCGTTGCTGTGGACACCCCTGCTTCTTTAGCTACATCCTTGATTGTCATTTTGACCAAGAGGATCCATCCTTTACATCAGAGTCATCGAGTCGATTCTCCATGTTAACGTTACCACATTAATACTATCTGGAGAATTTCGTTTCGTCAATAAATGAAGACTAGGAACCCTTAGGTTTTCGGCGGATCAATTACGGTTTTCAATCAACTTGGCTGTTCTTAACAACCTTTGCACTAGAACAGCCGTTTCTGCTCTTGTAATGTTATTCTGCGGCTGCAAGCCTGCATACGATCCGTCGACAATCCCATGTTGAACTTATGCAGAAACCGCTTGTTTAGCCCATGGAGCAACCGACGCGCCATCTATGAATTTAGACAGAATGGACTCCACATCTGAGGCCTAACAACAGTTTCCATGCCTGTAAACGTCCTACGGGAATGAAGGAAGAGAGCAGCAGCAATAAGGCCGTACTTAAAATAAAAACCGATTTCAAGCGAAATGCATACAATGACCCCTTTCTAAATTTGATGTTCTAAACTAAGTATAAAGGTTGTGAAATACGTAATTAAGGAGAAAAAATTTGGCGTGGTGGATTTTCTTTTGATCGATGAATGACCTTAACTTACATAGTGTAGTTAAAAAAACAACAAGCGAGGCCGCAAGCAGCGCCTCACTTGTTGTTTAGTATCTCAGCAATAATTATTTGTTCTTATTTACCGCCAAATTGTTTATAAACGTCTGCCGCATTTTCTTTCGTAACTTCCAAAGTATCCAACGTGATGGACTTTTCGACTTTCTCACCGTTTTCCAAAATTTTAATAGCGTTATCTATAGCGTCTTTACCGCCTGTAGGGTAGACATAAGTTGCCGTTAGCCTGCCTTCCATAACGGCTTTAATCCCTCCGTCCGGAGTAGGCAGCGCATCGATCCCGATGAATTTCATTTCTGTTTCACGTTTAGCATTTTTAGCAGCAATGAAGGCTCCTTCAGCCGCTGGATCGTTATGACCGTAGACGATATCAATTTTTTTGTTTGCTTGGAGAATGGATTCCATGACTGTGATGGATTTATCTTTTAACCAATCGCCATTTTGGGAAGCAATGACTTTGACATTCGGATTACTCTTAATTCCTTCCATGAAGCCGTCATGGCGTTCCTGTTGAGGCGTCGCACCTTCAAGCCCTTTAACTTCAACAACATTACCGCCTTTGTCGCCGAGAATCTTCGCAACGTACTCCCCTGCTTTTTTACCGATCAGCTTATTATTGCCGCCGATATACATGGTATAAGCGTCGCCTTCCACTTTTCTATCCAAGACGATAACCGGAATGCCTGCATCGTACGCTTTTTTCACAACGGCTGTAAGCGGCTTTGCTTCATTCGGGGAAATAATAAGCAAATCAATTTTTTGTTGAATAAAATTCTCGACATCGGCAATTTGCTTGCTGTTATCTTGTGCTGCATCGGCATACACCACTTTTAATTCCGGATGTTTGGCAGCTGCTGCAGCAATCTGATCATTCATAGCCACGCGCCAAGGCTCGCCTAAATTCGCTTGCGACATCCCGATCAGGTAGCTTGATTTCTTCTTAGGCGCTTCCGACGCCTTCGCAGCTGTATCCGCAGTTGTTGGAGCAGGCGTAGTTTTACTGGAAGTCGTCGTTGAACCGCTGCCGCAAGCACTTAAGGAAATTAACACCATTACCAATAGGAAAGACACGATCAGGTTATTCTTTTTCATGAACATAACACCCTCTCAAATTTGTTATTTTTTTCTTTGCAGCACGACGGCTGCAATAATGATTAAACCTTTGACAACCATCTGCAAGTTATTATTCACGTTCAATAATCCAAGCATATTATCGAGCACGCCCAAGATTAGAGCCCCGATGACTGTTCCGGGAATCGTTCCGATCCCTCCAGATAAGCTGGTTCCTCCGATTGCGACAGCCGCAATTGCGTTCAATTCATAGCCAATACCGTCATTCGGGCTGCCTTGGTTCAACTGAGCAGCGTGAATGAGACCGGCTACTGCCGAAAGGACGCCGCAAATCGTAAATACGGCGATCTTGACTCGATCCACACGAATGCCGGATAAACGGCTTGCTGTTGGATTTCCGCCGATCGCATACACATATCTTCCAAATCGTGTATACCGCAGAAGTACGGTAAATAGAACGCTAATCATAACAAAGCAGATGGCTGGAACTGGAATGCCCCATATACGTTCACTCAAAACCGAATAGGCAACCGGCGCTAGATTTGCTTCATTGCCATACGAAATCGGAATGCCGATACCTCCTGACCAGAAACGGGCTATCCCTCTCGCAATGCTCATCGCAGCCAACGTGACGATGAACGATTGGATGGATAATTTCGTGCTTATCGCACCGTTAAACATACCGATCAGGGCGCCAATGATCATAACGATGAGCACCGTGCTTAAAGTTCCCAAATCTTTATGCATCATAAGATCTGCGGCTGCCGTAGCCGTAAGACCTAATATGGCGCCGACGGACAAATCGATTCCTGCCACAAGAATGACCAGGGTCATACCTACGGCAATAATGCCATTTTCCGAAATCGAGCGGATCACATTGGCCAGATTGGATGGGTTCAAAAATAGATATTCCCCGTCCCTAACGCATAAAACGGTCGCGAGCAGAACGATGGCAACCAAACCGAAAACGCTTTGGAACCTCTTAATCACCTGAAACGACGTTTTACGGTTCCACCGGATATCCTTCTCTAGGTTTTTGTTGTTCAATTTTTGCAAAGACATGCCGGTTTACTCTCCTTCCCTCAAAGTCGCTGCGGCTAACAATTTTTCAGGTGTTGCTTCCGAATTGCTAAATTCACCTGTAACCCTGCCCTCGCAAATCGTAATCATTCGATCACACATCCCAATCAATTCAGGAAGCTCAGACGACACCATGATAATGCTTTTGCCTTCGCCCGCAAGCTTATGAATGAGCTGGTAAATTTCAGCTTTGGCTCCCACATCGATTCCCCGTGTCGGTTCATCCAGAAGCAATATATCGGGATTGATCATCATCCAGCGCGCAAGAACTACTTTTTGTTGATTGCCTCCGCTTAAATTCCCCGCATGCATCATCGTGTTTTCCGCTTTGATCTTTAAATTGTCCATTTGAATTTGGCAAAGTGCTTCTTCATCTCCAAATCGGAGTATAAACCAACGGCTGAGCTGCTTAAGCAACGGTAGCGTCATATTTTCGCCAATCGGACGTCCAAGAACTAACCCCTGCCCTTTGCGATCCTCCGTGACAAAAGACATTCGATAGCCGATGGCCTCTTGAGGACTTCGGATTTGAATCTCTTCGCCCTTCAATAGAATGCGTCCTTCCGTTTGCTCAGGAAACATGCCGAACAAGCACTCCAATATTTCCGTTCTTCCTGATCCCATTAACCCAGCTATTCCAAGCACCTCTCCTTGGTGAAGCTTAAAGGAAATGTTAGTTAACCTTTTCTTTGCGCTTCCCGCAGGAGGCTGAAATGCCAATTGATCTACTGACAGCATCTCCTTGCCTTGCTTCATTCTGCGGCTTGGATACAAATCGGATACGGAACGTCCCACCATCATCTGAATCAATTCGTCTTTCGTAACATCACTAGTTTTGACGGTTGCGATATATTCGCCATCCCTCATGACTGTAATGCGATGCGTAAGCTCGAAAATTTCTTCCATGCGGTGGGAAATGTAAATAATGGAGACCCCTTCCGCTGAGAGCCTTCGGATCACTTGAAATAATTTCTGGGTTTCGGCTTCACTAAGCGCAGAAGTTGGCTCGTCCATGATTAAGATGCGGGCGTTAAGAGATAATGCTTTAGCAATCTCAATTAATTGTTGTTCGCCCAAACGAAGCTCTTTGATTCGGGCCGTCGGCTTTATATCTAAATCGAGCGCCTCCAAGTATGGCTTTATCTCTCGATTCATTTTTGGAAAATCAACGAAACCCATCTTCGTTCGCGGTTCTCTACCGAGGAAAATATTTTCGGCTACCGTCAACTCAGGTACAAGCTGCAGCTCCTGATGAATTTTGGCGATGCCTAAATTCCTCGCTACTACAGGAGAATGGATGACGACTTTCCTATCCTCCAGATAAATATCCCCTTCATAAGACCCTACCGCCCCTTGCAAAATATTCATGAGCGTCGATTTGCCCGCACCGTTTTCACCCATGAGTGCAAGCACTTCGCCTTTTTTCAGCTCTAAGTTGACCCCCTTGAGCGCTTGTACATTCGAAAATGATTTACGAATCTGATCCAAACGAAGTAATGTCCTGTGTTCTTCCATTGTTTCACCTCCTACTCTTGCCTTAAGCTGATTATAGGCGGAGAGGGCAATTGAAGTATTTACGAAAAAACGCCATTTTTGTTCATTTTACGCAATAAAAAAACAGCTATCCGGATATTTTCCGAATAACTGTTATTTGCTGCTTCCATTCGCTTGGACAAACTCATTTACATTTTCTCCGGTTACCTTGGTGCTGCTGAGTGTAACTCTTTTAGGTATATTAGCTTCATGATTCAGTATTCGCAGAGCTGACTGTATGGACTCTTTCCCTCCTGTGGGATAAATGAACGTGGCTTGCAGCACCTTTTGCTTTACGAGCTGAAGCCCACCCCATTGGCCTGGCAAACCGTCGATCCCAACAAACTTCGTCTCCTTCCTGCCTATAGATTCCGCTGCTTTATAGGCCCCTAATGCCATCGGATCATTATGTGCAAAAACCACATCTACTTGCGGCCACTCCAGCAGCTTGTTCTTCATCATATCTTCGGATTTATCACGCAGCCAATCGGCAGTGACCGATCCGACTAGGTGTATCTTGGCATTACCCGCAATCGTTTCCCTAAATCCCTCGCTTCGGTCTATCGCAGGTGTGGAATCAAGAAGGCCTTTGATTTCCAGCACTTCCCCTCCTTTGTCGCTCAGCAGCTGTTCGATGAATTGTCCTGCCATTCGGCCGATTAAGCGGTTGTCTGCACCGATGAACGTCGTATAATCTGTACTTTCGATTTCACGATCCAATACGATAACCGGTA
Organism: Paenibacillus sp. Soil724D2; assembly: GCF_001427935.1. Lineage (NCBI taxonomy): Bacteria > Bacillati > Bacillota > Bacilli > Caryophanales > Paenibacillaceae > Paenibacillus > Paenibacillus sp. Soil724D2. The sequence continues at coordinate 29,303 of NZ_LMRY01000020.1, forward strand.
TTTTACGATAAGCCGTTTGGACAATAGGCGTAAGCGGCTTCGCTTCGTTAGGCGAAATAATCAATAGATCAATGCCCTGATTCATTAACTTTTCCACATCGCGAATCTGTTTCTGGCTGTTCTGCGCAGCATCCGTGAAGATGACGCGCACTTCCTTATGCTTGGCGGCTTCCTCCTGAATTTCACGATTCATACTCACTCGCCAAGGTTCTCCCAAATTGGCTTGGGACACGCCAATCAAGTATTTGACTTCTTCCCCATCGTTCTCAGATTGCGAGCAGTTAGTTAAAAACAATACCAACCCTGCTAGAACGGCTATCCGTTTGAATACGCTCTTCACTTGATTCCGCCCTTTCGATATTCGATAGGAGATACGCCAAGCACCTTTTTAAAAGCAGTGCTGAAATAATGCTGGCTGCTGTACCCGACCTGTTCTGCGATTTCGTATATTTTCAACGTTGGATCGTGGAGCATACGAATAGCCTGTTTAATGCGAATCTGCGTTAGGAAATCAATAAAAGACACACCTATTTCCTGCCTTAACAACCGACTCAAGTAAGCAGCGCTGATCTTGATTGCGTCAGCTGCTTCTTGCAGCGTAAGATCTTCCTTATCGTAATGATCACGGATATATTTCTGAGCAAGCATCACAATCGGAGTTGCACTGCTTTCTTTCACAGCTTCTTGAATTAACTGTTCATAAGCCAGAGGGACCTCTCTCACGCCTGAAATCTCGGCTTTGTAATAAACGACTACCGTGGTTTTAACATAACGCTCCACTGCGGCTGTAATCGTTGCTGAGATATCGCCATAGCTATTTTTTCCGTCGAACGGCACGATGGCCATGATATTATCTTTACGATCTCGAAATACAGTACTGCAACCCCATTCACGTACGATATCTTCCACCACATTTTGTACAGCAAATAAGAGCAGCAGTCGATCCCATTCCTCCGATTTTACTTGGAATTGCATGTTATCGATTGCCTTGACCAAAATCATCCCGAAAGAAGCCTCTAATGGCACCTGCAAAAAACCAAGCTGTTCATTTACTTCGATTTCCGTTAGATGTCCACCGATCCAATCGTTCATAAAGCGTTCTTTTACAAACGGAAGATGCTTGGATACCTGCTGTGCAGCCCAATCCATGTATTTCTTCTCCGTAAGCCGTTCCTTGGCTGCCATCAGCACTGTGCTCAATTGCTCCTTCGATACTGGCTTCAGCAAATAATCAAATACCCCAAGTTTGAGTGCCTGTTGAGCATACACAAATTCATCATGGCCGGTCACCAGAATAATCAATGCATCAGGCAAAAACGATTGCAGCTTTTCGACAAACGCGAGTCCGCTCATCAAAGGCATGCAAATGTCAACCAACAAAACATCAGGCTTTACCGCTTCTGAGATCTCCAGAGCCTCCAAACCGTCCTCGGCTTCGCCAACCACTTCCATATCGAGAAATGACCAGTCTATATTTTGCCGTAAACCCTTGCGTATTTTGGGTTCGTCATCGGCGATGATTACTTTCCACATCGTTCCCTACACTCCTTCTGAGCGGATACCAAACTTCTACTTGGGTGCCTTCCCCGATTGTGCTATTTATCCGAACGCCATAGTTATCTCCGTAAACAAGCCGGATCCGTTCATGTACGTTAAATAAGCCATATCCTAATGATTCTTTGCCTGCCTGCATGCCAGACAGCACAGCCTGCAATTCCATTAATTGCGTGGAGGGAATGCCCGCACCATTATCCGAAACACGTAAACAAAGCTTATCATCGACCTTATGCACCTTGATCTGAATATGCCCTTCTCCGCGCCGTGCCTTAATGCCGTGATAGATGGCGTTCTCCACTAAAGGCTGCAGAGTCAGCTTGAACACCATTTCCTGGCTGACCTCGGGTTCGACGTAAATTTCATAATTAAGCTTATTCTCATAACGTGCTTTTTGGATAAACAAGTAACTTTGAATATGCTCCATTTCCTCACTTACGGGAATCGACTCCCTGCCCTTGCTTAAACCGATGCGAAACAGATTCGTCAGTGCCATAATCATCACAACTACATCGTCCGCTTTTCGTTCTTGAGCCATCCATTGTATCGTATCCAGCGTGTTGTAAAGAAAATGCGGTTTGATTTGAGCTTGCAAAATTTTAAGCTCCGCTTCCCGTTTGCTCTTCTGTTCTTCATAAACAAGATCGATTAAATTGCGAATTTCAATAATCATGTTATTGAAGCTGCGTCCGAGTTGGCCAATTTCATCTTGGTTCGCACTCTCGAATTGAACGGACAGATCGCCGGCTTCCGCGCGTTTCATAAGCTTTCTCAGCTTACCAATCGGTTGAACAATCGAACGGGTAAAAAACAAAGCGGTCACTACAGCCACAATAATGGTCAACCCGCCTAAAACATAAGAAATCTTTTGAAGCTTTGTCACATCTTTCAACGTTTCATTTAATGAAAAGACACCGACCGTTTTCCATTGGGTGAAGTCGGATAACGTATATATAATTTGATACTGCTCATTTCGAATGGTTTTGACGATAGATTGTTCATCCGATTGTCGCATCCAATCCGCTCTAACCCGATACACAATTGGATTCTCTGGCGCATAAACAATTTCTCCTAGAGCATCTAAGATATAGATGAATCCGCTTTTCCCAAGGGTCACGCCACGGATCACACTTTCGATCGTAGCCAGCTTAAAATCGATCAGTACCACTCCTTGAAAAGCGCCTGTCTCCGGATTTGCAATCGCTTGCACAACAGAAAGCACGTCGTCAGGACTATAACTCACTAACGTCGTAATATTTCTGCCGATCGGCTTGCTGATAAGCTGTAGTTCGCCAGGGTGTTCCATCGCCTTCTTATACCAGTCTTCGCTTGTCAACGGATCTCTAGAAACACGAAACATTTCATTGCTAATATCCATGTCGTTCTCATTCACAATAATAATCCCTGCAATTTCTGGATGTATGGATGTTAAACTGCTAAGCAACCTTCTCACTTCAGTTTCGGTAGATTGTCTCCGCTCCGATGAAACGCTGGGATTCGTATTTATAAATTGAATCGCATTCGGGTCTAACGAAATTATTTGGATGCTCTGTTTCACACTTTGCACATAAAAATCAACATTTTTCTTCACTTGATCAATCATTTGAGTAGTATGGTTGTTGGCTTCATCTTCAAGCGTTTGGACCGAAACTAAGTTACCGATAATCCCCAACGTAGCAACAGGGAGCAAAATTAACGTTATAAAATAAAGCAAAAGTTTAAACCGCAATCCTTTTCTTTTAAACAATTGGAACAACCATTTCAAACAAACATCCCCTTTTCAGAAAAAAGGCACAATGGTGCGGGATGCTCCACAGGCTTTAGACATTTCCAATTTTGTGGTAGAAATATCTACAACGACAAGCTCCGAAACACCCTAATGCACTAAAGTCTGGATCAATTGCTGACCCATAGCACCCGCACCAAAAAGAATTGCCCTATCCCCGGCTTTCACACCTAAACTATTCATAGCGTGGACGACACAAGCCATTGGCTCAATGAATGCCGCCTCGGCAAATAACATACTTTCAGGGATCTTCACAACGCACCGTACATTGATTCCCCTTGCCCGTTTTGCAATTATGGCATTGACCACAAAAAAGAGAGGGATCTGCACTCACTCAGTCTCCTTCGCACAGTCCCGTCACCCCCTCTCCGATTTGGTGTATGACACCTGAAAATTCATGGCCAGGGATAATCGGATACGGTGAAATAGACTCACCTCTGCAGATATGAATGTCAGTTCCGCAGATCCCCATAAAACGTAAATGCGAATAACCGCAGCCTTCATGGATGAAAGCAGCGGTTATTCAATTGTTTCATAATCAATAATCAAAGCATGTTTTCAAATCATTCTGATTGAAGCTTAAAATATCAGCAAGCGGCAATCTTTTAGCTACAGGCAAAATAATGGGATGATCTTTATGTGGCTCCGTTTGATACCAATAAGCTGTACTGGAGTAATCATCACTCCGATGATTATTATGTCCATGCTCGATCGTCACTCTAATGGATGTGTCGAACATCACAGGATCTTCAATGTGGAAACGGTACGCTGAGATTTGGCCTGACCAGTTCGGCCCTCCACCAAGTATTAGACCGTGATTCGGCGTACATTGTTCCTGCTGCGGGCACCAGGCCGTGTTGAAATAATCCTCCATCCCCGTACCGTGGAGTGAAGGGGGCCATGGTTCCCCATCAATGAAGATCATGTCATCCCCTTCTCCGTACCAGTTCCATTCCCGCGTCATACGCAAGTTATGAATGTTCAGGTTACAGCCGACATAGTGGCCTTTTCCAACCGCATCCAACATCACATAGTTGCCGTCGCCCGTTATATTTTTTCCGCCAAATTCAAACAGTGCATTGGAAATGCTATCTTCGATACCATCCGTAAGTTCACGGCGCCAGATGGCATGAAACCTAAGATCACTGTCGATTGGGAACGCATATTGTTCATAATCGATATAGTAGTAGAATTTGATCGGTTGATCGGCATCGGATTCGACCTCTATTCTGGCATTTCGGCCAAACGGCATCGGGAAGAAGCAATTCAGCGCTCTTCCATCTTCCGGACTCATCGCAAGGGGCGCCGAGCTGAAGTTTTTTGTGATGCCGTGACCCATGCCGAAAAAATCGCCGATAGGAGCCTGTACACTTGGATTCTCTTCCCCATCCCAATACATCTTGAGTACGACTTTTCGGTGCAAGTATGTTTCTATCACAGCGTCGTCAAGCGGTGCCATTGTCATCCAGATATGAGTAATACAGCCGGAGCCATCTATATCGAATATTTTGATTTTTTCTCCTGGGTACAACTTGCTATAGTCACGATTTCCTCCCGTTGTATCATAGCTGGAAGCCCTTTTGCGTTTTCCTTGTCGAGTGCGGTACAAATCTCTTAACGATGATCCTAACATGGTCAAATCAGCTCCTTGTTGTAAGTAGCCGGCATCATTTAATACCGGTCATTTTAATGCCTTCCACCAAATATTTCTGCATGACGAAGAATAGTAAAAAAGTAGGTAATGCGGCAATAACGGCCGCAGCAAGCACAATGTTCCACGGCGTCACGTAGCCCCCGCCAACTAAGTTAGCCAGTTGAACCTGAATAACCCACATGCTCTCTTTTTGCGTAATGATGAGCGGCCATATATAGGAATTCCAATTAGCCAAGAAAAATCCGATGGTTAATGGGGCAATGATCGGCATGGAAAGCGGCAAGGCGATTCGGAAAAACGTCCCTGCCTGAGAAAGCCCTTCTATGTAGGCTGCCTCTTCCAGCTCCTTAGGAAATTCCCGATAAAACTGACGGAACAGAAAAATTCCATAAGCGTTAAAAATGGCAGGAATAATCAAACCGGCAAAAGAGTTGGTCATGCCTAAATTTTTCGTAATTAAATACAAGGGCAGCATGATCACAGCAAAGGGAATCATTAACGTACTAAGCATCCAAGCGAAGATCACATTTTTCCCAGGAAATTGAAAGCGAGCAAGCGCATATCCGGACATCGCATGGAACAGCATAGCAACCGCAGTCACGGTTGTGGACACAATCAACGAATTCATAATCGATCTGAGCAAATGCGATGATGTGACGGCCTCTTTGAAGTTGGGAAACTCAAATTCCGTCGGCCACAGCTGAATATCGAAGATATGAGTTTCCGAACGAAAGGAGCCTATAAATAGCATGTAAATGGGAAAAATCATGGCGATCCCGACAATGATCGAAACCGTCGGTAGTATGAATCGGTTCATTATTCTCATAGTAGCACCGCCTAATCTTTAGAAGAGAAAAATTTAAGTTGTATCATCGAAAATGCGAAAACAATCAGGAACAAAACAAACGCGAGCGCCGAAGAATACCCCATATTCAACATTTGGAACGCTTGTTTAAAGATATAAAGTACGCTAACCTCCGTTGAATCCATCGGTCCGCCTTTTGTCATAACGATGATATGGTCGAAAATTTGAAAGGACGCGATCGTGGTGACAATCAAAATAAACGTATTCGTTTCCCGCAATAAGGGGAATGTGATATGCCGAAAGCTTTGAAAGCGGGTTGCCCCGTCAATATGGGCCGCTTCGAAATAATCAATCGGAATTTCCTTGATAGCTGATAGAAAAATAGTCATGTTATATCCGATGTTGATCCATAACAATGTCAGAATGACGCAATAGATTGCCTGTGTAGGAGAACCGAGAAATTGTTGTGTTCCGATACCGACAAGAGAAAGCAGTTGATTGGCAAGGCCGTTTCTCGGATCAAGCAGGAACATGACAATGATAGCTGATATGACCGATGTGACCGCAAATGGTAGTAAAAACATCGTTCTAACCACGCCCACCGTCTTACCACGAAGCCCATTCACTAATAACGCGGAAAGCAAAGCGAAACAGAATAACAAAGGCACATAAATAACACTAAACAGCAAGGTTCTGGTTACCGAATGCCACCACTGATCGTCCGAAAGTAAGGTTACATAGTTCTGAAACCCAACGTACACTTTCGGTGATAGCGCGTTCCATTCATGCAAACTTACATAAAAAGCATATAAAATCGGTATAAAAACAAATATCATTAATCCCAAGATATTGGGAAGCAAGAAGCTGTAAGCCGTAACCCATTCTTGAATCATGCGGGCATTGCTGCGTCTTGGAGTCACTCTTTACCCCTCCCCGAATTGAAAAGGGAGACCGTCTTGCAGTTTTACGGAGCAAGCCGTCCCCGTCCCCCTCCCCAGAATCCTGTTATTTCTGTTTACTTAGAATATCCGTGATTTTCGCATCAACGGTTTTGGCAGCGTCGGCACCTGACATTTTACCGAACATGACGTACTGCATGGCATCACCAACTGCATCAACCACTTCGGACGGATATCGCGGTTCTGGGATAGCGGAGTTATAAATTTCTTCAGTGAACACTTTACGCAAGCCTTTGTTATAGATGTCCTTACCTTTTTCGACTACGGATTTCCGTGGGGAGTAAGCGAACTTCACTTCCGTACCCCATTTCAATGCATGGCTGAGATCCGATGAACCGAATGCCCACATCACGAACTTAGCTGCTTCAGCCGCATGCTTGCTTTGCCCGTTGACAGCCATTTTCCAACCGCCTGCATCCGTTGCCGCTTTGCCTCCTGTAGGAGTCGGGATTGGAGCTAGACCGATCTGAACGTCCTTATATTTTTCTTCAATTCGATTGATGGCCCACGTTCCGACAATTTGCATAGCCGCGGTTTTGTTGCCCAAGTTATCAATTTCCCAAGGACCGAGCTGCAGTTTTTTCGGAGACAGACCTTCTTTAAAGAAGCTTCCCCAGAAATCGAGTGCTTTTGCCGTCTCTGGTGTGTTGAAAGTAGATTTGGTTCCATCAGCACTCAGCACGTTACCGCCTTGCTGCCACAGGAACGGATACCAGATAAAGTTAAAGTACGGGCCTTTATCCGGCGGGATAATCAGACCGGCTACCTTATCAGTTGTCAGTTTTTTCGCAGCGGCATGGAGTTCATCCCAAGTCTTCGGCACTTGCACGCCTGCCTTATCCAGCATTTCCTTGTTATAGTAAAGACCTAGCGTTTCCAATTCAAATGGCAGAGCCATGATCTTGCCGTTATACGTCACAGCATCAAGAGATGCAGGAAGGAAATCCTCTTTAACGCCTGGCGCGAAATCCGGAGTTAAATCTTTCATTAAACCGGATTTCGCGAATTTCATGAAATCACCTGGGCTGATCATGTAAATGTCTGGACCTTCTCCGCTAGCAAAGCCAGTAGGAAGCTTGGTAGTTGTGTAGGAAGCTTGATCATAGGTTGAATACTCGATTTGCACTTGATCTTGTGATTTGTTGTACTCATCGATCAAATCTTTGAAGAACTTACTCTCGGCTTCGGTGTGCATGTCCCAGAAAGCCAGCTTGACTTTGTTCTTGGCAGCGCTTGTATCCTTGGCGGCTTCCGTGCTTTTCGGTGCAGCGTCGCCTGCTTTTTGCGTGTCCGTTGTCGAGGATCCGCAACCAAGTTGTAAAATAAGTGCAGAACTAATCGCCGTAACCCCTAACGTTTTCCATTTCCGTTTCATCTGTTGTATCCCCTTTCATTTCGTTTACATCTTGAGTATAATCCGGGGGAACAGCTGTACATAACGAGAAATTATTTAGTTAGGTGGACTATTTTTGGATTTTGGACAGGAAACGATCGATCTTCTCATCCATGCTTTGAACCACTTCTTTGCCGGATACCCCGCTGTACAATATGCTTTGCAATGACTGGGTAAATGTCCGGTTGATTTCTTCCGGATATTGCGGCTCCATCCGCTCCGTACCGAAAATTTCATTGGTAAAAACCTCTCGCAGACCGCGGCGGTAATAGTCGGTTCCAGCTTCCATGACGGACTTGCGCGGGGAATAAGCAAATTTCACATCGCTGCACCACTTGAGCGGTATGCTCGTATCGCCGGAAAAAGCCCACATCACAAACTTCGCAGCTTCGCTTGCATAATCGCTTCGCGAGTTCACCGCAATTTTCCATCCGCCTGCAATCGTGAGACGGTTCCCGCCATCCGGTGTCGGCAGAGGAACGACACCGATTGGTTGATCGGCATACTGCGTCTCCAACATGCGAATATTCCACGTCCCGCTTACCTGCATCGCCGTTTCACCATTCGTCAAAATGCCAATATCCGTTGCCGGCCGTGATGGCTGCATATTAATTAACCCCTGACTGACCATACTGTGGAAAAAATTATACATGTTTTCGCCTTTCACTTGGCTCAGCCCGGAATGCTTGCCATCCTCCGAAATTAAATCGGCACCGGTTTGCCATAGAAACGGAAACCAGGAGAAGTTCTGGTAAACACCACCGAACGTTTCTATCGTTAAACCGCTTACATGTGATGTTCTCAGCTTCTTCGCCGCTTCCATCATTTCATTCCAGGTTTTGGGAGGGGTTAGATGCTGCTTTTGAAACATCGATTTATTATAAAATAGCCCCATTAATTCTGTTTCAATCGGAACCGCATAAATCGTATTGTATAGAGTAACGGCTTCCAGCGCCGTCGGGTAGAAATCCTCTTTCATTGTTGGCGTAAAATAGGAGGTCAACGGCATTAACATGTTGACATCCGCGAGCCGCTTGATCATAGGCGATGATACAAAAAAGATATCCGGACCTGTTCCGGATGCGAATGAAGCGAGCAGCCGCTCCCCCGTAAAATAATCATCGCTGGACACGTACTCCACCTTGATCTCAATGTCTGGGTGCAGCTGCTGATACTGCTTGGCAAGTTCCTGCCAAAACTCAAACTCCTTAGAAGTATGAAATGACCATAAGCGAAGCACTGTTTTAGGTGCACTCGCATCCTTGCTTGGTCCTGTCTGCGAACGAAACAGCTTGTCGAGTTCAGGTGATTTCGTTGTCGTGCTTTGCTCACAGGCAATTAGCAGGCTGAACACAAGCATTAAAAGCGACAGCTTTCTGGCAAGCTTTCCCTTTAGCGATATTATTTTTTCCATGTCAATCCTCCTTTCGGAAGAAAAATTGCCGATATTCCACAGGGGTGACACCCATTTTCTTCTTAAATAATCGCGAGAAATATTTTACTTCTTGATAGCCTACCATCTGTGCGATTTCATACAGTCTCAATCCGGAATCCATCATCAGCGTTTTCGCCTTCTCCATACGAAGCCCTGTTAAAGATTCAACGAATGAACTGCCGGTTTCAAGTTTAAAATAAGTACTAAAATAACTTGGATTCATCTGGACATGACGCGCTGCATCTTCTAACGAAATGTCTTGCGAATAGTTCGCTTGAAGAAAAGACAGCGCCTTTTCGATCGTCCGATTCTGCTTTTGTGTTTTATTCCATTCCATAGACAAAATACAGGATTCAATCAGTTTTTCCATAAATTCAACATACTCTTCGAGTGTAAAGTTCTTGTCAAATAAATCGATCGGACGAGCCAAATTTTCAATCACAAGATCGTACATTTTTTGTTCATAGGTCAAGCGAATAACGGAGGATACCAATTGCAAGCAAAATCTCCGAAATAACCGAAATGAAACGTTCCTTTGTTTGACCGTTTCTATGAACTCGGTCAGTACGAGCGAAGATTGATCAGATTGACCGCCTCGAATCGCCTTGATGAGCTCCATTTCCAACCCGTTCGGATAACCAACCTCAATGATGTCCTCCATTTTCAAGTCATCGTAATCGCTTATCGTTCCACACCCGTAAAGCCATTTATTTTGAAGGGCTACGCGTGCATGCTGCAGAATTCCCGGCAATTCGAGGTAAGAGTCGGTGACGTCGCTGATCCCGATGGAAATCGATATTTTGAGCCAGCGGCGGACTTCCTCGATGCTTGTTTTGGCTAACTGTCTCGTATCGTCTTCATTGATGGTGAGAAAGAACAATTGAGCACCGCTCACGAATAAAAAATGGGAATCCGAGTTTGCTCTCATACCGGTAACATCCTGGACAATATTACGAACGGCGAACAAGACCAATTGTCTGTCCCCCCATTGATCCTCGTTGATCAGTTCATCAATGAGATCCACTTCGATGACCATGATCCGAAACGTAGAAATATCGATAGGGAATAAAGGGCTGAGCAGCTTCGGAGGCTCTTTCTCCTCCTGCAGTCCGAGCAGCCAATCCTTCCACAGCTTCGAATAATTCGGCCGACTGGAGCTGGTCTGAGACACAGCTGGAAATGATTGTCGGTCCTGCTTCACTCTTCTCAGCACACTCTCGATGTCCTCAGGCTTCAGAGGCTTTAACAAGTAATCGAAAGCGCCATATTTAACTGCCGTCTGCGCATATTCAAAATAACCGTATCCCGATAAGATAACGACATGTACCGGATATTCCTTCAAATGACTGAGAAGATCCAACCCGTTCATATGCGGCATGCGGATATCCGTGATGACCAGATCAGGCATCTCTTTTTTGACCGCCTCCAGCGCATCATACCCATTCTTGGCTTCACCGATCACGATCCAATCGCTATCAAGCTTTGGAATCAGACTCGTCAGACCTCTGCGAACTCTCGGCTCGTCATCTACCACTAAAACCTTGTACATGTTGATCTCCCCCGTTGTGTCTTAACGAATATAAGGCAGGACAATGGTGACGATGGTACCTTCGCCGTAGACCGAATATATCGTCGTCCCGTAGGTTGGCCCATACTCCATCTTCAACCGCTCATCCAAATTGTAGATGCCGATACCATGGCTTCGGCGTTCTTTAATTTGTTGAAGCTTTTCCGCTGAAATTCCGCCGCCGTTATCTTCAACGATGACCGTAAGCTTCATCCCTTCTTCATTTCCAGCGCTCTGGACCGTGATCCGAATGACTCCGCCCGTATCGATATCCTCCATGCCATGTATGATCGAATTTTCTAAGTACGGTTGAAACAGCAATCTCGGAACTTTTAAATCCATTGTGTCAATTTCCACATCAAAAACGACTTCAAATTTATCTTCAAATCTCATTTCTTGCAAGTAAGCATAATTTTGCGCCCACTTTAGCTCCTCTTCGATCGTAACCAACTGTTCGCCCGGCTTAATGGCATATCTCATAATATCGCTAAGAGAGGTAATCATACGGCTGATTGGGCTTTGGTCATTCTCAATCGCCATCCAGTTGATGGCATCAAGTGAATTGTAGACAAAATGCGGATTGATCTGAGCCTGAAGCGCTCTAATCTCAGCTTCTTTTTCCTTATTGGAAATCAACCTGACTTCCTTAATCAGGTCGTTTATTCTTCCACGCATTCCAAGAAACGCGGCCTGCAGCATCCCCATTTCATCTGAAGATTGGGATAGCGGCATCATTTCGAAATTGTCTTTTTGAATATGCTTCATCGCCAGTGCCATTTGACGGATCGGGCGTGTAATATAATTCGATGTAAAGGCAGCCAGCACAATGAATAAAGCAGCGAAGGCGACAACCGTTGCTGCCAGAAAGCGCTTCAGATCGTTGGTTTGTGCGTTCAAATCGGATTGCGGTACAAAGGAAAAATAATACCAGCCGTTATAAGCGGAACGCAGGAAGGTGCCCCGATAGGAACTGCCGTTAATTTCCTGGGTAAAGTGTCCGTCTTCCTTTTGGTCCAATTGTTTAAAGAAAGGATAGGTCGATAAATTAATGCCGTAGGCATCGGGATTCCGGTTCCAGATCAAGTTGCCTTGATGATCCGTAATTAGTACTACGCTATTGGGGCTTACTTGAACGTTATTAATGATCTTATCCAAAGCATCAATCTTTACGTTAGCAATTAAGGTGCCTAACGATTGTAGAGAATCATACACATCCTTGACCTGCATGCCTACAGCAAAATAATGTGAAGGCTTCGAGTTGTACTGATTAGGTGGAAGCTCATAGCTTGGCAGCCAAACAGCCCGTCCGGTACCTAAAGAAATGAAGCGATCCCACATCGGATGATCTTGGTAAAATTGCGTAAAAAGGTTAGGTCCTTTAAAATCACCGAAATACGTAGCTTTAAGCGTGAACAAATAGATGGAATCCAAATCATCCTTCCCTCTCAGGAAGTCGCGAAGAAAGCGATTCACGGAATCGTCGCTCAGTGATATCTGATCACTTGACTTCGTTTCAATAGAATCACTGAGTTGTTTAATGATATCTTCATGCTCATAAATATCGTTCAATTGGGATTCGTATCCCTTGAGAAGCTGGTTAACGTTTTGATTGACGAGTGTGAGTACCTGCAGCCCTTCTTTATCCGTTCTTTGTGCCACAAGGTCTTTGGAACTCTGGTAGAACAAGATGCCAAATATCATGAGCGGCGATAAAATAAACAACACGAGAACAATCATTAATTTCGTCCGCAGATTCCAAGTTTTCAGGACCGATAGATGCATGGACCGCTTCTCCAATTCACGTAGTCTTTGACAAAAGTATACCATAAGCTGTCTGGAACGCAGTCAGAAAAATCATCCATCTCCATCTGCTAGATGAAAGAAAAAGTGCTTTACACCTTAGTAGGTAAAAGCACTTGCAGCATGTCTATAAATTTCTGATTCGTTTCAAATTTTTCATAACGCTATCTACATCTTTACCGAATATATCATGAAGCCTTTTATATTGGTTATATAAGTCCTCATAAATCTTAACGTTCTCAGGAATCGGCATTACGGTCTCTTCTTTGACCCTGGCCATGAACACGGCCGCCTCTTGAAGGGAATTGTAACCACCCGCCTCAGAACCGGCTACTACCGCGGCGAACATCGCTGCACCGATAGCAGGAGTTAAATCAGTATCGGACAATGTGATCTCCATATTGTTCACATCCGCGTAAATCTGCATGAGAAGCTTATTGCGTTTCGGCAGGCCCCCGCAAGCATACAGTTCATTTACGTCCAAACCGCCCTTACGGAAAGCTTCTACGATTGTGCGCGTACCGAATGCTGTGGCTTCGAGCAACGCACGGTATATTTCATGCGGCTTCGTACTGAGTGTCATACCGAGTATCATGCCGGTCAAGTCTGCATCCATTAAAGTAGAGCGATTGCCGTTGTGCCAATCCAGCGAGAGCAAGCCGCTTTCTCCAGGCTGCAGGTGTGAAGCCTTTTCCTCTAGCAGCTCATGGATGGAAATGTTTCTTTGCATGGCTTCGGCTTCCATATATGCCGGTACTGATTCGTCAACGAACCATCCGAAGATGTCGCCGACAGCAGATTGTCCGGCCTCGTAACCAAACAAACCTGGAATAATGCCGTCCTCCACAACGCCGCAAATGCCCTCTACGGATCGTTCTTCCTCGGCAAGCAGCATGTGGCAAGTGGATGTACCCATCACCATGACCATCTTCCCCGGAGAAACTACGCCTACGGCAGGTACTGCGGCATGCGCGTCAATATTGCCCACTGCGACTGCAATTCCTGGGCAGAGATTCATTTGTTCGGCTATTTCCGGTAACAAGCTTCCGGCCAAGCTTCCGAGTGGCGACACCTCACCACGCAGCTTCGTCGCATATAAATCTGCAAAGCCGGGGTGCAGTTGCTCCAAAAACTCGCTGGATGGATATCCTTCGTTTTTGTGCCAGTTGGATTTGTACCCGGCTGTGCAGCTGTTTCTTTTCAACTGGCCGGTCATTTGCGCGACGATCCAGTCAGCGGCCTCAACGAATAAATCCGCCTCCGCGTAGACTTCTGGATCTTCTTTTAATATTTGCAAGCTCTTCGCCAGCATCCACTCCGAGGATAGCTTCCCGCCGTAACGCTGCAGCCACCGTTCTTCGCGCGCTTCGGCCAGCTTATTAATAGCCGTCGCTTCTTCTTGCGCCGCGTGGTGCTTCCATAGCTTTAACCATGCGTGGGGCCGTTCCTTCCATGCGTCTTTCAGGCAAAGCGGCTGAAACTCCGCATCCACAGGCAGCATGGTGCAAGCCGTAAAGTCGATGCCAACGCCGATAACTTGAGAAGGATTGATCCCTGAAGCTTTGATCACGGCAGGTACGGATGTCCGCAGCACTTCCAAGTAATCTTCCGGATGCTGCAAAGCCCAATCGGGCTTAAGCTTCATACCGTTAGAGGGGAGGAATTCATCAATCACGCCATGTCGATATGGAGTCACGTGCACAGCTTCCTCGTGACCACTCTGAATATCGACGAGCACCGCGCGCCCCAGTGTACCATAGTCAATTCCGATTGTAAAAATCCTGTTTGCTGTTGGCATAGGTACCTCCTTAGAGTTTTGCTTTAGCAAAACTTTCTTCGTAAGCGTAAACTGAGTTTTGCTTTAGCGAAACTTTCTTCGTAAACGTAAGCTAGTTATCGATATAACGGTCCGAAGTTCGCGCATGCGCGGAAATCGGCACCCGTAGGTTCCATCACGCCGAATGCGGTCCACGTGCTCGGACGGAAAACGCGATCTTCCGGAACGTTATGCATGCAAACCGGAATGCGCAGCATAGATGCCAGCGTAAGCAAATCGCCTCCTATGTGGCCGTAGCTGAGCGCACCGTGATTGGAACCCCAGTTATTCATCACTGTGTAAACATCCTTGAACACACCTTCTCCTGTGATGTTCGGAACGAACCATGTAGTCGGCCATGTTGGATTCGAACGTTGGTCGAGCTTGTCATGAACGTCATCCGGGAGTTCAACCGTGTAGCCCTCGGCAAGTTGAAGAACGGGGCCAAGCCCTTTGATCAAATTGATTCGAGCCATGGTAACCGGCATTCCTTCGCGTGTCGTAAAGTCGGTGGAATATCCGCCTCCGCGGAAGAAGTCAACAGCCGGGCACCACTGTGTCGCTTCCAGACACTGCTTCACTTCGTCCTGCGTGATTTCCCAGAACGGCTTCATGGCAGGCTTTCCGTCTTTCTCTTGTCTGCCGGTTCCATCCAGTGCCGCCGGGCCGGAGTTAATGAGATGAATGATTCCGTTTGCTGCCGTTCCGGTCAGCTGATGGCCTGTTACGCGCTTCACCGCATCCGGACTCCAGTATGTGCGCACATCAGCGAAAATTTGCGCCGCGTCGGTCAAGAGGTGACCGAAAAGCATCGTAATTCCGTTAAGCGTGTCATTCTCAGTCGCAAGCATGAACGGTTCGCGTATGCCGTTCCAATCAAAAGAGCTGGTCAGAATCGCTTCCATGAAGTCACCGTTCGGGAAGTGATCCGTCCAAGCCCGTTGGCCTTGGAATCCCGCTGCAATCGCGTTACGGCCGAGCGCTTCCTCGCCGTAACCCATTTGTGCGAGCTTCGGATTGCCCACCATCATGTCACGGGCAATGAGTGTCATTTTCACTACAGTCTCCCAATCGCCTTGTTTCTGCTCATCTGTCCTTGTCAGATGAGGCGGGTTCACATCATGCCCGATTTGACAGTTCTCTTTGGTCCACCCAAGGGCTTTCTCAAACTCATCTTGATCATAAATGCCGCGATCCATTCTACGCACGAATTCGCTCATATCCACGTATTCATTTCTCATGCCCAAGTAGTTTTGGAAGAAGTTCTCGTCCACAATACACCCTGCAATTCCCATCGATACTGATCCCATCGATAGATAGGATTTCCCCCGCATCGTTGCCACGGCAAGACCCGCTTTGGCGAATTGCAGCAATTTGGCCTGCACATCTTCAGGGATAGAGTTGTCTCCCATATCCTGTACATCTTTGCCGTAAATGCTGAATGCAGGCAGCCCTTTCTGGTTATGAGCGCTTAATGCTGCAGCCAAGTATACGGCCCCAGGGCGTTCCGTTCCATTAAAGCCCCAAATCGCTTTGGGCATATGAGGATCCGTGTCCATCGTTTCAGTCGGGTAGCACCAGGAAGGAGTTACTGTGATCGTTACCCCGACGCCCGCGCGCGCAAACTTTTCCGCTGCCAGTGCAGCCTCCGCAACACCGCCGATACAAGTGTCAGCAATTACGCATTCCACATCCAACCCGTTCGAATGTTTCAAATGGTCGGTCAAGAAACGAGCCACTGTAACAGCCATATCCATCGTGACGTCTTCTAATGACTCACGAATCCCGCCTCTTCTTCCATCTATGACAGGACGAATACCGATTTTAGGCATAGAACCTTGTAAACGATTCTCAACTTTAACATTTTCCATGATTGATCACTCCGTTTTTTTGAAATTTGTGTGTTACTGGTCATCTGATGTAACGATACCTTTTCTTATCATTACGTTGGCATATAAGGCACTTTCACCGGTAGCCACTACCGCGTAAGCATTTCTGCATCGCTCATAAAAAGCGGAACGTTCCAACGCCACGATTGGAACAGGTTGATTCGCGGCTCGCTGAACAATTTGCTTGTAATCTTCCCAAATGCCAGGCACAACAGGGTCGCCGGGATCTACTTGCATGACGGTGACTGCATCAGCTGACGTATCGAGAGGAAAAAGCTTAAGCACAGCCTCAAGAAACGCGGATATTCCATGCCCGTCTGCCCTTACTAATCGCTTGGCGCAACTGGCCGCAGGAAAATTGCCGTCGCCTAGAACCAGTTCATCCCCATGTCCCATCTCCATGAGAATTTTAAGCATCTCGGGTGATATAAGACTCGGTATCCCTTTTAACAAGATTCTCAACCTCTCTTCTTACAGCAACAAGGATCTAATTTACTAATATGTAATCGATTACGTAATCGTTTACATACATTCTAATTCCACAAACCTTCGTCTGTCAACCACATTTTGCTTATTCATCCCACGCATTTTTCGAGAACAAAAATAGTCTCCCCTGCCTAAAAAATTTCCCGTTACATTTCCACTTTCGTTGCACTTATACTTAAATATTCGCGGGTTATACAACAAATGTAAAGAAAACTTCATAATCCTCCGTTGTTTTCATGTACCCAAACACAACCAACCACCTTTAAGGACATGAATAGTCCGAACAGGTGGTCTGAATTGTGCCTTCATAGTTTGTAACCTATCTATTTGCTATATCCTGTCTATGCCTAGCTCAGCCAAACGATCCGTCCCTTCGAGCCACATCGTTAAATGACCTCCCGTTCATCATTCCCTGGCAGTTCGGGGAAACTCGCATGAGGCTCCGCCTGATACCAGAACACAGTCGAAGCTATATCGCTTTGCTGTGGCAAATATCTTCTTCCGGACCGCCAGCCCAAATCCTGGATCGTCACCTTTAGCTCCCGCTCGAAACGGATCGGATCCATTACATGCCAGCGATACATGCCAAAGCGCTGCTGGCTGCGGTATAGACCGTCAGGCTTAATGACCTGGTGCATTCCCAGAAATGGTGTCGAATAAGTGCCATACTGCCCCTGTGGTTGCTCCCAATTCCAAGCCCCGCCAAAGTAATCCTCGGTTCCAGTACCGCATATCGTCGGGAATTCGTCATCACCGTCCATGTAAAATTTAATTTCTCCTTCTCCCCACCAGCCTGTATTGTTGACTTGCCAAGCCAAGTAAGTACCTACGTAATGACCTTTGCCCTTCACGCCGTCGATAAGCGTATGAACCCCTTTATAAGGTACAGGGTTGCTTCTTCTCCATTGCGCATGCAAATAAGCCATGTCTGCCGGTACTTCAGTCAACGTGTAGTCGACTTGGTAATACAGGACGACCTTATCCGGTTCAAGGTTTTCAATAGTAATCTTGGCAGATTTGCGGAAAGGCATTAACCAGTAGCTGTTCATTCCCCCTGCTGGATTGACAGCTATCGGAATCGAGTTGACATTACATCGTTCTTGCCACCCATTGCAAAAAAAGTCGCCGAGCGGGACTTCGATTGAAGGCTCCGTCTCCTCGTCCCAGTACATGCGGATAATGAGGTTGCGCCAATGGCTAGGGAAGCAGGTTAGCCAAATATGCTGAATGGCTCCAGGCCCTTCGATTTCCGCCATTGTAAAAATTGAACCAGCCTTAATCTCTACAGATGGGGACAACTTCCAGCCGACGCCCAAATCCCGTGCGCAATCGGCGCCCGTTCCATCTACCGCCATGCCCCCCTTTCCATTGTCGCCTTGAAAATTCTCCGCACTAATTGATCGCGTCTTGGCATTCGATAATCGTGCTAAACTTCCCATCCCCATATCCAAACCATTAAACATAACCATCCAGTCTCTCTCCTATCCGTTATTTAATTAAGTTCTTCATAAATTTAGGTTCGCCTCTTGCTCTCCACCTGTTATCCCTTATATAATGTAAACGTTTACCGTAATAATATTATCAAGTTTGCCTGTCCTTTGCTTTGGCCATAATTGTTAAAACATATCCATTCTTGCTTTATTGGAGGCGAAGAATCTCATGGAAACTGATAAAAAAAATCTCTTCATGCATCTTTCACCCAACGTACGCAGAGCGTGGAACCATCGTGTACCCGAAATGAAATTGAAATCAAGGATTATTTTCGATTATGAGCTTTTGTATTTGGAACGAGGCTTACTGAGAGTCCGAATTGAAGAAACACTATATACACTTGAGCCCGGTGATATCGTTCTTTTTAAGCCGGGGAAGGAGCATGAATTTCTAGGATCTACAGGTGAGAGTTGGATGCCACACATTCACTTTGATGTGCTGTACTACGACAATTTTGAAGATGTTCCCATTAATTTCAAAAGTAAGACAGAATGTCTGGAATACGAGACTACCTTGATTCGTCCGGACGTTCTCGGCAATATTTTAAACATTCCCGATGTCATCCGGATTAAGAATCATAACGAGGTTCATATAAGCCTGGTTCAATTGATTCATGCCTATGAAAGATGTGTTACGGATTTCCCAATTCTTCAAAAATCCCTAACGCTTAGAATCCTGTATCTCATTTTGAAAGGTCTGGAGCCGACCGCTAGTTCTCCGTCTATCCTTCATCAGACCGCTTTAGAAAACACCGTAACACACATCAAAGAAAACTACGACCAGCCTATCAGCCTTGATGATTTATCAAAATTAGCCTGTCTGAGCGTTTACCATTTCTCGAGACTGTTCAAGCAAAAATTCGGTCTCTCGCCCCATCAATTCCAAATGAAATACCGGTTTGAAAAAGCAAAGGAGCTCATGATCTACAGCCAGCTTTCCTTGTCATCCATCGCAGAAAAGATCGGCTATAGCAGTGTTTTCGCCTTTAGTAAGGCTTTCAAACAATCAGAAGGTATATCACCCAGGCAATTCATGCAGACGTTTCCAGGTATCTAGTATTTAGCTGTAATCATTGTGCTTAAAACAAAGAACCATGTGTTCCTTCTCGAGATGGACCTTTTGGGGACTCATCGAACGGCAAATATCCTTGGCATACGAACAGCGATTTGCAAATTTACAGCCGTCAAGCCTGTACTCCTTGTCTTCCATATCAGGAAGCACGATATCTTCATTCCATTTCTTTCCAACTCTTGGTATTGAATCTAACAATAATTCCGTATACGGATGTGATGGCTTATTCAAAATAAGTTTTGCATCGCCGAACTCAATTAATTGCCCGCGATACATCGTCGCAATATAGTCGCTAACATAGTAGGCAGTTGAAAGGTCGTGCGTAATGTAAATAAAATTAACCTTGTACTCGTCTTTGAGCTTTTTAAATAAGTTCACAATATTCATACGTAGAGAAGCATCAATCATCGCTACAGGTTCATCGGCGACAATCAAACTCGGTTTAGGAATCAATGCACGCGCGATAGAAATCCTTTGCAGCTCTCCGCCGGAAAATTGATTCGGATATTTCCCTCTAATATGGTCAAGTTCAAGCCCAACTGAATGTAAGACTTCACTTACAACCGTTTGGGCTTCTTGCTTATTCTTGGCAATCTCCAGATTCAATGCTGTCTCAAATAAATAAGTGTCCACCGTTTTTCTCATGCTGAATGAGGTGAAGGGGTTCTGGAAAATGGGTTGTACTTTCTTTAGGAAATCTTTTCGGTTTTTTCGTTTGTCGTAATAAGACAAAGGGATTCCATCTATCTTAATCTCGCCTGATGACGGTTCCTGAAGTCGCAGAATCATTCTGGCCAGTGTCGTTTTCCCACATCCGGATTCGCCTACGATACTCATAATTTGCGGTTTATCGCCAGGCAATTTCAGGTCGATCTTGTCTACAGCTACGATTTTCTTGCCCAACAGCATGCCGCCGATTTTAAACTGCCGTGAGAGATTATTGATTTCCAACCGATTATGCGCCATGTCTCTCCACCTCCGCGGCAATATCCATATCACTCAGCAAGTGGCAGCTGGCAAAATGATCGGCCCCAACCTCATATCGAGCCGGTTCCCTTGTGCGGCATAAGTCCATAGCAACAGGGCATCTTGCAGCAAACCTGCATCCTGCAGGGGGTTGTTTCAAACTAGGAGGCGTGCCTGGAATTCCTTCCTTCTGACTGTTGTCACCTACTTTAGGCAATGCGTTAATTAACATTTTGGTATACGGATGCTGGGGATTAGTAAAGATCTGCTCCGTCGGTCCAACTTCGATCATTTGCCCAGCATACATAATGCCCATTCGATTCGTGATTTGATAATGGACACCCATATCATGGGATACGATGACCATAGAATTCCCCATTTTCTTTTGGACGCGGGACAGCATGGTCAAAATTCCTCTTTGGACGATAACGTCCAATGCGGTAGTCGGTTCGTCAGCCAGTACAATTTCCGGATGGAGAAACGTAGCCAGTGCAATCAATACACGCTGCCGCATTCCTCCGCTTAATTGATGGGGATAAGCGTTCAACACCTCAGGCGAAAGCTCTAATTCTTTCAAATAGGCCGCAATTTCGGCTTCTAGCTCTTTTTTGTTCTTTTTATCATGGTATTTGCTGATTGCGTCGAAGAACTGGCTTTTGATTCTGGTCACAGGATTCATTACGTGCATCGCACCCTGCGGTACATAAGAAATGATCTTCCACCAACTTTTGTGGATGTCGCCGTTTTTATAAACCAGCGGATTGCCATTTTTATCTGTCGAGTGGATCTCTACGGAGCCTTCTAAAATTTCCAGGGGATAGTTGATCAAATCGTACATGACTTTCAGCAATGTCGATTTGCCGCAGCCCGACTCACCCGCAATGCCAAAAATTTCGTTTTTTCGAACTTCAAAATTGACATGGTCCACGGCTTTTACGTATTCGGTCAGCATGTTGTATTGTGCGCTTACGTTTTTTAATCGCAGCATGTTATTTCCCCCTCCTTAACGCAGAATATTGCTGATATCCCGTCATAGTCAGGAACAGTGCAATGAAGATCAGAACAATTGCGATTACTGGTGAACCGATCCACCACCATCGTCCAGCTAACATAGCCTGATGCTGGTTTGCCCAGTAGATCATCGTTCCCAGTGTAGCTTTTTCGTTGCTGGACATTCCGATTACGGCCAAACCGGATTCGGAGCCTATGGCAACCAGGATCGTATTGACGAAGTTGGCAACAGACCATCCCGCAACATAGGGAAATATCTCTTTCATAATAATTTTCATTGTGCTTGCACCTGAAAACACAGCGGTATTGATAAACTCTCGCTCACTCAACGATAATGCCATGGAACGAAGCTGTCTTGCTGGCCACGGCCAGTTAAAAATAATTAAAACTAGAGCGATGTAAAATAACGAGGCTCTTCCTTTCATCAAGCTCCCTAATAGAATCAGTATGGGCAAGGAGGGTATCACGATAAAAGAATCCGTAAGCAGCGTAATCAATCTGTCGAGAAATCCACCTTTAAATCCTGCTAAGAGACCGAGCAGCGCACCAATCACCGTTGCGAAAAAGGCAACCATAATCCCAATAATAAAGGAGTTTTGTATAGACTTAGCCAATAACCAAAATGTATCTTGACCAAGATTGGTCGTACCGAAAAAATGTGCTGAACTCGGTTTTAAGTTTTTCGGATATGTTCCCCACTCGGTGGGGTTGCCAGAGTGAAAAAGGGGAAGGATGAATCCTAAAATCAGAAAGATCCCCAAAATGAACACCCCGGTTTTCAAACGAAAATTCCAATTTTTCATGCCATTTCCTCCTGAGAGTTTTGCGGAGCAAAACTGGCTTCACCACAAAGCGCCATCCGCTTGCTACTTATAACGCACCCGGGGATCCAGGAACGGATACAAGAAATCTATAATAAATGTCGCGCCTGCCACAGCAATAATCGAAATGGTAATTGTACCCATGATTAAATTATAATCTGATTGTAAAATGGCTCCAAAGATTAAAGTTCCTATGCCCGGATAGCCGAATAAGAATTCCGTTATCAATGCGCCATTAAAAATGCTCCCGAGTTGCAGCGCGAGCATTGTAACTTGAGGCAAAGCGGCATTCGGCAGCACATATTTGGTCATGATTTTTCTTTCTTTCAGCCCTTTCAAGCGGGCGAAATGCACGTAATCTTCTTCTGCAATGCCTGCAGACAACGTCTTCATACTAATGACCCACCAGCCGGTTCCGACTAAAACAATGGAAAGCGCCGGTAGTGCCGAGTTAACAAGCAGACTCTTTATATGCTCCCAGGAAAAACCTTTTCCCATAAAATTCGCAGAAAGCGGAAAAATGGGAATGATGTACGCAAAAAGCATGATTAAAATTAATGCAAATATATAATATGGGATTGGATACAAGGCGATAGAAATGGCTTCGAGCACTTTGGAGTACGCTTTCTCTTTGCGGAATCCTGACAAGAGACCTATGGCATTTCCGATAAGCCAAGAAATGAGTGTGGAAATAAGCAGCAATCCCATCGTCCACGGCAAAGCACGGCCAATCAGCTCGGTTACCGGTGTCGGGTAATTAGCCAGGGACGGTCCGAAATCATGGGTAAAAACAACTCTTTTGATAAAACCGAAATATTGCTGCATGATCGACCCTTGCAAACCGAACGATTCGTTTAATGTTTTACGCATGGACTCAACTGCTGTCGGTTCCATAAAAGCCGATTTGGAAGTCATTCGACCGATCATTGCTTCCACGGGATCAGAAGGTAAAAATCTCGGCACAAAAAATACCGTTGTGATGCCAATAAAAATGACGAGTACAAACGTTATTACTCTAGATAGTAAAAACTTATAAAATCCCACAGGAGTCACTTCCCCTCATTTAACATCTAGATCCAATGGTAAGGCTAAAATCGCACACCGAGCCAATCGGGCCCGGTATGCGACCTATGTTGGAAAATAAGGCTTTACTTACCCGTAGGCTTGAAGTGAGGCGTGTAGTATTTAAACTGTGACCACCACCACCACGGGCCTTCAAATGCATTTTTAGATGTTTGGAAACCAGTCCAATAATACGTATCGACAGGAACGAACTTCGAGGTGCCGAACATAGGGATGAACGGCATACCCTTAACGAATTCCTTATTGATTTCGGTAATATGGCTAATAACCTTAGGGTCGCTGCTTTGCATGCCGGCTAACTCGTCGATCAATGAGCTTACTTTGTCGTTGGCCCAGCGATTGCGGTTACCTGGCGCTTGTTTTCCGTTATCAACAATGTATTGTTTGTGCCATCCTTGGAAGTTAGCGGTGCTGTCAGGCAGCAATCCGCAAGCCGGCCAATAGGAACCAACCTCAAATGCGCCAGTAGATTCGCTATCCCAGAATGTAGCGCCATCCATTTGTTGTACATTTGCGTCAATGCCGTTCTTTTTCCAGCTGTCTGCTACCGCAAATGCAAGTCGCATGGATTGCACTTCGAAGTTGGCAGGTGCATTGATCGTCACTTTCCATGGCGTGCCGTCAGGTTTCAACCATTTGTCGCCTTGCTTCTTGAATCCGGCTTTTTCAAGCAGTTTACCGGCTTCGGCAGGATCGTATTTATACCAACCTACTCCAAAGGTGTTTACAGCTTCTTTCGTATCCGTCGGCAAACCTTTAATGCCTTGCTGCTTCAACATTTCCACCATGTCTGTCGCATAGCTTTCGTCAAATGGCTTGTAACCGTCGCTCAGTTGAAAATCTTTAAGCCAACCCAACATAGGCTTGTGGTATTTCTCTTGCAGCACAGAGATCGGAGGCAGTTGAATCGGTGAAACTCTCAGCATCCCGCCGAAGGTAGCCAAGGATACGTTCTTGATATCCGTCATTAAAGCCATCGCCCAGCGTACATCCTCATTATTGTACGGAGCTTTCGAGGCGTTAAAGGACATACCTCGTTCACAAGGGTCATTCATATCTGCGTAAGGGAAGTTTTCATACCAGGCAAGAGCCGTTTTGTTCTTTTGACGGAGTACATCCCAGCTCTCAGGCGTAATATCCTGCAGAATGTCCATATCATGTTGAATGGATGCGATGATCCGTTTTTCTTCCGGCCCGAAGAACTTGAACAGGATGTATTGCGCGCCTGGCTCGCCAACGATTTTACCGATATCGCTCTTTTGCCAGTCTTTACGTTTCTCATAGAGGAACCAGTTCCCCTGAGGATCACGTGATTTCAACGTATACGGTCCGAGACCGACAGGATCCTTGAACTTAAATTTCGTCGGATCTTCTTTTTCCCAAATATGTTTAGGCATGACTCGGAAGGCAGTTCCCCAGATGACTACACCTAATTTTTGGGCTAATCTGGTTTCAGGGTTAACTGTTTCTACCTCGATCGTATATTTATCTAGAGCTTTCATACTTTTCACGAGGCTCGCGTAATAACCGCTGTATCCGAGTTCTTTCGTTTTAATGATCATATCTGATGTGTACACAACATCATCTGCCGTGAATTCCACACCATCGGACCAAGCTAAGCCCTCTTGCAGCTTGAATTTGAATTTCGTATTGGTATTGTCCAGTGGCTCCGGAAATGTCGCCGCCAAGTCGGGAATTTGTTCCCCTTTTTCCGTATTAATTTCCCATAAGCTTGAGAAAATCAATTGATGGAACCCGGCATCCATCGGCACCGCACCTGGCACGTATGGATTTACCAGATCCGGGTCAGCGGTTTTACCGCTCAAAATGTCGACAATCAGTGTTTGATTTCTTGGCGTACCGACATCGGTCATTTTCCCGTCGCCCGCAGTGCTTGCAGCAGTTGCAGCTGCACTTGCCATTGGTTTACCCGAGTCCGTGCTTGCAGGCTCTTGCGTATTAGTCGCTTCTTCACTGCATGCACTCATCAGCAGCATTAATGTTAAAACCAAGCTGATAAAACCTTGCTTTTTTCTCACTTCGACTCCTCCTTTGTACGATTTATTAGATTGTATCAGGTGTGCAAAATTAAAAATTTTAATAATCTTTGATTTCTTTTAAAAGCATTAGCATTTTTATGAAACCGTTTTCTGAAAATCCTTGGGGCTCATATTTTCAACGTTTTTAAACACGGTGCTAAAATAAGCAGCATCTTGAAAACCTACCATTTCTGCCACTTGATACACTTTTAAATCCCTTTGTCTTAAAAATTGCTTTGCCATACGCACTCTCACTTGATTCAAATATTCACTGAAAGTGACATTCATATATTTCTTGAATTGGGTGCTAAAATACCATGGATTCAGAAATACGGTGTCCGAAACCGTCTTCAAGCATAGATCTTCCATATAGTGAGTTTCGATATATTTCTTCACAACATGAATGTACTGAGGCGTAGGCCCTTCGACAAGCAAATTCGTAACAATGTTCATGATCATATTTTTCAACCAATCCAATAACGCTCGGCTTGTGGGCAACAGATTGATTTTTTCAATATAATCCGTAAATTCCCCGCAAATAGGTTGAAGTCCATGATCCATCAATTGATGTTCCAAATACAGTACTTCTTTCACTGCCTCATTCTTCAGTAATTTCGGATCCCAGATAGAGTCTCTGTGAGACAGTTGACTCCACTTCGTTTCCAGATAGTGACTTAATTTTTCGAAATCTCCATTCAGTAAATATTTCCCCAGTGTCTCGCTTGAAAAATAATGACTAAAATGCTGTGTTTTTTGCTGGTCCACATATTTCTGGTACATCTCCACATCTAAAACGATGGTCGTTTCATTGAATTGTAGAAAGTCAATCATTTCCACACAAAAATCAAACGTTTGTTTCAAGCGCGCCGTGCCACGATGGCAGTCGGCAACGGCCCAATTCGTGGAATAACCTCTCTGTAACAAGCTTTGACGATAACCGTAAAATCGTTGCCTTGCTGCGGATACATCTAAGGAATGTTGAAAAAGAATTACGTAATGATGATCAACCGCGATACATTCAACATATTCCTTCGGCATATTTCCTTTTTTTAATTCTTGTTTGAGATGCTCCATAAATCCAGAATCTGTGAATCCTTGAACAGAAACGACGGCCATTTTTAGGTTATCGTAATCGGCATACTTTTCGAACCATTCTTGCTCGTCCGAAATAGCCGCTTTTTTATCACGCTGCATGATACCTTCTTCAAGCTTACGTAAAATGTCCAAAATGCTCTGATAATGACACGGCTTTAATAAATAATCATACGCCCCGTTCTTCATTGTCTGTCTGACGAATTCAAAATCGTCGTATCCGCTCAAAACAACCACTTCGGTTTGCGGGTATAACATCCGAATCTGTTTCGTAAGTTCAATTCCGTCCATATCAGGCATTTTCACATCCGTAATCACGACATCGACGCAAACATCTTGTAGAATGATCAGTGCCTCCGCAGCGCTTTGAACCATGCTTATTACTTCGTAATTCGGGCAATATTTGTTCAAAATATGTGAGATTCCTTGTAAAACGGTCTTCTCATCATCAACGAGCATCATTTTGAGCATATAAAGGTTCCCCCTCTTTATATTTAATGATAGCGCTCACATTACTGTCGCCAGATTCATCTCTTTTTTTATGCCCAGTCTCACTTTAATTGTTGTTCCTTTTCCGACTACACTTACAATAGAAACTCCATACTCCTCTCCATACATATACTTCGCTCTTTGATGAACGAGTTGGATTCCCAACCCCGCTTCCTCGCTTACAGACTCGCAAGTAGACAAGAGCATCTGAATTTTCACCTCTGACATACCAATCCCATTGTCGGTCACCTCAAAATACAAACCATCCGCATCCATATAACCCCGAATATGAATAATTCCATCATGCTTCATATCCTGGAAGGCATATTTAATCGCATTTTCCACCAATGGTTGAATGACCAGCTTAGGAATTTTATAGTCCGCTATCTCATGTTGAATCTCAAATTTATATTGCAATTTATCTTCATATCTCATTCTTTGGATAATCAAATAGTTCGCTAACTGTTCCATGTCTTCTGTCACTGTCACAAACTCATTTTTATGCGATATCGAGTACCTGAGAATATTGGAGAGGGCAACAATACTTCCTCCAATCTCCTCTTCTTCTTTCATAATGGCCTTCCAATAAATCATATCTAACGAATTGTACAGGAAGTGGGGATTTAACTTGGAGAGTAAGCTCAATAATTCCGCTTTCCTATGATGCGTCTGCTGCTGGTAGATCGTTTCAATCAGATGATTAATACGTTCTACCATGTAATTGAAATGAAAGAAGATCGTTCTAAATTCATCATTGCTTTTATGATCCAGAACAACGTGTAAGTTGCCTTGCTGAACACTTTCCATCCCTCTCATGATCTTTCTTAAAGGCCGCAAAACGACCTGTGCCGTAGCGATCGCGAATGCCATAATAGCCGCTAGAATACAGATGACCATGAAAATAAAAATCCGATTGAATTGGTCGATTTGATGTAGAATTTCGGCTTGAGGCACAGCACCAATGATCTTCCACCCCTTTTCCTCGAGCTCATATTCCACTTGGGAACTGAGCATATTGTCCAGAACGGACACCGGTTTTCCAATGAACTCCCGATTTTTCGCGTAAATGATCATATTATCTTTGGCAAGATAAGCCTTCCCTTCCTTTCCCAGATGCACTTGATCTAAAATCTGACTAAAAAGGAGTTCATTCAGACTAATTTTGAGTATGCCCAAACGATCTTTTTCATGAATCAGACAAAGGGCGGAGAAGGAATACGGTTCCGACTGTAAATCCGTCCATACCATTTCATCTGGATTGTTTTTGAAACCCTCATTTAACAACTTTTTAATCGTATCATCCACTTCAAAAACAGCAGTCGAATAGTATAAATTAATCGGCTGTGAGCTGACTGGAAAGATGTAGATATTGTCTATCCATTCCATATTGGTTGTTCTTAATATTTCATTACTGATTTTGTATTTGGCGATATTATAATTAATCGTATGATTTTTAAGATCCGATAAATAATTTTTCACAACTTGATTATTTCTCATCCCCGCTGCCAAATTAATAAACTGCTTCGTTTGAAGCTCCACCCGTTTTCCAACCTGATTAACGGTTTCTTGAAAATAGGTGTCCGACTTTTTTAAAATAATGGCGCCCATCCAATGCTGAAATATCCCGATCTGCAACAGTAAGATAAGACTGGAAAAAAGTATAAAAAATAGGATGATCTTCGACTTGAGCGAAGTATGCATGCCATTCTCCTTTGCAAAGAGGTTCATACTCAAATTGTAATCCCATTTATCCCCCTTGGAAGTTTGTCTGAAAACACTCGCTGTTATGGTTTTTCCAAAACGATATCATCGACTTGAATCCATGAGTCAATCCCCGGTGCCCAATAGCCGACGAATAGGGTTACAGATGTATTAGAACCAGAATTAAATGAGACTGTTTGCTGCGTATAATTCAGTAAACCTCCATAATTAACTTCGCTAATGACGCCTCCGGATGAATCGCGTACGCCGAAGAAACCGCCCGAGAAGTTGTTCGAGTTCCGAATCCAGCCCTTCAATACGTAATTGGTGTTTGGCAGAACGTACACTTGCTGCATAAGGGCGTTCCAATTCGTTGAAGATGTATGGATCCAAGCATTGTTCGCCCCGCTGTGCGCTAAACCGATGCCCCGGTCGATGCTTTTATTATCAGGCCCATCCGTGGTCCAGGGCGTGGAAACCACTGCGGTAGCTTGTTTCTCAAAGCCCGTGTCCTGAACAACGCCGCTCGCATAGTAGACCGATAATTCACTGATGGAGGTAAATTTTCCACTGCCTCCGGGTATACCGATGATGCGAATGCCGTCACCCCATGTGTCGTCAAAGGTAAATGTGTACGTTTTGTTCGAACCGGCTGTATTGTTATAAGGGTAATTCGGCCCGACCTGCACGTTCGTTGCATCTACCCATTGCGAATTACGGCGTATCTGCACCTTCAAGTCGCCACTGAACCAGCCGCCGTCGCTAAATATTTGCCCGGTTGTGTAGACGAGTTTGTTCATGTTGTAATTCCGAGGCCACGTATATCCCCACCAGTCTGTCGTCTTGTTCTCTTGATCCCAACTATCCTCATTTTGCATGGTGCTGTTGTCGTTGTAGAATTGTGTATTGCCGTAATGCGCAACCTTCTCAATAGGCTTCGTGCCGTTTGCCGGAGATGCCAAGTTGGTTGTGTCGCTTTTCGCGTTCGCCGCCGTCGTCGAAACGTATGGCTCTACGACGAACTTGCGCAGTGAGAAATTATAATTGGTTGCTCCACCCACGAAAGTATTAGACTGCACGTACATTGTTTTGCCATCCGCGCTAATGAACTTAGAAGGAATAACCGTCGTGTAGCCGCCATTCTTCGTATCCGACCAAGGGTACCCGCCAAAATCTTTGGTCATGAACTTCTTCCACGGGCCCCAGGGCTGCGGCGCTTCATAAAATTCGAACGTGTACTCCGTCCAAGACGTATACAGGTAACGATTTAATGCTTTATTATAGACGATGCCGCCCTGAGATAAGACAGACGTATTGCCAGGATGGGCGGAGTCACGGGTGCTGACGTATATGCGTCGGTCGTTCTGAAGCACAGGCTTGCGCAGGTTGATATCATTCGACCAGGTCGCGTTACCATTCAAGTCCCCGGTATAAAACTCCCAGGTCGTAAGATTCTGGATACTCGACTTCGGTATCCTTGCGAGGAACAGCTTGTTGGGATCGGACACCGTATTGTCGAACGAATCCCGCCAGTTATTGTCGAGCCCGTAAGCGTATACATAATTGTCGAACGTGTTCCATGCAGAATTGGGTCCATAGTCAAGGAACATAATCGTAGTGAATGTATGATTGTTAAACATCGGAGCTGCTGTGTTCCATGTCCAAGTCGTACCGTGATCTGTTGATTTCGCGATCGTCGCATTCGGCGCGTCATTGAAGTCGAGGTTTAAATCCTGTACGGCCAAATAGAGCTCTCCGTTCACGCACACCATCCCGGTCGGCTTGCGATTATAGGCGCCGCTTGTGTTCCAAATTTGCCCAACTGCACTATTGGTGGCGAGTGTCATGCCGCCAAGGTTGCCAATGCTTCCGGTAATACGGTTTACAGCGATGTCCGGGTTCGGTGGCGCGGGTGGTATGCTGTTCGGAGTGGTGGAACCTAGCGTGAAGCCTTTTCCATCTCCGTTGGCCGCATACAGATGGCCGTCATCTGCCCAGCACGATGCCCACAAATCGCCTTGTGAAGCCGTATTGATTGTATCCGACGACTCGATTGCTGTTGTGGAGAAAAAAGTGCTGTCCTGCGGCACGACTGCGTGCGCCGGTAATGACGGCGCACCTGCAAGCATCCAGCAAGAAGCCACTGAAACCAGAATTACGAATTTGCTTTTTTTCCTAAATATCTTCATATCACTTATCCACCTTCTTCTTTAAAATTCTCTCGGATTTTCTGCTGAGGCTATGTTCTCCGATCTTCATTCAACAAGGGCACGACTCACCTCCTTGTAATCGCAACCATTCTCCGATTACATTGCTAATATTATCAGACTACTTACCTATTTTCTTTGTTGGTATTTGTTATTCATTATCCATTCTTGCTATTCACGAAAACGAATACGTACTTTCTCAGAAGCCGGGTACATACAATCAAAAAAGCCTTTCAAGTGAATATAATCCACTTTAAAAGGCTTTTATCTACTTGCAAGCAATTCAATGATTAAAATGACGTTGCGAATGATATAATAAGGATCCTTTACAGGCAACGCGATGACTTGATTGATCGATTTGCCGCTTCGCGAGCGAATTTGAATCCACTCTCCAACGCTGCGATCCGGGTTGGGAAAAGTCTTGAACGAATAATCCTGAAGCCTGCTGTACTGAGCCAATAACTCCGGATCTCCCGTCAACTTATAGAGGAGCATTGTTGTATAAAGCGCTTCGGAATGAGGCCACCACAATTTAGAATCCCAATTCTGTTCTATTTGTTTTACCATGGATGTATGTTCAACGCCTTCCTTGTTCCTTCCCGGAGGACCTCCCTCCCTGTCGACAAAGCAATCGGCGAAAATGCTGGAATCATACCGGTCGTTTGAAGCGGTTAGCTTCGAATTCCCTTTATTTTCCATCAAAAAGGTGCAGCATCCAAAATATTTCACATTTAGTTGTTAATATAGCGTTCGAAAATGTAACCGAAATCCTTGACCTTTAACTCAGAGTGCTTAGTTTTCAACCAATTGTAAGTAGATTCGTTGATTGCATCGAATTGGGCTACAGGGGAAGTAGTTTGAGTTGTGATACGGCCTGTCGCTTCTTTAGCAATAACTACGCTTTGCTTCGCGTAACCAAACAAGTCCTCGTTATGTGCTACCGTCTCAGAAATCTTAATTAAGGCTTTATACAAGTCTTTGATCTGCTCAATTTGCTTCTTGTCCACATCAATTGAGAAGTTGACGTCACCGATAACGAACTTGATCTCGACGTCAAGATCGATAGTTCCTGCAGTTTCCAAATACACCTTGGAAATTGCATTTGTGTGGTAGCTGTAACGTTTCAGCATACGCTTGCTGCTAATAGCACTATCTCCATCAAGGTGGATTAGGGCAAAGTTGGTAAAGCAGTATTCGTCTTTCTTAGACTTAATGATGAAGAAAATCTTCTCGCCATCCTCATGCATGACATAATCATCTGAATCTACCTTGTCGAAATCACTCGGACTAATTACCTTACCGATATCACTTAAACCTAATGCATCTGCCGCAAACTTCTTGAACAATGGAATCATCCTCTCATTTTGGAAATAAGGATAAGTTGGTATTCAACTCGGGAATTAGAAAAACCGATCCTTAGTGTTACCTTATTATACATTAATGGTAGATTTTACATAAGTAGTTGGATTGCAGTGATTAGAGTGTTATGAGTCCTAATTATATCAGGAAAAGCTTTAGACTGTTGATCGTATCCTGCCCTTTACCGAAATGAAACCAAAAAAGGAGCTGCTTTATATGCTGCTGCTCCTTTTTTGGTTTCCATTAGATTAATTCAAAACTATCAAGGCTCTTATTCTATTCTCAAATTACAAGTCACAATAGGCGGTAGCGTTAAAACTTTCCGGACCGATCCGAATTGGCTGCGTGCTGTTAGAACTTACAAATGCGGAATAAATAAGCTCGTTGTTAGGCGGGGCTGGAACGTTGTAATCGGATCCACTAACATTAAAGGGAAAGATAAGCGCTCCATCAATTCTGATTCCGGGTATTGTTAAGTTGGCGGAATAGACCAATGGATTGGTGAATAATCTTTACAATATATGAAACTAGCAGAGACAATTCTTGGATGATAGTCCTCCTTAAAAGAGAAAAAAATACCCGCATGTGTTGAGCAATTCTGCCCGTTTACCAATTTCGTCTACATTGATTAAGTCCAACTAGAAATAATCGATGTTATTACATTTTGAAATTAAAGTATCATTCTTTCTCCTTGAAATACAAATCAGATGATGTTCTGGATCAATGAGTTGTTCAGCAATTGCTTCGCCAAGGCCGCGAGATGTACCAGAAATAATAAAATACTTCAACTGTACCATTCTTTATAATTTAGTACCAGGTACTAGTACCGTAATTCCTGCGGCATTTTCGCAGTGGTCTATTGTTGAGCTAATCTGCCCGTTATTTTAATCGATGGGCTTCCAACTTCCTACAATCCTTCGTGAATGAGATAATGTTCTTGTCAACCGGTACCGGTAACCAGTCCATATTCTTGGCCTCGATCGGCAATCGGACAAATTGTTGTCTTTGAGAAATGACAAGAATTTATTCCGATAAAGTAAAAAAATCCGCAATTTCTGCGGATGCTTATCGGTCTATATTCTTGTCACTAGACAGCAGTCGTAAGCTAGACTACTCACCCCCTACTTACTACTTTCCAATTTTGTTAATTGATGCATGCCCAGTTCCCCATCCCCAAGCTACCGGCTCCTCCTCCATCCACTTCTTCATACTATCTACAGGATGAAATCCTGCGAATTCATGAGTCTGAGTGAGCAAACTGAATCATTTCGAGGGATCGTAACGCGGCTGTAACAGTTGTTTCATTTCATGTAGCGATAATCCAGGAGATTCTTCAAATTTGAGATTTTCTGCAGCAGCTTCTCCCCGACATTGGTTTCCCTCACCAGCTTCCGCTCCAGTTCTTTGTCCACCAGCCTTTTTACCGACAATACGTCCGTTCCGTTACATAGCACATCTTCTTTTGAAATAAATTTCTGATGGGCAACGAGCTGCATGCCAAAGGAATTATACAACAAGGTATATCCGGCGATGCCCGTTGTGGATTGATAGGCTTTGGAAAAACCGCCGTCAATGACAACCATTTTCCCGTTTGCTTTAACGGGGTTCTCTCCACGAATTTCTTTAACTGGCGTGTGGCCGTTAATGATATGTCCATGATCCGGATTCATATCAAATTCCAACAGGATTTTCCGGCAGATATCCTCATTTTCACGCAAATGGTAATAAGGGTTCTTTCTCTCCTTATAGGTTTCTTTATCTTGGATAAAGTACCGTTCAAATGTGGTCATTTCTCTCTTTCCAAATAGCGAGGAACATTCCCCTGTCCAGATGTACCATACCATATCCGTAGCCAGATCATCCGTCTCTTCCGGATGCGCAAAGGCGTAACGTAAATAATATTCAAAAACATCGAGCAGCTTACGGCCCGAATACGTCTTGTCTTCAATCTGCATTTCTTCCATGTTTCCTTCTTCATCCAAAGGAATACAGCCGTGAAATAACAAATTCCCGTTGTATTTTAGATAAAGGCTGCCCTTTTTCATAAAAAAATTCATATGTCTGGCCAGCTTTTCGGAATGCTGAACGGAGAACAGCAGCTTTTCCATCACCTGCTGTTCTTCCTCCAGCAATTTTTCAGGCTGCTGCGGATTTACGGTTGAGAAACAGGTGTTTTTCAGCGGGTAAGCTTTTCCGCCGATCTTGATTTCAGTTTTGTCGTAATCGATTTGCTCAAGCAAAACCCTTTCAGACATATTAAAGTATGGGCGTCTCTTGATAATAGGGATTTCAAGCTTAAACTGGATCATGGCAATGGCTTGATGAATTTTTGTAATCTGCAGGATTTCCTGCTCCGAACCGTTATGGTCGGTCTGCAGCTTCGGTCTAAAGGCCGGATTGTCATCATAGTATTTCTCCGCCAAGTTCAGCAGTGGGCGAAGATTGATTCCATATACGTCTTCGATGATGTCCAGATTGTCGTATCTGGCGCAGATCCGGATAATATTCGCAAGGCAGACCAGGGAACCCGCATAGGCGCCTATCCACAGGACATCATGGTTCCCCCACTGAATATCTACAGAATGGTAGTTGATCAGCGTGTCCATAATTTTATCGGGGTCCGGCCCGCGGTCATAGATATCTCCGACCACATGAAGATGGTCAACCACCAGGCGCTGGGTCGTATAAGCAAGGCCGATAATGAGCTTGTCCGCCTGGCCCAAGGAAATAATTTGCCGGTATATTTCCTCGTAATAAGGGTCCTTATTGTTGGTTGAATCCGTATTGTATAGAAGCTCTTCTACAATATATACAAACTCCTCCGGCAGAGCTTTACGCAATTTCGAGCGCGTATATTTGGAAGAGGCATTAGAAATGAGCTTAAGCATTTGTTCAATCGTTCGTCTGTACCATCGGTTTAAGGCTTGTTTATTGCACAGGTCTCCTTTAACCAGCTGTATTTTTTCTTCCGGATAATAAACTAACGCCGTAAAATCATTGATTTCATGATCCGTCCAAACCTCACGGAACAAGGCTTTGATTTTCTCTTTTACGGTACCTGAACCGTTTCTTAGTACATGCTGAAAAGCCTGGAACTCCCCATGCAAATCACTGACAAAATGCTCAGTTCCCTTGGGAAGATTGGAGATCGCTTCAAGGTTGATGATTTCTGTTACAACTTTTTCTTCCGTATCATATTTCTGGGCCAATAAATCTAGAAACTGCGCATCCAAAACAGATGTCCCCCTTCAAGGAAATATGGTGATGTATAAGTGGTTTTTTAAATGGGGCTAGCCACGTACCTTTAAGCTTAGTGCAAACAGTAAAGGGAAATACATTAGGTTTCCGAGGTTCCCATTGGTACTCTTACTAACAGCTATTATAACTGAAATATCAGTTATAATAGAAAATGGCATGGTATTGTATATTGAGACCATGAATGTCAAAAAAATGGGGGTTTGAAGTGTTGAAAAATCATATACGCATAAATGGAAAATTGCTTCAAACCAACAAGAAGTTTTCCGCTTTAAAGTTGAAACAATAAGAGTGGATCGCTTCCTTACTCAGAAGTAAAACGATCTCTCTGATGCTCGAACATCAACGACAAACAACAGGCGTTATCTGAGAATAATTTTCCATCCAAATGAAAATGGGAAACTACCTTCAACAATCCGATTGTCGATCGGTAAGGCAGCTTTCATTTTGTTCAAATACTATTATACTCGTTATTACAGCAAGGCTGTCGACGTGACCGGCAGCCTGACTTAATTTATTGTCCTATTGTTTCCGTTAGTTGAATATAGTGCTGCAATGCAGCAGCTAATCAGGATTCTGGATAAGGAAACAAATCAACGATTCGCACGGATTGACCGCTTTCCTTTGTAAACACTACATGTTCTCGGCTAAATCCACGTGGGCTTTCCAAGCCACAGGCCGCAGCAAGAGAGAATAAACCTTCCCTCAGTTGAAGAATGTAGTTCATTACCCGC
Source organism: Paenibacillus sp. Soil724D2 (assembly GCF_001427935.1). Taxonomy (NCBI): domain Bacteria; kingdom Bacillati; phylum Bacillota; class Bacilli; order Caryophanales; family Paenibacillaceae; genus Paenibacillus; species Paenibacillus sp. Soil724D2. The sequence goes on from NZ_LMRY01000020.1 coordinate 65,766, forward strand.
CATTGCTTTTCCTCTGGCGCCAGAGCAGCCTGATACTTGGAATCAGTAGTTGTAATGCCGGTCGGGCACTTTCCGGTATGGCACTGCATTGCCATGATGCAGCCATTAGCCATCATAAAGCCGCGAGCAGAGTTGACACAGTCGGCGCCCAATGCTAGTGCAATTGCAACTTTATCAGGCGTTATGAGTTTACCGGAAGCGAAAATTTTGAAACGGTCGCGCACGCCGAATTTTCTAGCTATATCGTCGAGGATGAGCAAAGCGGAAAAGAGCGGTAATCCCATGCCATCCGCCATCGCTTTAAAAGTCGCTCCAGAACCACCCTCAGAACCGTCTACAGTAATGAAATCCGGATAGATATCCAATTCGATCATAGAATGGAAAAACGGTTCTAGTCGCTTCGGATCGCCAACGACGATTTTGATGCCCACCGGTTTGCCTCCCTCTTCTTGGAGGGTGCTTATGAAACGGAGCGCTTCCATCGGATTGGTTAGAAATTCAAACCGATTCGGTGAATTCACCGTTTTACCAACGGGCACTAAGCGAGCTGCTGCGACTTTCTCGGTTACCTTTGAACCTTCGAGGTGACCGCCACGTATTTTGGCGCCCTGATGGAACTTCAATTCAAATGCCTTTATATTTTGGACCTTAGCTCTGTGCTTGTATTCTTCTATTGAGAACTGGCCACTACCATCTCGGAAGCCAAACATGCCAGGCCCAATTTGTGAAATGACATCGACCCCCGAGGCAAGATGTACATCCGCAACCCCGCCTTCACCTGTATTGATCCATGAGCCGCCAGCCATACATGCACCGCTCCCTGTGGACTGAATATAATGCTCGCCGACTGCTCCGTAGGAAGTGGCCGAAGCGCCGAACATTCCCTTGAGCCTCCAAGGGTTTTTGCGGTTTCCGCCTACTACAATGACATCATCATCATCCAGCAACCAAGGTTTTACTTGTTCTTCTACGAATTTTTCCTTCCGAGTAAAAAGCCCCTCGTCGGTAATTACATATTTTTTTCCGGGTATCATCCTATTATTATCCACCCTAAGCTCACTAGTTAATTTCGGAAACATGGCATTTGACAAATAGAAACCGGGCTTCTCATAATCGCGCCTACCGCCGAATGAGATGAGATCTGTTCTGTATTTCGCTGCATACACAATACCGACAAAATCGGCTCGCGAGAAAGGCTTTCCTTCCGTATCGTTGTCAAACCAGTATTGGCGGAACTCGGGCCCGAGCTTTTCAAGCAAGTAGCGCAACCAACCAAGGAAAGGGTGGGATCGGATGATGGAATGCTTTGGTTTTTTGGATAAAGCATACATATAACTAAAAAAAATGAGGGGTGGCAAAATAACGATAGCAATCAAAATGACCATCAGTACAATATGTACCATTTAGAAAAACCTCCAAGTCGCTAAAAGTGAACCGTATTTAGTATTCCATCTTATTCCAACTTTAAGCCAAGATGATAGTATTGGTTAGCTACGTAAATTTCTGCCCGTTAGCGGAATAGGCCACCGAATTTATCACCGGCAGCCTGCTAGAACTTGTTATGAAGCTATCGTTTCCGTTAGTTTAACCAACTATCCGAAAATATCAAGACCAATAACACTATTGTCCTTTGTATCGACCACAAGAAAAAGCGAATGAGCGAATACAGTAGAAAAATACTTTACATTCCTCTTCCCAGTTGTAAGATTAAGATTATTGTTTCGATATAAATCTGTTACAGTAACTATTAGGTTTAAAGCAATCCCATTAGGGTTCGGGAGTTATGACAATGCATCACTTCCAATAATTACAGAATATGCGGTAAACAACTGACAACATCACTCATATCATGAGTATCGGACTGTGATCTCGTTCGTTTTATTTCTAATGCCCCGTCCATGCTATCTTCAATTGTGTTTGGCTTCTCAATTTCGACTAACCAGTCAAACATACAATTCAACCTCCACAATGAGAGTAGTTTATTAATTCAGCATTTTAACATAAAGCGGAATCTTTATCCATATTATTCCAAGAAAACCTGCCTGTTACTTTAATGAACGAAAGTGAAGGAGCTGCCGCGATGCAAGCTCCTTCACTTTCGTTCTAAATGATGGATTAACACGTTTTCCTTGAAGTTTGTTATTGCATTTCATATTCTTTGAGTTCACAATTGCCTGTGTAATATAAGTAGTATTCATCGTTAGATAGCTCATTAAAATAGGTATTGATTACTCTACACACACTGCCATGAGTAACAAATAAAACGTTTTTTGTTGAATATTTTTCTCGAATATCTTCTAGTAAGCCATATACTCTATGTGCAACTTGGAATAATGATTCGCCTGTTATAAGTCTGCTTGGAAACTGTTTCCTGGCGTATTTAAAATCCACTGAGTCTCGAGATATTCCTTCAAAACCACCATAGTTTTGTTCAATAAGTCTGTTGTCGATAATAACCTCTTTATCAATCGTTCAGTTAAGTCGATATCTGTTACTCCACAAACTCTGTTTTCAGCATTCCATTCAGTTTGACCATGTCTTGTAACAGATAATTTCAAGTATTCATCTCTCCAAACAATACTTTCTCGTTAGTAAAATCACCAAAGGTCATATTTTTCTTTTTTGATTCAACAACCAAGTATATAGTTCTGCATTATTGAATGTTTCGTGCATTACTCGGTGATCGTGCTTTAATCCAGCATAGTAAGTAAATTTTACATTCCCACCAATACTTATTAAAGCGTTAACCATATCCTTTGTTCCTGAAACAGGGACAATATCATCGTCTACACAATGAAAAGCCCATATAGGTATATCTTTTAGTAATATAGCCTTATCCGAATCGAACCACCCTGAAATTGGAACTATAGCCGAAAATAGTTCCGCCGATCTTGAAGCGAAATCCCATGTACCGTTTCCACCCATACTAAATCCAGTAACATATATCCTGTCAGAATCAATTCGATAATTTGTTATTATTTCATTAACCAAAGCTGTGATCGAATGATATTCCAACGCCCAATTAGAATCGGATGGACATAGTGGAGTAGCTACAATAAAAGGAAATTCTTGTTTACTTTCTGCAATCCAAGTAAGCCCGTAATCATCTAGCACACTAATATCCTCTCCGCGTTTTTTAACACCATGAAGAAACAAAATTAATGGATACTTATTGTCTGCTTTTGATTCATAATCATGAGGTAAAAATAATTGATATTTTACACTCATTTTCTGTGGTGTTTCTTTGTGAAACTCATAATTATTAACTGCCATTTAATAGCCCACCTCTAATGATAAATTGGGAGAATTATGGCCACCGAATTTATTCGATTGAAATTCCATTTTTTTGTAATTCACCTTATTATATCATCTATAATAATGAAAAAAGCTACCCTTTTACGGATAGCTTTCCTTATTTATTTTACCATCAATACTATATGTAGCTAGTTCTCAACACTAACTAATTAACTTCAGTTGGGCTTTTTTCAGTATAAGCTTTTGATAAAGTAAAATGTATCTATCCAAGAGCTGACTAACTGATATGACTTTTTCATGTGTCAGACTTCCATTTATAAATGCTTGATTAATCATTTCAAAGCGTAATGATTCAATTTTTTCTTGAAGAATTGATTCCATCGTATCATTCTCCATTCTATGTTATATTTCGTAAGTTGATACCTCTAATTAGTATTTTAACTCAAAAATATTAGGAAAATATTAGTAATTTGTTTAAAATAATATTATTTCACCCAATATAAATAAGTAAGGTAGAAGCCACTCCTACTCCTCAACAAAAATAAGGAATATCCTAATTTGGACATTCCTTCGCATACCTAGCTATCGTTTCCGTTAGCTCAATGAACTGACTTTTATTTATGTTACGGGTCACCGTAATGTATCTAAGCACAAAGTACAGTGTGAACACAAAATATACATTATTATATAAAGAAGAAGCCACTCCGACAATGGAGTGGTTCTTCTTTGGATAGAACTTTCCTTTTATTTATTAGCCACAATTGTAAATTCCCATGGAATGTTTTCATTTTCCCAACCACGATGCTCATCAAATTTCTTTAAATTAAAGCCAGATGTAATAACGGAATTTATTATTTCGCTAAGGGTATAAAGCCTAATCGAAACATCTGGAAAGTCTTCTTGTTCATGTTCATCGAAATATTGTTTATATGCTACATCCCCACTATGTAATTCTTCGTCAAAGTAACTTTGTTGGATTTGATATTCGGTTTTAGAGTTAGAAACGATACACCTTCTTAAGGGATGAAAGTCACTTAGAACCATTACTCCATTATCTTTAAGTAATGAAAAAAGAAGAGACATGAATTTTTTAATGTCATTGAAATAGTGTAATATTCCACCTTCTAAGTATAGCATGTCAAAATGACCACTATACTTTTCTAAGTTTATATCATAGATATCAGTAACAACATATTGTATAGATACATTGGCGGAATCCGCCAGTTCTAGGGCATACTTTTTATTTTCTTCCGATATATCAAATATTGTTACATCTGCGCCTAACAGTGCTAACGGGACTGCTTTTCTTCCATTTGAACCACAAAGATTAGCAATCTTTTTTCCCGCAATCTGTTCAAAATATTGCTTATGTTTTTTTAGCTGTGCCTTGGGATTCACCAATATTTGTTTTGCCTTATCCTTAGGTGAACCATCTCGTCTGTTCCAAAATTCATATGCTCGATGTTCCCAAGCTATCTTATTTTTAGCACTTTGTTCATTCATATTAGTCGAATCCCCCTTCATATTAATCTATTTTGATTTCCTGTCTTGACAAGCATGTTTAATAAAAGAAACCGCATACAACTCAAAAGCAAAATACATAATACCATTTATTGGAACATTATGCTATATCCATTTCGCTTCAAATTTCACTCATAGTCGGTCGGCGGATGTGCCTGTGGCAAATCTAGAAACAACGAATACGAAAAAGATGTATGTAATCAGACAACTGATCCGCGAAACAATCGGATATTTCGCGGTGACCCGTATCACAAAGGGAGCAATAATAAATAGCCCTTCCACCACGCTATACTCCCGTTAGTTTAATAAAAAAAGTAGCTTATCGGAAGAAATGGCAGCGCCCCAGATAATGGAGCTATTTCAATTCATTCTCGTCAAGTACAGCTGGGAGCTCGATCCAAGCTCGTACACCTTGATCTTTTCTAAGGCTGTAATGTAAACCGTAGTTTTCGCCGAAATGCAGCTGAATCCGCTTCTGAACATTAATAATTCCGAAGCCTCGATTATTTTCCTTACCCTGCAGGATACCATTCATCATCTCGATATCCACCTGGCGATAACCGTTATCTTCTACACTGATGATGACATTATCATCCGCGCTTTTTACCGAAATCCATAATTCCCCATCCTGGCTCATGTTCTTAATCCCGTGCAGAATCGCATTCTCAATAATCGGCTGAAGAACGACCTTCGGCATGACAAATCGCTTCGCTCCCTCTTCAATATCCCAATGGACTTGAAAGGCATATTCATAGCGGAATAGCTGCAAGCGAACATAAGCCTCCGCGTGATTGATTTCCTCCATAACCGGAATTAAAAGTTTCCCTTTGCTGAGCCCAATTCGCATAATTAGCGATAAATCCTTGATCATTTCAGCAGACTCTGTTGCCCCTTCCATTAGCGTATGCCAATATACAGATTCCAAGGTGTTGTAGAGCAAGTGCGGATTAATTTGTGTATGAAGAATAGATAATTCAATCTCCTTATGCTTCAGTTCGAGTTCATATTGGTCATAAATCGTTTGATTCAAGCGATCAGTCATGCGTATAAAATGATTATTGAGTAAAACAATCTCATTTTTGCTATCCGAGTGTAAGGAAATAGCTAAGGGTCTACCTGGATGATAAGAATTCGTGATGCGGGCTAATCGAGAGATCGGTTTCAAGATCGACTGGATAAAGTATATACTCGCCAAAATCAAGATAAAGAAATAAATAACCATGATCCAATCAACCAATCGCTGCACACTAATATGATCGATAATAATCGACTGAACAGGAACTCGCATGAGCAATTTCGTTTTCGAATATTCACTTGTATGAAGAACGCACATGAACTCATGATCAGCCTCTTTCAGCTTATAAACCCCTTCTACTTGATTAGCCGGAACATGTACCGAGGATCCGATCTCAAAATTGGTTGTATTCGTCGCGAGCACCTCATTGTCTTGGTTTAACAACATCAATTCCGCATCCGCATACTTGTCAAAAGGTGAAAAATCCAACTGAAGAGGTGTCTCAATGCCAGATACAACCAAATAACCAATCACACTTTCCCCGTTATAAATGCTATTTAATTGGCGCATATAGGCAACAGTTTGTAAATTATTAGGGTTGTATCCGAATTTATCAATAACACGAATAACCCCCTCCCCCTTGGCCTGACTCACTTCCTTATACCAAGAGAGCGCATTCAAGTCTGTTGAATAAAAAATACCATTGTTCAGAAGATCCGGATTGGGGACAAACGAATACTGCTTATCTGTATCCGAAAAAAACAGCGAATATCGCACCGCACTCGTCGAATAGTTGTTCAAATATTTATCAAGGGCTTTAAAAATTTCAAATCGTTCATACTCCGATGAGGACGGGATGCTTGCAAGCTGTTGGATTTCCTGAGATATCATGATTTTCTCTGTCTTTTCCTCGAAATCACTGCTCTCTCTATCTAGTGTCAAATGACTTCCTCGCACTAACTGGAGCAGCGCGTTCCCCACCTGCTCTTCCGTAATGGACTCCAGCTTCTTAGCTACAAACAAATCCAATACTAATATCGGGATGACGACGAATAAGATGAGTAGTACGATCAACTTTTTCATCAAATTCATATTACGCAGCATTTTTCGCATACCGACATTCCTTCCTTTCAAGCTGTATCCTCGGAAATTATTCCTCCCAGCCGTCTCATTCATACTTAGCTTCGCTATTACGGCCACAATCTCCTTTAAGCCAAAGAAAACGCCATCAGAATAAGCATTCTGAGGGGCGTTCTTTGACCTAACCCTTGACACTGGAAACGGTTAATCCACGAATGATAAATTTTTGGAAAATGAGAAAAAACACAACTGGCGGCAGCATCGCCATCGTCAAGATAGCAAACCGCACACTCCACGGAATAACTGATGTTGAGTACACCACATACCGATAAATCCCTGTGGCAAGCGGGTACATCTCCTTTTCCGTCATTACAATGCTAGGCCAATAGAAATCGTTCCATGTTGTTGAGAAGGACAGAATCAGCAGGGTCCCGATAATGGGTGTAGAGAGTGGAACAGCAATTTTAATGAATGAATTGAATTCACTCGCTCCGTCGATTCTCGCTGCTTCCAGAATTTCTTTGTGGATGCCATCGAAGAAGTTTTTGAGCAGAAGCATGAAGTACGCGTTCGCCGCCGCCGGCAGCCAGAAGGCCCAGTACGTATTGATCATGCCCAAGCTTTTCAGGTTCATAAAGTTAGGAACAATATACGTGGCGGGCGGTATCAACAATGTAGCCAAGAAAAACAGCGTCACCCATCTCTTGAACGGTACCTTCAAATGTGACAGTGCGTAGGCCGCTAAACCAATTAACAGCAGCGAGCACACGACATTTCCCATGTAGATGAATAGGGTATTCTTCAAGAAAGTCAGTAAGGGTAAATCGAACCCGTTCCACGCATCATTGTAATTAGTCCAAATCCAGCTTTTCGGAAAAAAGGTCGGTGGAAAAGCAAAGAATTCCTCCCGTGTTTTGAGCGAACCAAAAAAGGTATTAAAAAACGGGTATAACGTCGTAATGCCAATGACGATCATCAGCAGTACCATGAGGGTGTAACCGGTTTTCACAGAACCTTTTTTCATATCATATGGCGATATAATGCCACGTTCATCCCGCTTCATGCCTTCTCACCTCTACGCTGCAGCAAATTGTATAGCACGGAAAGTAAAATTAAAACGAAAAACATTAAGCTGCCCATTGCACTCGCTTTGCCAAAATCAAGATCACGGAACGCCGTATGATTCATCCACAGCAAGTACGTAAGCGTCGCATTATTCGGGCCACCATCGGTCATCGATAATTGCGCTTGAAAACCCTGTGAAGTTGTGATCAACTGCAAGAGAAGCAGAAGCAGCATCAACGTCTTGATACTTGGCAAGGTGATATGACGGATACGCTGCCAGACACTGGCGCCATCGATCTCAGCCGCTTCGTATATGTCCCTCGGAATACCCACGACTGCAGCGATATAAATGAGAGTGGCTGCGCCAAAGCTTTGCCACGTTTCTAGCAGAACAATCGAACCCATGGCCATCTTCGGACTGAAGAACTCCACTTTTGGGATACCGAACGTTTGTAACAGGCTGTTAATTGGGCCAACGGCATCAAAAAACCACTGCCACATCCCATAGAGCACGATGGCTGGAACAGCGCTTGGCAAATAGCCAATTATACGGGCTGCGCCTTGAAACCATTTCAATTCGGAGACAACGATTGCGATAAGCGGCGGTACCCAGAATCCGAGTAGGACGCCTAAGCCCATATAGTACAGCGTATTTGTAATCGAGGTGATTAGCAGTCCATCTTGAAAAATACTTACATAGTTAGCCAAGCCAATGAAATGATTGCCATCGACAAAATCAATATTGTAAAAGCTGTAGAAAATCCCTTTAAAAATCGGCACCCATAAAAATACAATAAATAACACCATTTCAGGAAGGACAAACAGCGTCCCCCACAAATACCAGTTGATTTTCTTCTTCACCGTACTACTCGCTACGACAGGCCGTACACTCAATTCTGCTGCCATGTTGAACACTCCTTAAAGTTTTCGTTAGAAAACTTACTTCGCAAGCATAAACTTATAAAATCGGACCTAAACCGCTAAACGGCTTAGATCCGATTTTCCGGTGCTACTCGACTTTCACTTTGTCAAATACTTCTGTTTGCACTTTATTCGAAGCATCAGCCAACGTCTTTTTCAAATCAACATCTTTGGTTGTGAACACTTTTTGGATCACATTGGCCATCTCGGTATAATATTTCTGTGCTTCATACTGCGCTTCAGGCTTGCCATCCCATAGGCTCAGCAATTGCGGGTCATATTTAAATACGTTGTCATATTTGGCCAGTAAATCGGTATACTTTTTGCCGAAATCGGAGGAATCCTTCCAGTAATTAATCGGTTGTGGAATGTAGACACGATTTTTACCTTTACGGTCTTCGATTTCTTTTTTCGTGGAATTCAAGAAGTCGTCTGTGAAGTACTCATCCGTAATCCATTTGAAAGCAACTTGCTGTTGATCCTTATCACTCTTCGGATTGATAACACGATAGTTACCGCCAAGAACGCCCGTATGCTTGCCGCCTTTCGTCATCGAAGGCATTGGATATACGACCATATCCTCTTTGCTGATACCGCCTTCATTGATCGCTGCATCAGCCGCGTTGCCGCTTCCGCACATCACCATCGCACCGCGTCCTTGGGAGAAAGCGCTCAATGCGTCGCCATACCCTAAGGCCCAGTTCTGAGGAATTAAGTTCTCGTCTTTTAACTTTTTATAAAATTCAAGCGCCTTCACACCAGCATCAGAATTGAACACGCTTACCACTTTCCCGTTATCGAGCTTCTGCACATCGCCGCCAGCTGCATAAAGGAAATTCGTCCAGTTCCAGCCTGCTTCCGGTCCTTTACCCATTGGAATAAAGCCCGCGATGCCTTTGGCCGGATCATTAATCTTTCTCGCTGCCGTTAACAGATCGTCCCACGTCCAATCCATTGGAGGCAGCTCGACACCTTTATCTTTGAAAAGCTTCTTATTCAGCGTAATGGTCATCACGTAACCGTCGATGGGCACTCCATACGTTTTACCATTCACCACAAACGGTTTGGAAAGAAGATCATTCATGTCCTTAGCATGTTCCCAGGCATTGATCGAATCGGTAATATCAGCGACCCATTTCTTGTCGACGAGCACTTTACCTTCTGTTGCATACGTCGTATATTCGGTTGGCGCGCTATTCGAAGCCATTTTGATCCCAATTTCCAACGGGTTGTACTGCCAGTCGTCTTTCTTAAAATCAACATTCGGGGTTTTCGCCTTAAAGCGGCTGATCCGCTGGTCAAGCTGGTCATTCTTTTCCTTCTGGTCAGGCTTGAAGCCTTGGGCTGTAATTGTCACTTTTTTGGCTGCAGGCGTTGCTGTTGCTGCTGCTGTTTCCTTTGCTGAGGCGGGACTGCTTGTTGTGCTAGTCGTGGTACTGTTCGTACCACATCCTGCGAGTAAAACGGTCAGTACAATCGCACTGATGGCTGAAGCCTTTTTAGCTTTCATGTTTGGTTCCCCTTTCGAATCGTTTCATCAAATGTTAGTTCCTACACTTTCGATTATAAAGGGAACCGCCAAGAACGACGATGTGTCCTGTTACGCTAATCATGTCGCATCTTACGGACCCGTATGTTTTAACTCCGATATATTCAACCCGAAATGTTTTTTAAAAATTTTACTGAAATGCTCTGGTGATTCGTAACCGATTTCCTCCGAAATTTCGTACCTGCGTTTGTCCGTGGTCAGAATCAATTGCTTCCCTTTTTCCATACGAAGCTTGGTCACATAGTCCCAAATGTTGACTCCCATCACTTTTTTAAACAAATAACTCAAATAATTAGGGCTTAAATGCACAGCATCGGCGATATCTTGAAGCTTCAGGCCTTTATCACAGAAGTGTCCTTCAATATAGGTTTTTGTCTCATAAACAATTCGGTTATTAGCCTCGTCAACCTGCGTGTTTGTTAAATTCTGCTCGTTCGTCGTTTTGCCGATATCCTCAATGTAGAACATGTGATGCCCTTTGTGTTTTTCGCTCCAAGCCAAGCTCTCCAGAGCTTCTTGATAGATAACAGGCAGCTGTGTGATACCCTCCCGAATGCGGCTGATCCCAATCTGACATTTGACATTGACGTATTTCTGCAAATTCGTGTGACTCATCTGGGCGACCATCAACAATTGATTAATGCTATGAGAGCCCCTAATCTCCTCTTCAGGAATTTGCAGCAGCAAGGAGAAAGTAGAATTATGCGTATTAAAAACAAGATGACACCACTGATTCACGGTCTCCTCAATAATATTCAAAGCGGCGTACTTCAGAAGACTACGGTCCTTCAGCGTCGATATTTCCTGATCATGAATGCCGCCTCGATCTAGGGATAATTTGATCACTAACATGCTGTAATGCGTACCCCTCATTCGGGTTCCAAGCTTCTCCATAATGGCAGGTACCTCGGACTCATGGACCGTTCCGGTGACAAGCTCATTCAAGTAATAATTCATCTCGAGCGACGTATGCTCTGACAGGGTTCGGCTGCTCTCCCAATTCGAGAAATGCCGCTGCTTCTCTTTCTTCTCCCCCAGCAACTTAGCTGCTACCGAAATGAGATGAGGCGGCGTTATCGGCTTGACCAAATATTCCTTGGCTCCGAAACGGATCGCCTTCTGTGCGTACTCAAACTCGCCATGGGCGGATAAAATGACGATTGGAATCGTAGGATCTTCCATGAATATATTTTCAATTAATTCAATACCGTTCATCTTTTCCATCTGTATATCCGTAAAAACAAGATCGATTTTCTCCAAATGTATAAAATCCAACGCTTCAAAACCGTTATATGCGATAAACACCTCAGCGATGTCCAGATTCGACTGTTTCAATATGGTAGCCACGCCTTTACAAATCATCGGCTCATCATCTACAACCAAAATATTAACCATGCGGCCACCTCACTATCCTTTTATGCATCAATACCATTTTATTGTACAACAAATGGCAATTAACATGTGTTTAATTACGGTTATTGTGTCTTATGTTCCGAATTGTGAGAATAAACAATTTAAACAGCCTGGATCCTAATCGGACTATATTGCTGGCTCGGACTTAAGTGGATTACAAAGGCGAGGAGTTTGAATAACCTCCTCGCCGCCGACAAACATGAATTTGACTTATTTAATTGTTAAATTAAAACCGGTCTGAATGAAGTAGAGACTAGGATAAGCAATATTCTTGGTCGTCAATCCAGTAAACGTTGCAGAACCATTATTCGTGTACGTATAGATAGCAGCACCTTTATGTTGTCCTGCAAAGCGTGAAGTTGTCACCCCATCGAGACCAGTACCGTCAATAGTAACGTTATTAAAGTTGATATTCTGGAATCCACCACTATAACCAAATTGAACTGCATCGCGTTGCGTGTTAAGAATAGTAACGTTGGAGACAGTCAGGTTTTGTATAGGATCCGAGGAAGCTTCTAGATCGATCGCACCACGTTCCCCATTGTAAAGATCTTGACTAGTACCCGTGTTAATTAGGGTATTATCCGAGAACACGATACCGGTGTTGTTTTGGAAATGGTAACCCGGGAATACAGTGTTCATTCGGAAACCGGAACCACCAACAGTATCTACAATTAAGTTGTTACTAGCTTTGTGTCCGCTTCCTCCGAAGAATGCAATAGCACCTGCGCGCCAGTTATTCTCAATTGTGTTGAAGGTGAAGGTATCATTTACACCCATTACAGCGCCATTGGTGTTATCTGTCCAAACAGCGAGAGCATCATCGCCGTTATTGCGCAAGCTTGAATTGCGTACTGTTGAGTTGCTCGTTCCTTGACAGAAGTTAATGCCGTCGGCAAGATTGTTTCTGACACGGCTGTTTTCAATCAGCAGACCATCGGCATGAATAGCTGGCGTGTGAGCATAATCGGCTACCCAGAAACCACACTCAAAGTGTTCTTCCCAGATGTCGTGAATTCTGGAGTTTGTCCCGAAGTTATCCATAAATGCTTTGTATATGGCATTTTGGTTATAACGCGAACGGAGATTCGAGTTCATATATACGTTACTGAAATCAAGTTGACCGCTGATACGGAACGAGATGCCGCCGCCAGCCGCATTTGAATTCGTAAATAGGATGTTTGTAAACCAAATGCCTGCACCCGTAATCGTTAGGTTATTAATCATGTTGCTGGCAGTACCGATCTGCCACATGCTGCTAAGATGGAACGTTCCTTCTGGAATGTACAACGTTTTTCCAGATGAAACAGCTGCACTGACAGCAGAGTTAAAAGCTGCAAGATCATCTAGTCCATCGTTCGGAACGGCACCGTAATCGGTTACAGAGACCGAGTTAGTCGGACGTGCAATAGCGGTAGGAATTGCCTCAATTTCGAGGAAGTCAACGCCATATTCTAAGCTGTCTCCATTGTTCTTCTGTATACGGATCGTATCTCCTTGGTGGAGGGCTGTATCCAGTTTAAAGTGCACTTCATCAAAACGGAAAAGTGGACGTCCACCGCCAGGCGCATCTGCAGGCTGGTCACTGGAGAAATATTGCCAGCTATAGTAGGATGTCAACGAAACGGTTTTGGTTTTAACGCCGTTTACATAAACGTCAAGCGAACCGTTCAATCCCATGCCGTTACTCGAATCTGGCATCGTAAATCTCATGGTTACACCTGCTCCGCCTTCCCCCTGTCTGATTGCCCATTGCGCATAGGAGCCGTTCGAAGGAAGAGCTACATAGCTTTGACCAGAAGCTTCAGATGCGGTAAGCGATTGATCAAATGTAGGTGCGGACTTCACATTGGCACCACCACCGATGGATGCATCCTGCGTATCATATCGGGTATATGGCATGCTCGCACCACGTGCAGCATAGACAACAAGGCTTGTAGTGCTAGTGTTGTTTGCTTGTTTCATACTTACTTCATTCGCATCGGCTGCAACCGTTGCAACTACCGTGAAACTGCCATTTACTGCGGCCCATGTACCAGTTAGGGCTACATTAACGGATGCTCCCGCTGCGATGGCACCGCTATAAGAGCCAGTAAATGTTTGAATGGCTGAACCAGAAGAATTTTGAAGAGCTACGGTGACGTTATGAGCGCCGCTTGCGGAAGCTATGTTGCCTTGGTTTTTCAGATTTACAGTAAATGATACGTTATTGCCGGCTACTGGATTGCTTGGTGCCCATGAAGCCGTAGCTACCAAATCAGAGCTCGGAACCGTATTAACAACCAAGTTGGAGCTGCTTGTGTAGCTGTTATTGCTTTCATTCAGCTCGATGAGGGCATTCTCCTCGTCCACTTTCACTGTCGGTGTGTAGCTGCCTGCCGTTTGGGCTGCGATGTTTACTGACACGTTAGCCGTTGCACCTGCTGCTAAAGCTGCTACTGGGGCAGATCCGACTTTCGTCGTGCTTACGTAAAAGTTAACGGTTGTCGCCGTTGAGGAGGCGGTGCCGATATTTTTCACAACAGCGTTAAGTGTAATGGCGTCGGTTTCAATTGGCGAATTCGGCGTCCAAGTCAGGCCGGTGATCGTCAGATCCGGATTCGGAGCTGGGGTACCGATGACTTCAAACTCGGCAACTTGAGCCCCCGGCGCACCAGAGTTCGCCGTGATTTTCAATTGTACGTCGCTGACTGTCGCTGTCACAGGAATTGTGAGCACGTTGCCGGAAGACGGATTAAACGTGTATGTAGCGGGAGAAACAAGCGTCGTGAATGCCGTGCTGCCTTGCGCTTTTCCCAACACTTCGATCGTTTGCGTACGCGTTGCCCACACCGGGTCTGGGTTCAGCTTGACAGCAACAGACGAGATGGAAGCATTTGCGCCCAAGCTAACGGCAAGCGTAGCCGGATAAGCACCGGAACCACTCTCCCAGTATGTAGWGGCACTGCCGTCATTCGCATTTGTTGCGACAAATGTTTGCGTGCTTGACGATGCTGTGATCGTTTTGCCCACAGCGAGGTTGGTGCCGCTTGCGACACTGCCGTTACGCGTTASCGTATTGCTTGCGGCAGAAACGTTCATCTCTTTACATAGCCGGTATACTTTCTTCTTGTTGATACGAAGTTTGTATTTACGAAAACACCTGTCTTGTCTTTTGCCAGATCCGTACGCTCGAGATCNGCGTGCTTGACGATGCTGTGATCGTTTTGCCCACAGCGAGGTTGGTGCCGCTTGCGACACTGCCGTTACGCGTTACCGTATTGCTTGCGGCAGAAACGTTGCCTGCTGCATCTTTCGATGTAACGTAGTAACTGACCGTGGCCGTATCCGGTTGGTTATCCGTGTAAGTCAGCACATTGCCAGCTACACTTCCGCGCAGACTGCCATTTGCGTAGATGTCGTAACCGGTTACGCCGACGTTATCCGTTGAAGCGTTCCACGTCAATTTAATTTGACCAGAAGCAGGCGTCGTATACGCCAAATTTGTCGGTGCAGTCGGCGCCTGTGTATCCCCAGTCGCAGCTCCGTATACTTCAAATTCGGAAAGCTGCGCAGCAGGCCAGCCT